>CAYRFE010000032.1:0-37174 GCA_964423645.1 uncultured bacterium | reverse complement strand
TCGGGACATTTTCGCTTGCGATTTAGCGAGACATTTTCCCTTGCGAGCTACAATTATAGGAATAAATGTAAAGCCGACTTGACGAAATGAATTTCAACACGTATACTTAATCAGGAAAAAAAGCAATGAAAGGAGGCGTTATATGCATAATAAGATACGTGAGCTTCGCCAAGCAAACGGACTTACCCAAGAAGAATTGGCCAATAAAGTATGTGTATCTCGCCAGACAATTATTTCTTTGGAGACAGGTCGCTATGATCCGTCAATTCATCTGGCGTTTAGGATCGCACAAACATTTCAAAAACCAATAGAGGAAGTATTTGCCTTTGATAAGGACGGTGAACCGCAATGTTGAATTGTATGGCAAAATCGAAGAAGGCACTGATATGGACACGACTCTCTTTTGCGTTTGTTGTCGTCAATATATTTGTGATTTCACAATTTTTGGTGATTAACAAAGCTTTTATTTACGGAGTATATACCGGATTGTTTTCAACCTATCTTTTTTACGAGATAGCCAGCAGAGTATTTATAAGGAAGAATTCAAACACAACAGATGAACGGTTTGAATTTATTCATAACAAGGCGATGGCATATTCGGGGAATATTATCATCCTTTTACTTGCCTTTGCCGTGATTGTGCTTCGTGCCGAAAATTTACCGTTTCAGGTATCGGCACATAGTGTCGCCTTTGTAGCGATGAATGTGTTTGTGGTGCTGTATGTTGTTTTTTTTGCATGGTTATGGAAAAGATATTAACGTAACCGAATAATTCATTTGTCCCCTTTTTTATTGTGACATGTGCTGTTTGCATTTAAAAAATCATTGCCAAACTCTTCAATTTACGTTACAGTTTGCTCAAGAAACAAGGAGTATAATCATGACACATAAACCATTCAGCGCTGAATTATCAAACGAAACCATTGCCGAGATCAAAGCTACCGCACATGCGTGTCGCAATGATATTCTTACGATGACCACTCTTTCGGGAAGCGGTCATCCGGGCGGATCGTTATCTTCAATTGATATATTGTCTGTTTTGTATAAATTTGCACGTATCTCTCCCAACGACCCTCATAACATTGATCGAGACAGAGTTGTTGTCTCAAACGGACATATTTCACCCGCAGTATATGCAATCCTCGGGAGAAGCGGTTTTTTCTCATCGGATGATGCGATCGCGGGTTTTCGTAAGGCCGGCTCACCGTTTGAAGGCCATATCGATATAAAGGTGCCCGGGGTTGAGTGGATCACCGGAAATCTTGGTCAGGGATTCTCATCGGCAGTGGGTATTGCGCTTGCACATAAAAAACATAATGATAGCGTGCATACATTTGTACTCATGGGTGACGGTGAGAACCAAAAGGGTCAAATCGTGGAAGCTCGTCGTTTGGCTCGTAAGTATAAGTTGAATAATCTTACGGTTATCGTTGATTATAATTCTCTCCAGATATCAGGCGATATTCGTGAGGTCATGTACCAGGATCTGAAAGCGGAATATGAAGCGACCGGCTGGGTGGTGCGTGAAATTGACGGGCATGAGGTGAGCGACATTTATGAAGCACTCCGTTATTCAGTGAATGATGCAACTGCTCCGGTGTGTATCCTTGCACGAACGGTAATGGGTAAAGGCGTGTCGTTTATGGAAAATGATGAAAAGTGGCATGGCCAAACCTTATCAGAAGCTGAATTTGTGAAGGCTATGGATGAGCTTAATTGCGAAAATCAACTTGCGCGTTTCAAAAAACTCAGAGCAGACTATGCTAATCCGTCATATCCCGCAATGACCATTGTGCCTCCTTCAATTGATGTCGGGGCACCCATTGTCTATGACGCTGATAAAAAAACGGATAATAGAAGTTCGTTCGGTCATGCATTAGCTGATATCGGCAGAAAAAACGTCGGTAAGATGTTGGTGTTTGATTGTGATCTTGCAGGTTCGGTAAAGACATCCGATTTCGCCGCGTGTTGTCCTGATTATTTTATACAAGCGGGTATACAAGAGAACAGCACATCATCAATTGCGGCTGCAGGATCGAAGAATGGTTTCGTATCGGTATGGGCAGATTTCGGCGTATTCGCCGCAGATGAAGTGTTTAACCATTTACGTTTAAATGAGATCAATAAGACACATTTAAAAGTCGTTGCGACTCATGTAGGGCTCAACGTCGGGGAAGACGGGAAAACGCATCACGGTATCAATTATATCGCACTTATGCGGGCATTGTTTCATACAAAACTGGTCATTCCTGCTGATCCGAACCAGACCGACCGGGTGACCCGTTGGATGATGAATGAGCCGGGAAATGTGTTTGTAGCAATGGGGCGTGCAAAACTATCCGTGGTCACCCGTGAAAGCGGTGAGATCTTTTTTGATGAATCATATGCATATGAATACGGTAAAACTGATATTTTGCGTGTCGGCAGTGCAGTGGCGATCGTGACGAGCGGTACCATGGTCCCGTATGCATTACAGGCATACGCACAGTTAAAAGAAAAAGGAATTCATCCTGCTGTCTATAATGTGTCGTCGCCTTTGGTGTGTGATGAAGTGTATGAAAAGGCTTTACAATATCCTGTGGTCGTGACGTATGAAGATCATAATGTTTTCAACGGACTCGGAGCGCTTTCGGCGGTATATATGATGGAGCGTGGTTATCGCGGAAAACTGATAACGCTCGGGGTGCGTGATTATGCTCGTTCAGGGGCAGCTGATGATGTATATGCTCTCGCCGGACTTGCACCTGAAGCAGTTGTGACTGCGATCGCAAAAGCATTATAATGAGGACTACACGACGATCGCACAATCTCATTTTGTGTCCGCCACTGCCTTCCCCCGAAAAGCTCGGGAGTGGTGACAGTTTTTTATCATGCGGTGGTTTTGTCCCGCACCACTTGAAATGAATGTTTTGAGCTGGAAAAGAAAGTGCTCGGGTATTTTTACATCAAATGCCGCTTCACGGGCTATGTGAAATGAGCAACGTGAGGAGATACTATGGGATTACCTGTCCTACATCACGAGGCGATGCTTTTTTGGGGAATCTTACACACGTCTTCCGAGAGCTTGGAATTACGCCAAGAACTTGAGAAGCGCTACGGTCGTATAGGGTATGAAGTGCAAGGATTTCCCTTTACAGCAAGTACATATTACGATCATGAAATGGGTGAAGGATTGAAGAAGACGTTTTTCTTTTTTGAGACGTTAATTTCTCCGGATTCTATTGCTGACATCAAGTTATTTGCCAATGATATTGAGAATCGTACTGTGCAACACGGGAAACGTTCAATTAATTGTGATCCAGGATATCTGGATATGGCAAAAGTAGTATTGCCCACCACGAAAGATCGAGATCATCGTATTTATCTTCGAGACGGTATTTTCGCCGAGGTCACACTTCATTTTCGCGGTCACTCATTTGAAGGTTTTCCGTGGACATATCCTGATTTCGCAACACCTGATTATATCGAATTATTCAATGCGATGCGGGTGCGTTTTTCTTTTCAACGCACACGGCCACAGTCCGATTAAAAAAAACGTACATTGTTTAAATATGACATATATATGTCATATATTGTGCCGTATACTCTTGCAACGCGCAGGAGGGTAACAATGAAACATGAATGGAAAAAGAATGAAAAAAATATATATTGTCCCGCACGTATTCCTGAATTAATAAACATACCGACGTATCCATATTTTACCATACGCGGCAAAGGAGACCCGAACGGTGTTTTTTTCGCCGAATATATCGCCGTGTTATATTCATTATCATATGCGGTAAAAATGAGTAGCAAACACGGTTTTTCTCCCGATTCTTATTATGATTACACAGTGTATCCTCTTGAGGGGGTATGGGATATCGAAGACCATGCCAAGACGATTTTTACCGGCACGGTCGATAAGAATTCTCTTGTTTTTCATTTGATGATCAGACAACCCTCTTTCGTTGATAAGGTCTTTGCGCAAGAAATAATACAACGGACTCAAAAGAGAAAACCACATCACTTGTTGCCACTGGTCAATTTTGACCATATCGAAGACGGACAATGTATACAGATGACACATGTAGGAACCTATGATGATGAGTCGAAATCATTCCAAAAAATGGAGCGTTTTGCGGTTGAGAACAATTTCATGCGAGTCGATGAAAGTCATCGGGAGATATATCTATCGGATGCACGTAAAACAGTTCCTGAAAAATTAAATACGGTATTGCGTTTTAGAGTGAAACCGATATAATGATCGACACTACAATTATAAAAAAAGGAGTTATGTATGCTTCAAGAAAAAGAATTCCGAGCCTTTCTTGTTTCGCGTAACGCTGATGAATCATTACAACAGTTTTCAGTTGCCTTGATCGATGATTTTTCCCAAAAAATTGCCGCGAAAGGATTCATCTTTCCTGATCCCTTACGTGAAGATATTCGTTATTATTCCCAACACTATATTGCCGGCACATATGATGCATATGAAAGAATTGTTGCACTTGCACGATATTGTCGTTTTATCGGTCATGAAGCGGGATTAACCTATTTGGTGACTATGTGCGGAACGATCGGTGTTTTGGAGAGCATGGAAGCACGTATGAAAATAATTCTGGGAAATGATGAAGCTGAAAAAATATTGCGTGCACTTGAAAAACCGCCTTTGGGGTCTGTGTATGAAGCGTATCCTCCCGTTGTATCCGCGTTCTTATCGTCTATGCAAAAATCAGTTCCCGAAAATACATGCAAAAAGATTCTTGCGGGAAATCACCACGGAATTCCTTTGGAACATTTTGAGCGTGATAAAGAAATGTATTATACGCTGGGTTCGATGGATGGCTATCTTCGTTTTCGACACACGAGTATGTTGGAAGAGATGGAAACATGTATGAATGAGAATAGATTGTGGTATGAGCAGAAGATCACGCCTGACGTGCTTGAGTTTGTACGAGCAAATCAAGAGATTCAGGCCGGGATTCGAGAAGGTAATAGGGTGTACATCACAAAAATTCCTTATAATCCGGTACAATTTCTCGTATCAAAAGATGTGAGGGATAAACGATTTCATGCCTGTCATTGTCCGTTCGTTCGTTCTTCGATACAGGACGATTCGATACATGTATCACCGATGTGGTGTTATTGTACCGGCGGTTTTGAAAAAACTCCGTTTGATGTTATTTTTGGGAAAGAGTTGGAAGTGACGGTATTGGAAACGGTGCTCGGCGGCAACGAGCGATGCAGATTTGCGGTAACATTACCGGAAGATGCGTATTTACGGTAAGATTATTCAAGAAGGAGGATGTTATGGAGAAGATGTTGGGAATGTGCGGTTTGGATTGTGCGATTTGTCCCGCGTATATTGCGACACAGAAAAATGATGATACATTACGTGCAGAAACGGCAGAAAAGTGGTCGAAGATGTTCCATGCGGATATAAAAACTGAAAATGTGAATTGTGACGGATGTATGTCGAACGGACGTCATTTTATGTATTGTGAAATGTGTAACATAAGAATGTGCGGCAGTTCGAAAGATTACCAGACTTGTGCGGATTGTGATGATTACGGCTGTAAGATGTTGATGGATTTTCATGCGATGGCCCCTGAGGCAAAAACAACATTAGACGCATTACGTTGATACTACCACGCGAATAAAAATATTTTGAAAAGGAGAATGATATGTCTGACACCGTACAACGAATGAAACCGGCATTGTTGGTCATTGATATCCAGAATGCGTATTTGAACATGATGCAGGATTCACATAAGGACCGTGCAATGGATTTCATCGCAGGGTTGATCTCATATTTTGAAAAGAATGATTTCCCGATCATTTCAGTGTATCACGAAGATATCAAATACGGGTACGGGCCAAAAAAGGGGACAGAAGGATTTGAATTCCCGAAACGTATTACCATAGCACATGAGAATCGAGTGGTAAAAAATTATGGGGATGCGTTCAATAAAACAAATCTTAATGAACTTTTGCGCACAAAGGGGTGTAATACTCTCTTTCTGTGCGGATTAAGTGCGACAGGATGCGTATTGCATACATTTGTCGGTGCTCAGAATAATGATTTTACGGCATTTTTAGTGAAGGATGCGCTGATCAGTGATGATCATGAGCATACGAAATGGATTGAAAATATTTACAATTCGATCGGATGGGAAGCACTTTCAACGATGATACGATACTCGTGCTGATAGAAAAACTGCAGGGAATAGGAATGATTCCTATTCCCTGAATTATAACTATCGTGATGTCGGGAATGAATGTTCTCGTAAAAGAATTTTTGTCTTGTATCCGGTCAACGGTTCGCCGGTTCCGTCGGTTGCTAAATCAATCATACCAACCAAACCAACACCTTCTGCTAACAAGAAAATAGTATTCGCAAAATCGGAACGAGTAAATGAATAACAATTGTACGGATTGACGTTATCAAGGGTTTGGATCACAACTCGTGCGCCCCATGTGAATGTGACAGAAGTTGCACCTTCATAGATCCATGTCGTGCCTTGCGCGTACGGAAAAGCAATAAATTTTCTCTTTGAGTACCAAATCCCCATACTTTCATCGGCATATTCATAAATCCCTGTCGATTCGATTCCGTAGTGTTTTACGACATCATCTATCGGACAAAGATACGGGTACACTATTGCAGATGTTTCGATATGAACTCCGCCTTCTTCGTGCGCATAGATCAGGAAAAAATAGTCTTCAGTTCCCGGTGATGCAACTGAAGCTGTTTTGCTATACGTTCCGTCTAAAGCCCAACGTGCCGGGGGCGTGTTATTGTATACATATTTTTGATATGTCCAGGAACCGCCGTACGGCAACGGAAATAATGATTGGGTAACGGGCGGAATCGGTGGTTCGACAATTGTGGGAGATGAATCACTGTCAGTCGAGCAACGAGCAGCAACAAGAATAAGAAAAACCGGTATTATCCATAATAAACGCATAATAAAAACCTCCTTGGTACAAAATTCTAACGGGTATTTGATAATTGTCAAGTAAAAACACATACTTAAGACCGTTTCATGAACGATCGGTAAAATATTGTGTAGTAAGTATTTGAAATTACGCTATACTCTCCCCATGAAATTGTTAGCACCAGGAGGATCATTTTCCCAAATCAAAGCCGCTGTCACCAACGGTGCGGATGCCGTTTATATCGGAGTCCCTGGGTTTAACGCACGACGAATGATCGCAGGGGATGATTCAATCGCCACATTGTCGGATATGGCCAATTGTATCACGTGGGCTCATGAGCGCGGGATCGAGATTCATGCAGCACTCAATATTGTTATCAAGGACGGAGAAATGCTTCGGGCATTACAGTCTGTTGAAATTCTTGCACGTTATTCAGTCGATGCGCTCATCGTGCAAGATGTAGGGTTGACTGCAGAGATTCATAGCAGATTTCCTGAGATTTCTTTACATGCGTCAACGCAAATGGGTATTAATGGTGTTGACGCTTTGCAGGTTTTTGCCGATCTCGGAGGGCGTTGTGTGGTTCTTCCGCGTGAAACTTCGTTGGAGACGGTTCTCGCGATGAAAAAACATATGCCTGCAATGGAGATCGAGACATTTGTTCACGGCGCATTGTGTTTTGCATTCTCAGGACAATGTTACTACAGTGCGTTCATAGGGGGGCGGTCCGGAAATCGCGGGCTGTGCGGTCAACCGTGTCGAAAAGTTTATGAATATGACGGAAGTAAAGGACATATGTTCTCGTGCAAAGATCTGTGTCTTATTGACGATCTGAAAACACTCCATGACGCCGGTATTGCGTATTTGAAAATTGAAGGACGTGCGAAAGATGCCGTCTATACCGCAAAAGTGGTACGTTCGTATCGTGAAGCATTGAACGGACTTCCCGTCACGACCAATCTCGATTATGTATTCAATCGCGGGTATACAAAAGGATTGTTACTCCATCGCAATGATACGCGTAATACTGCGTATATCACGCATAAAGGCGTGTCTATCGGAACAGTGGCAGATATTGCCGAGGATAGTGTGACAATTACCTCTACGCACACTTTACAGATAGGTGACGGTTTGTTTTTTCCTCATATAAACACCGGTTGTACGATTGAGACGGTTGTTGCCGCCAAAGGTATGTATCGAATAACCCCTGTATTACCGCGTTTACGTACAAACGATGCGGTGTTTAAAAATAGAGATGCCGGTCAGGAGATCCGCGCACCACTTTCTGATGGCAGCGACATAGTTCGAAAAGATCTTCATATCAGTCCGGAAAAATTCGATATTAAACAAAAGATCGTGAAACCTGAATGTGAGTCGATCTTTTGGATCATGATAAATAATCGTCAGAAGTTGGAATATGCGATCAGAAAGGGTTTTACCCATTTTATTGCAACGCAAATGGTGGAATCACATGACTGTGCCGATGGTGTAACCGTGTATACGATGTCTGATTTCGGTACAACGGATGAGACCTTTGCACAATTCGGCGGTGTAGTGGCAATAAGCATGAATGATCTTGGAATGGCTCGAGCGGCGGATACAATCGCTGTACCGTTTTGCACACTCAATATTGTCAATTCGGCTCATGCGGCACTGTATGAAGACGGGTTCTTTTTTTCGTGGGAATCGGGTATCGAGGAAATATTAAAGAACCGTTTTCGGCACAAGGGGATTGTGTATATAGATGGTCCTCTTCGCTTAATGACCACATTTCATTCGATTTCGGAGGGTGTGTACAGAGACGAACATCACGTGGTGACCGCACGAAAAAAAGGATCATCCACCGTATTATACAATGGTGACCGTTTACTTGCGGCAGATTATATTCCGCGGTTGTGGAAAAAGGTTGGCGGGATGTGTTACAACGGAGAATACGATAATTTTGATGAATTTTGCATACGCGTTGATCTTTACCGAACGATTATTACTAAGTTGAACTCGAATGAACGAATACACGATGAAAAGGATGCCTTGAAATCACGCGCAACCTATACTAAAGGTTTATTTGGTGAAGGTGTGACGTGACCTCGTTTCGTGAAGTGGAACACACTGCAGATTGTGCGCTTGAACTGAATGCGACAACGCTTGAACTGCTTTTTGCCGATGCAGTGTATGGTTTGATGAATATTCTTTTTGGCGAAGAGACAGAAAATTCGATTGCATCACATACTCATATCACATTTTCCGCAGACGGCGTTGACCGAGAAACACGACTGGTGTCGTTATTGACTGAAATACTCTATTATACCACACGACACGGTTGCAGGGTGCGGATGTGTACCATCCGTTTTTCAAATGAGGACGTATATGCCGATTGTATCATTTTGACGAATACAGTTGTGGTCAAGGAGATAAAAGCCGTCACTTTTCATAAGCTTGCGATAATAAAAAGTAAGACGAATCATTATACATGTTGCGTTGTCTTTGATGTATAGGGACGCTCATCTTGAGTAGTGACAATATATTTTTTAAAAAAATGAATCGTTGCGGTATGAATATTTACACATATCACGATTTCTGCGTATCGGGGTAGTGCGCTATGAACGTATTGTTTTTTTGAGATACCCGGTGGTATCTTGTTGCAAAGTAGTTCACTGCCGCCTATATATTGACCTTTGCAAAAATTAAAATCTCCAAAGTATCTTAGTTTTCTAAAAAGGGGTGTGGGGACGAAGTCCCCATATATTAAAATATTTAAGCCCCTCCCAAATTTTGTGGGAGGGGTTTGGGGTGGGCACAAAATTAAAAAGTGGTCGTTTTGCAAAGCTCTCATATAAGATTCAGTAGTGGGAAACGTTTTCAAGAAACTCAAAATCCTCGATCCTCGTACTTCTATATTGTCATTTTTCGGCAGACGTGCTATTATTAACGGAAGAATAAAAAATACCGCATGGTAAAAGGAGTATGAACATGGATGAGATGTTGTTTGCACAGGTAGAGGACAAAAAGGATTTTGTAACATCTGCGTTAGTTGTGAAAGCAGAGATCAAACCTTCTAAGAACGGTGAGTATTGTGATATGACACTTGCTCGTCGTGATGGTACCATAAATGCGAAAGTGTGGAAAATAGCAGAGTTTGAAGCGTCATGTCCCGGTATCATCAAACGTATTGCCAATGAAACGGGATTAGTAGTGAAAGTATGGGGCAAGGGAAATCTGTTCAATAACGATATGCAGCTTGTGGTCGGTCGTCTCACAATAGATGCAAATGCGGTTAAAGAAGATTTTATGCCTGCATCACCGCGTAATCCTGCTGAAATGAAGAAAGAATTTGATGAGTTCGTCGCGATAGTCAAGGATCCGCAGATACATATGTTATTGCTACAAATTTTCAGTGGAGAGCGGAGGGAATTGTTTTTTACCGCTCCGGCGGCACAAGGATTTCATCACAATTATGTCTATGGTTTGCTTGAACATACTATGCAAATGTGTAAACTTGCAGTAAAGATAGCCGGTGAATATCCGGAACATGCATTTGATCGTGATATTTTGCTGGCAGGGGTCCTCTTACATGATATAGGGAAAATTATCGAATATAAAAATACATTTGGTTATATTGAACGTACCGATGAGGGCAGATTAGTAGGGCACATTGTGATCGGTGCAGAGATGGTGCAGGAGGCATCACGCACTGTTGAAATTGATGCGGTGACGGTGCAGAAAATTACTCACATTATATTATCGCATCATGGAAAACCGGAGTACGGTGCTGTTATGTTGCCACGTACGCCTGAAGCGTTCCTTGTCCATATGATCGATAATATTGATGCAAAAGCACGAAAATTTATGGATCTGAAAGAAAATCGTACCGAGGGCACGGTGTGGACCGGATATGAAAAAATGTTTGAAACGGAAGTGTTTTTCGGGTGATGCTTGAAAAAGTATATGATTTTGTGACTTCGCGGCACTTAATTGAACCGGGAGATTCGGTACTTATTGCCTTGTCGGGCGGAAAAGACTCTGTGTTCTGTACGTTAATTCTTCAACGGTTAAAACAACAATTGGGCATCAATCATCTTGCATGTCTTCATGTCAATCATCGTCTTCGCGGTGATGACAGCACACGTGATGAATTGTTTTGTCGCGAATTTTCTATAAGCAGGGGGGTACCCTTTTATTGTGAACGTGTGAATGTGAAACTCTTATCGCTTATGTGGAAGCGATCACTTGAGGATACGGGACGAGAAGTGCGATATAAAATCCTTGAACACTACGCACGAGTTCACGGTTATAATAAAATTGTTACCGCACATACAAAAGATGATCAGATCGAGACACTTCTTATGCGTTTGGTCAAAGGCACCGGATTAGATGGTTTTGCAGGTATTCATGAGCAGCGGGGATATGTCATACGCCCGCTTTTAACCATTACCGCAGATGAGATCCGAGCATATCTGACAGACTCTCATATAGAGTTTACTGAAGATTCAACCAATTCGGTCAATACATTTGACCGCAATAAAATTCGCAATGAAATTATACCGATTTTCACTCAAATTAACCCTCGCTTTGACGATGCATTACTACGGTTCCATTCTATTGTAAAAAATGCTCATTCTTTGATCAGCGAACAGGTATCAAAGGCGATCGAAGAACATCTTTACGTCGTAAAGGGCGGATATGTTTTAGAGTTGGCTTCAATTGAAGCATTGTTGTTACCCGATATTATTGAATATATCACGAAAACATATTATAAGATCACGTTATCTTTTGATAAGACAGCCGCAATAATCGAATTGATTTTGGGTAAAAACTCAGGGAAATTCATAATGGTCTCGGATTTCTTAGAGGTGCATTATAATTTCGAACAATTGTATTTTATTCAAGAGGAAGACTTCTTCATTGAAGATCAGTTCCCGCTTGTATCGGGAGAGCACTTTATTGAAAAATACAAAACAACACTCACGGTACGTGATTTTGATAATGATCTGCCTGTATTTATTGATGAAAATGAGTGTTACATTCCCACAACACTGATAGATTTACCGACATTGTGTGCACGAACTCGCACTCCGGGAGATGTCTTTATTTCTATGCGATCGATGAAGCGCAGAAAACTTAAAAAATTTTTTAATGATATTCGAATTCCGCGTGTATTACGTGACAAAGTGCTTCTGATCGCCGATAAAGAACGTATTTATAGCATCGTAGGGATTGATAAGAGTGCGTATACCGATGTGCCGTTCAAACGTCCGTACATTCATGTACGTTATACCGTTCATACGGAAATGCAGACAAAGGAGAAGGAATGAATACGTCAATAATTCATGAATTATTTGAAAAACTTTCTAAATGGTATTGTTTTTATGTCACGCAAAAAGAATTGCATCCTGACGCAGAAGTTTATTCGGTGCTCGCCGAGGGAGCGAGGATTCAAATGGTACATTGCTATACCTATCTTTACGGTAATGTCACGCATGATATGTTCGCGGAAGAATTGCGCGAATCCATCGAGACATTTTTAAAAACTGCAGAGAAGGTAGCCGTTAAAGAAGGGCGTGATGCAGAGAAGATCGCAGTACGTGCGCGCGATTGTGCGAAAATGTCGTTTATGATGCTGACACAACAGGTCAAAGGGAAAACGACCGTTCGTAATACGTATGTATGTCGGGAATGCGGTTGGGCGGGAATGGATGAAATTCCCGATAAATGTCCGTTGTGCGGAAAGAAATTATAAATTTATTTCAGGTCGTTTTTAATCTAAATGGGTCAAATTCCCCGAAGCTTGCTTCGGCTTCACTATTATAATTTTGTTATTATTAGGGGTGTGGGGACGGTGTAGAGACACGGCATGCCGTGTCTGTAACCGAAATTAAGCCCCTCCCAAAAAGAAAAGGGAGGGGTTTGGGGTGGGCGAACAAATATAGTATTTTTTGGGGAGATACCCCGTAGCATGCTGCGGGGTAGTTCATTCCTTTTTCGTGACTATGATATTGCGATTATTGCTCAATATATGCTTCAATCGTATGTGGTGGGGATATTCTGATCCTTTTGTGAAATTCAAAGTATCTTTTTTATTATTTTCAAAATGGCAAGGGAGACGAAGTCGGGCGCATACCGTATGCAACAACGAGAATTTTTGTAGGGCAGAAAATCATTGTGCCTTTCGCTCGGTTTCATCGGGAGGAGGTTGGAGTAGGCACAATTTCAAAACTCGTAGTTTCGCAACGGTTTCTTATGTGTCTTTACGCGAGATCTCGAAACTGTCAGTTGTAATGTTGTTTTTTCGCACGGTCGTAGCGTTATCCGAATGCAGTGATGTGCATCTTCCTCTCACAAACAGCACATTCGATACAATGTCGCCAAAATATTCTGGCACATCGGTGTGCTTTCTGCTACTGTTCTTTCACGGACAGCTATGAAGGAGGTATCGTGCTCTTACTGCTTTTTGTAACATTTTTATGGTCAACGGGATTTATTTTTGCCAAAGGATTGATAGATGTGCTTCCAGTTTCGGTCGTTTATATTGTGCGATTCGGGATATCGTTTGTCTTGTTTTATGCGTTATTCCGAAAAAAAATCATAATTTCCCGTTCGACCTTCAAGGCAGGATTATTGATCGGTACCGTGAATGCGGCGGCGATGATTTTGATGTTTCTCGGTTTACAATATACTACCGCATCCAACTCGGCATTTCTGACATCGATTTTTGTCGTTATATTGCCGTTTCTTGAGCTTCATTTTTACCATAAAAAACCGGGAGCTCTTATCTGGGCAGGTGTCGCTATTGCCACAGCGGGAGTCTATTTGATGGCTGTATCGGGAGGAGAAACATTTTCAATAAATATCGGAGATATTCTCACCCTCATATGCGGCATCATTTTTGCGTATCAAATATTTTTTATCACGCACTATACAAAAAAAGAAAATACTTACGGGCTTATTGCCATGCAATTCGGTGTGAATACGATCGCCGGTATCCTTCTTTTTGTATTCTATGATTTGATAGCAAAAGGTGTTGTTCCGGATTGTTCCGCATTGCTGTCGCCGAAGATTATTGGAATACTCGTCGCATTTGCATTGACTGCAACATTGATACCGTTCGCTGTACAATTTCATATTCAGAAAAAAGTATCTGCGTCAATTGCGGGACTTGCCTATGTGTCTGAACCGGTATTTGCCGTCATTCTTGCGATATTGATTCTCAAAGAAATGCCGACAGGTCAACAATGGATCGGCATATCGCTGATCATGGCATCACTGGTCGCGGCACATTTTTCGTATAAACCTGTTTCCGAGCCATGATCCCATTGCGCGAGGGCAACTTTACCGAAACCCATATCGGTAAAGTCACGCACGCACGGAATAGCTCAATTTTCTAATTTCCAATAAATTCCATTTTCACGAGCGAGAATTTTCTCTTCGATCATTGCTCGACGGATAAAACAATAATCATCATGAAAATCGGAGATTATCAAATTGACTTCGCGCTCAGGATACTTTTTATCGCCTTCAAAATGCTTTGCGATCTCATCCAATATGACACGTCTTTTTTTGCGACCGACCGGCATTTTCACCACTTTTTCATATTTGAAAAAGGTATGTAATACTTTTTTTCGATACTGTTCTTCTTGTTCCTTTTGATTGGTATTTATTTGTTGCTCAAAGCGAATCAAGGATTCAAGCGTTTGTGAGAACAAGAGAGTATCAAGTCTATAAATAGTATAATACTGATCTTTTGATGAACTTACAATCCCGACTTCTTCCATTTTTTTCAAATGGAATGAGATGGTTGACGGTGAAAGTTGGATCGTCTCAGACAATTCTTCCACATACATCGGTTTTGCTCGAAGTGCATTTAAGATCAATAATCGCGAACGATCTGACAATGCTTTAAAGAGCAGGACTGTTTTGTTGAGCATCGTTACCTCCTTGGACATCAGCATGAAGAGCAATAAATCGCTCACAAAGCTGATGTATATACTCAAGTTTGATCGTTTCCTTTTCAATCAATTCGGTATCGTTTCTTTTTTTCCCCTCATCATGTGATTGAACCCATGGAAGAGATACATGCTCCAAAAAAGCTAAAAAAAACGAATAAAAACGTTCATTGTGGTCATGCAGGGTCTCGATCGGTACGGCTTTACGTAGCCATTCCGGTGTCGGACCGGTTTCAACCGCAAAATTGTGTATTTGTACCGAAGTGACCAATACAAGATCTGCAATTCCCGCTTTGATTTTTGTTTTTACATATTCCCATTCGTCTCCGTTGTCTCGAAAGTCTTGACCTGCTTTGATAAGATATTCCTTTTGTGTACGGCAATATGAACGAAATTCTTCCAGTAAACATTGATGTGATTTCATAGCCATCAAACCTCCTTTTAAAAATACATTTGATGTTCGTCGAAACAAATATACGCTATCGATCTCATTGTGTCAATAAAATAATTTGATATTCATCGAAATAAAAATAAATGTCTCTGCGGCATGATACCGAATATCCGAAAAAATGATACTCTGTTCGCATACGTATCCCACACTGCTCTTATTTCTTGTAGATGTGTTCACGATCATGAATTCACTGTGGCGGTTCTTACAGCGCAGAGCTTTCCACCGATAAATCATTGCATCGTATTTCTAATTATGCTATTATAGAAATCGTTAATGGAGGGAAAATGAAGCGAGATATTCTTAAAAAACTGAAGGGAGCGTCAGACCTTTCTCAGCGAAAGATTATTCTCAAAGAAGTCATAGCGGGTTATACTTCAGAAGGTTTGTTTGATGACGTTAAAAAATATGCGTCTGAAGCACTATCTTTGTTTTCACGTGAAGAATTCCAAACCGAGGATTATCTTCATTTTCTTAACTCTTTAGCATATGCATATTTTCATCTCGGTGATTACGAAACGGCTATTCCGTTATTTAATCAGCTTGAGCACTTGGGCGAATCGATGAACGAACCGCATTTTATTGTGCAGTCAAATCGATATATCGGTACGATTTTCGGCTATATGAAAAATTATAAAGATGCCGAGGAAAGGCTGCGTCATGCTCAATCGCTTGCGATGGCGCATCATTTGCACAATGACCTTGCATCGGTCTATAATTCATTGTTTATGATTTATAGAGCCCAGAAATTATTTGATGAATCATACACCGCTCTCATGGAAGGGATTGCCATCGCGCATGATATGCAGGACGACAAACTTGTATCGATATTTTACAGTAATATCGGATTACACTATAAACTTCTCGAAGATTATACGCAATCACTTCTGTATTATAAAAAATCACTTTCGATAAAACGAAAATTAAAAAATAATCACGGTATCAGCGTGACCTTGTACAATATAGGGGATATATACAATAAACTCAACAATCGCGTGAAAGCATCATACTATTATTCTCGAGCATGTTTTTATGGTGAAAAATCAAAAAATATTAATATTCTTCATTCAATATATGAACGTGCATCTGAATTCTATGCTCGTCATGGAGAGTATGAAGAGGCAGTGAAATATTTTGTAAAACGGATAACGACCACTGAAAAAATCTATGATCTAGAACGAACAAAGTTGGTTCTTGATATCGAGTCAAAATATCAACTGGAGAAAAAAGAAAAGGAATCAGAGATCTATCGACTCAAAAACATTGAACTTGCAGGTGCATACGAAAAAATTGAATATCAAAATGCTGAATTACAAAAATTAATTCATTCTAAAGATGCGATTCTTCGCATCGTTTCGCATGATCTGAAAAATTCAATCGGTACAATAAAAAATGTTATTGATGTGATCGGTGCACACACTATTACGGACGCATCACTCAGCACCTTTTTTTCCATTATTGCACAGGCATCCGAGCAGTCCATTTCTCTGGTTGATGACATTTTGCATGAGTCACGAATAGGCATGGATGATTTTGCGCTCTCTCTCGAAAAAACATCATTGCAGTCGTTTTTTAGTGAGTATTCTGATATATTTTTCTTCAATACACGAAAAAAAGATATCCAGGTCATCACTGAATATCCTGAAAAAGAAATATTTGTCAAAATTGACATTGAACGATTTTATCAAATAATCTCCAATTTAATTTCAAATGCGACCAAATTTACTCATCGCGGTGGTGAGATAAGACTTCTGATCCATGACGAAGGCGATAAAGTGAGGATCATTCTGAAAGATAACGGCGTAGGTATCGATCCTAAAGATATTGTGCATGTGTTTGAAAAATTTTCTTCAGCACGCAAGAAAGGCACAGAACATGAACCGACTACAGGGTTAGGTCTTTCAATTGTGAAGCGTTTGGTGAAGCTTCATAATGCAGAGATAGAGATTGAATCTCAACCCGGTTCCGGTACGCAGATCAGTATCATATTACCGCAGGTTTGATCGTAATAAGACGAGCGCTTTGCAAAATTCAAAATCATCAAAAATTTTTTTTCTCAAAAAAGGGGTGTGGTGACCGTAGGGGCAGGGCTTGTCCCTGCCCGAAACTATGCACCGCCACATTGAGTTTTTTTGTAGCAGAAAATCTATCTGCCCGCCTCCCGATTTTAACGAGAGGAGACCTTTGCAAAATTCAAAATCATCAAAATAACTTTTTTTTCGAAAAAGGGGTGTGGGGACGAAGTCCCCACTATATAACAAAGGAAACCCCTCCCGATTTCCACGGGAGGGGTTTGGGGTGGGCACAAATTAAAATTATTGTTGTTGAGCAAAAGGCTCACGGCATTATATCAGTTTTGTGATATTTTGAGATTATCACATGTTCAATTTTGGCTTTATTCATATCATCTCGATCTGTGGAGGCTATCATGCTCAGATCTTCGCAAAACGTATCAAGGGTTGTTTTTCATTACCCCCTATATAAGGTGTGTGTCGTATCTAGGGCTTAATATCATTTTTATACACAATTTTATTCTGAATAAATTCTTCAAATCGTGCGGCGATAAATAGAAAATCCGACAATCTGTTTATATAGCGCAGGAGCGGGATAGGGACAGTACCGTTTTCACTATGAGTAACTTTAATCATACAGCGTTCGGCCCGACGAGCAATTGTCCGACAAATATCTAACTTTGCCGATCCGATCGTACTTCCCGGTATCACAAATCCTTGAAGATTGATACGTGACTCATAATGATGAATATACTCGGTAAGGCGAGCGGAATCGTCATCGGTGACGGGTTCAACATATTGTTCTTCGAGGGAGGCGAGTTGCCCGGCGACTCGAAAGAGATCGCGCTGTATCTGAAGAAGTATCACGGCAATTTCATCCGACTCAATGAAATGTTTTGCGTCGCCCAAGTGTGAATTCAACTCATCGATCGTTCCATATGCATCAACACGTTCGTTATCTTTTGCAATACGTCCGCCTGACCATAGATCG
Organism: uncultured bacterium; assembly: GCA_964423645.1. Classification (GTDB taxonomy): domain Bacteria; phylum Macinerneyibacteriota; class Macinerneyibacteria; order Macinerneyibacteriales; family CAYRFE01; genus CAYRFE01. The sequence continues at coordinate 18,865 of CAYRFE010000032.1, read as the reverse complement.
GTCATTCCGCTGTCGCCCTTGCCGGTAGTGATACTCATATTTTGCGGGTCCTTTACTTAATTCGCTTCTGTTTCCACAACTGTATCTTTTCCTCAAATTCCTTATTCGGGTTCAATGTATTTGCGCGCATTTCCAATTCAATGGCTTTTTTGAAATTTCCCTTTCGGGCGTATACTTCTGCCAGTGTATCAATAACATTTCCGTCTTTATTATCCGACAAATCAACTGCTTTTTGGGCTAATTCGAGCGCTTTATCAAGTTTATAATTGTTGATGGCAAATTCCCATGCGATTTGATTGAGCAAGAACGGGTCATCGGCTTTTTTGTCGGCGATTTTCAGGGCATGATTTAAAAGTGTATCGGCTTTTTCCTGTTTTTTTTCATTGAGTGCAATAGTTCCCATACGTACATATGCTCCCGCGAGAAACGTTGACTCATGTAATGAATAAATTCGCATCAATTCACGTATCGGGGTCGGATGATCGTCAACACGCAGATCAATAAGCCGATCATTATATCCGGAATATCCGCCTTCTTGTGCGACGACAAGAATAGCCGCTGATTGCATACCGCGAATATCACCTCCCGCATCCTGTCCTGCTTGTAATGCGGCAAGTAATCGCTCCGCAAGAGTGCCTGAAGTGCGTGCATATGCATCAGCCATAGATCGTACGACTTGTTCGCCGGCGAGGATATTGCCTTGAACCGCAAAAAAATCACCGTTGATTCCGCCGGCCCAGTTTTGACAATACGAACCGGTGAACGTGGATGATTTGCCGCTAAAATCAACAATACCCACTTGACGATTCTCTCGAGCGTCATCGTGTGCAAGAAGCACTTTCATTACTTCATCGGCCGGCACACCCAAACGCATCATTTGAAGTGCTTTTGGGCCAAAAGCGGTGTTTCCCCATGCTTGTGATGCGATCGCACCGGTTCCCGCTTCTGCAAATGGTACAACTGCACCAACCGCTAAAAATCGGGATTGTACCGCAATACCCCATTGTTCGGTAACGGGATCGAACGCAACGATAGAAAATGTTGCTATTACATCATGTTTTTTTTCAATACGCGCATACGTGTTCAGACTCGTCGCAAGGCCGATAAGAACGCAAACAATGAATTTTATTTTCATATTCATCCTCCTGATTTGATGAGTATAAAGTGAATTTTTAAAAAAGCAAGTGTTTCGTTAGCGGAAACAATTTTTCATATAAAATTAGTTGCAATTTGCACGAAAGAGGGTACAATAAATAGAGAAAGCGGTGGGGTGGGTATGAAGATTGGAGTGATGTCGGACAGTCATGAATGTGTGACTGCGATCCAATGGGCAGTGACCTTTTTTAATGATGCTCATGCAGATCTATTTATACATCTCGGCGATATCATTTCTCCCATAATGGCCGCTCATTTTGCACCCTTGACAATGGAACGCATATTTCTTTTCGGCAATAATGACGGAGAGAAGGTCTGGCTCAAAGAAAAATTGAAAACTATTTATGATGCACCGTATTTTATAACAAAAAACGGTATCTCGCTTTATTGCACACATGTACCGCTTACGAAATGGGATACGATCATTCATGACTACTCTCCGGATTTTATCCTGTTTGCACACACGCATCAGTTTTATTTTGAAAAGATCGATTCGACGGTTCTGTTTAATCCGGGTGAATCATGCGGTCTTTTATTTGGTCACTACCAGGCGGCACTCATTGACACCGAAAAAAAATTGCTGTTATTAAAGGATATGAATGGAAGAACGGCTGAATACGCTTATTAATATTCTCGTAAGCAGAGGGTTGATCAATCCCGAAATATTGACCGAGCAGGTTGAAGGAAAGGATTTGGTCGACAGTGTGATCGCTCATTTGACCGACGGCAGCGGTGACAGTATCCTCAAACAACTTTTCGTATTGTATGAAATGAGCAATATTATTCAGACCGGTGACATTTCCGAGAAAGTTTTTAAAAATATTCTATTACTCATAAAAGATATCGTCACGTATGATTATGCCACGATCTACCTCATTAATGAAGAAACGAATGAGTTGATGCTGATAAATTACATTGAAAAAGCGGTGAATTTGGCCGCAGACTTTGATCTTGGAGGCGGAACAGGGCTCACGGGATGGCTTGCGAAAAATCATAAGAGTATTTATTTCAGAGAGTTGAGCAACACCGATTCACGTGATTTTGCATCATTCATTTCAATACCGTTGATCATCAAAGATCAACTGTTAGGTATGTTGAACGTTGCCGCGATCCGTGAGAATGCCTTTACCGATAATGACGTTGCATTGTTGAATATGCTGGCAGGTCAATTGGCGTTGACCCTTGAACGTCTGCGCTACATTAAAACAATTCAAGAACAGAATGCGGTTCTGGAGACAACGCTTGCCGAGTTGGAACGCAACAAGGAGAAATTATCGCAAGCGGAACGTATCCTTGCGATAAGTCAGCTTATAGTCGGTATAAATCATGAGATAAATAATCCTCTTGCCGTGATCAGCGGGTCGTTGTTTTTGCTTGAAAATTCCTTAGAAAAAAACGGTGTAAAAGATGAATATAGCAAATACCTTGAAAAGATTCACCTCGGAATAGGAAAGATCAGCAAAACATTGCAAAATCTCGAACATATCAAAAAAGAGCACAAATTGAAAGATTACCTTCAGGGTATCTCAATGATCGATATTACCGAACAGGATGGTAAGCCGGATGACAATTCGAAATCTGGCGATTAGTGGTTTTATCGCCTCAACGATCCTTGCGATCGCCGTGTTTTTTCTGTTTCCGTATCCTGTGGTCTTCGTATCAATGTGTGTCGCTACCGCCGGAGCGTGGACGTGGTTCATTATTCACACAATTATTCAGCCGCTTAAAAAATTGGATGCCGCTGTTCGCATCATAAATAAAGGGCAAATGGAAAAAAGTTTACTCAGTGCGACTGAAATAGTCGTTCTCGGTCCTGAGGAAATATGTACCGTCGCCGCAACATGTGAAACCATGAAAGCGACACTTCTTCAAAGGGAAGTAGAGTTATCAGAGACCAATCGTTCCCTTGAAGCACAAAACAAGAGGTTACAAGAGTTCGATGCGATGAAGAACCAATTCCTTGCGACCATTTCGCATGAATTGAAAACGCCGTTGAATGCGATCAGCGGTTTCACCGAGCTATTGCACGGAGAGATTTTGGGTCCGATCAACGCCACGCAAAAAGAAAAACTGGAACGTATCACCGAACGCAGCAGAGAATTGCTCAATCTTATCAATCAAATATTGGAATTTAATAAAATTGCTGCAGGAAAAGTGATCATGCAATCTGACAGAGTGTTTTTGGCTGATTTGGGTAATGAGTTGGCGTCTACCTTTGATTCGCTTGCACAACGAAAAGGAATTACACTGTCACTTGACGGTATGATGAAACATGTATGCATACCGGGGGATTACGATAAACTTAAAATGGTATTCAATAATCTGATTTCAAATGCGATAAAATTCACCGAACAAGGTTCCGTCGTTGTTCAGATCGATTCGTTAAAAGATGACCGATGCGTGTTGTCTGTACGGGATACCGGTATCGGTATACCGCGTGAAGAATGGGAGCATGTATTTGATATGTTCTATCAGGTTGACGGATCCACTACACGGAAATTCGGTGGCAGCGGACTCGGTCTCGCTATCGCAAAAGAAATAGTAGAATTGCATCACGGACGGTTATGGGTTGAAAGTACGGTCGGCAGCGGAACGGTTTTTTACTGTCAACTGCCCCATCTTAAGGAGGTTCTGGTATGATTGATGAAAAAATGTTGAAATATCTCGAAGAAATTGAAAAGCGTTTCAATGAACGTTTCGAATATCTCAGACGTGATCTTTCGGTACTCGGTAATGATCTTAATGAATTGGAAGAAATGGTGCATAATTATACGGCCGAGATCGAAAAATATCCGAAAAAATAATTAGTATCGATGATCCATATGCGTTATTATTGTGTGGTATTGTGCGCACTGTTGTTTTTTGTGACCGCAGTGTACGGCGGTGTGATCAATGATCATTTTTCTCGGGGAGATTATGATGCGGTGATCACCCATGCGATAGAATCAAAAGATACATTCACCACATCCGAATGGCTGCAAATTGCCGAAGCATATCAACGAAAAGGTGATGCGTATCATGCGCTCACGGTGTACCGCATGCTGATCGAAAAAAAAGAGTTATTTCCCAATCATGTACGTATCATGTGGTCACTCCTTGGAGATGAGGAAAAAGCAGAGTTTGTGCGATATTACTTCACGACGTTCGGATTTGATCAGGAATTATTTTATCAATATTATTTTTTTGCTCGGTCACATTATCGGGATGATGAACTTGCCGAGATCATGGAAACACACTATCGGTCGATCGAGCAGGCTGAAATGCTTGATTTCCTAAGTAATCACTTTGTCGTAAAGGGTGTGGCACCACAAAAAATAGCCTTGTACGGGCAACGCCATATTCTTACTGCCTTCCTTGCGATCGCATCCAATGATATCGACACCTTTCGTATTGCCTTTACCGCTCAAAACAGTAACCGGCAACGGATCCTTGTGCAGTACTGTATGCGCCGAAAAAAGAAACTCATTTTACGAGATCTGTATGAAAAAAAACTTTTGACCGATAAAACAGATATCGCACTTTCGGATATATTGCACGAGGGGTATACCGCCGCATCACGATATTCATTCAACACTCACGAGAAGCGACGTTTATTGACCGATCTTATCGAATTTGAGGCGATACATGATGTCCGACAACTATTCATGCAGTGGAACGACCAAGAAAAAGCGTTTGAAGATATTCACGGACGAATGGCATTGTCGGAAAAAAAATATACCGAGGCATTTATTGCCTACTATGATTGGTATAAAAAAACCGGGTTATTTGACAGTGCGTTATTCAAAGAACTGATCCGTCTTGCCGATTTTAAGGATATCGCATCAATTCGTGACGATACTTTTTGGATGCAATGCACTGGAATGTTCAATGCGAATCAGGATGCTGAAACCATAGTGACTATTATATCGTTGTTGACCAATGATACGAATAAAGCGACGATCATTGGATCTCTTATTGCAAAGATTCCGTATGACCGATTCGCTCCGATGATCCATGCGCTTCCGTCAAAGATTCGGGTGGAACAATTTGCCGATGTGATGCTTGATAATGCCGATAACGCACTTATTGATGATATTTCGTATTTAAAAATGTCAAACTATGTGCGAAAAAATGAAATTTTGGGTGACATTTACTTTTTTTTGCGTAATAATGAGACGGAAGCGGTTCGCTATTATTCTGCGATGGCGAATACACGGGATAAGGCCTATAGGTTCATGCTTGTTCACTATGTGAACCGTAACATCGGAGGATTCACGGATACAATGAAAACGGTCTCTCAGTACCATAAAGCATCGCTTCTTATGCAGGGGGATATGCTTTTTTTAGACGGAAAAGAAAGTGAAGCGTTGACACGATATACGACCTTTATGGAAAAAACGTATTCAATGTGGCTGAAAAATGATGCACAAAAACGGATCTATTTATATTTAACGGATAAGAAAGCATTGAACGTAATGCTTCACGCACATGAAGACATGAAAAATTATTTAATGTGGAGGTAAGCGATGATGTATTTTGAAGTTCAGGGTCGCACATTGTTAAAAGGCGACATTACGCCTGCAGGAAACAAGAACGAAGCGTTGCCGGTCATTTCGGCGGCACTGCTCAGCAAAGAGGATGTTATCTTGGAGAATGTGCCGGATATTAAAGATGTGCGGGTACTGTTGGAGATCATTGCCGATATAGGCGTCAGCGTTGAAAAAATTGATGCCCATACCGTAAAGATCAATGCATCAACATTGGACAAGTGGGAACTTGACGAGAAAAAGGTGCGTGAGATACGCGCATCGATCACGCTTATCGGGCCGATAATTACTCGGTTGGGAAAAGTATCGTTCCCGTTACCCGGCGGCGACAAGATCGGGCGTCGTCGTATCGATACCCATCTGCTTGCGATGGAGAAACTCGGCGTGGAGTACACCACCGAACCGGGTGTGGATGCAGTGGAATTCTTTGCAAGTGATAAACGACTAAAAGGCGCATTCTTGCTCCTCGATGAACCGTCGGTAACGGGCACTGAGAATGCGATCATGGCCGCCGTTTGTGCCGTAGGACACACGACAATTTACAATGCCGCATGCGAGCCGCATGTACAGGGCTTATGCAATATGTTGAATACAATGGGGGCAAAAATAACCGGCATTGGTACCAACAGGATCGATATCAACGGAGTGGACGAACTACACGGCACGACGTATCGCATCCAGGATGATCATACCGAAGTGGGCAGTTTTATGTCGCTTGCGGCGGTCACCGGCGGTGAGATCACCGTCAAAGGCGTGTATGCAAACCAAACACCGTATATTGATATCATCGGGCGTGATTTTACTCGTATCGGGTTACACTTCGAACGCAAAGGTGACGATCTGTATATACCGGGACATCAGACGATGAAAGTACATTCTGACTTCCGCGCGGCGATACCGATGATCGGTGACGGACCGTGGCCGTTGTTCCCTTCCGATCTCACGTCTGTGCTCATCGTCGCCGCCACACAGGCAAGCGGAAGCGTGGTCATTCATGAGAAAATGTATGAGAACCGTATGTTCTTCGTTGATAAACTTATCTACATGGGCGCAGGTATCGTGTTGTGCGATCCGCACCGCGTGGTAGTGGTCGGCCCTCGCAAACTTATCGCAAGTGAAGTGGCAAGCCCGGATATTCGTGCGGGTATCTCGCTACTCATTGCGGCACTCGGCGCGGAAGGGACATCGATCATCAATAATATTACGCAAATTGACCGCGGCTATGAGCGTATCGACGAGCGGCTCAATGCTCTCGGTGCAAAGATCGTAAGAAAAACGGCGCAGTAAGTGCTGTTACATACTGTAGCAGGAGAGGAGTGGTTATGAAAATGATCATGGTACTGATGTTGAGCGCAGTGTTTTTTACGGTACTGTATGCCGACACGACGCCTGTTACACAACGAATACGCAGTGATTATGCGACGATCGAGAAGACCATCACCGAAAGCGGGTACAGTCATTCGAAGATCTCCATAGGCGGCGGGCAAAATCCCAATGAGATCGACGTATGGTATATAGGCGGCACCGAAAAAGAATTTATGAATGACCCGTATGATGCACCGTTCTTTGTGCGGCGTATCACTATCATGAAGATGCTTCCTGCGGTAGGGCAAGTTTCTTTGCAGATGAATTTTGATGATGCGGGGGATGTGTTTTTCATTTTCGGGCAAGGAGTGGATTTGGCGAACACGGGGATCGAACTCATGCCGCCGTCAACCTATCGTGTCTATTTTCACGAAAAAAAAGCATACAAATTGATCGTGGAAGACGCTCCTGAGGGCAATGGTTACACCGTTGATCTTCGCTCTGAGAAAGACTCCGACAAGAAAAAACTTGTTGAAAATGCAGGGAATGTATTGTTCGCATATGCGCGATCATTACGCGAGGCGATGAATACGATGGCGCGGTGAGAAGGGTGGCGAACAGAAAAAAGGCGTTGACAGAGTTCCTTTTATGTATGATAGTCAATAAAAGAGATGGATGGGAAAATATACGTCAAATTGAGTATACACCTGTTTTGTATGTAGTTTGAGTATTCCTGCTAAGAAGAATGCAACGAAAGAAAGAAAACAGAATAAGGAAGAATAAAATAGTGGTTGTAAAAGTTAGAAAGAATATGAACTATTATAGAAGAAAGCCACAATTTTCTGTGTTGTCTGAAATACTAATAAACTTGAATACTTTAGACGAAAACGGAGTTTCGAGATGACAAAAAAAGAACTTGAAGATTACCTCTGGGGCGCGGCAAACATCCTTCGCGGAATGATTGATGCCGCAGATTTTAAACAATACATTTTTCCGCTTTTATTCTTCAAACGCATCAGTGATGTATGGGATGAAGAGTATAAAACTGCTCTTGAAGAGAGCGATAATGATTTAGACTATGCATTATTTCAGGAAAATCATCGTTTTCAGATACCTGATGACTGCCATTGGGAAGATATACGCAAAAAGACTGTTGATGTAGGTGCTGCACTCCAAAAAGCTCTCAACGGAATCGAAAAAGCGAATTTTGAAATGCTCCACGATGTCTTTGGTGATGCTCAGTGGACAAACAAACGCCGAATGAGCGATGAGAAGATGCTCGACCTGATTGAGCATTTCAGCCGGATGGATTTAACGGTCAGCAATGTTCCCCATGACATAATGGGCGAAGGCTACGAATACCTGATTAAGAAATTTGCCGATGATAGCGGCCATACTGCCGCAGAGTTTTACACAAACCGGACTGTTGTAAAACTTATGACTCAAATTACCGACCCGCAAAGCGGTGAAAGCATTTATGACCCGACCTGCGGAAGCGGTGGAATACTACTTTCAAGCACTTTACATGTAAAGGAACAGAAAAAAGAATACCGAACCTTAAAACTTTATGGGCAGGAACTCAACCTCATTACCTCGGCTATCGCCCGTATCAATATGTTTATGCATAATGTAGATGAATTTTTGATTGTTCAGGGTGATACGCTGGAAAGTCCACAGATACTTGAAAATGATGAGCTTAAAAAGTTTGATGTGATTATGGCCAATCCGCCGTATAGCGTGAAACGGTGGAACCAGCAAAAGTGGATGAATGACCCTTTCGGTAGAAATATCTGGGGAACCCCACCGCAGGGTTGTGCTGATTATGCATTTCAGCAGCATATTATGAAAAGTCTTAATCCGGAAACCGGAAGAAGCGTTGTTCTCTGGCCGCATGGCGTTTTATTTCGGGATGCCGAAAGCGCTATCCGCAAGAAAATGATTGAAGAAGATTATGTTGATGCGGTGATAGGGCTTGGTAAAAACCTTTTCTACAACAGTAGTATGGAAAGCTGTCTGCTGGTTTGCAGGATGAAGAAACCGAATGATAGAAAAGGCAAAATCATTTTTATTGATGCAAAAGAAGAACTGAGAATTGAGAGAACAAACGCCTGGCTTGAACCACAGCATATAAAAAAGATCAGCGATGCTTACTGGAAGTTTAAAGATGCCGAAGGCTTTACCAAAGTGATGAGCAATCAGGAAGTGCTTGAAAACAACGGCAATTTGAGTTTACAGCTGTATGTAAAGCAGACCGCCAGCGCGAACGAACACAATACCGAAGATTTAATTGCCGATATAAGAATAGGGCAAGAGCAAATAAATGCTTCCCTTGAAAATTTATACACTCAACTGAAAAATATCGGGATTGAAGTATGAAAAAAGAAGTTCAACAAAATGACTTATATCTAAAAATTGCCGACTTGCTGCAAACTGCGCGGCAGAATGTGGTACGTACTGTGAATCAAGCTATGGTTTACACCTACTTTGAAATCGGCAGAATAATTGTTGAAGACGAGCAGCAAGGAAAAGGAAGAGCCGAATATGGGAAAAAGGTTTTAAAAGAGCTTTCCGCAAAACTGACAAAAGAATTTGGTAAAGGTTTTTCTGTAGATAATCTTCAGAATATGAGGCAGTTTTTTTTGACTTATTCAATTTACGAGACGACTTCTCGTATTTCTTCTTCCAATGCTACCGAATTACAACAGACCACTTCTGCTGAATTGCAGACTAAAGAAAATCAGGCAAATATTCCCCATAACAAAATATTACAAGACTTCAGTTTATCATGGTCGCATTACATAAAGTTGATGCGTATTGATGACCCTTACGAACGTAGTTTTTATGAGATTGAGTGCGCCACAAACAACTGGAGTCTTAAAGAGCTTCAGCGTCAATGCAATTCTGCGTTATATCAAAGATTGGCTTTAAGTAGGGATAAAAAAGGAGTCAGGGATCTGGCAGAGAAGGGTCATATTATAGAAAAACCAACAGATGTCATAAAAGATCCGTATATACTTGAGTTTTTAGGTTTGCCGGAGCATCATCACTTTTCTGAAAGCGATCTTGAAACAGAGATTATCAATAAACTCGAATATTTCCTTTTAGAGCTTGGCAAAGGATTTACCTTCGTGGCACGGCAGTTTCGGATGACGATTGATGAAAAGCATTTTAGAGCTGACCTTGTTTTTTATAATCGATTATTAAAATGCTTTGTGATTATTGACCTGAAAATCGGAGAACTCACCCATCAAGACCTTGGGCAAATGCAGATGTATGTCAACTATCACGACCGATTTATAAAACTGCCGGATGAAAATAAAACGATTGGCATTGTGCTGTGCAAACAAAAAAGCACGGTGCTTGTTGAAATTACCCTGCCCGAAGACAACGACCAGATTTTCGCCAGTCAATATAAGACTATCCTGCCGGATAAGCAGGCATTTATCGAGCTTTTGCAGGGTGGGGATGTATGAAGTTGAGGAAGGATAAGTGGAAATCATTAACACTTGACGAAGCATGCACATTCGTTAGGGGTGTAGTGTTTTCTACTAAAGATGAAGTTGATTCAGGTGGTTATGCAATACTCCGTTCACACAATGTTGATTTTGAAAACAGTAAAGTGAGCTTGCATAATCTCAAATATGTTTCTGATACAGTAAAGGTGAAAGATTCACAAAGGTTGTTGAAGAATGATGTATTAGTTTCAGTTGCAAATAGTAAAGAACAAACTGGAAAAGTTGGTTTCTCATATGAAGACACCAATAGTTACGCAGGTGGATTCATGGCAATATTAAAACCTAAAGAAACTATTCACCCGTTTTATCTATTCACTTACCTCTTAACCGATAAATCAAAAGACTTCATTGCTGGTAGAACGCAAGGAACAACCAATATTTTCAACATCACATTTGAACGTATCAAGGATTTAAAAATCCCCCTTCCCCCGCTCGAAGAACAAAAGCAAATCGCCGCACTTTTTCAATCCATAGAAACCGCTATTGAGCAGGTCGAGGTGCAGGAGAAGAATTTACTGAATTTGAAAAATAAATTGCTTGGTGAATTGTGCGGTGAAAAACAACAGTTTGGCAAAACATTACGCAAAGATGATTTTGAAACAGTTAAATTCGATAACATTGCATTCTGTATTTCTGAAAGAGTCGAGCCACAAAAAACTGATTTACTCACCTATGTTGGATTGGAGCATTTAGACCCCGACAATCTTGTAATAGAGAGAACCGGCGTACCGGATGATGTTATCGGTACAAAGCTGAAAATCTATAAAGGCGACATTATCTTCGGGAAGCGCAGAGCATACCAACGCAAAGTAGCCGTCTCACATTTTGACGGTATTGCCTCTGCCCACAGCATGATTTTAAGAGCAAATGACGACAATATCGAAAAAGACTTTTTGCCCTTTTTCATGCAATCCGATGTTTTTATGAATAGAGCCGTCCAAATCTCCGAAGGATCGCTATCTCCAACTATCAAATGGAAAACATTAGCTTCCCAAGAATTCTCTTTGCCTAAAAAAGAAAAACAAAAGGAATTGACCGCAGTTTTCAAACAATTTGATGTTACCAGGATTCAACTCAAACAACAAAAAGTCACCCTGCAAAATCTGAAACAAAAACTATTAAGCGAGATTTTAGGATGAGTGCGTTTAACGAACTTAACAGTGTAGAATATTTCATAATCCACCAGCTCACCGGAATTAATCTGAATCAGGTGCAACATGGCATGGTAAAAGAAGATTCGGTTCCATACGGCGATGAGCCGAAATGGAAATATGTTCAGCCGGAATTACTTCCTCGTGAAATTACCGATGTTTTTGTTGAAAAGGAGTTGAAAGAATCACTCATTCGGCTTAATCCCGCCATTGCACAAAATCCCGAAAGAGCAGAAGAAGTCATTCATAAATTGCGGGCAATCCTTCTAGCTGTTGGAAATGTGGGGCTCGTGCGTGCAAATGAAGAATTTGCAAAATGGCTGCGTGGCGAAATCTCAATGCCTATCGGTAAAAACAATGAGCATGTAAATATTCGATTGATAGACTTCGAAAAAATCGACAACAACTCATATCTGCTCACGAATCAATTCAAAATTCGCGCGCGAGAAACCAAAATACCTGATATCGCCATGATCGTGAATGGTATTCCGCTGGTGATCGGTGAAATTAAAACACCGGTAAGGCCGGCCGTTAGTTGGCTGGATGGCGCACATGACATCCATGTGATTTATGAAAATGCGGTTCCGCAATTATTTGTTCCCAATGTGCTTTCTTTTGCCACCGAAGGAAAAGAGCTTTTTATCGGTGGCGTAAGAACACCGTTGGAGCTTTGGTCTCCCTGGCGATTGGAAGACGAAAAAGATATATTACACCATTTTGCTGGACTACAGGATATCGCCAAGCAGATTACCCACCTTTTAAAACCATCGACGCTTTTGGATATTTTGCAATACTTCACAATTTATGCGACCAATAGCAAAAAGAAAAAAATTAAAGTAGTCTGTCGTTATCAACAGTATGAAGGCGCAAATGCGATTGTTGAGCGTGTCAAACAAGGTAAAATTAAAAAAGGTCTTATCTGGCATTTCCAAGGGTCCGGAAAGTCGCTATTAATGCTCTTTGCCGCACAAAAGATGCGCAAACAGCAAGAGCTTAACAATCCGACTGTCATGATTGTTGTTGATAGAATTGATTTAGATACGCAGATTACCGCTACATTTAATACTGCCGAAATACCCAATCTGGTTACAACTGATAATATTAAAGAACTTCACGATCTACTTGAAAAAGACACTCGAAAAATCATTATCACGATGATTCATAAATTCAAAGATGCTTATCCTGACATGAATAAAAGGGCCAACTTGATTGTTATGGTTGATGAAGCCCACAGAACTCAGGAAGGCGACCTTGGACGAAAAATGAGAAGTGCGCTTCCTAATGCGTTTTTATTTGGATTAACCGGAACTCCTATCAATAAAGCTGATAAAAATACTTTTTGGGCGTTCGGTGCTGACGAAGATACAAACGGATATTTAAGCCGGTATACCTTTCAAGACAGTATCCGTGATAATGCGACACTTCCCTTGCATTTTGAACCCCGCCTGCCTGATTATCACATAGATAAAGAAGGCCTTGATGTTGCGTTTAAGGAAATGGCAAATGATTTAAGCGAAGAAGACCAAAATAAACTCAGCCAAAAAGCCGCAAAAATGGCAGTGTTTCTCAAGTCACCCGAGCGTGTAAAAACAATAGTTAAAGATATTGCCGAACACTTTCAAAAACATGTCGGGCCGGAAGGCTTCAAGGCCATGATCGTTACACCTGACAGATATGCATGTGTTCAATATAAAGAAGAACTTGATATATTATTACCGCCCGAATCAAGTATCGTTGTGATAAGCACTTCGGCAAATGATGATTTTGATTTTAAACAAAAGTATGCGATGGATAGAGACCAGCAGGAGAAAGTAATTGAGAGATTTAATGATTCTGATTCTACGCTCCAATTTTTAATCGTTACAGCCAAGCTCTTGACCGGTTTTGACTCACCCATTTTACAGACGATGTATCTTGATAAATCGCTCAGAGATCACACCTTGCTTCAAGCAATTTGCCGTACAAACCGTTTATTTCCCAATAAAACATTTGGACGAATTGTCGATTATTTTGGTGTTTTCGATGATACAGCAAATGCATTGGCTTTTGATGAAGAGTCTGTTAAAAAAGTTATCACCAACTTACAAGAGCTAAAAGATAAATTGCCGACACAGATTGCGCTCTGTTTATCACATTTTCAAGGAATGGATAGAAGTATTGAAGGTTTTGAAGGATTACAAGAAGCCCAGGATTGCATTAGCTCAAATGAAAAACGCGATGCGTTTGCAAAGGATTTTAGTTTTTTATCGAAGCTATGGGAAGCCCTTTCTCCCGATGATGTATTAAAGAAATATCAGAAAGATTATAAATGGTTATCACAAGTTTATACTTCGGTTAAGCCTGGCTCAGATGATAATGGAAGATTACTATGGCATGCTTTAGGCGCACAGACAACTGCATTGATTCATGAGCACATCCATGTTCATGGTATAAACCAAGAGATGGATGAAGTTATTCTTGATGCAGATATTATTGATAATTTGATGAATAGTAAAAATCCCAAAGACGCCGATAAAGTTATTAAAATATTGACAGGTAGACTTGGAAAGCATAAAGGCAACCCGTTATTTAAAAAACTCAGCGAGAGACTGGAAGCCCTGAGAGATAAAGCGGAAAAAGGTTTAATCAACAGTATAGAATTTATTAAACATCTTTGTGAAATAGCAAAAGAGACATTACAAGCTGAAAAGCAACAAGAAAATGGCGAACAAGCGAAAACCGCAAAGGCAGCTTTGACTGATTTATTTCTTGAGCTAAAAACTGATAAGACACCTGCCATTGTAGAAAGAATAGTGAATGATATTGACGAAATTGTACGGTTAGTACGATTTGATGGATGGCAAAATACAATCCCTGGCGAAAGAGAAGTACAAAAATCACTACGAAAAACTCTACTTAAATATCAACTTCATAAAGATGAAGAATTATTCAATAAATCATATGACTATATCAAAGAATATTATTAGACTAATGCCTTCGCACATCGTGTTGGTTCCTGTTCTAAAATAGCTGAATCTTGGTACAGAGATTTGTTGTTTCATAGCATTCCCCGCCGATCCCCGCACAACGTGGTCGTGGGGTGATGCTCGGTGCGATCAAGGGTGTGATGAAAAGCGCGGATTGAGGTTAAACAGTAAGGTGTAAATATTTTGTTACAAAGTTACTGCCACATGCATTCAATGGCAGTACTATTGATGTAATTGTGCCGCTGTGTGGCTCAGAATCTCTTTGAATGAATCAGGATTTTTGTGAAGCATCGATTATAACCCGCCATTTCTTATTAATTATTCCTTTTCGGGATTTGCCAAACGATATTATTGATGAGTCTTGCACACTCTTTGCTAAGGGCTCTAACTCAGAATTACTCCACTGTAAATCTTCTAAAAGCACCCCAATGCGTTTACGAATTGATATAACAGGGAACTTGACCGCATAGTCTATAAGAGCTTTTCGGTCACAATCAGTCTGTGAGACAACTTGCTTAAATAGGTCTGCGGCACGTTCACTGCCGCCCACAGGGTTATTGAAATACATAAGGTCAATAAGAGTTCGTTCTTTTGAACTGATAGTGATCGTTGTGTTATCTATGACCAGAGTCGTTAATCCGTAAAGGCGATCCGGTGTAATTTTTGTAAATTTATACGTGATCCCTGAAATGATTCGTGTTTGGCTATAATCCGTATTCAATACATATACGGTTTGAAATAATTGTTCTGTAAATCCGTAATAATTATACATCGTGGAGTACCCAATATAGTAATTTCCTTTCGGAAAAAAAAGAGGGGGTATGCAATATTCATTGACTTGTTTCCCGGTAGAAAGAGCTTCGAGTGGTGTAAACAGATACACGCCACGTTTAATTGAGCGTAATATTTTTTTTTGCATCAATGAAAAGATCAGCTTGTTTCGAGATGCTTTATTCATTGATATATAGATGCTTATATCTTCGATCGTAACAATTGACTTTTTTTCATAGGTTAATCGAGCAATGAGCTCGGTTTCTTTTTTGCTTAAACTGCTGAAAGTATTATTGTATGCCATTAATCCTCTTTTTCGTAATTATCTCAACACAATAATACATGAATGACAATGTATTGTCAACGGTTAAAAAATTTGTTATCCTGTAGTATTCAAGCTGTCACGCTGTTATGTGTTTTGCCCCCCCCCCGCCTATTCCCGCACAACGTGGTCGTGGGTTGATGCTCGGAGCGATCAAGGGTGTGATGGGACGCGCGGTTTGGTGCAAAAGTATCACTGGATCTAAAAATAAAATATGTAAATTTTGAATTTTGCAAAGGTCTAATTCAAAAAATAATATACAACGAGTGGAAATGAATGGTGCAGAGCATACGGATATCACTTTATTTTTATGGACAAAAAACATAACTACTGATATCTTCACTATGAACCACACAAGAAAGGAACCGATGATGTTACATAAAGTTAAAAACCCGAATGCCGATAAAATCCTTCCTCTGCTTAAAGGGGATTCATACGCATTGTTTGCACAAGCGGTGCTCAATGGCAACGCAAAAGGAACGGTCTATGTCGACGATATTCAAAACCCGACGGTTGCGGCAATTTTATCACATGAAGAAGAGCGTTGTTACCTGACGCTTAAAAGTGCGGGGAACGAGTTGAAAACATGGCAGAAAGCCCTATCCGAAACAGTGTTGCGTGATCAATTTGAAGAAAACGGAGCCGCTATGGAAATGTTCCTTCACCCGGAAGCGGATGAGTCGGTACATGATATTTTCCGAACGATGGAGGCCGCATGGAATCCTGCATATCTTTTCAGCTGGAATAATGATCGGAGTCTTGAGCCCCCTTCGGCGATTCCCGACGGCTTCATTCTGCAGCCGGTTACACAATATTTTTATTGGAGGCTATTGACAAATAAGAATTATTACTACATACTAATAATATGAAATTAAGTTATGAAGAGTTAAAAAAGAAGTTTCATGAAAAGTGCGCCGAGAAGGGTCTTAAAATTACCCCGCAACGTTCCTTTATTTTTGATGAGCTTTTTAACGCACAAGACCATCCCACGGTAGAAGCTATCTATAAACGAGTGCGCAATCATCTCTCGAATATTTCTTTTGATACTGTATATAGGACGTTACTATTTTTTACGGAACTCGGCATCGTTAATCTTGTAGAGGGGTCCGGTGAGCCGATGCGATTCGAACCAAATCTGAACCAGCATCATCATTTTAGGTGTATAAAGTGTCACTCAATTTATGATTTTGAGTATGAGGCGTACAACGATATAGACATACCGGAAGTAATACTGAAGAAAGGTGTAATTATCAATAAAAGGGTTTTATTGGAAGGTGTTTGTTTGAAGTGTAGCGGGAAGTAAAAAATTTTTCTTAGGTAATAGTAATTATTACTATATAGTAAATATTGGCAACTAAAAAAAGGAGGGGATAAAAAAGAAAAAAGTCTGGTTAGCGAAATGCACTAATGGTATAAAAGGTGTACCTTAAAAAAGGAGGAGTATAGTATGGCAAACGGCAAGTACAGATCCATTGTGAAATTGGATTTTCAGTATGCACACAGATTTATGAATTATCCGGGAGAAGCAAGTTATCTTCATGGACACTCAGGTTATTTAACTATAGAAATTGAAGGCGATTTAAACAATCACAATTATGCTTATCCGGTTAAAGAAGCACAAAAACTGGCATGGGCAGTAGCCGACAACTTCATGCATGCAACGATTTTTCAAGAAGGCGACCCTTTGCTTGATTTAGTTTTGCAAGGATATGAGAAAACGGGAATGAAAGGAACAACAAATAGATTTGGAACACCAGCAAAAGCTATAAACCACGAATTAGTTAAATCATATCCTGAAAGCAGGGTAGCTATTAGTAAAGGCCCATCTACATGTGAATGGTTCTGTACTGTATTTTATGAATTATTGAAAGATCAGTTGAATATTAAAAAAATTGAGTTCCGTTCATCTTCATTGAATTGTGCTTCAAGAGAATTTTAGCAGGAAAAAAACTAGATAATAATTTACACTGTAATCGAAATAGGTCAAATTCCCCAGAGCTTGCTTCGGCGTTATTGGATTTTTAGGGGTGCGGAGACGAAGTACTCGCTATATTAGAAATTAAACCCCTCCCAAAGTCAAAGGGAGGGGGTTGGGGTGGGCAAACAAATATAGTTTTGTTCGGTTATCTCGTAGTATGCTACAAGATAGTTCATTAGAAGTTATTTCATTAAAATTTGTTTAATTCATCCCGATATGACATTGCAAAACTGAAAAAGGACACTATACTACATCGCATAACACTTTTTCCGAAGGGGGTAGACCTTTATGAATTTTTTATTATCCGACAGAGCAAGTGGTTAAAAATAAACATAGAAAAAATAACAAACGATCTTAAGGGCACAATACTTTTTACCACCGTGCTAGGATATGAATATGTCCTTATTTAAAATATAGAAGTCCTTCATTATGAACTACACAAGAAAGGAACCGATGATGTTACATAACGTTAAAAACCCGAATGCCGATAAAATTCTTCCTCTGTTACAAGGGGACTCATACGCATTGTTTGCACAAGCGGTGCTCAATGGCAACGCAAAAGGAACGGTCTATGTCGACGATATTCAAAACCCGACGGTTGCGGCAATTTTATCACATGAAGAAGAGCGTTGTTACCTGACGCTTAAAAGTGCGGGGAACGAGTTGAAAACATGGCAGAAAGCCCTATCCGAAACAGTGTTGCGTGATCAATTTGAAGAAAACGGAGCCGCTATGGAAATGTTCCTTCACCCGGAAGCGGATGAGTCGGTACATGATATTTTCCGAACGATGGAGGCCGCATGGAATCCTGCATATCTTTTCAGCTGGAATAATGATCGGAGTCTTGAGCCCCCTTCGGCGATTCCCGACGGCTTCATTCTGCAGCCGGTTACACAGGATTTTTTGAATTCTAACACTACTGAAAACCTTGATTTAATTCTTGATGAGTGGTGCGAACGGACCGACAATGTGAACGGCGTCAGAGGCTTTTGCTTACTGAAGGAAAATACCGTCGCTTCCGTCTGTCATATTGATTTCCACAATTCTGATGCTGTAGAGATCGGCATAATCACCGATCAAAACTATCGCCGGCAAGGATTAGCGGTTGTGGTTGTGTCCAATACCATACAGTATTTTAAAGAACACGGCATTCGTCATATTATCTGGCATGCTCCC
>CAYRFE010000031.1:0-39360 GCA_964423645.1 uncultured bacterium | reverse complement strand
TTATCTCGTTATTACACAACTGCCCTGCTGTGCACACTTTTATTATGTCCTACCACAAGCCCATATGACATTGACGTACAACGATTTTTGTGGTAAAAGAGTGCATGGACCACTTTCTTCTTCTTATTTACATCGCGTCTCTTTGTTTGGCAAGCATGACGATATACAAAGTCACTCAATTTAACAATATCAGCCCCAATCATTTAACCAAAAAATTTATAGCTTTTTTGATTCTTTTCGCTGTCGGTGCATTATTACGGCTTATTATCAAATATCAAGGATTACTGATAACTCAAAATATCACGATAGATCATGCATCTGTTATCAACAATGCTTTTGAATTTGCGTTTCTTTGTTCTTCAACAATATTTTTTTTCTATTACCTCTCTATCATTTATTCTGTATCGTATGGATGTTTGTCAAAAAAAGCTCATGTCATATTGATCGTTATTCTTATCACACTGACTCTCAGCGAAATATTTCTGGGAGATGCTGCATACAAAATCATGCATATTTCCGGGATCGGTAATCTTATTACCCGCATAATAATTTACATTTCGTTAGGATTCACGCTTATTCGAGCATTGCGCTCAACATCAGACAACAAAAAGATGATGCTGTATTTTGCGGGGTTGTATTTTTCGCTGGAAACGATTTCTCTTTTAATGAACGATATCTTCCATCTGTGGAATTATTACGATTCTCTTGAGTATTTAATAAACAATATTATACCGTTTGTCTTTGCTGTTCCTTTTCTGCAAAATCTTTATCCGAAACCGGATACAGACATTGAAAAAATGAAAGAACTATTTGACCATTACGGCTTTAATGAAAGAGAATTATCCATCATCAAACTCATCTGCGACGGCAAACTGAACAAGGAAATTGCAAGTGAATTAGGTATCGCAGAAAATACCGTCAAGTTCTATATTTATAATATTTATAAAAAAATCAATGTGAAAAATCGTGTGGAATTAGTGAAACATGTCAGCGCATATCCGCCGAACAAAAAACCTTCATTACCTCGTTAGCCAACCCTCAAACATTCACTTCATTTCTTTTCGCAACAATCAGTGTCATATCATCATAGGGTTTGATACCATGAGAAAAAGCCTCAACTTCTCCTAAAAGCGCGTGAGCTATGGCACATGGTTCTTTGGTTTTTTGGTGTCGTAAGGACTCAATGATCTTCGCAATTCCAAATTGCTCATGGGTAGGTGCAAACGCCTCTTCAATCCCGTCAGTATATAAAAACAGAAGATCATTGTGATGCATCATCACACTGTCTGTCGTATACGTACTGTCTCCCAAAAGTCCTAACGCAATACCGGTCGGATACAAAAAATCTGTCGCCCCGTCATCACGAATTAATACCGGAGGGTTGTGGCCGGCATTTACAAATTCTATTGTTGCTTTTTTGGAATCCCACAAACCGCAAAAAAACGTAATAAACTCGGAAGGGCCGGTATTCTCATAAATCAATGAATTCAATTCTTGAGTGATCTCTTTCAGTGAGCGATTAAATCGCACGGCAATCTTTAAAGAAGCTTGAAGATTCGCCATAAGCATCGCTGCGCCGACACCCTTTCCGCTCACATCACCGATCGCAAGTAATGCCCTGTGATCATCAATGACGATGGCATCATAATAATCGCCGCCAACCTCATTACATGGTTTTGATGCGCCATGGAGTATGAGACCCGGAATTTTTGGCATAACGGTCGGCAATAATCTCATTTGGATATCGCGAGCTACTTCAAGCTCTCGATCAAGGCGTTGCTTTTCTGCATACTCGCGGCGTAACTGTAATGTCTGCAACGCAACTCCCAAATTTTCAGCTGCTGATCGAAAAATCTCCAATTCATGACCGGTAAAATCATCATTGTTCGTTTTAATACCGATATTCATGATGCCTGTTAATTCCTTGCGTACAATTATCGGAAGGGAAAGCGCGATCTTGTGTTCCTTCGCCCACAAGTATTCTTCGGAATTGACCGTTACGGCATTGTTCTCGCCAACTTCATCCCAGTAAAACACGAGGCCGTTTGAACACACATGTACAACGCTTGCATTATCTTCAGGTTTGATAACCATTTTCTCGTGTTCGATGTCAAATGAATGAATATGTATCGTACTGATATTCATAACCGATCTGAACCACGCCCGAACTGATTCAGATAACATTTCATAATCATTATATAACGGAAACGAGCGAGAAAACTCTCGAAATAATTCTTTAAACAACGTCCTATCCGGAAAAATTGCACGTTCCAATTTTTTATGAATAAAATTATTGATCGGCCAAAAAGTAGCGGCAGTCACAAGGATGAGTGCGACAATAATAGTGTAATCCTGTACTCCGCCCGCCCTCAGCATTGACCCCGTCAACAATATAAGCCCTGTTGTATAGGCTCCCAGAATAGCGAGTGTTATAACAGAATACAATAACCTCTTTTTAAGAATGGTCTCCGTTTCCAGCAACTGATTGTGATAAAAACTGTTTAAAAATGTAAGCGGAATGATCAAAGAACCGCATTGGGCGGTCACAAAAAATAAGTACACCCAAAGAGAATACGTCATAAATTGTTCTTGAAACGGTATCCATATAAGCAATCCGATAAAACCGATTCCTAATGAAATGGCACCGAACGTTAATCCGAAAAGCGTAAGTCTGAATTGTCTTCTCCGCAAAATGGTTGTATTTGAAAGTTTCCCTGCATGGAGAAGGCGCACTCCTATGCTGATGAACAACAACAGGATCGTAAAAAAAATAAACTGAAAAATCAAACGATTCGAGAAATTATCAGATAAATTAAATCGATAAAATGAAATGTAAATAATCGTTGCGGGAACTATGAATGTTAAAAAAAGCGTTATCCATTTATGTGTTTTATAATAGGTATTCTTTTCAGGAAAATTGAGAAATAAAAACAACCATAATGAAGGAGTAAGGTACACAAACATCCGTATGCATTCTACGCCGGTTTTGTATATTTCGAGAAATGATTCGGGAACATTCATTGCATTTCTAAAAGGAATAAAAACAAGTCCTCCTATTGAAAAACACACTAACGCAATAAGAATCGTAATTCGTGTAAACGGGCTGTTGGCAAGACCATAGAGCCCTACAAAAACATAAAGAAGAAATATGGTCGGAATAAGAAGCATAATAAATAATGTCAATACCCTGCTTCTGAAAGGCAAATAACGAGGAGCGAAGGTAATCGATAGTATCGCGGTATCGCGCATGACAGTAAGTGTGACCGGAACCATACCTCGAAATTCAAAATCTCTTAACACTTTATCGGTGATGGAAATACTGTTAATTGCGGTTACCACATCGTGCGCTCGCAATCCTGCTGCATAAGCGGGGCTTTCTGTCGCAAGATCGGTCACCTGAAATCCTTTACCATCTTCAGCACGTTGTAATGTGATCTGGGGATCGCCACTCGACAGCACGGAAGGTACATTTTTGGCATTATGGAAAAGAGTAAAAAAGGCAGTTGTGAGAAGAAATACACCGCCTAACAACACCAGATATCCAATGAGTTTTAAGCTGATGAATCTAACTTTTTCTGTCATTACTTCCCCTTACATATGCATTTATTATAATCATTTTTTACTAATCCTGCAAGTTTAATCTAAATGGGGCAAATTCCCCGAAGCTTGCTTCGGCTTTACTATTCTAGTTTTGTTTTATAAGGGGTGTGGGGACGGTGTAGAGACACGGCATGCCGTGTCTGTAACCGAAAATTAAAGCCCCTCCCAAAAAGAAAAGGGAGGGGTTCGGGGTGGGCACAAATTCAAAATAGTACAGTTTGAGACCTTTTGTAAAATTAAAAATTACTAAATTATCTTTATTTTCTAAAAAGGGGTGGGGGGACGAAGTCCCCACTATAGAACATTTTAAGCCCCTCCCGATTTTCACGGGAGGGGTTTGGGGTGGGCACAACGTTAAAAAATGATAGTTTTGCAAAGATCTCAGTTTCGTAAAGATCGCAATGAAAATATTGTAGATTTCACAAAAATATTCATTGAAATTAAAAAAGACGCACCAAAGTGCGTCTTTTGAGCATCATAAGTTCATAAGATCTATTTCACGATTGCACCGATGATTCCTTCAACATCACGCTGTAAGGTGAGAATCGACAACCCGTGTTCATTCGAAGCGGCAAGCAGCATCCCGTGTGACTCGATACCGCGCAGCATACGAGGTGCAAGATTTGCGACAACGATAACACGTTTGCCTTTAAGCTCGTCTTTTGCGTAATACGGTTTAATACCTGCACAAATAGTACGGGTCTCATTACCGAGCGACACCGTTAGTTTATAAAGCTTATCAGCGCCCTCTATATCCTCAACATTCTGAATCTCCGCCACGCGAAGCGTCACTTTCATAAAATCGTCAATGGTAATAACTCCCGGCACGATTTCTTTTGGCTTATCTTCTTTTTTGATTTTTTCTACCGGTTTTTTTTCTTCGACAGATGTAGGTTCTTCAATACGCGGGAAAAGATTTTCCGCACGATTGACGATCGTTCCTGCTTTCAATAATCCCCACTGCAAGCGCTCAAAACCATCAGCAAGTTCCTGATCGGCACGCACTCCCAATTGATCGAAAATTCTCCGCGACGTATTCTCCATAAATGGAGCGATTAATAATGCAATATAACGTATTGATTCGCATAAATTATACATCACTGAACCGAGACGTGCTTTATTGCCTGTTTTCTCAAGTTTCCACGGCTCATTTTCGTCGATATACTTATTGGTTCGACGCACAAAATGCCAAATCGTTTCCAATGCTTCAGTAAAATCAAACGCATCTATCAGTGCATCGGTTTTCGGACGCACCGCAGCAGCCATGGTGATCAACTCACTGTCAATTTCCGTGACCGCCTCATCCGGTTTGGGAATAAAGCCATCAAAATATTTTGTGACCATTTGCAATGTTCGACTGACGAGATTGCCCAAATCGTTAGCAAGATCGTAGTTGATACGTTTACGTAAATTCTCATACGAGAAATCCCCGTCGCGTCCGAATTTGATATCACGGAGCATATAGTATTTAAATGCATCGATGGAGTATTCTTCACATATCTTTATCGGATCAATTGCATTCCCTAAGGATTTCGAAATCTTCTCACCGTTTACCGTCAACCATCCGTGTGCAAACACACATTTGGGTAACGGTATCTCTGCCGCCATCAACATCGCCGGCCATATAATGGAATGAAACCAGTTGATCTCTTTCCCGATCAAATGCACATTCGCCGGCCAAAATTTTTCCAATTTTGATACATCTGATTTCCCGTACCCGAGGCCTGTTATATAATTCAATAAAGCATCGAACCACACATAAATGACATGATTGTCATCCCCGGGCATCGAGATGCCCCACGGCATAACATTCTTATTACGGCTGATACTCAAATCCATAAGTGTATCGGTTTTCAGACGTGCGAGCATTTCATTACGACGAAAATCAGGCTGAACAAAATCCGGATTCCTGTCATAGTGCTCGATCAGTGCTTGTTGATATTTTGACAATCGAAAAAAGTAATTCTCTTCCTTCAGTCTGGTTAACGGTCGTCCACACTCGGGGCATGTATTGTTCTCACCCATTTCTTTTTCGAGTACATATTTTTCATCCGGCACACAGTACCATCCCTCATAAGTCCCTTTGTAGATATCGCCTTTATCCATAAGATTTTTAAAAAATATTTTTACCGATGCTTCATGATCCGGGTCGGTCGTCCGAATAAAATAATCATACCGAATTTCCAACTTATCCCACACATCTTTAAATGATTGGGCAGTCTCATCAACAAGTTGTTTGACATCGCGCTGTTGTTTTTGAGCGGTCTCATATATTTTTGTACCGTGTTCGTCAGTACCGGTTAAAAAAAACACATCAAATCCGGTCATCCGTTTGTATCGCGCAAGACAATCCGCAACGATGGTGGTATATGACGATCCGACATGCGGCTTTGCATTCACATAATATAACGGTGTGGTCAGATAATACGGCTTACGCTCCATTTCCGTTTCCCTCCTTGTCCTGCACTTCAATGATCTCGCTTATTCTTTGCGCACCTTCAGTCGATATCACCTTTACGTCAACGCTGTCGATCAACTCTTCAGCGCCGCTATCCAAAAGTATAAAAACTTGCTTTGTGAATACATTTATATTTTTCACGATCCCTTCACCGTTTGGTGTCGATACACGCGCATCTATATCGGGAAATTCATTGGCAAGATCCTCATACATACCTTCTTCATAGCGCAAACAACACATCAAGCGTCCGCATAAACCCGACATCTTGTTGGGATTTATAGACATATATTGTGCTTTCGACATTTTTATGGATATACTGTCAAACTCGCGTAACCATGTTTTACAACATAATTCACGTCCGCATGTGCCCAATCCTCCGAGCATTTTGGCAACATCGCGTACACCGATCTGCCGCAACTCTATGCGAGTGCGAAATATCTTTGCAAGATCCTTGACAAGTTTTCTAAAATCAACACGCCCGTCTGCAGAAAAGAAAAACATCAAATACGCCTTATCGAATGCATATTGTGCACCTATAATCTTCATGTGAAGATTATTCTCACGTACCTGCTCTTCGCATGTCCTGATCGCCTCTTCTTCTTCACGAGACAGTTTTTTGAGTTGTTCCCAATCTTCATCATTCATTTTGCGAATAATATCTTTCAGCGGCAAAACAACCTCTTCAAGCGGTACTTTCTTAGGTTCCTGCACCACGCGGGCAACAATCAACCCTTTTTCCGTATCGGCAAGTACATGGTCGCCGATCGCTAAAGCTTCTTCTGTCGGCTTAAAATAATACATTTTCCCGGCTCGGGAAAAGGAAACCCCTACTACATCTATCATGACATCAACTCCCTGAAATATTCAAGTAACAATGATACGAGAATATATTTTTTTTGTATGTTTCTGCGGCGTTCCGCGTGCCATGCCTCCGTTTTGTCCATAATTATAAGCACTTTTTCGATATTGACAAGTTTTTTATCTGCGGCACGACGAGATGATTGCCACAGTGTCGTGTCATGGTGCATACCGTTCATATACCCTATATACTCTCTGCACCATGTATACAGAAAAGATATCATCATTTCCGCACTGCTTCCGGATTTGTCTGCAAAATCACATATGTCGGCAAGTTCCGGTGTAGATGCCATGAATACGTCAAACGCATCAAATTTATCATGAAAATCATCCAGATCCAAAGTCTCGGGTAATATATCAGACCGTTCATAAAAAAATAATACATCCGTCTCCCGTGCTTCAGCGTGAAACGAGCGGAACCATGTTGAAAACGACTCGAAATCTTCTTCAAATATACGGTAGGTTTGACAGCGCGATCGAATGGTCGGTAACAGCGACTCACTCTCGGTAGTGATAAGAATGATCGTTGCACGCGACGGAGGTTCTTCAAGTGTTTTCAATAATGCATTCGCCGCTTCTTCATGTGAAGAAAGAAGATCGGCGTTATCGACTATCAGGATCCTACGGCGCTGTTCATACGGAGTTTGCATGACAAATTCACATCCCGCACGCACATCCTCGACACGCAAGGTGTTTTTTTCGGATGCACCGACCACGACAATGTCCGGATGAATTCCCTCAGTGACACGACGCTCGCATGTATCATCAACACACAGGAGCTTTTGAGACAAAAAACGCGCATATTCCCATGCACGCGTTCGCGAATACGACAAAAGAATAATGCTTTGTGCGAGTGCATTGCGCTCAATAATAGCCGAAAAAAATTCCCTGTAATCTCTCATAACAACCCGTTGACCTCGCGAGATAAAGTGTCAAATACCATATCGGCACTTTTGCCATTGATGTCAATGACCGTAATCCGCTCAGCATACCGCTCTGCAGCGAGAAGATATCCCTCCCGCACTTTTTCATGAAAACTCAAACTTTCAAAATGAAACCGATCATGCACGCGTTCACGGCGTAATCCTTCCGCAGCGTCGAGAAGAAATAAAAAAGTTTTATCGGGTAATCGTCCGTCCAATGCCCATACATTCATTTCATAAAGCGCATCCATGCCAAGATCGCGAGCAAATCCCTGGTATGCAAGCGTTGCATCAAGAAAACGATCGCACACCACCACTGCATTATCTTCCAATGCGGGATTGATGATCTGTTTAAAATGCTGCGTACGTGCAGCCATGTATAAAAATAATTCCGTTTTGGCATCAATGATCCCCAAACACTCAGGATCCAATACAATATCGCGTATACGTTCCGAAAGCTCACACCCGCCCGGCTCGCGCGTAGTAATGACGTTTCTACCTCGTGTACGGAATAATTCTGCAATGCGTTCTATCTGTGTGGTCTTGCCGGTGCCTTCGCCACCCTCAAATGTTATAAATAGTCCTTTACTCATCATACACCTCTTTTGGGTCGACAAATTCAAACGGTATCGTTTTGCGTAATGCCCGAAGCATTGCCTTCAACCTACCCAAAAAATGCTCGGTAGTAATAAACCGCACAATGCGTTTCGCTTTATTTTCAACGCGCATAAAGGCCAAACCGTCTGCTGCTTCGATGATACCCTTCACGAATGCAACATAGGTGAGGTCTATACGAATAAATATCTCATGTTCTTTAACCATACGGCAATTATAGTAGGCGAAAGACGGCGTTTAGGCAATAGAAATGTTCGATACTGTGTTATTTCTTCAAATCGCTTTTACGGGGCAGACAACTCTGCAGTCTCCGCACAAAATACACTCAGGCGATGTGACGCGTTTTCTCTTTTGTATATATGCCATTACATCGATCCCCATCGGACACACGGCGGTACACTTTCCGCAACCGATGCAATCGTTTTTCTTTGGGCGTATCTTTATCGCACTGATCCGAGTGGTCGGCATCATCACCAATGACACCGGGCACAAGACTTTACAAAATGCTCGTTTATCATTCATGATAAATGCAAGCGGGATCCCCAGTACATAATACAGTGCATTTCCGGTAAACATCCATACCATTTCCTGTTTATTGATATACTCGGTATACACGTTGAAATTGAGGACAAATATCAAATACAGCGGGAATGCGATCGAAAGCATCAACATTATACCGCGAATATATCGGTATTTTCCGGGAGGAACTTTCTGTGTTGACTTTATCGGAAGCCACTCAAGCACTGCCGCCGTCCAACATGCCCACCCGCAAAATCCGCGTCCCCATATCAATGGACCGAATAGTTTTGCGATTGCATAATGAATGAATCCTTTGCTGAAAAATCCGACGGCAACGATCAACGCGACACCTTCGAGTTGAAAATTTTCATTATTGACGATCGGTACAAAAAGCAACAAACACGGTAGGATCATGAGAAGGGACACTTTCCTGCCGAGTAATTTATGGTCACCGGATGTCACTTCACGAATAATGCTTCCTGTGGTAATAGAAAACCCTATCCATGGGAATATGACCCAAAATCCCCACCATCCGATCGTAAGATTCAACAAAACTGCTATGGTCAATCCGATGCCCAAGGGGAAACAAGATCGAAAGATCCGTCGCATATAACCTCCTCCGACAGTTCACTTACACACGCGAGTGATAAAAAGTTTATCAGACTATCGCAATGACGTAAACAACTATTTGACGGTTTTGCAAAAATTACCGTGATTTACGTTGTGCGCGCCTCTATGCTGAAGCGTAAAATCTCGCTACGAGTAACTACAGTTTCGACTTTTTTCAACACACCATTTGAGACTTGTGCCAAACTCCATTTTTTTTGAAAATGTAATCACTCCTGTGAAGAATAAAAAAATATTGCACGTTTTTGAATGTCGCAAGGATTCAATAAAAAACAATACACCGCGCAAACTATGTGTTTTCGGCGTTCAAAGCTCTATCAAATCGAGACGGTATCATTACTTACCACCCTTTTCCCCTCTTCATAAAAGAGGGGGCGGGAGTAACCATACGTGTAAAGAAAAAAGCTTTACAGATCGGTGATAATCACTTTATACGTGATCGACTTTACGATATATTTCGGATGACGTGGTTTTTTCGCATTTGGATTGTCTTGTTTGATAATATTTTCCAATTTTACTTGAAATCGTTTTGTTTTGAAGGTGATCGTCTTTATAATTCCCTCATCAAGTTCATCTTGATCAAAGCTGATTGTTTGAGCCTTTGTCATGCCTACTTCTTTTTCGCACACGCGAAGTTCAAATCGTTCAAATTGAACATACCCGTACGGTGTGTTTTTTATATCCGATCCTCCAACCATGATTTGCTCTATTTGATACTCTCCAACGATCAGTTCATGGGGACTTTTCCCCAGCTGATAGGTAAAAGAGACTTCTTCAGCATACACAGCACACACGACAAGCGCACACAACACCGCTAATACTGTTTTTTTCATACAAACTCCTTAGGCTTAAATAAGTATATATCGTATAGAGTGATATTTCAATGAGTTTCATACAAAATTGTTTGAAGAAAAAGCGGGGAACCCTCCCCGCTCTCTATTACAGCTCAGAAGAAGAAGTGACTTTTGTCCAGCCGTCTTTTTTGATATCTTCAATTAACGCAAAAATCGATGCATCAACATTTTCCGACACATAGTCGCTAAAGTTGATGACCACTTTCGTGCCGGAAAGATCGGCATTGTATTGAAGAAGCTTTTTGTCGGCATCATACGCGAACAATACGCCCTGCACGGTATAGCACTCAGCGTCAACCCCGTTGACGGTCTTTGTTTCTTTTTTGCCTGCACCGGATACGCTGTCGTATGCATCGGAATGCTTACGTGTCCACTGCCATACTTTTGAATACATGACCGCATTCATGTCGCCGGCTTCCTGCACGTATTTTTTGGTATCAGGATTGATAACAAAGTTGGCGTCTTTTGATGTGATATACACAAGTGTTTTGGTCGGCAATACGGTTTTTCCCATAGTCGATGCGGTCGTTTCTTTCATTGCTTCCATACCGTTTTTTGCATAGGTCATTGAGGTAACTGTCGCCACGATCTTTGCTTTTCCGAGTGATGCTTCGGTAACGCTCACCGATTTAAAGCTAAACTCTGTTTTGCCCTTAAACCAACCGACATACGGTGAATCGGTTTGAGTGGAGACGGTTTCCGTTGTCTTATCGACAGGCACGTCATTCGTTTTGCCTTTTCCGCACGCAACGACAGATAACAATACGATCACCATGATCCCAAGTAACCATTTCATATAAAACCCTCCTTTTATGTCTCGCCGTATACTCACATTCATTGTGATCATACCACCCTACGAGACGAACAACGGAAGGTAGCATACCCCAAAATAGATGTCAAGAGAAATGCGTCTATTTCTGCTTCCACACAACCTCACCTTTGGTATTGATATACGCATCTTTGCCGTCGATAACGACTTTTGCAAGACCATGGAAAAAGTCCTCTGCTTTTTGGTATATCGGAGGTATAACAACATTTCCGTTAGTATCCACAAACCCGTAATAGCTCATCGGATAAACTGTAGCCTGCCCGTTTATGAACTTTCCGACTTCTTTATACTGCGGTTTGACTTTTATTGTGCCTGTTTTGTCGATAAATCCCCATTTACCGTCAATTTTCACTGCGGCATATCCTTCATTGAATAACCCGACCTCGTCAAATTGCGGTTGAATTATCAGTTTCCCATTCACGTCAATAAACCCGTATTTATCACCGATTTTCACACCTGCCAAACCGTCGCTAAAGTGTGCAGCATCAGAATAACGGGGTTTTACTATTTCTTTTCCAGTTGTATCAATGTAACCATAGATACTTTTGCTATCATCATTACTATCTTTATAACTAACCCTCATCCTATCATTGAAAATAAAACTATCGCCAAAATGCTCAAGCCATATATCATCGTATTTAGGAGATAGAATAATTTTCCCGTTTTTATTAATCAAACCGCATTTCTTTTTCCCGTTTTTTGTGACTTGAACAATTTCAGCAAGATCATTATTGAAATTTCCTATCCCATCAAATTGAGGATCGCAGAGATAATTCCCCGAAGTGTCTATTAGTCCGTATTTAATCACATCTCCTTGCATTACACCAACAACGGCAACTCCATTACGGAATGGCTGGGCATCATCGAAGCTATTTTTTATAACAAATTGCATTGAGGCATCAATATATCCATAATGCGCGTTTTGTAGTTTATTATTAACTATTTCACCATCGCGCGCAGCAACTGCCAGGCCTTCCGAAAATGAAGAAATATATGTGTATGATTGTAGCTCTTCTTCAATCCCCTCGGGCGTGATCTTAACAACTTTCCATGTATCATTTTTTTGGACTCCATAACATTTTTCAGTGATATATATAACATTATCATATTCTATTGGTATTACTGCTTCCCCAACATGATTGATAACACCATATGTCTTGAAGGTATACTTTCCCTCATTTTCCTGCATATTCATAACAATAGCATATCCATCCTTGAAATCATATGCTTGAGAAAACATCATCGGGATAACAAGCTCCTCCGATTCATTGATAAACCCGACTTTACCGTAGGTAATGCCATCACCACCAACAATTAAACCATTTCCAACCATTGCAAGGCCTTCGGAAAAGATAGACACTTCATCATAGACGGGTTGAATTACTATTTTCCCGTTGCCGTCGATCAATCCCTTCTTTTCGCCATTATAATGATTATGCATGGCTATCCAGCTACCACCAATACTAAAGACACTATACCCGTCTCTAAAATAAAACGGAGAATTAGAAATACTATCGAAAACAACATTGCCTTGGCCATCCATAAGTCCAAACTTGTCATTTTTATAAATTTCAATAAGATTTTCACTTATAGTTTGCGTTTGAATAAAATTAGTAGTACTTATTTGGTTTTCTTTATTTATCTTGAATGTATTGTTAGATGTTAAAAATTCACGATCTTTATATCCGCCTGTCTTCACTCTTACAAGACCATCGAAAACATTCCCGATATAGTCAAATTGCGATTTTACTGCAACTTTCCCGTTTTTATCATACAGTCCCCATTTCCCCCCCGAAGGCTCTATCATACACGCACCCCGTGTTCGTTCACTATACATTTCATCTGTCGGACGACCTCCATCAATATTAAAGCGTGCATAACCGTTATAAAAACAATCAATAACCTCGTTTTCTTTCTGAATTATAATAAATTCACCCTTTTTGTTAATATATCCGTATTTACCGCCTATTGAAGCTGAAATAACATTATTTCCTTCAATATTAATAGTATCAAATATCGGTTTTATATACACAGTACCATTGACATCAATCAGACCAACTTTATCTTTTATACATACCGGAATCAACTCATTTGGAGTCCTGTAGTGAATGCTGTCGTATTTCGGTTTAACAACATATTCACCTTTGGTATTGATAATCCCATACTTCCCTTTTTCACCAACTATGGCATACCCATCTTTAAATCCATCTCGAATGTTATCAAATTGCGGTTTTATCACAATCTCCAAGTTTTCATTTATAAAACCATATTTACCCGATGCAGACATCGCTGCCATTCCTTCACGAAAATGACCGACAACCTGAAATGGCAACGTCTTCTCTTTGTTGCTACTTATTTTTGTCAAATACGCTTTTCTATTTTCCCATCGCCAAATATATTTGTCATTATAGAAAGAAAAATTACGCTCTTTAAATTTCGCCGGAACAAGATACTTACCCTTATTATCAATAATCCCATATTTCTTATGCACACGAACTAAAACACGATTGTTATGCATAGTTCCGACTTCATCATATTTCGGCTTTATTACTTCATCCCCATCTTCATTGATAAAACCCCATTTTTTATTTTCCTCTAAATATACAGCTGCATACCCATTTGAAAAGGGTTCTATTTTTGTATATTTAGGTGCCGAATGACATATACCATTGAAAGCAACAACACCAGTCCTATGGCTTGATTTACCATCTTTGGTTTCGATGTAATTTTCAACGAGATAATGTTTGGTTTCTTCATTTTGTTCCCTCAATAATTCCACATGATCAAACTGCGGTTTTATGATCATTCGCCCTGTTGTATCGATAAATCCGTATTTCCCATCCTCAAAGACAGGGAAAACCATATCGACTTTTTCATTATTTATGTACACTGCGTCTGATTTACTGCAGTGAAGCAGAAAAAACGAACTCACTAAAATAATAACAATTTTTTTCAGCATAGAAGCTACCCTTTCTCCCGATTACGTGATTACCTTCTCATTTCGCCTTCCACACAACCTCACCTTTGGTATTGATATACGCATCCTTGCCGTCGATAACGACTTTTGCAAGACCATGAAAAAAGTCTTCTGCCTCTGTAAATATAGGTTTGATTACAACAGTACCTTTTATATCAATATACCCGAAATAGTCAATATTCTCAACACGAGCAACACCATTCTTAAAACTACCCGCAGAATGAAATGATGGTTGAATAATAAATGATCCTTTTTTATCAATATACCCCCAACTCCCGTTTATTTTTACAGAAGCCAATCCCTCGCTAAAGCTATTTGCACGCTCAAATTGCATGGGAATCACTACTTTACCGTTTTCATCAATATAGCCGTATTTTTCTCCCAATTTAACACAAGCGTACCCTTCAGAAAAACTTTCGGCATACTCATATTGTGGTGTGATTATCTCATGTCCTGTTGTATCCAGATAACCATATTTTAACACTGTAATATCTCCATTCACTGGCACACCGCAGAGCGCTCTCCCGTTTGAAAATGATTCGAGCTTGTAATAATGTGGTGAATTTGTTATAACATTACCATCATGGTTTATAAGTGCATATGAATATTTATACTGAACTTGTGTTCTTTGCCCGCAAATAAACATACTGCTATCTCGCTCGAATATAGTATCATACTTTGGTTCAACGATATAATTCCCAAGACGGTCTATAACACCATAAAGCATTTTATTGTCCTTTTTTATACCTACAACAGCGCGTGAGTTTTTAAAAGACAATGCTTCCGTATATTTTTCAGATATTACAACTTTTCCGTATACATCTGCGTAGCCAAAGTATCCTTCACTACTCCTATTAATATCGTATTCACGCTCACAGGTAGACGATACTACCGCTAACCCCTCAGATGGTTCTGCGATATATTTATAATTTGTTTCCAAAAGCAACATGCCGTTTGAATTGAATATTTTCCACAATCCTGCCTCCAGAGCTGCAAAATAATATCTACCAAATCGAAGTATCTTTTCATACTTCACGGGAATTATTATTTTCCCGGTCTTATCGATCACACCGTCCCATCCTTGACCTTTTCCCACAATAGCTCTCTCTCCTATAAAATCACCTGCAGTACTATATAAATGCGGGATCACTGTTTCCCCGTTACGATTAACATATCCATAACGCCCGAATTCGAAGATGTCCTGATTTGGAATGCTTTTATACCCGATATTGACTGCTGCTAAGCCTTCTGAAAAAAAAGCCACCTGGTCATAAATAGGTTTTACAACAACATTTCCTTTAGAGTCATTTATTCCTTTTTTTTGCCCTCTCCCCTCACCATCTCCTCCTGTTATAAAAATATAATCACCGTTTGAATCTTTTTCTGCGGCATTATAATTCACTTTCTGCCCTTTTTTATCAATATACATCGTTTTATTACTAGGATCGCTCATGCTGAATCGAAATAATCCATTTGAACTGTTATACAATTTGTAGTATGTCGGTTTGATAATCATTATACCATTTTCATCAATTACCCCCCACTTACCGCCAAATGCAGCAAGATCCGGATCCCTGCTAAAAATTCCACCAACATTTACAACACAATACCCCTCTTTAAAACCCGGGTAACCAATATGAAAGTTAGGATATTTTCTTCTTGATACAAAAACTCCCTTAGAATTAATAAACCCATAGTCATCCGTTTTCTGAGCATAAAGCGTGCCAGCGTTATTCATTAAATCATTATATATTGGTTCTATAAATATATTTTCTTGAAAATCAATAGCCCCCTGCATTTTGTCTTTTGTAAACAAAAAGTATTTGCCTTCAATAAACCAACTGAGTGATTCATATGTAGCATCAATGATCCCTTTCCCCGATGAATCTATAGCACCATATTTCCCGTCTTTTTTTACAAATGATACATCTGAACGAAAGTTGCTTGCATCATCATATATAGGCTGAATTACTATATTCAACTGTTTATCTATAAAGCCAAACTTTCCGTCCTTTTTAATTTTTGCACGATCTTCAAAAAAATAATCTTCTATTATGTAAGGAACTTCAGCATACTCCTTTTTTTTGACATCAAAAACTTTATATGGTCGTCCCTCAAATGCTAACGTATCATTTATCAACCTTAAACGTTTTTCATATATCGGCTGTAATACATATGAACCTTTAGTATCAATTGCTCCATGTTTTTTATTTATAACCACACATGCATATCCATCTCTAAAATCACTGTCTTCATCAAATTGAGGACTCACAAGCTCATTTCCGGATTCATCGATAAAACCCCACAGTTTATCAGCTTGTACCGCTGCATATCCGTTTTCAAAGGGCTTAATTTTGGTATACTTAAGAGCATCACAGATAATTTTTCCATCAAATCCGATCAAACCCTCATAATATTTTACATTCTCATTTATTCCAGCTCGAATAGTAAACACATAAAATTTTTGTGGTGTATGCAGAAAACGATCACTGAGGCGTTCAATTGAATTCGCAACAGGCTCCATAACAACATGCCCGTCCTGGTTAACAAAACCAAATTTACCGTTTATTTCTATGGGAAATATCATTTGAGTTTTATCAAAACCAAAAACAAACATTCCAAAGCAAACAAATAAAACACTTATGATGATATATCTTTTCATGATTTTCCGCCAATTTTTAATTTAACTCCTTAATATACCCCTTCTTATACGCATGTAAGAGCATCATCAGATCATCGATCTGTTGTTTGATTTCCCTGCCGGTATCAGTATCGGCGATACGCAACCTGTCACCCGCCTGCTCAAGGACTGTTTTGGCGGAGAGGATATCCGTCTCTTCTTCCACCGCTTTTTGCGTCGTGTCAAACGGCTGATGCGCGACGAGCTGCATGCCCCATGAGTTTGAAATAAGTGTATACCCCGCGATACCCGTCTTCTTCTGATATGCTTTCGACAATCCTCCGTCGATCACGAGAAGCTTGCCTTCGGCTTTTATAGGGCTTTCCCCGTCTTTTACCTGCACGGGCACATGTCCGTTGATAATGTGTGCCTGTTCGGGATCCAAGCTGAATTCTTTCAGTATTTTTTCACACATCCTCACGTCATCACGGAACAGATAATACGAATTCTTTGCTTCTTTTTGAGTTGTCTTATCGTCAATAAAATATGCTTCGAATGTCGCCATTTTCGTTTTACCGAATAACGGCGAATTGGGACCGCACCACAGATACCACAACACATCAAGTCCGTAAGCTCGCGTTTCTTTTGATGTGTGAAAATATGCCTCTCGTGCAAGACGTTCCAATCGATCGATAAAGTGTTTACCGGTAAACGCCTCATCACCCACCGTGATCGTCGTAAAACTACCGTCTGCATCCATCGGTATACATCCGTGAAACAGCAAATTGGAATTATAGGCAAGATACATGCTTCCCTTTGCATACAAAAACCGCACATGTGCATGTAACTTTTCACTCGCCGCAAACGACGCACGAAGGCGCTCAACCACCTTCTCTTCATCGGGTGTAAGTTTGTACGGATCATTCGGATCAACGGTAGGGAAATAATGATCATTCAAAGGATAATCAGCATCCCCGATACGCACGGTAAAATTGTCCAAATGTACGTGATCTAAAAGCAACCGATCGTCCATATTAAAATTCGGTCGTCGCCTGATTATCGCACCTTCAAGTTTGAATTGAATCACGGTGATCGCTTTATGCATTTTGCGGATAAGCTCGATGTCTTCTTCGGTAAATGTTTTTCCTGTCGGGATCACGGGGAGGAATTTGATATTCTCCTCATGTGCATAGGTATGCATCGCAAACGTCGCAAGCGGAAGCAAATTGATACCGTAGCCTTCTTCAAGCGTATCCGTATTGCAATACTTCAATGATACTCGCAACACATTCGCGATACACGCGGGAGAGCCTGCCGCAGCACCCATCCACAGAATATCATGATTTCCCCACTGAATGTCCACCGAATGATACCGCATCAACTCATCCATGATAATATCAGCACCGGGACCGCGATCGAAAATGTCACCGATGATATGCAATCTGTCAACCGCTAAACGTTGAATAAGACGGGCAAGTGCCGTAATGAATGCCGGAGCACGCTCGATAGATATGATCGTTCGCACGATCTCGGTGTAATACGCCTCTTTGTTGTGACGGTTCTTATCTTCATGCAATAATTCTTCGATGATATACGCAAAATCCTTCGGTAACGATTTACGCACTTTTGAACGGGTATATTTCGAAGATAATAATCGCGATAATTCAATCAAATGATACAATTTGGTCTCACACCACTCGGCAAAATCGGGATTTCGCTCTTGTTCTATCTGAAGTTTTTCTTCGGGATAATAGACCAGCGTCGCAAGTGATTTGCGATCGGCTTCGTTGAGGTCATTCTCAAATAATAAATTTATCTTCTGTTTAATAACACCTGAGGCATTTTTCAACACATGTAAAAAGGGCTCGTGCTCACCATGAAGATCACTCAGAAAATGCTCCGTGCCTTTCGGCAAATTAAGGATCGCTTGCAGGTTGATGATTTCCGTGCCTGCAGCGGCAATGGTCGGGAAATGCTTTGCTAACAGCGTCAGATAACGCAAAGTAGCGTTATCGTTCATATCAACCGGCGGTGTATACATACAGACTCCTCATTATGAGTTTCATCAGCACACGTTTATTTTGATTTCGGATTTTTTTTATCAGTTTTCATTTTTATTTTTTCTTTCATTTTACGTCTTTCTTGTAAGGCTTTCTGCTTTTTGCCCGCATTGCTTTTTAATAACTTCACCATCGCGGGTTTATGCGCATTCATCGCTTTCAGCACTACCTTCCACCCCTTGCCGCGGTTCTTTTTGTAGAGCGGCAATAATGAATCAAGAGATTTTTTTTGCTCATGTGCAATAAGAAGCAAGACATATATATCAGCCGGTTGGATCGACTCATCTACATATAATTGTGAGATGGTCGTTTCCGGTACATTGAACTCGACCGACATTTCCGCGATAAATGTGACTGAATCCGACTGTGCCTCGTTATTGACATTAATAAGCATACTGTCTAACGATGAGTCTCCCGTATTCGGATCATATGAACCTGATTGCGCAAACGCAATACACCCCCAAATTACAATGCCTATAAAAACGACAAACTGTTTCATAAATACCTCCTTCACATCATTATATACGTTTATATTTTTCTTTCCACAAGAGTTTTGGTTCTTCAAAGGTGCAATTCCACATATATTTCTCGATCTTTTCACGAAGAGAGCTGTCAATCTCGCGCATGATCGGATATACCGGCGCATTGAGCAATCGACTGATGAGATTTTTCGTTGCTTTCACGGTCGGCGTTAACCCGCGTTCATTTGTTCTTTTTGCGATATCGGCAGGGGTATGAATAAAAAAGGTGGCTTCTCCGCCGAAACGCGCGATATTCACCGACGGGATCTCATACACCGCGAACGGCATCGCATCACTGGAATAAATATCAAGACTGGTGCGAAACACCATTCCTTCTTCTCGCGTGATCCCGTCATAATAGCCTAGCTGTTGATTTGTGCCTGTCACGATAAAACAATCTGTGCCAAGCATATCACCCGCGACATCGACATTCACGACATTCGCGCCATATTTCATGATTTCATCTTTATGGGTTTCGGTATAGTGCAAACTCCCTCGAAGCCCCAATTCTTCGCCCGAACAAAAAACTGCCGTCAGCCGACGCGCCGGCCTATGTTTTGAAAGCATTTCCAGGACTGAAAGCATCACGGCCACACCGCCTGCATTATCCGTCGCGCCGTGTGAACGGGCCACTGTGTCGTAATGACCTGTCATATAGGTAATCGCGCGGTCAAGTCCCGTGCCGGGAACATCCACGACAACATTCCGAGCGATCGTTTCATGCACTTCCTGCGTAATGGTAAGTGTAACGTTTGTCCCCGCAAGTTTTGATAATGACAAGCCTGCCGAGTAATCGACCGACACCGAGGGTATATATCCTTCAGTGTGAGCTTTTTGACGATGCGACCAACTTGATGATTGACGCAAAGGTGCGCCGATGGTAATACATCCTGCGATCTCATTATCACGCATCACATGATACATCGATCGATCATACCCGTACATCACCACTATCTTACCGGCATATCGACCGTATGATGAATGCAACTCAGAGGGATTCGACACAAACACCATTTCCCCTTCACCGGTCGTGCTTTTATTAATACCGAACGGATGCGCTACATATTCCTTATCAGCTATGCGCAGTAGCGCAGTTCCGGTTGTAAACGAGACGATAGGAAATTCTTCTACTTTCGGTACAAATCCCAAACGTGCAATAATCCCGCAGAGATAGTCAGTAGCCTTTCGTTCTCCGCTGCTTCCTGCAAGCCGTTCATAATCCAAAGCTCGTATCACTGAATGCGGTTTAATCATGACAAACCTCCTGTTGAATTGCCAAGATTATAGCACACATTTAGTTGCAAATAAAGATTATTTATTGCATACCATTGCTAGTAGCAACTATTTTCTTGACATGCTAACCGATTGTTATTATACTTGTTTCAAAAAAAGGGGGATTATTTATGAAACAGAATTTTTGCGTCTTAAAAAAGGTCACGAAAGTATTATTTCTTCTTGAAAAACAACTTGAAGATCAATTTGAGATCTCTTTGAATGAAAGTATGATTCTTTGTTTGCTCTATGATAAACCATACAAATCAAGTGATATCGCCCTGCATTTAGGTATATCCAATTCACGTATCTCACGCGTACTGATGGATATTGAGAAAAGAAAATTCATCAGCCGCTCTACCGGTACCCGTGACCGCAGAGAAATGTTCTTCACCCTTACCACAAAGGGAAAAGCAACCGTTGATGCGATACAAAACAGTGAAATCGAATTCCCGGTAATATCCATTGAAGAGGGTAAATACTTGATATGACCAATTACTGCCTTATCGGCGGTGTTGCGGGCGGCGCTACGGCTGCCGCCCGTTTACGTCGTATTGATGAACATGCTGAAATTACTATTTTTGAACGCGGTGCTCATATTTCATATGCAAATTGCGGTCTGCCGTATTATATAGGCGGCACGATCGCTGAGCGTGACAAGCTTTTTGTACAAACCCCCGAAACTTTCGGTGCACGTTTTAATGTAGCGGTAAAAGTTAATTCGGACGTTATCGCTATTCATCCCGATACTCATTCGATCACCGTGCGTGATCTTACATCAGGCAAAGAATACGAACAAAAATACGATAAATTGGTCCTTTCGCCGGGTGCCGAACCGCTCAAACCGCCGATCCCCGGCATTCAAGACAACGCGATCTTTACGTTACGTAATGTACCCGACACCGATGCAATAAAAGAATTTGTTGACTCACGCCATGTGAAAAAAGCGGTCGTGGTCGGCGCAGGCTTTATCGGTCTGGAAATGGCCGAGAACTTGCATCATCGCGGTATTAACGTGACCATCGTTGAAATGGCCGAACAGGTCATGACACCGCTTGATTATGAAATGGCCGCGGAG
The DNA here is from genome assembly GCA_964423645.1 of uncultured bacterium. Classification (GTDB taxonomy): domain Bacteria; phylum Macinerneyibacteriota; class Macinerneyibacteria; order Macinerneyibacteriales; family CAYRFE01; genus CAYRFE01. Next base: position 17,549 of record CAYRFE010000031.1, on the reverse strand, counting down.
GTCCATCAGCATTTGAAGACAAAAAACGTGGAATTCTATTTGAAAGATGCGGTCGCATCGTTTTCTCGCAAGGGGGAAACATTGGCGGTCAATCTATCAAGCGGCAAATCGATCAGTGCTGATATAGTGATTTTATCGATCGGTGTGCGTCCCGATACCAAACTTGCAAAAGAAGCAGGACTTGCTCTCGGCAAATCCGGCGGGATCGTCGTCAATGAATTTTTGCAAACTTCATCGCCCGATATTTATGCAGTGGGTGATGCCATAGAGTTTGCCAATCCTATCACCAAAGAAGCGGGTATTACCTATCTGGCAGGACCGGCGAACAAACAAGGCCGTATCGCCGCAGATAATATTGTCTTTGGAAATACACGAAAATACCTCGGCTCTATCAGCACGGCGATCGCGAAAGTATTTGATCTGACCGTTGCATCAACCGGCGTATCCGAGAAAACATTGAAACGTTTACAGATTCCGTATCTCACATCTATTACACATTCATCGTCACATGCGGGGTATTACCCCGGTGCAGTACCGATGAGTGTCAAAATCGTTTTTGCGCCCAAAACAGGCACGCTCTTTGGTGCACAAATCGTCGGTTACGAAGGTGTCGACAAACGTATCGACCTGTTCGCCGCGGTTGTGAAAAATAACGGCACCATTTACGACCTCGAAGAGATCGAACATGCCTACGCACCACCCTATTCGTCGGCAAAAGATCCGGTGAATATCGCAGGTTTTGCAGCAGAAAACATCCTCACCGGCGCAATAACAGTTGTGCAATGGTATGATGTCATGCGTCTGCGCGAAGAAAACGCACTCTTTCTTGATGTGCGTACACCCGATGAATTTGCGCTTGGCTCTATCGATGGAGCGATCAATATACCGATAGATTCACTACGCACCCGCATGGGTGAATTACCGAAGGACAAAACGATCGTAGTATTCTGCGGTGTGGGTTTACGAGGCTATGTCGCGTTAAAAATATTATTGCAACACGGTTATACCAAAGTGTGCAATCTTTCAGGCGGTTATAAAACATTTGAACATGCCACGCAAAAGCAAAGCAACGAGGATATCTTTGCGCACGACAGTATTCATAAAGACGATATGATTTACCAAGTCCCTGAATCGTCTCCCGCAAGCGGCACGGAAATAAACGTTGATGCCTGCGGTTTGCAATGCCCCGGCCCTATAATGAAACTGAAAAAAGCCATCGAAGCCGCGCACAACGGCGATAAACTTATCGTATCCGCCACCGATCCCGGATTTGCGCATGACGTAAAGTCATGGTGCAGTATCACCGGCAATGAACTTGCGGGAGTGACGAGCGACAAAGGTATGGTAAAAGCAATTATTACCAAACGAGAAAAAAAAGAACAACCCATGCAGTCAGGTGGCAACGGTAAAACGATCGTTGTGTTCAGCGATGACATGGATAAAGCACTCGCGTCGTTTGTGATAGCCAACGGTGCGGCGTCCACCGGCGCAAAAGTGACCATGTTCTTTACATTCTGGGGATTGAATGTCATCAAACGAAAACCCGCGAAAAGTGTAAAAAAAGATTTCATGGGGCGTATGTTCAGCCTGATGCTCCCGTCGTCGAGTAAGAAATTGAAACTATCAAAACTTAATATGGGCGGTATGGGTACGATCATGATGCGCAATCGTATGATATCCAAGAAAGTGGATTCTCTGGAATCAATGATCCAAAGCGCGATCGACAGCGGGATTGAGCTTGTTGCCTGCCAGATGTCGATGGACGTGATGGGCGTAGCCAAGGAAGAACTCATGGATGCCGTCACCGTAGGCGGCGTTGCCGTTTATCTGGAACGCGCCGGTCAGGCAAACGTAAATCTATTCATATAATTTTTAAAGGGCGGTGTGAACCGCCCTTTAATTCATTTTCAGAATATCACACTTTGAAACATAATGATCGCAGAAAAATACCATCGTGTTATTTTATAAGAACATTTATAAGAATTTAAATCCTCTAGAAATTGATCTTTTACGTCATTTTTTCCACTGCCAAGCCATGTTGCAAGCAAAACTTCTTTTGGTTTATATTTTTTTGAATAAAGAAATCTCCAAATACGAGAAAGTTCTTCATCGTTTCCTTGCCATAAAAAGTAACCTTTCCCATTATTTGCAGTTGATTCTATCTTTTTGTATTTTAAACAAAGTAAATTTATCTCTTTATTAACAAGTGTTACAGAAAATAACTCTTTTTTAACCACCTCATTTTGTATAATGCGAAACATTATGTAGGGGTAAAATAAATCAAAATAACTATCTAGAGAGAGCTCTACATACAAACAACTCTCTTGATCAAGCTTCATTGATACCCCAAATACTCTATCTTCTTCAATTGAAAATGTCGGTCGCATATAATATGATACCAAAGAAGTTTTTTTTGGTTTACCATTTATATTATGGTCTTTAAAAGGTCGAAATGCAGAAGGTCCACCATCGTAACTGTAAACCTGAGGCTTTAATATTTCTGAAGGATAATAATAAACTAACTGCATATACTTACTTGCGTACTTTTTTAAGGATACCATAAATCCCTTCCACGCCCATCCTGTTTTCCCATCGGGGAGTTTTACTTTTATCCATGAATCGGTGATCTTCTCTCCGTTGAAATCCACGGTGGATTGATTGGCGGATGTCTCCCCTGCGTATTCTACCTGCTCACCCAGGTTGATCGTAGCGACTACTTTGCCGTTGAGATCAGGTGTCTCCCGCACGCGCAGCACTTCCACGAACGGCGTCCACAGGTTCGTGTCGGTGATCTCCACGCCTTCCGGCACCTGGATCTCCGCCGATACCATTGCCAAACCGCATGTCATAAGAACAAGAACCGTCGTGATTATACGCATATATCCTCCATAATTTCGTGTGCTTTTCATAAAGGATTCTACACGATTTCGCAATAGTGGGAAAGAATTATTTTGATACCTCGTAGAGACGGGTTTGAAACCCGTCTCTACATGAAATCATCCTTAACGTTTTTTTCGTTAAGCAGCGCATACTGTGTGAGAGCAGCGAGTTTATGTGGTGTAGGAAAAATACGAAGAAGTGTAGCTGATTTTTTACAGCCTTGACATTTTTGGTGTTTTTTGTGTCAAGACAAAAAGCAAGTCACGATTTTAAATGATTACGATTCTTACTGTTCCAACGCGGTCAGGATTTTAGAGATCGCAAGGTCTGATTCGATCGGCAATTTTATAATAGAGGTGACACAACATTTCGATGCCTGAATAACAATGTCTTTCGTGATCATATCGCCCACAAGAATGACTTTTACCGGCGAATGTTGGTACAATGATTTGATATTTCTGATGATCATTTCGAGATTTGAGATAGTATCAATGTCAATTAAATATGCGGCGGCATTATCGTCATGTTTCAGAGATGTTGCTTTTTTGAGCACATATTTTTCATTTAAAATCATCGAGAGCCGATTAAACAGCTCGTTATTACTCACCGTGCTCAGATAATACACTGTCTTTCTGGCAATTCTATCAAGTTTTTCATGAGTATCGGAAAGAAATAATGCAACCTCAGGACTTAGTTTTTTTTCACTGCTCGTCTGTTGAGCGGATCTTACCTCCGCCGCGGTCACGTGTTGTGTTTCAATCGTTTTTGCGTATAATATGAAATCCTGCATAACCTTACGCGCTTCTTCGGTGATGTCGGTAAAACGAATCCCTACATTGCGCCCCGCATTGAATGATGCGGTAATAATTCCCGTACCCGAAGCACATGCATTGGGAAATTCAATTTTGAAATATGCGGTTATTCCCTTGTAATCAAGTAACCCGCCCTGTGTCAGTTCCACGCCTATACCGCCAAAGCTTATGTCTTTCAAATACCCCTGTACTATTGTTTTTTCATCTATGAAAACCGTGATCTTCACGGTGCGTGGTTTTACCGAAATACGACTGTATTCCCTGCGATCGACTTGATAGAAATTTTTCGGAAGTTTGAATTGCAACAAATGTTCGTTAAAGGAGATAAGCTGAGAACTCCATGTGTAAAATGAATTTTGCTCACTGTGAGTAAATATGAATGATGCATTTGGCTTATAGACCGAAATGTCAGATTTTATTGCTCCGAATTTGACCGTAAAGGATTTATCAACAAATGAATCAACTACACCTTCTTCTTCGATCGCAATGCCGGAGTCTATAGAAAACATCACGTGCTTTTTTTCAAAGGTATATATTATATCAAGGGATCTCTCTGTTTTTATCATCGTCTCTTCATTTTCTCCTCATTGTTAGTATAATGAATAAATTGCACTTGTAAAGCGAAACATTTCTCTATGCGACGTCACAAAGTAACTTTCTTGACTTTTTATACCGCGTGTCGAAATATTGATCGTCTAATTCGGCATACAATGTATTCAGGTTGTTATACTATTTTCTCCTACACATACGCTACCGGCCTTTGATGATTATGTAACTCGATAGAACACATTGAAACACTTATCGAGATGGGAATTGATTCCCTCCCGCATGGCACGATATACAAAAAACAACACCTTTTTGAATTTCAGAAAGGTCTTATATACTAACTTAATAAGTGAACAAACTTCTTCGCGCACTTGTTAAAACACAAAACCGCTACTTGTCTCTAATGATATTCATTAACTCAATGCCGCAACGTGTATTCTTGACAACCTCAATATTTTTTTAAAAATACTTTAATACGTAGCACCCTTGTTCTCAGGGAACATGAAAATCTCACTTCGTGAAATCTCTTTCGCTTTCCATACGATTTTTGTATATTATCGCTTGCAAACATTTCGTTCTGACGTATAATCTCATGAGAAAAAACGGAGGTATTCGATGCTCGCATTCAATGATTACGTCGGATTTCTTGCAACCAATGCATTATTGGGTTTGGGACAGATTGAAAACCCCGCTTCCGGGAAAAAAGAAATGAACATTGACCTTGTATACTACACTCTCTCGGTTCTTGAAATGTTGCAGGTTAAGACACACGGGAATCTTACCCGTGAAGAATCCGATATTCTCGATAAGACGGTACATACCGTAACATCCGCACTCATGCATGTTGATAAGGGGACAGAATGATACAAGACGATGGATTGTGTTTTGTTTGCGGTGATAAAAATCCCGCGGGTCTTCATATTGTCTTTACGTTCGACGGTACATACGCCAATGGCACAACATCAATCGATTCGACCTTTCAAGGCTGGCAAGGCATCATACATGGAGGTATTGTGACCACGCTGCTGGATGAAGTAATGGCGAAAGCATGTATTTTTTCAGGATATAATGCAGTGACACGTGATATAGCAGTCAAATTCAGAAAACCGGTGCAAAGTGATAACTCGCTTACCGTGAAAGGTCACATACAAGACATTCGCGGACCGCTTATTATGACCGGAGCCGAACTCATTCAAGACGGCATTGTAAAAGCGACTGCCGAAGCGACATTTGCGGTGATGAAAAATGTCTGATCTGCGAGTTATACGAAGCTACGGCCACAACGGTGCTTTTAATATGGCTGAAGACGAAGCTCTCTTTCGTGCCGCAATTGAACGCGGTTCTACCGAGATTATCCTTCGAGTCTACGATTGGCATCCTGCGTGCCTGTCGCTGGGTTATTTCCAGAGCATCGAGCGACGAACCGATCTTGATGCATGTGCGCGTCACGGGTATGACGTGATACGACGTCCTACGGGAGGCCGAGCAGTATTACATGATCGCGAATTGACCTATTGCGTGGTTGCACAAAGTGACGGCCTCGGGGGCACAACACTCGACTCATATTTGGAGCTCAGTAAAGCACTCAATGCAGGTCTCAACATACTCGGTGTCCCAAGCGAGATCGCACCTGCAAAAAAAGCGAAACACATCGGCTCGCCTGCGTGCTTTGATTCTCTTTCATCATATGAGATCGCGGTTCACGGCAAAAAGATAGTCGGAAGCGCACAATACCGCTCAAACGGGTATCTGCTTCAGCACGGTTCAATTCTTCTTGATGTGGATGCGGTACGGCTTTTTGATTGTCTGTTACCGAAAGCAAGCGAAGAGGAAATTGTCGCTTTCTCTGAATATACGACCTCTGTAAATAACGAACTATCGACACCGGTGGATGCATATCACACCGGAGAAGCCATTATTGCAGGATTTGAAGCAACTTTCAAACGTATCACACGTATATGTGAACTTGATACACATGAATCCGAATTACGTGACACATTGCTCAAAGACAAATATACAACAAAGGAGTGGAATTACCTCAAATGATAAAATATCTCAAAAAATACCTGTCAATGTTCTTTATTGCACTGTTATTCTTGCTTTTGGTGGATAGCGCACAGCTGATAATCCCATTGGTCATCAAAGGCGCGATCGACGCACTCTCAAAGGCTGAAGCACCCCATATTAATCTCTTCATTCAGGCGGGGCTGAAGATCCTCATATTAGGTCTCTCCGTGTATATGCTACGCTTTTTGTGGCGTTTTTTCCTTATCCGTATGGCTCATCGTATCACAACCGGCATTCGAAAAACCGTATATGAACGTCTGTTGACCTTTTCACAACATTTTTACGGGAAATGGGAGACAGGGGATATAATGGCTCGCGCCACGAATGATCTGAATGCGACACGTATGATGTTCTCTTTCGGTGTCGTAAGTATATTCGATATGATATTCATGGGAGCGACCTCGCTTTCATTCATGATATATCTCAACCCGAAACTCACGCTTTTGGCAGTCATACCGCTTCCGCTTGTGAGTATCATTGTATTATTGTTTGAAAAAAAGATCCATCTGACGTTTAAAGCGGTACAGCAAAAATTTTCTGAACTGACAACCTTTGTGCAAGAAGATTTCAGCGGGAACTTTGTCATCAAATCATTTAATCGCGAAGATGCGGAGACCGTTCGTTTCGGCGAAAAAAACGCTGAATATCTCAAAAAGAATATGTATCTTGCCAAACTCTCTGCGTCATTTCATCCTCTTATTATGCTTGTGATATCAATGAGCAGTCTCATTATTATTTATTTCGGAGGAAAACAGGTCATAAACGGTACATTTACGCTCGGTGAGCTTGTTGCATTTCTTGCATACCTCGGCATGCTCAGTTGGCCGATGATGGCAATGGGTTTTGCAGTAAATATCTACCAACGAGGGAATGCATCGCTCAAACGAATAGAAGAACTGATCAACACTGATCCGGGAGTGAATGAAAAAAGCACTGCATACACACCGCCGGTATCGGATACAATCGGTATCGAGCTGAGAGATCTTACCTTCTCATATAACCGTGACAACCGAATTGCCCTTGCAGATGTATCATTTTCCGTAAAACCGCACCAAACGGTAGGGATTCTCGGTCGAATCGGCTCAGGGAAATCGACTCTGGTGAAAACATTGACCCGCTTGGTAGATGTACCCGACGGCAGTATTTTTGTTGGCGGTATCGATATCAACGACCATACGCTTGACTCACTTCGTGATCGTTTTTCCTATGTTCCGCAAGAACCATTCTTATTCTCGACTGCCATACGAGATAATATCGCTTTCTACCGCCCTGACGCGTCCCCCGACGAGATCGCACGTGCTGCCGAGATCGCCGATATGCGCACGACGATCGAAGCAATGCCGGAAGGCTATGACACTCTTCTCGGAGAACGTGGTGTAAATCTCTCGGGTGGACAAAAGCAACGTCTTACGATCGCACGTGCAGTATTAAAAAATGCACCGATTTTCATATTTGACGATTCTTTCTCAAGTATAGATACTGATACGGAAGAACGTATTTTAAATAATTTACGCGAGTATCTTGCAAAAAAAACGACCATCATTATTACTCATCGTATTTCTTCGTTGCGTTTTGCAGATGCGATCGTGGTGCTCGACGATGGACGTATTGTCGAGTCGGGTACACATGACGAACTACTTGCTCGTAAAGGCATGTATGCTGCCATATATGAGCGTCAAAAACTTGAAGAAAAACTCGCTCACGAATAAAGGAGAATGATATGCACGGTCGCGGCCCTATGCACTTTTCCGAAGACGATAATAAAAAATTTGATATCAAACTGTTTTTTTGGTTATGGAAATATATTCGAGAACACAAATTTTTCATGATCGGTCTTTTACTTCTTACGACCTTTTATTCTGCGCTTTCATTGACAGGACCGTATTTGTCAAAGATCGCAATCGACACGTATATCCGTAATGGCGACACCGAAGGATTGCTTCGCTTTGTCATTCTGTATCTTGCTCTTATGCTTACGGTATTTTTTACTAATTACGGCCAAGTTTTCCTTATGACATTATTCGGCCAAAAAGTCATGTACCGTTTACGTCTTGATATATTTGACCACTTGAACCGTCTTCCGAAATCATTTTTTGACAAAAATCCTATCGGAAAAATCATGACACGCGTAACGAGTGATGTTGAAGCTCTCGCAGAACTCCTTACTTCAGGAGTTGCTACTCTTGCAGGCGATTTCCTTATGTTGATCGGTATTATTGTCGTACTGCTGCTGATCAACACCAAACTCACCTTAGTGCTCCTTGCGACAATGCCGATACTTCTTATCGGTATGCGAATATTCAGGACAAAAATCACACCCCTTTACCGCAAAGAGCGTGAATTGAACACAAAGATAATCGTATTCTTGCAAGAGAGCATCATAGGGATGTCGATCATTCAATTGTTTAACCGACAAAAACGTAATATGGCTGATTTTAATGAGAATAATGACGCATATTATGATGTTTCGATCAGAAGTTTAATGGTCAATGCCTCCTTTTACCCGTTTGTAAACTTTCTTTCTATTGCAGGGAAAGCACTTATTATATGGTACGGCGGCGTGCAATTTTTAAAACTTAATATTTCCGTAGGTGAAATTGTCGCCTTTCTTACCTATGTTGAAATGTTTTTCCGCCCCTTGGTCGATCTGAGTGAAAAATATAATATTTATCAATCGGCAATGGCTGCCTCTGAAAAAATATCATCAGTCATGCAAGAACCGCAATCACCGGTCTATACAACCGGCAACGGCTATGCTCAACCTATTGTAGGAAACATTGAATTCAAACACGTCTGGTTTGCCTATGACGCAGAGAACTGGGTCATTAAGGACATGTCTTTTACGATCGCAGCAGGAAAAATGATCGCCATCGTCGGTCATACCGGCTCCGGGAAAACAACACTCATTAACTTGATCGGACGTTTTTACGATATTCAGAAGGGGGATATACTCATTGACGGCGTGAATATTCGTGATTGGAACATTGAGTATTTGCGTACCCATCTCGGCATTGTGTTACAAGACGTTTTCTTGTTCTCGGGAACCGTAGAAGAAAATATTACGCTCTATAATAAAAACATCTCCCCGGAACGAGTTAAATCCGTTGTTGAAAGTGTAAAAGGCAATGAATTTATCGATAAACTTCCCGAAGGTTACCATACACCGATCCTTGAACGCGGTAAAAGTCTTTCAGTCGGACAGCGACAAGTTTTATCATTCGCGCGAACATTAGCATACGATCCAAAAATACTCGTACTTGACGAAGCGACGGCAAATATTGATTCCGAAACAGAAAAATACATTCAACATGCGACAGAAAAACTCATCGAAGGCCGTACATCAATTGTTATCGCACATCGCCTCTCGACAATAAAAAATGCCGATACTATTCTTGTCCTTCATAAAGGCGAGTTACGCGAAGCGGGATCACACGATGAGTTGTTTGAAAAACGCGGACTCTACTTTGATCTGTACCAATTGCAGTATAAAGATCAAGATAATCAATTCAATCAAGAAATCGTATTAGCCTGAGGATGAAAATATGAAAAACTCTACTGACCAACGCATGGCGACTATTCTCATTGTGATGGTTCTGGCAAGTCTCTTTTTATGGAACACCGTCGTGTTATTTCCTTTCAAAATATTTGTCGTCTTATTACATGAACTCAGTCATGGACTGGCGGCACTTCTCACCGGCGGTCATATCGTATCGATCGAATTAAGCGCTGACCAAGGCGGTTTATGTACAACACAAGGCGGGTGGCCATTTTTTGTTCTATCGGCGGGATATGTGGGAAGTATGGTATGGGGCGGACTGATCCTCTTGACAGCATCACGGACAAAATATGACAAATGGTTGTCGATGTTCATCGGATTTGCAGTCATCGCTATCACGCTTCTGTTTATCAGAAGTTCTTTCGGGTTTATCTTCGGTGTGCTTTTTGGTACCGCACTCTTCGCTATCGGTAAATTTGCGACGGAATCCGTGAATGATCTACTCTTACGATATATCGGGCTCACAAGTATGCTCTATGCGGTATTTGACATAAAAGATGATTTACTCAGCCGCACTGTCGCAAACTCCGATGCGTCGGTCATGGCGGAACATTATTTCGGCACACCCGTGATGTGGGGTATTCTCTGGATCATGTCGGCCCTTATAGGTGCATACTATTTCGTACGATTATCACTACGCACAACACGATGATGAATCACGTTTTTATTCGATTTGCATCCTTTTTTGATACAATTGAGTCGATTCATCGTATTGACATTCGTATCGATAATAATGAGGAATCTATCTATATACGTCCGTCAATAGTGATATCGCCGGTAATTGAACGCCGATTCGGTTGCTCAGCAGAACTTTTTGACAATGCTCCGTCGCTGAGCGAAGCGTGTGACTCGCTTATGCACAGATTCCCTCGTTCACGAATGACACTCGTAACCTATCGTGCCCTACCGGGTCTTGATAAATATATTAAAGTAGATGAATTTTTTACACTGGAACGTGTCTGCGATCCTTTTTCCGAGGCTGTTTCATGCGATACTATACATGACCTCTATCGACATTATTGTCATATCAACGAACAATATACGGCATGGAAACAAGAAAATTCGGATTTCTCTCATTCATGGTTACGAAATATCCCCCCCTTAACGCCGCTGATACGTCATAAGATCGATCACACCATCGAGAGCGTTTTCGGCGATAATGGAACGTTATACCAGGGAGCTTTTAAAAAACGCGACCAACAGGTAACCCTCGCACGAGCGATCGGTACTTCGTTTTGCGAGAGTTCGCATCTTCTGGCGAATGCACCGACCGGTATAGGTAAAAGCCTTGCGTATTTGGTGAATGCCGCGATCGTCACATCAAATCCGGAACATCGAGTCCTTATTTCTACATTCAGCAAACGTCTACAAAACCAGCTTCGTGATAAAGATGTCCCGCATACGGAATCGCTGTTAAACACCCCGCTGGGAATAACTTTTCTCAAAGGTCGTACGAATTATATCTGTCTGTCGCGCGTGAATGATTTTTTTAATTCCTCAACGACAACCGTGCACGAATACGTTTATAGTGCTCTTACTGCTGGTATACGAGAAATTGATGCCCTTGTACTCTCCCAAGAAGAAAAAGACAGCCTGCGACCTTTTACGTGCGATCCGCAATGCCCGTATAAAGAATTGTGCTTCTACCGGTCCGCCCGTGAACGCGCGATGAAAGCTCAGATCTGTGTGGTAAATCATGCCCTTTTAATTCGCGAACGCGCTTTCGGTCGCTTTGCACATATCACACATGTGATTATCGACGAAGCACATCATATTGAAGAACTGATCGTAAAAGAATTAGGCGGTGAACTCACGCGTGACTCTTTTCGCTTTCTTGATTTTTCTCCTTATCGTCAAGCTCAGGAGTTCTCTCGAGGATGGCGCAGACTATTCGATGATATCGAACGTGCGGATCACGAGACTATTGAACTTTTTTTCCATGACGCCGCGAACATTCGCGCAATATTTACCGTCCAGGACATACGTGAGCAATTTGATGCAACCTTGCAGATCGTACGACGGTATTTTTATTTTGGCGACCATTATTATAAAGAACCTGTAGAACGTCATGAAGGCCGTTATATCAAACTTTACCCGTACCGTATTGACGGGTGGATGCGACAAAAATTCTGGGATGCATTCCGTTCCGTATGTATGCTTTCCGGTACACTGTTTGTGAATGACGGGGCAATGCGCGGAATTGTCACGCGTACGCTCGGTGTCCCGGATCATCCGCGTGCCGAGTGCATATCATTGCCGTCACCATTCGATTATGCCGCGTGTACACGATTTTTTGTTCCGTCGGATTTCCCCCGATATGATTATCAGGAAAAACATGTCTATATCGATGCGGTCGCGGTCTTTTTACGCGAATTCATTGTGCGCACTGAAGCGAAGACCCTTGTCTTGTTCACTGCATATGAGGATATGATGCAGACCGCAGAATTACTCGCAGATTTTTTCAAAGAACAGAGTATTCAACTGTATATCAACAGTTATCGCGAAGATGAAGTTGAAAAAGCGTTATTCCCGGTAATTTTTGGTACCTACGGAATGTGGGAAGGAGTTGATATTCGAGGGCACCTTTTACATAGCGTCATTATGGTAAAATCACCTTTTTCATCACCGAATGACGGATATTTTAAGACAAAACAACATATCATGGATGACGGACTCTTTTATTTGTATTATCTCAATCATGCAGTCATGAAATTCAGACAGGGATTCGGTCGGCTGATCCGATCAATCGATGATAAAGGAATATTCGTATTACTTGATAACCGAATTACATCGAAAAGTTATAAAAAATTCTTTATGTCCTCAATAGCAAAAGATCTGCCGTTATCATTTATTCCCACTCGAGATATTTTTAATCATGCAGAAAGTTTTTTATTTGATAAAACAGGCGCATTCCTCAAAGATTACCGTTCTACACAGGACACATACCGTTTCCTGGATTATAAACAACTGTATATTGCGCGTGACGGTGAACGAGGTATAAAAATCATTTACGGCGGTGCCGGCACCGGTAAAACAGTTGTTCTTATTCATCGGTTGAAATTTTTACTCATGCATTTTGCTCATATTGAACGAGTGCTGTTCGTCACATTCAATGCGGCGTTAGCACGTTTTATAGAAAACATTCTCTCCGTCGAAGGGCTCACTACTCGCAATAAAATAATTGACGTGCGCTATTTTTATGAATTATGCGCACAAATAGTACCAAAACCTGAGGGAATGAAACAATTCTCTCTGTATTATCGTACTGTTTTAAAGAATATAACCGACGATCCCTCGCTTGTGGAACCCTATGATGCAATATTCGTAGATGAGGGACAAGATTTCGGTCCGATTGAATATGCTATCATCTCACGTTGTTTGAATTCATCATCAGCAGATTTTATGTGTGCCATCGATAAAAACCAAGCACTCTATGATATTGATTTCGCGCACTTTTTCAAAGATAAACCCATTCGATACTATCACGTGGAACGTTCATACCGAAATACCGCTGCCATCCAATCAATTGCCGCACGATTTAATCGATCTCTTTTTGTGCATGATGATGATATATTTTTCAACAATGGAACGACTGTTCACTATCTGTGCATTGACGCGGTAGACACCCTTCTCGAAGCGGTCGCCGAATATATGATCGCAAAAATCAGCGAAGGTTATTCTCCGGGCGATTGTGCGATCCTCTACCCGACACATGCGCTGTATGGAAAACGCAATATCGCAGAAACACTCGGTGAAATACTACGTTGCCGCGCTGTTCGAGTGACCACATTAACGCTTCCCAATAAGAAAAAAACTTTTTCTTTACGCGATAATACGGTAAAACTCACGACGATTCATTCTGCGAAAGGATTAGAATTTTCAGTTGTTGTTTTTCTTGGTGCCGACACTATACCGATAAACAGTGCCGGGAATAATCTTTCATACGTAGCCGTTACGCGTGCAAGAGAAGCATTATGTTGTGCATATCGAAAACCGGTCCATTGTGCAGAAATCCTAAAACCGACAGAATCGTTGGAAATTACGTGAAATACTAGATTACTGAGCCTGTTCCATCCCAACATGCTTATCTGATGAGTAATTCGATATCTTTTATACCTACTCATTTTTGAAATTATGCCAGCCTCACATCCCTCCGCTAGCATTTGCGATGCGATCAACTTGTTATATAGCAAGAATTTCGCCACCACCCCTTCAGTGTGAAGGGGAATGAATTCTACGATTTCAACAAAAGGCAATGAACTACCCCGCAGCAAGCTACGGGGTATCTCCCCAAAAATACTATATTTGTTCGCCCACCCCAAACCCCTCCCTTTTCTTTTTGGGAGGGGCTTAATTTCTAATATTGTGGGGACTTCGTCCCCACACCCCTAATAATAACAAAATTATAATAGTGAAGCCGAAGCAAGCTTCGGGGAATTTGCCCCATTTAGATTAAAAAATTATCGTGAAGCAATTCAAATGTTTTTTCGTTAAGCAGTGCATACTGTTTGAGCGTAGCGAGTTTATGTGGTGTAGAAAAAGTGCGCAGAATTGTAGCTGATTTTTTACAGCCTTGACCTTTTTGTTGCTTTTTGTGTCAAGACAAAAAGCAAGACAGAATTTCTCCTCACCGGTAGACTTCGTCGAAATAACGCGAACTCCCCCGAATGAGTACATTCTGCCCCCTCTTTAGCAAAGAGGGGGTTGGGGGAGTTTGACGGCATCAGCGAAAGGCAGGATTGTACCCCCCTGTCGCTTCGCGCCACCCTTCTTGACAGGCGGGGAGTTTTTAACGCGTACTACCCCGTCATCCTTCGGATGCAACCCCTTCAGTGTGAAGGGGAATGATTTCCAAGAAACCAACAAACGGCATTAAAAAATTATCGTGAAGCAATTCAAATATTTTTTCGTGAAGCAGCGCATACTGTTTGAGCGTAGCGAGTTTATGCGCTGTAGGAAAAATATGCAGAATTGTAGATAATTTTTTACAGCCTTGACCTTTTTGTTACTTTTTGTGTCAAGACAAAAAGTAAGGCAGAATTTCACCACCCCGTCGCTTCACGCCACCCCTCCTTGACAGGCGGGGAGTTTTAAATGCTTACTAATAACTTGTCATCTCGAACACTTCGACGGAGTTTATACTGAGCGTAGTCGAATGTACTCAGTGCATGCCTACTGCGTGAGATATCTTGCTATCAGAACAACAGGATTTCTCTTCACGATTACATTCATCGAAATGACAACACAGAAACGCCCACTAACCCGTCATCCTACAAAAAAACCACACTTACTGTGGCATTCTCACGAAATGTTGCATCTCCATCGGTATTTCAAGCGACAGCTCAACGAATCCCTTGTATTCGCCGTTTTCAAACCACGGCGATTGATAGATCATCTTTTTCACACCGTTTTTCTCGATCGTATATGCATTCATTCGATGTTCTTTCATCATACCGGAAAGTTTCTCTTTCGCATGCGGCGGGTGGCACGCCATCACGTTTTTACCTATGAGAGCAACCCCGCCGTATTTTTCAAAGATCTTCTGCGCTTTTTCATTCATTTCAAGAATGATCCCGTCCTTATCACACACCGTTACCCCACCGGGGAATTCTTTGATCCATGTGCCGTTCATCGTGAATCCTCCTCAACGTTATCTGTCTTATCCCTTTATCACCGCGATGGGGCGAATACGTGCGACCTGCCGCACAATGCCTTCATCTGTTACAACTCGCACTACATCACGCACATCTTTGTACGCCTGCGGTGCTTCCTCCGCGAGTCCTTTTAAACTACCCGTCTGCACACATATACCTTTATGAGCAAGTGTATCGGTAATATCACGCCCGTTGAACGATTTGAGTGCTGCTGTTCGACTCATCGCGCGTCCTGCCCCGTGACACGAACTGCCGAATGTGGATCCTTCCGCTTTTTTTGTCCCGACGCAAATATACGAATACGTACCCATTGTGCCCGGTATGAGCACCGGTTGCCCCGTCTCGTGATATACATGCCCGGGATGATGCCCCGACCCAAACGCCCTCGTCGCTCCTTTACGATGCACGATCGCCTTAATCGTTGTACCGTTGAATACCACGTTTTCTTTTTTTGCGATGTTGTGTGCAACATCATACAATACGCGTATGGAGACATGTTTTTTCAGCACACGATCAAATATGGTTCGCACCCTATCGGTAAGCACTTCACGGTTTGCAAACGCAAAATTGGCCGCCGCATTCATCGCATTGAAATAATCCTTGCCGTCACTTGACGCGAACGGTGCGTACACCAGTTCTCTGTCGGGTAATTGAATCTTTTGATCTATAATGGATCGTTGAAATAATTTTACAAAATCAGTACACACCTGATGTCCCAATCCTCGTGAACCGCAATGTAGTTGAACGACAACTTGATCCTGTTGTATTCCCCAACGCAGCGCAGTGTCGTTATCAAAGATCGTATCGATATACCCGATCTCAAGAAAATGATTTCCCGATCCCAAACTGCCAAGCTCCTGCATGCCGCGATCACGCGCACGTCTGCTCACCGTAGAAACGTCGCCACACTCAAGCGTACCATTGTCCTCTATCGCATTGAGGTCGTGAGTATCACCGAATCCGTTTTTCGCCGCCCAATGCGCCCCTTCGTGCAATACACGTTCCATGAGTGTATCGTTGAGCGTTACCAGTCCGCCCAACCCGGCACCCGTCGGTATCGCCGAATACAAGAAATCATTCAACTGCATCGTGTGTGTTTTGATCATTTCACGATCAAGGTCGGTAAGTAGCACACGCACACCGCAGTTGATATCGTAACCTACACCACCCGGAGAGATGATCCCTTTTTCCGCATCAAACGCCGCTACGCCGCCTATTGGGAAACCGTAGCCTTGATGCATATCAGGCATAGCAACGGCATAGCCGATGATCCCCGGTAAACCGGCAACGTTTATTAATTGCTCAATTGACTTATCCTCCGACACAGATGCAAGCATTGCTTCTGTAAGATAAAATCGTGCAGGCACCGCCATTGTTTTTCGATACCCTGCACCAATTTCATACAACGAATCCGATATTCGTATAAAAGGATATTTCATACCATCACCTGCCGGAAAGTATACTGCGATAAAATGTATTATTCAATAATAATTAACTTGCACTTTTCGTAAGTTGATTTTATAGTGAGTCCGAAATGAAACTGTCAAAACAATTACATATACGCCTGACGGAAATCTTATTCAGCCATCTGATGCGTTCACTTTTGATACCCCGTCGTTTTTTCGTTACCATACGGTTGCTGACCATGATCGACCGAGCCTATAAGGAACGCAGAAAATACGCCATCAACATACCTCCGTACATGATCGCAAGCATCACCACGGCATGCAATCTCTCTTGTATTGGCTGTTATGCACATGCTCATCAGCGCACAACCGCCATGATGCCTCTCGAACGCTGGCGCACAATGTTTGACGAATGCACCGAGCTGGGTATTGCCGCCGTATTCATCGCCGGTGGAGAACCGCTTCTGAGGAAAGACATTCTCGACGAGATCGCTCATCATCCGCGCACGCTTTTTCCTGTGATCACCAACGGTACGCTGATAGACGACGCCATGATCGCGTTCTTTAAAACGAACCGTCACATCATCCCGATCATCAGCATCGAAGGCCACGAATCGCACACCGATGA
>CAYRFE010000030.1:0-39393 GCA_964423645.1 uncultured bacterium | reverse complement strand
GGTGGCTACATATATATTTTTCAAGGGCTCACCATTACTTCTTCTAATAAAATTAAAATGAAATGCCTGATTAAATGTGTAAAAAATATCGGTCACGACTAGTTTTGTGGATATCACAACACCTTCATGTAAATCAAAATTACTATTATTCGAGATTGTCATCAAATACATCCCGCTCCGCAATGATGGTAGAGCAATCCGAACCGAATGCGTATTATAATCTTTTTCATCCGTAAGATGTATATCCCAAACCGCAATTACAGTTCCCAAATCAACATATGAGTTATATTCGTTTTTCTCAATCGATTGAATTTTACAATACACACGATTTATATTTCTATATATGAGGTGCGCCTGCAATGGTTTCTCGGGTTCAAGATAGTTTTCAACTAAACAATCCAATTCTTTGGCAAAAATTTTCTTAATTATACTATCACATAATTTTGCCCCATAACTATCCGGATATGCAGCAAATGCGCTCATGCAAATTTCTAAAATTTCTTGTCGTGTCATTTTCTCATCATTGTAATAGAAAGGGTGTTCTATTTGGTGTAAAGCAAATAATGATAATTCATATGCGATTTCGGTTACAACAGGAGTAGCTCTGTACACTTCAAGCATTCGTAATAATGCCTTTCTATATAGTGTGTCTTTTTTAGTACCGATTGCCTCTTGATAAACAATTTTTATTCGTTTTAACTCTATTTCTGCAGATTTTCCAATATCATTTTCAGTTTGTGTGTTTTTTGTTATTGTTTGCAACAACCGTAATGCATGCCAATAAAATGAATCATCTTTTATTGTTTTCAAGTCAATTGAAACAAATGTTGCATTGTCTGAAAAAAGTTCAGACATATTAAAAATAGCTCTACTTGGCGTATCACAATTTTTTATTTTCTTTTGAATAAAAATATCTATTGCTCTATCCGCAAGGAAGTTATACAAGGTTATTGTTCTCTCATCTACATTGTCATTTCTCCTGACAATAATGTTTTTTAGGGAATCAGTTTGAATCGTTTTTAACATCTCTGGTTCATTTAATGATAAGGTATATTGCTCACCAATAAAATCTACAAACGTTGCGATATTCCAAGAGTTTATGTCTTTTATGTTAACAATTTCCTTTTTTTTATTTATATCCCATCTATTTAATAAAAACATATCACAATAAATATCACCCATAAGCGAATGTAAAATTTGTTTATATGGTGCTTGTGCGTTTGCTAATTCTTTTTGCAAAAAAATGTGATTTTTTACTAAATAATCTTTTTCAACATTTTTGTTATAGGCGAGTATTGTAAGGAGTGAATGTATGTATTGATCAATGTCGTTATTTTTCTTAGCATAAGTAAAAATAGTTTTCACTGTATTTAATGCTGACTTTACATCACCTTTTTGGCTGTATTTGTCGGCAGTATTCCATAATTTTGTATAAACAGATTCTTTGTATCCAGCAAATAATGATGTAACAGAAAATATAGTCGTTATCAAAAAAATAAAAACATATTTCATTTTATTCTCCCGCATTTATTTGAGTAATTATACACATAACCATAATAAGAACAATATAATTTATTCTACTACAACAAAAAAGGGAGCCTTTCGGCTCCCTCTGCGATCAATCAATAGTTGCGACAAATCATTTCCCCGTGATATTCACCCGTATTCCTTCGGAGTGACTGGTGAACTCAGGGGCATACATACATTGGATCGTCGTGATACCGTTGGAGAAATTACCGGTGTGGGTCACGCGCAACGGATATTCGAATACATACGTGCCCTTCGGCAGCCAGTCGATGAAGAAGTTCGTCGCCGCATCCTTAGTAGCTTCGTAATACCCGAGCCCGTCTTGCCACTTATACTGCGAGAATACATTCTCCGGCTCAAATCCCGATGCGCGCATATCCTTCATATGCACATATTCCATCGCACGATCGACGCGAAGTTCGATACGCACTTTCACACGGTCGCCCGGTTTGAGAACGGTCTGCTCAGTGATCGGCTCGATCACCGGTCCTTTATCGCTTTGACGTTCAACAAACAATTTCTTTGTGAGTTTGAGCGGTGTCTCATGCGGTGTGATCTTATCAAGTTGTTCAAAATACTGCCAGTAGAGCGCTCCCCATGCAACCACGTTATTATTATTGGTGACCGTTACTTTACCCATATCGGAAATGACTTCACTACCGCTCCATGATGTCTTAAAATAGCCTGTACCTTCCTGCACCTGCACATCGTCACGGGAGGTGATGTCAAGCTCTTTGCCGCCCATAACGATCGTCGGCAGCTTTGTCTCGGCGAGCCAATCTGCACCACGTAACAACAACGCATAACACGCTTCTACCGTCGCTTTGGTCGTGCCCCAATCCTGCGTCTGTTTTTGTTTTATGAGCCATGTTTTCATGTCGTCCACTGCCTGCGGGTCATTCGTGATCTCTGCAAAGGCTTCGATAAGCATTGCCTGTGTCTCGATCGGTGCTTGATACCAGTAATAACCGCGATCGAATTTCCAATACATGCCCATTTCTTCGGAATGCAGTGCGTATTCTTTGATCGATGCAATGATCGCATTCGCTGTCTTACTGTCTTTTGTGCGATTCAACATAAGCGCGATCATCGCCTGCGAATAGATGTTGTTTTTCAACCAATAGGTCTGCGACTGTCCGCGATAGTACTCATACGCCTTTTTAAACGACGATGCAAGCGGCACATCGGTAAAGAAACTGCGCATATACAGATAATGAATGGTCTCATAGCCCAGATTGTTCTGTTTGAGATTTACTTTGTTCTTGATTAAATAGTTATAATCTTCCTGCATTCGCGCATCTAAGTATGGGATCGCTCTCATAAGCATTGCCCACACGCGCGTGTCCTTACGCATATCGATCACTTTCAAGGCATCAAGATGTGCAAATCCTGCCACGATATGTTGGGTAATATAACGACTTTCATACCCGCCTCTAAACCATGGCCATCCGCCGCTGCTGATCTGTGCTTCTTCGATCTTTGTAAATGCACGTCCAAGTTCATCGGCCATACGATTGAGATCGAATAACACGCCGATGCGATGCTTGCGTTCGGTCTCACTCTGTGCGTCCATGACCCACGGTGTTTCTTCAAGAAGCAGTGCTTTCAATTCCTGATTCTTTTCAAGATTAGAAAGTAACGCATCCTTACCGCCTTGATTTTTCCACGAATCAAACACTTTTTTGATACGCGGACTTGAGTTGGCAATATACGACGCGATACTGTTTGCATAGAAACGGCTGAACGTCTGCTCGGTACATTCATACGGATACTCGATCAAATACGGTAACGCCTGCACCGCATACCACGCGGGGTTCGACGTGAACTCAAGCGTCAACTTATGATGACGAAGCGTGGTTGATTTGTTTTCAACAAGTTTCTTGAAAGTAAAGTCTTTTGTCTGCAACGAACGCACCGGTAACGGCATCGATTCGGTGACCAGCATACGGTTGGTAAGGATCGGCAAGGTCATTTCTTCGCCATCGGAGAATTTTCCTGCTTTTGCGACCACACGATAGGTGACCGCGGTCACACCCGAAGGGATCTTTATCGTCCATGTCACCAGATCACTCTGGCCTTTTTTCGCACTGAAGTTTTTAAACGTGGTTTTCAACCCGAATTGTTCATGGATCGGCTTCATTGTTGATGCATCCAAAAGAATGAATTCTGCCGTACCGCTCATCTCTTTATCGGTGAGATTCGTCACTTTTGCGGTAAAATCAATGGTATCGCCTTCGCGGAAAAACCGCGGAGCATTCGGTACGATCATGAGTTCCTTTTGTGTCACGAGTTCATTCTGTATCATGCCGTATTTGAGATCTTTGGTATGCGCAAACCCGAGCATTTTCCATTTGGTGAGAGATTCAGGAATGGTAAATGATACGATAACCTCACCCTTTTCATTGGTATACAGTTTTGGATAGAAAAACGCGGTCTCGTTGAAATTGGTGCGCGCTTTTACTTTTGAAGTATCTTCCTTCTTCTTTTCAGGTGTATCGGCGATACCATCATCCGCATCTTTTGATGCTTCTTTCTTCGATTTCGGACTCTCGTCAGCCGCTACCATATTCATTTCTTCTGCTTCTTCGGGTGCCGGTGCCCCGCTCATCATCGGCATAGACGGGCGCTCCATAGATTTTGAATAATTTCGGTATCGATTGCGATAGCCGTCCCAATAAAAATTGAACCAAAACAGTGCATCATAACTTCTGCTCTGATAACTTACATAGCGATCTTGTAAAATCCCTACTGTTGATGTCGACATACTACCGAAATACTGATTATCAGACCAATAATGCCGCGAATAATAATACGGATAAATATCAAACGCCCATCCGTGCACACGAAATGCATCAAGCGACGCATCATACAAGGCGGCAACCATCTCTGCGGCGATCTTTTCTTTTTTCGGACCTGTAATTTTCAAGCGCCATTCTTCTTTTTCTCCCGGCAGCAGCTTATTACGAAACGTTTCAAAGCTGATATCGAGGCGTTTATTGGACCACGGCACAAAGATCGTCGGCTGGTATCGATAGAAACGCCCGTGCTGTATGAATGTCAGCGACACACCGAGGTTACCGCGATGTTCTTCTTTGATGGGGATTCTGAGTAATTTCTGTTCGTTGTTAAGCGACACATATTCGGCACTTACCAACTTCCCTTGATGTTCTATCTCATAGAGTACGCGAACATTTTTTTCTGCACTGCCGATAAGGATCTCGGCATTTTCTCCCGGTTCGCAGGTTCCTTTTACGACTGTAAACCAACCGAGAGTTGCAAACGGCATTTTCGACTCACGTGCCGAATAGACGGAAATATATTTCACTTCTTTGATGTCGTTACCAAAACTGTCTTTGGCGGTCATTTCAAGGCAGTAATATCCCGTCTCCCATCCTGATATGCCCTTGAATTCAACCTTTTTCTCTTTCTGTGTATCGAACGACGCACTGAATACCGATTTCCCGCGCTCCCATGCACGATAATCATCTTCTTTGTTGTACACATCCACAGGGAACAATGTAGTGTATTCTTTTTCGCTCATTAAAAACACATCAGGAGTTTGCCACAACCGTTTGCGTTGCGGGCGAGTTGCATCTTTGAGCTTATATAACGTTACAGTACCTTTTGCCGGCAAAAAGTCGCCGTCAAGATTGGTGGAGTTGATGCCGAACTCATATTTCGATTCGGATTTATCGATCGTTTCTTTGCAATTTGCATTCAACATCAGGCTTGTATAGCCGATACGCACCGCCTTTTCGTTGCTGTGTGTCTCGCCGTTGATATCGGTAACATCCGCATACACCGTGTAGATGAACGCAGGTAACATTGTCTTATTGACGCTCAGGTCGGGTAACGCATCAAAGGTGACGTTAAACGCCCCTGCGCCATCAGTGGTCAGCGTGCCGTTTGCGATCTCCATATCAGGATAACTCGGCGTATACCACCAACGATACCAGCGGTACGGGAAATATACACTTCGAACTACGCGATATTTCACATCTGCATTATCGATCGCATATCCCGCATACGCCATCGCCGTGCCGGTCACCGTTACTTTATCATTGAGTTTAAAGCTTTTTTCAGCAGGCTTGAACGTCACTTCAAACTTCGGACGTTTATATTCTTCCACTGAGAATGACACCGCTCCGTGTCCGTTGTTTATCGTCATATTTCCCGTCAGCACTCCTGTCGGTAATGCGAATGTCCCGTCGAATGTACCGTATTCATTCGCACGCACATCGACACTCGATACTTTCTGACCGTTTGCATCATAAAGAGTAACCGTAGACGTAAATCCTTCGGCGATCGTATTCACGCCCTGTGCATCGGTCTTGATAACAATTCCTTTAAAATAGGCGATCTGACCGGGCCGATACATTGAACGGTCGGTAAAGAAAAACGTGCGATATCTGTCATACTGCTGATCATTGCCGTATGAATACGCCGATAAAGTGTAGTCGGTATACAACTTGTCCTTATCTTTTATGAATTCGCAGTAAAAATAATTGTAATCTCCCTGACGTGTATTGGCGGGAATAAGCACATTACCGTTTTGATCTGATGTAAAGCGTGTGCCTTTTTTGATGTCATAACGGTATGTTTTGTTATTATAGACCTGGTACCACGTTTGCACTTCTACAGACGATAACGATTGCCCGTTTTTTCTGTCAACAATACGAAACTCAAGCCCCTTATTTGTGCTGTTGCGCTGAATAAATGCAATAGTGCTCACGGTAAAATAACCGTAACCTACCGCACGTTTCTTATAATCGAAATCTTTGCTGTCTGAAGCAAGAATGATGTAATCGCCAAACGGCAAAGACGGTGCGGCAACCTCTGTCGCATGTTGCTGATAATCTTTTTCGTCAGATACATCAACCGACCATTCAGCTGCAGGCTTTTTGCCGTGGTAATAAGAAATCATGTCTTCGTTATTATTAAACGACTTCCACAAATACTGATCGCGTTCTGCTTTCACCGCTTTAAAATACACTTTTTTAATGTTTTTGTATGAAAGCAATACCCTGAACGCATCTCCGGGGTATGTCACTCTTTCAAGCTGCACTTGCAACCATCGTGCATCTAACTGCACCAAAAGATACTCGCAATTATTCGCACCTAATGAACCCGGATATTTTTTAATGGTTTGTTCACACAGCTCACGGGCTTTTTTCTTATCCCATCGATTATCATCGGATTGATGTGCGACATATGCATTACCACGCGTCATATACAGTTGCGCAAGCAAGTACCACGCTTCGGCAATTTCGGGATTATCGGCATACCGTGTGGTCATTTTTGTCAAGGCGTCTTCGTAGACGAAATCTTTGTTGGCGACCACTGCATGTGCATTTATAAAATTGAGACGTTTTAAATTCGCATCGATCAATGCACCGCTTTCCTTATCATCGCGATGAAATCGAAGAAGTTCCTGAAATACTAATAATGCACGATATTTAAAAGAATCAGTATCTTTGGTAGTAATCTTCATCGCAATAAACGTATCGATATCGCTGAAATACTCGCTTCCCGTCATGGAAAACGCATAGACCGGTCGTGTCAGCCCTGCCTCTTGGTTGGCATAAAAATCTATGGCACGGTGTGCAAGGAAATCAAATAAGGTGGGGCGAAATACTCGGCTTGCTTTGGCGGCATTACTATTTGCCAAAATGGGATCAAACAGTGAAATGGTCACCTTTTGCGTATCCTGTGCATTTTTCAATGACTCGTCATAGTGCATGGTCACTTGATCGACAATTTTACGCAAATCCCATGTACGCATATCATCATTTTTAAAATCAACTGTGGCTGAACGATTAAGAAATGTCCAACGGTTTTGTTGATAGAAATTCCAATATAATTCTGCCATCATTGAATGTAACAACGGCCGTAGCGGTACTTGTGCGGTCTCAAGTTCTTTCATGAGAATCGTTTGAATTTTTACAAACGAATCTTCTTCTACTTCTTGAATAAATCGCACACGGTTGATAAGGGCTTTTACCGTCTCAGCGGCATTTTTTTCGCGCTTTGCGCGAGCGTATAATTTCTCGACCTCTTTCAAAGCCGACTGCGGTAATCCCTTATTATAAAATTCATCTACTTTTTTCCATTCGCTTGCATACGATCCCACGCTCTCACCTCCCGCAGCTGTTATGTGCATGACACTTGCTGATAATAATAACAGCACTAACCATACTGAAAAACACCGCTTAACCATAACTATCTCCTTTCGCCGTGGCAAATTCACCACAGCATATGTAACATCACAACTGAAAGCAAACGTATCGGTGCAACTGGAGCTACATCGGTTTAAAAGTATAGTGAAGTATAGCATCCGTATGATGAATATGCAATATTTAATACATGATTTTTTTACTCTCGAAACTGTGCGTAGAGATATGCGCAAAATGCAATCGTAAGACCTTTGCAAAACTACCATTTTTTGAATTTGTGCCCACCCCACACCCCTTTGTAGGAAATAAAGATATTTTGGAAAGTTTGAATTTCACAAAGGTCTCATCTTATGAATGGTTCGTTGCCCTGTTAAAAAAGCAAAGAGAAGAGAAGCGGTTGTTACCGCCCGGTATTTCCGAAACAGTATGTCCCGGTAAAAAGAGGATTCATGCCTTTTCAAAATGGTGGGGTAAATGATATTCCTAGTTTTTCAACCTGAGTGTCTGTCCCACCGTCAATTTGAAAATTCCCTTTACAAAACCTTACTATAATTTTTTAAAAAAAGAATAACTTTTTTACTGCATGAACCATGGAATATACCGTATGAGAAGCATTCCGATCACACCTGCATAAAGACCCGCAACAACATCATCCAGCATTATTCCCCATCCGTTTTTCATACGGTCAAACACACATACCGGAAAAGGTTTCAGAATATCAAATATCCGAAACAAGACAAATCCCAACACGTATGCTTTCCACGAGAATGGTAAAAACAACAATGTGATCGCTTGTCCCGCCACCTCATCCAAAACGATTTCCTTCGCGTCATCACTTCCGAATAATTGACGAGAACGTTGAGCACACAACGCACCGGTGACTATTATTCCCACTATCCAGATAAGATTGTACAACCCGAATGAATGATACCATATATAACCGACCGCTGCAGCTAAGACACTTCCTGCTGTACCGGATGCAACCGGGAACCTGCCCACTCCGAACACACTCAGATATTCCTGTATCAAACCATCGGCAAACTCATGACCGCGTAACGCTTTTTTATTTTTCATGAAATAATCTATACCCGAATACACCGTGGCTGCAAGCGTGAGAAAAATCAAATAGATTGGAATTGTTGAGACCCACACCGGCAACTTGATAAAATGATATACTTCGTTAGTAATGTAAACTAATGTTGCAATGACCGTTATCATTTGAACGGTTGTTTTGATTTTCCCGCTATTGACTGCGGCGATCGCATTTCCTTTCGCCAACGCTACCGAACGATGCAATGTTACCAATGTCTCACGTGAAAGGAGAAGCAGTATCACCCAAAGCGGGAACCACCCGAAATATGATAACAAAAAAAATGCCGCGTAGACAAGCAGTTTATCTGCTAACGGGTCCCAGTATTTCCCAAAATCGGACACGACGTTGTATTTTCTTGCCAAATATCCGTCTATACTATCAGTGGAAGCCAGGATGATAAACAATAACGCTCCGATAAAAATCGAGTAATACCCGTACATTGAAGTATAAAAAAACGGTAACACAAAAAAAGGTATCAGCACAATACGAATAACGGTTAAAATATTTGGAATATACTTAATCAAGAACTTCCCCCTCCAAATCGTATTCATAACTTTCAACAATATGCACTCGATGCATTTCTCCTTCGAGTACTTCGGTTGAATTCACATACACAACACCATCAACATCGGGAGCATCGGTCCACATTCGACCTTCCTCGCCGGAGTAATCGATAAGCACATCAACGTCTCTACCAATATACACACTCATTATATCTGTACTTATCTCTTGTTGCAACTCCATAATTTCATCGCGGCGACGCTCTTTTTCCTCATCATCAATCGTATCACCCAAATGAGCACCGGGGGCACGCTCCTGCATGGAATACGCAAAAACACCGACTTTATGAAATAACCCGCGAGAGACAAATTGCTTGAGCTCATTAAATGCTTCATGTGTCTCAGTAGGAAATCCGGTGATAAATGTTGTACGGAGAATCGGATCGCTGAAATGATGATGAATACGCTCGATAGATGTAAGAATTTCTTTCTGTGTATACGGGCGATTCATTGAGTGTAAAACTTTTTCATTCACATGCTGAAGCGGTATATCAAAATACGGTAAGATGCCGTTACTCTTCATTGCCGACAACACATCGTCATTTAATCTGCGAATATCCAGATACATAAGACGCTTCCATTGAAACGAATATTTTCCCAAAAGTTCGAGTATGTCGATGATCGAATGAGTGTGTGTATCAGAACCATAAAACAACGTATTTTGCGACACAAGAATAAGTTCCTTGATGCGAGGATCCTGTGACAGAATATCCAATTCTTTGCGTATTGAATTCAAAGGTCGGCTCGAAAGTGCACCGCGAATCAGTGGGATTGTACAATAACTGCACGCCATATTACAACCGTCTGAAATTTTCAAAAAACGATAATGAGGATGATCGATCGCGATGCGCTCAGAAAAATCGCTGATATACCCTTTTGTATCCGATACAGCGATATTCTTTCCTGCGATTCTATCGACGACCATATTGTACTCGGACGGCTTAAGCCATAGGTCAACTTCCGGAATCTCCTTTTGCAGTTCTTCTTTATCTGTCTCCACGATACATCCTGCACCGATCAGTAGTATATTTTTTTTGGCGTTCTTTTTATGCTCGATAGCGTCCATTATGACGTCAATAGTTTCTTCTTTCGCCGCATCAATAAACGCACATGTATTGATAATAATGATATCTGCATGGTGATAATCGGTCATGCTGAATTTTCCGGAATGAACAAGAATTCCTGCTATTTGTTCTGAATCAACGGTATTTTTATCACACCCCAGTGTAACAATATGAAACGTACGGGGCATCTATTTGCTCCCGTAAGCTTTTTTCAATTGTGCAAAACTGAAAAGACCGGGTTGATCGACATCTTCAATCATTGATTGAAACATATATTTTACCATTGAGCCTGATTTCATATATACCGTCATTACTTTCGGAAATTTCTTATTTCCTGCGAACTCACACATGATAGAGGCGATATCGCCCGTGATATCCCCTTTCGATTCAAGCCTGTACATACGCTTTGCGGTTTCATGTACGGTAAAATAAACACGTAACTCCCTCAACATAGTAAAAGGTGATACAAAAACGATATCTTCCAGTCGCCCTCCGGATTCTTCTTTGTCTTCAAAATTATATATTTTATATCCATTATCATTCGTGATGATAGTCTCTTTTTCGGGGACAGTGTATTCAATTCGAAAAAATCTGTCGGGCTTATACCACATCATCCCTTTTCCGGAAGACATGATCGTCCCGTCATATGCATGCACCTGTTGGGTAAATCCAATTTTCACTACCTTCATGTTTTTAATGAACGTAGCGAATCGATCCAATTCATTGGTGTCTGCATGCACAAAAAATATCACCCCGACAAGTAATATGAGAATTCCCGAAAAACGTTTCATAACATGCATCATCATTCTCTACTCCCATGTAATAATTCATCTAATGAATCGATATCGGCGATAATCGTACGAGGTTTTGCGCCGTCTGCCATATCAATAATATTATCAGCCTCTAAATCTTCAATAATACGTGCGGCTCTATTATATCCGATACTCAATTTTCGTTGGATCAGTGAAATTGACACCGTATCGTTTCCCGATGATAAGTTGTTATACACAATGCGAAGCGCTTCGGTATACAGCTCGTCTTTTGATGTCACATCGCCTAGCTTCACTTCTCGTTGTTCGCTAAAAACACGCGAAAATGAATCATTCGGAGCGGGGATTTGCTTAAGGTACTGTACCGTTTTTATTATCTCCGGTACAGTCACCAGCGCACCTTGTCCGCGCAGTAATTCACCCGTAATTTTCAAATAAAGAAAATCCCCTTTACCCAGTAAACTTTCGGCACCATTCTCGTCAAGAATTATACGCGAGTTACTTTTTGATGCGGTTTTATAGGCGATACGAGAAGGGAAATTTGCTTTAATAGTACCGGTGATAACATCAGCAGACGGACGTTGAGTCGCCAACACAAGATGAATGCCTACCGCGCGTGCCATCTGCGCGAGTCGTATAATGGCATTTTCCGTGTCCGGGCCTGTCGTCATCATCAGATCCGCCAATTCGTCTATCACGATCACCAGATATGGCAGTTTTTGTTCAGGATATTTAGTATTATACGATTGAATATCTCGTGCACCTTCATGTGCAAGCAATTTATACCGTCTGTCCATTTCAAATAACGCCCACTTGAGTGTATTTACCGCTTCCGCAGGTTCGACAATAACATTGGTAAGTAAATGCGGAATTCCGTTATAGTATGGAAATTCTAAACGTTTGGGATCTATTAAAATCAACCGCAATTCCGTACACGGCGTTTTAAACAAAAGGCTCATAATGATTGTATGAATGCCGATACTCTTACCGGACATGGTAGCGCCCGCGATCAGTAAGTGCGGTAATTCTTCCAGATGTACGATGATCGGTTTGCCATCCATGCCTAACCCGAAACCGATCGCAAGCGGAGACGAACTCCCTGTAAATTGCTTTGATTCAACCAATTCTCGTAAAGAAACGAATTCCCGCCGTGCATTCGGCACTTCAATTCCGATCGTTCCTCTGCCGGGAAGAGGAGCGATGATACGTACGGTATCTTTGCTGAGCATAAGGGCAAGTTCGCGATCAAGAGATTCAAGTTTATTGATTTTTGTGCCCCGTTCTACAGACATCTCATATAACGATGCCATCGGACCACAGTTGACACCTATCGTACTCGCTTTAATATCAAAATGAGCAAGTGACTCCTCAAGAAGACGTGCAATCGTATCGGTATCCTCTTTTTCAGATTTTTTCTCAATATAATTTAATAATTCCACCGGAGGTAACAGAGAGTCAGGCTTACCGTGAACATTTGATGTCGTAAGTACTACCGGAACCTGAGTGTCACCGTTCCCAAACGGTAATTCCTGTTCTTTTACACTTTTCTCACGATGAATAACTGCAGGCATTGTGTTTTTCGCCGGTGAAACGTAAAAGTATTCGACTTCTTTTACAGGTTTATTACTCACAATGTCTTGTGGTTTCGTCTTCACATCGTCATCAGATAATGATTCATCTTTTTTGCTATCAGGTTTTGTATGCGATACAAAAAAAGCACACAGTAAGACACGTGCACGTTTCAGTACATGCACAATAGTATTTCCGATAACAGGCAGTACTTTTTTCATTTGAAATCTGAAAAACATTATTGCAGCTATAAGCATCCCGATACTTAATACCCAATGTGCGCCGATGATTCCAAACAACTTTTTAAACATATCGCGAAACAATACCGGAAGCGCACCCGAACCGTCATCCCAAATCGGATATGGACAAATACGCACGGCGTGAAACTCCAAAAGTATGCCCAAGAAAAAGACAAACATAATCACTGCACTGATTTTTACAGAATGAAATTTCACGTTATTGAATAATAAAAGTACTCCCCAATAAAATAATACAAAAGGAACAAGATACGCGAGATTTCCCAATACCCATAAAAGTGCATAGGACGAGTAAGCACCAAAAAATCCTATAAAATTTGATATATCCCCCCCGGAATTAGGTGGATCATTAGGTGAATACGTAAGAATACTGATAAGCGACAACACGGCAAGCGCAATGATTACGATGCCGGCTATCTCTCTCTTAAGTTCTCTATCGAGGGGCTTTTTATCATTCATTTCTTAGTGAATATAGTGCACTATCGCGGCTGTTGCAAGTAAAAAGAGATATATACTAAACCATACAAGCCTGCCGTTAAGTACTGTTTTTATAAATAATCGTATTGCAGCATACCCTGTAATGGCCGCAATGATCATACCGACTGCGATTTGAGGTAGAGAAACCGTACAGTCTCCGGTATTCACTACATCTTTTAATTCAAGTATCGCTGATCCTAATATTACAGGTATTGAAACAAGAAACGCATATTGCGCTGCTTTTTTTCGCTCCATACCCATTATTAATGCGGCGATAATGGTCAATCCCGAACGAGATATACCGGGTAAGATCGCTATACCCTGAAACAGACCGACTACAAGCGCGATTTTCAGCGAAAGAGGTTTTTCAGAATATTTGAGTCGATCGGTCAAAAACAATAATACTGCAGTAACAAGCCAACATACTGCGATAAGCGGTATATTGGAGTAACTCTCTTCAAAAAACTTTTTACCGATCAGTGCAATGATGACCGTGACCATACTGGTAACAATAATATATCCTGTGTAAACAAGGGATTCTCGTTGACGTAATAGGACACCACTGATCAATCGGTAAATTTCATTACGATAAACCCATACGACTGCACAGAGTGTCCCGACATGAAGTAATATCGTGAAAATAAGTGAAGGATCTTGCTTCCACAGAAACGTTAAAAATGCTAAATGCCCTGAGGAGCTTACCGGTAAAAACTCTGTCAATCCTTGTACAATCGCAAGTATAACAACTAATATCCACGGCATACGTATTCTGCTTCCGTATACTAACGTTTACCGGGGATCATATTCTGAGATGACATCATATCACCAAGGACATTCATGGCTTCATCGATATAAATATCTTTACGTATGCTCTTTTGCCAGTCATCATGTTTCTTTTGAATTTCCGGTACGTCCGACACCAATTCATTTGAGAAAGTAATATGCTCCATCTCTGTTTCCAAAGATTCAAATCGCTTAATTTGCGACAGAGTTTCATTACGTTCTTTCAGTGCGTCATTAAGATTAAGTGTTTCTTTTGTTGCATCGCGGTTTTTCTTCACGATCTTTGCTTGTTCATCAATGAGCTTAAACGCAGTGCTTGAATCAACGCGTTTTTTACTTCTCGATGCTAAATATGAGTAATTGAAGGGTATATCAGACCATTTTTTATAATACGCGGGTCGGATTGTATCCCATGGTAAATAATAATCAAGCATCTTCTCGCCGTACGGAATATACGAAAATATATCCGGTAGGATAATGTCGGGTACAACACCTTTGTGCTGTGTTGATTCACCATTGATTCGGTAAAATTTTTGAATAGTGAGTGTCAAAGCACCAAGCGGACGGTAAGGGTCATATTCGCGTCCTTTAAAAAAACGATCCATTTCAACTACATTTTGCACCGTTCCTTTTCCAAACGTACTGCTTGTGCCTATAATGACCGCTCTGCCGTAATCCTGTAATGCTGCCGACACGATCTCGGATGCGGATGCACTGAAACCGTTGACTAAGACAACCATCGGACCATTATAGACCACATTCGGATCATGATCATTTAATTCTGTTATTCTATTATCACCGTTTCGTACTTGAACGATGGGACCGGTCTTAATAAATAAACCCGCAACATTAATCGCATCATCAAGCGCTCCTCCGCCATTATTTCGAAGATCAAAGATAATACCGTCCACTCCTTGCTTTTTGAGTGATTCAATTTCATTGCGCATATCGGACGTGGTATTACGAGCGAATTTATTATCAAAATCACGATAGAACTTCGGCAGGACGATATATCCGTACTTTTTTCCGGTTTTGGCGTCAATGATAACCGTCGATTTGGCAAAGGTATCTTCAAGTTGCACGACATCACGAACGATCGGTATAGTGATAATGCGACCGTCAAGTCTTTTAACCGTAAGTTTGACCGTCGTTCCCTTTTTCCCGCGGATAAGCTTGACCGCCTCATCCACGCTGAAATCACTGATATCCACCGGTTCGTCATCGCCTTGACCAACTTTCAGTATCGCGTCTTCAGCTTTCAATTCTCCTTGCTTCCACGCAGGTCCTCCGGGAACGATGCTGTCGATGGTGACATACCCGTCTGTCTCTTTCAGTACCGCGCCGATACCTTCAAGCATACCTGTCATGCTGACATCGAAATCCTTTTTCTCTTGCGGAGACAAATAATTGGTATGCGCATCAAACACCGTTGTAACTGCATTCAAATAAATATCAAACCGATTTTCCGTAATAAGTTTTTTCATGCGTTCGAAATAACGTTTCATATTCTTTCGCACACGTTCACGCGCTTTTATTTCAATAGTAGCATGAAACTGAGCCACTTTTATTTTTTTTTCATTATCCGGCAAATCCTTATATTCTTCATCCAGAAGTTCCATATACCGTTGCAATGTTTGAAACTGCAAAAATTGCGTCCAAAATACTTTTAATTCTGCTTCATTTTTCGCATATTCGCGTTTTTTGCCGTCAGTCTCAACATATCCCTTGTCGGCAAAAGTAAACGACTTCGATAAAATGTCATCACTCCACTTTTGTGCTATCGCCAATCGTTCATTCATTCGATCAAGCACTGTTTTGGGGAACTGCAAATCGCCCTTCATGGCAAGGTCATCGACAATTAATTCATACTTTTTGAATTCTTTTATATCAGACGCAATAAAAAACCTTTTCCCTCCGTCTATCTGAGAGAGGAAAAGGTCAAAAACCTGTTTTGAATACGTATCGTCGATTGCTTTCGGGCTGTAATGATAATCACTTAAGGTCATCACTACCAGATTGGCTACAACTGCGTCACGATCAGCAGATTCTTTCCCTGACATAGAGCAACCGATACCGACACACATAATTAACAAAAATGTCTTCAATATTTTCATATTTGCAGTTCTCCCCGTTTTTTTCATTTTACCTTCTAACATCAAACCGTTCGTCGAGGAATCACGATCCATGCGATCAAATATGCCAAAAATCCCGTTCCACCCATGATTAGTGCAAACAACCACACAAGCCGAACAACGGTTGAATCAATATTAAAATACTCAGCGATACCTCCGCACACTCCGCCAACTTTTTTGTCCGTCTCAGAAATGAACAGTTTCTTAACCTCACTCATAGCATATTCCCCTTTCCGGCAGTATACACCACCATACGGGATTAGACAATCATTTTTGCAAGGATGTTTCAATTATTTGTCTACGAATATAATCTAATGTACGTGTAACCGTCGCTATACGATTTTTTTCTCTGCTCCCGTGTAATTGTAATTCATATGCATGAACAATACCTTGTATTGAGACAGCTATATACACTAATCCTGCAGGCTTCGATTCGCTTTGACCGGGTCCGGCCACGCCGGTTATACCAACGCCTACATCAGTGCCTGCCGAAGCGGCAATACCCAACGCCATTGCTTCTGCCACTTCTTTGCTTACTGCACCATACGTTCCGATAAGTTCACCCGAAACCCCTGCACGAACTATTTTTGAGTCATTCGAGTAACACACTATACCTTCCTTGAGCACTGACGATACTCCGGGCACATTCACCAGGCGTGCAGTACATAAACCGCCCGTACACGATTCTGCGAGCGCAATAGTATACCTGTTTGCAATCAACAACGATACAACCGCAGATTCAAGTGTATCGTGATCGGTACCAAAAACATTGATATCTCCGATACGACGTCTGATTTCTTCTTCTGCAGAAATAATCATTTTTTTTGTCGTATGTTGAGAATCCGAAGTAGCCGTTATACGCAGGCTTACTTCTCCTTCTTTTGCATACGGCGCAAGAGCAGGATTAGTATTTTTCATAAGATCCGATAGGAGCGTATCGATGGTACTTTCACCAATACCCGTAATATGAAGAAATCGTGTGGTAATATATCCTTCTGCATGCGATTGTAAAAAGGGTAGGACATAGCGTTGAAACATCGGTTCCATTTCACGAGGAGGTCCCGGAAGATTAATAATGGTCTTCCCGTCATGTTGCATAATACAACCGGGAGCTGTTCCGTTCGGGTTGGGCAAGACATGTGCATTTTTGGGAAAATACGCCTGTTTCTCATTGTTTTTTGGCATTTCTCTGTTGGCCATAGTAAAACGTTCTCGAATATACATCAAAGAAGGTTCGTGCACAACACATGTGAGTTGTAAATATGCAGCGCTGACTTCTTTTGTGAGATCATCGATTGTGGGGCCAAGTCCGCCGGTAGTGATCACACAATCTGCCCGAGAGAATGCGTTTTGCAATGCATTGACGATATGATCTTCATCATCATCAACAGAAGTGTGGAAATAGACAGCAATACCGCATGCGCCACATTCTTGCGCAATATACCGCGCATTTGAATTGAGGATCTCGCCTCGAATGATCTCTGTTCCAACGGACACAATTTCTACGATCATTGCTATGCCGCCTTAATCATCAATACCGAAAAAAGAACTCATGAACCATATTTTTTTCTTTTTTTTGAGCACTAAAACTGCACAATTAGGAATATCATAACGCCGCAGGGATGTATAGGGGATCCCCAAGACTGTATCAATGACCACCTTCATAACACCGCCGTGAGTTACCGCACACACAGGGACGTCACCCTCCCCTGCCATCTCATCAAGCGCACTCATACTTCTTGTTGCGACGCTTTCTATCGTTTCTACTTCAGGATCACCGAACCAGTCAAACGAAGGATCAAAGTTCGGAAGCGGTTGCGTATACAATTTTTCAAACTGCAATGCAATATCCCGAATTTTCATGCCTTCATACGCTCCAAATGTTCGTTCACGTAACCGTACATCTTTTATTGGACGACCCTTGAAATATACATTATGTGAACTAATAATCTCTGCTGTGATATATGCGCGTGACAACGATGACGCGTAAATACGTTTAAATTGCACCGCATGTAATTTTTTTGCGATCTGATGTGCTTGCGCAATACCTGATTCATTCAGAATGGTATCATTGATCCCTTGAATTTTATGTTCTCGATTCCAGTCCGTCTCACCGTGACGCACTACATAAAGCATATTATAAAGTCCGCCATTCATCATAATCTTTTTTACACAAAACTTGTTCACTCATGACAATCTGATCACACCGGGACGATTCTCGTATAAAAACATCGACAATTTTAGAATTTATTTCTCCGCTTTGTGCGGTTTCACGAAGAATTCGCAGCGTTTCGCCGACTGAATAAGCGACTCTATACGCACGTTCCTCTCTCATCGCACAAAACATTTCGGTAACACGTAATAACTGAGCCGGAAATGAAATCTCATTTGCTTTTTTACCGAAAGGGTAGCCTTTGCCGTTAAGACTTTCATGATGGTGCCCTGCCCATAACGCGATACGTTCAAAGCCCGGAAGCTGCTTGAGAAGAATATAACTATTAAAGGAATGTGATCGAATAATATTCAACTCTGTAACAGTTATAGTGCCTTTTTTGTTAATTAATTCTGCGGGAATTCCTAAACTACCGATATCATGTAAATATGCCGCTATTTTCAAATCGTTGATATCATCTGAACTAAATCCAAGCTTTTGTGCAATAAAAACCGATACTGCAGCCGTCGATGAGGAATGCGCAAATGTATAGGGTGAACGATAGTCAATAAGTTGCGCATAAAGTCGCATGATTTCTTCCATGTGCGGTGCAGTCACATCAGCACTTTGTGCAATAACTGACCGTTGCAATAAACTTTGAACACTTCGAGACGCAAGCGGAGACCAAAACATTTTTTTCCCGGATAATCTTTCCCATATAGTGTAAAGGTCAGGAGAAAATAGCGAAGGAGTATTCACGCGAATGCTCTCAGAGATATATGCTATCTGATCAATTAATGGCCTATTTCTATTGATAAGAACAGCAATACGATCGGCAATGTGAAGCAGATGGGCTGCGTCCGGCACAGCGATATGACCATCCAAGGCACCTTTCCCGAAATCCCATGCCTTATGATGGTAGCGTATCAATAATGAAATTGAACGAAAAATGGGGTATTTCCTAAGAAAATTATACCCCAGAACCGAATGTGTCTCAGCATTTAACGCATCAAAAACGAGTAATCCTTTTTTATCGACCAATCCAACTGCACCGATATCATGATAAAGTGCTGCGAGAAAAACCGTATTACGTGCTTCCGACGAATAACCTGCTTCTTCGGCTAAAGAAAGAGCAATATACGCTACGGTAAAATGGTGATCATACACCTCGGGATCGACAAGATCCAATGCGGAAGACAACATAAGCGCAAGTGAGAAATGATTCACATTAGGCTCCATGAATACCTCGCCTCCCCATCTTTTTTACCTTTGCTGTAGTATATGATATCACAATTTAAAGACGTGTGCGAAACTATTTTTTTGAAATTTTATATCCGTACACACCATTTCTCGGCACAAACAACTTCGAAAAGAGTGAATTATTTTTCAAAAATCATATCTCAGAAAAAGAATTGTAGGCTCCAGTCGTCCGGTACCATCGTAATAAGACCTTTGCAACACTACCTTTTTTGAATTTGTGCCCACCCCAAACCCCTCCCGTGACAATCGGGAGGCGGATAGAAAGTTCTTCTGCCCCGATAAAAATTCCCAATTGAGCGGGCGTATAGCATGCGCCCGACTTTGTACCCACGCTCTTATTTAGAAAATAAAGATTAGTTGGAAATTTTGAATTTTGTAAAGGTTTCGTAATATCTTTTTGAGATCAACATTACTGTATCAAATTCACTGCTGCTTGGTTCAT
This sequence comes from uncultured bacterium, assembly GCA_964423645.1. Classification (GTDB taxonomy): domain Bacteria; phylum Macinerneyibacteriota; class Macinerneyibacteria; order Macinerneyibacteriales; family CAYRFE01; genus CAYRFE01. The sequence continues at coordinate 19,134 of CAYRFE010000030.1, read as the reverse complement.
TCAAACATAGTCTAAATAATACGACACATAGATGCCGTCAAAAAATCATAACATTCGTTTTGCGGAATAAATCATGAGTTTGTCGGATATATTCTCTGCCGTATCGGAAAGAAATGCGATTTTTTCACAAAAATACCGAATTTGGTTTTTCAGTGCCAGATCAAGCTTATTATCGTCTTGGAAGACTGATTTCAATACTTCATTTTGCAATTGATCAGTTTCATGCTCAAAGAAAAGCACTTTCGATATGAAATCCCGTAATCGGAGATCGTCAGTAAAAAATGCATTCACTGCCTGCATCAACGCGTCTGCAGTTTTTACCGAGGTTTGTGCAAGTTTTTTCATTGCAGAATGGTACTGCGCCGGAATGAATGGCTGTTCAAGATCAAATTTTTCCAAAACCATTTTAGCAGTATCAGGTATGTCATCAAGCATCGCGATCAACTCAAGAACATCACCTTGTGATTCCGGTAACAGCATATACCGAAACATCCGAAAGGTAATTGAACGCTGCATCGCATCTGCTTCATGTTCGCATTCTGATGCATCGATGAGGTGCTTCTCAAAATGCTTTGTCTCCCCATCGAGATACTCGGCAATCGCTTCGGGAAAAAGAAGAAGCGTACGTCCTATCACATCCAAATATTTCTGAATATCATCTTCCAGATTTTTTGTCTTTGTACTGAATATTTTCATTCCCCCCCCATATGCCGAGAGCGGTGCGCATGCCACCGCTCTAAATTTTCATTGGAGTTATTTGTTCCGCATCTGTAAAAACATTTGCCGTCCCTCACGTAAAATAATAAAATAGAGCGCTTGTCGGTTCTGTAGTTTTTCCATCGTTTCGACAAATGTCTTCGTGTTTTTCACGGCAATATTATTGATCGAGATAATAACATCGCTTTCCTTCAATCCGCCATAGGCAAAACTATCATCGGCGACTGAAATGACTTCAACACCATTTTCAGCATCTGCAACAGTGATACCCATATGCTCGACGCTCTTGTTTTTTTGTTTTGAACCTTTCACGCGACCTGTTTCGCCTTTATTAACTTCCAGAATTGCAGATATCACTCGCTCTTTATTGGAACGAAGTATTTTAATTTTTATTGCTGTTCCGGGTGTCGAGTTTTGGACTATCGCGGCAAGATCAGTGGCATTATTCACCTTTTTACCGTCAATTTCAAATATAACATCGCCGACATTCAATCCCGCTTTTTCGGCAGGAGATCTTTCCATTACACGACGCACCATCACACCGGTATCGCGATTAAGACCAAGCTCATCTTTCATCTGACGATCAACATTTTCCATTTCAATGCCCAAATATGCAGTCTCGACCGTGCCTGTCTTTATCAATTGAGTGATAATACGCTTTGCAACATTTATCGGTATGGCAAAGCCGATGTTTTGTGCTTGACCTCCAATAATCATGGTATTAATGCCGATAACTTCGCCGTTAATATTCAATAACGGGCCTCCGCTGTTTCCCGGATTGATCGCAGTATCGGTTTGGATCAATGAATCCATCGCATTACGCACCGGTCTCCCTTTTGCACTTATGACACCTACCGTAAGCGTGCGTTCCAGACCAAATGGATTTCCGATGGCAATTGACCAATCACCGACTTCGATTTGGTCGGAATTCCCTAAAACCACAAACGGCAATTTCCGTTTCGCATTGATTTTAATAACCGCGACATCCATGCGTGTATCAAAGCCTATCACCTCTGCAGGATATTCTTCTCCGTCTGACAATATTACTTTTATACTGTCGGCGCGGCTGATAACATGGCTATTGGTGACAATATAGCCATCCTCATTAATTATAAAACCGGATCCGAGTTGTGTTTCCGTTCTTTGTCGTTGTTGTCGACCGTCATCACCATAGAAATCACGAAACATTTCATAAAACGGATCTCGTACTCGCACACTGCTCTCTGAAGATATATTAACAACAGCCGGAATAACCTCTTTGTAAACTTTATGAAACTGAGAGTGTTCCAACTCTTTCGTAGATTCCGTGAATACATTCCCGGCATACACATTCGGTTTTTCATTCATTGCTATAAAATACCCCAACATGATACATATAACGCCAAATATGACAATTTTTGTTTGAGTTGAACGTGTCATTTTGTGTCCCTCCTTAGTGTTATATCAAACGTGATGGTGTTACCGTTTCTCAGAATAGTAAATGTCATTTGATCAAACATACTGAATGCGATTAATGCCCTATTGAAATCAAGCACATTACGTATAACCGAATCATTTACTCGAATAATTGTATCACCCTCCTTGAAAAAAGGATTTTTACTGGTCATGACGCGAATACCGGGTTGTTCCCATAATTCATTTACAATAATATGAAGTACCGGTCGTTTTGCCTTCACCAGAAATTCAAAATTGTCACGATAAAAATGCAACCATTCCACATTAAGATAAAGGAACATGTTATCGGTATAACGATTCATGAGCAATCCAAGTACCGCTCCATTTTTGTCATATAAAGGCATCCCTTCATACAACTCATGATTATCACTGATAATTGCGCCATAACCCTTAATATATGTCGTAAAAAAACCGATATCGATAAATTTTCCGTCAACTTCTTTATACACGGATTCGGTCTCTTTTACTTTTGTTTCGTATTTAAATGTGTCTTTTGTAAAAGGGATTGATACTTTAAGAAAAACCAATCTCGCGATCGGGTCCACATATGCAACATCATATGCGGAATAATCTTTGTTGTTTTTACGCAAATAAAAACCTGTACTGGTTAAAATCCTGCTCGATGCAACAACCAACGAAGCGCTAAGCTGCAGTCCTTGACCGATTTGACGTGCATTGATATTATATATATCGATAGTATTCGCCGCTTCAGCGCGGACAAAAAAATTGCCACTGAATAACACCGTTACGAAAATAATTTTAAAAACTGACGTTCTCATATCTCACTTTCACGGTTTCAGCGGTATTTGAAGAAATCTGAGCTGAATCTGTCACATGCACATCATCAATTTTTACGATAGGTATAGGTTGGTTCACATGATGGTATGAACCCATAAAATAACCGCCGACAACCAATAACAACATAGCGGCAACGGTAAAGAACCCTCTCATTACCTTTTTTGGGATTAAAATCGTTTTTAACACACGAGAACGAACGTCTATAGGATCTTCACGATATACATGCCGGATCATATCCCGCATAACCGTATACGAGTGAAGCGTCTCTTTGCATGCAGAACACGTGTCAATATGTGCCTCAAGAGCATTTTTCGCATCTTTTTTCAACATATTATCCACATACAAACTAATTAAACGACTTTTTCCTTTACATTCCATGTAATTCTCCCCATTTCTCTTTCATTAACTGGCGTATCATTTCCCTGCCCCTACTTATCCTCGATTTTACTGTACCTTCGGAAATGCGCATTGCCTCACCGATCTCTGCATAACTCAATTCATCGACATCACGCATAATAACCGGCAAACGGTATACTTCAGGAATTTCATTGAGGATATCTTTAATTCTTCCCACAAGATCATTTTCCTCAACCTCGGAGGCCACATCACAATCATCGGCAATCATATCGGTGATCTCAACCGTACGATTGTGCTTTTTCACATGATTTCTCACAACGTTCTGTGCGATCGTATATAACCATGCAATAAGCTTTCCATCTTCCTGATAATTATCTTTGTATCTCCACACTTTCAGAAATACATCATGTACAAGGTCCAAGACAGTGTCCCTGTCATGAATATAACGATAAATGAAGGAATAAAGCGGTTGTTGATACATTTCCACCAACTCTCCGAAGGCCTTCATATCGCCTTTCTGTACTTGCTGCATTACATCAACGTTGCTCATGTATTGTATCAACAACCTATAACGATTTTAGTTCCAGAAAAATCAAAATTAACTGCCATGCATTTTATGTTTCATGAGAAGATCGTCTATTTTTACCTGTCGGTCTGTGGAACGATCAAATTCAGCAGCAGGATCATAATGCATCCTTGTTTCGCTTTTCTTTTTCAAGTCTTCCATTTCCTCTTGTGTTGCAATTTTATACATATTGAATAACTCGATGATTTTGCTCAACTCGGTGTATGTTTGTTGTAAAATCGTATTCGCATGTTGAATCTGTTGCGTTGTTATATCCTGAAATTGCAAGGAATTCATTAATTCATATGATTTTGTTTGCATATCCATGACAAAATTATTCAATGCTTCCTTCTTTTGAATTAATTCTTCCGCGAGGCTATCAGTGAAAATATCAGCAGCACTATTCCACAATGCACAAAATTGATCGAAAAGAACTTTTGCTTCCGCTTTTTTACCTTTCCCGGCAAGTGATTCCGCTACTTTTTGTATACACTCCGCCATGACAGTTTTTTGCTGTGAGAAGCTGATGATACCATCTATCTTTTCGCCCAGAACCTCAATATCAGCGCCGACCTCATCCTGAGCACCTATCATCTGGTCTAATCTGTCAAGCATTTCATTGGTGGCAAGCTCAGTCGCTTGTGTAACTTTCGACAACTGCCCCTGAGCCTCAGGCACGAATACTGCAGATTGCTCAATAGACGGTTTAATCGCTTTCAACGTGTTCATACTGTCACGTAAATAATTTTCCAGATTATTGATTTTACCTGCAAGTTGTGTTTCTATTTGGTGATGTTTATCATCAACGACAGGTGCGGTTTGCGAATTCGTTTGAGCCGTAGGTTGTGTTTGAGTGGATGCTTTTTTATCCTCTTCAAGTTTTAAAAACTCTTCTAAGTCCAATATCATGAGAAGATGATCCCCCATTTTCGATACACCCAAAATATACCCTCTTTGCGCACTTTTCGACATTTTAGGCGGTGGTTCGATCGCAGACGATGGTAGAATTTTTGTTTTTGTCACCTTATCAACCATAAAACCAAATAATTTATCTTCATGCATCACGATAATAACTTTTGTATCCTTGTCCACATCTTTCGTCGACAATTTGAATTTTTTCCGAAAATCAATGATTGGTACAACTATTCCTCGTAAATCGATTATGCCTTCCACATATTCCGGCATATTGGGGACTTTGGTCATTTCCGGAACATTTTTTATTTCTTTTACAACTAATATGTCAACGCCATATTCTTCATTGTCAATGATAAACCCTACTACTTCCAGCTTAGTATCGGAAAGTTTTTTTATTTCTTCCGGCATACAAACCCTCCTTCATTGCATATTCTTAATACTATCATATTTTAGCCGCTCTATCAACATGAAAAATAGAAAGAGAGAAAAAGAACGAATAATGGTTTTTCTCCTCACGAATGGAGAATGTGAATCGGTATCTCTGCGAAAATCATTTCCCTCAATATTTCATTGCCTCGTGAAAAGGGTTGTGGGAACAACCTCGGTTGCTGGCTATATATTCCTCGCTATAACGACTACAACCATTGACATAAAGACAATGGCTCACTCATAAAAAGCTTTTTCTCTCACATCTTCATCAAAGCAACAACTCTTCACGTGAAATTTTATAATGCCGTATGATAATCTGGGCTTCCTCTTGGACACCGGACATCATTAAAATTCGCACATACCGTACAACAAACAACCTGTCCCGAAAATACCCGCGTGCATACAATCGACGTCCGTCTTTTTCAAGATGTGCAAGCACATCGTCTGTGCGAATATCTTGTGAAAAAAGCATGAACCTGTGATACTCGGCGGACTCACCGATCTCAGAATAACTTTTGTTGACCGCGCTGTTGTAATATAATTGTTGTGCAGGCTTAAATCGTGTTTTTTTACTTTTTTGTAAGAGCGTGTTCGTATCGCCGTGCATAGCGACACAACCACTAAAAAGAATAACCGATAAACCCAAAATGGAAAAGACCGGATGAAAATGCATAATCGACTCCAATGGTTATAAAATAATTTCCTCGGATACTTATACCATATTCTGTAGCTGAGACTGTTCTGTCACTCAATACATTTCCAAAAAACGATATACTCCCTTTATCCGAAACATAATATTTTACTGCAGTTTCAAAAAAAACATATGATCCGTCGAGTGTCAAGGTCTCGCCTTTAAAGTAACGTTGCGTAAAAGGATATAGGACGGGAAATCGGTCAGTAACTGTTGTCCCTTGAGATATAAGAAATGATGAATCAATATTAAACCTTTCCCATGGTAAATAGATACCGCCTGAAAAAGTAGTATACGAGAAATCACTGCCATGAATCTCATGAGAAAGCACGGACTCATACCCCGTATGAACGTACCAGCCGGTTCGATTAAATTGTCGTTTTTGTGTAAATGAAATTTCAACACCTGTTTTTAATGCGAAAGAGCGTGTCATCGTATCATTACCGCGTTGATACATTTCTGCTGTAGCAAACAATTTGGTCCACCAAAGAGGTTTAACCCAACCGGTAAGATCGTTTGCCCAAAGAGCATCATTTATACCCCACGCATTGCGATCGGAATATGAACGAACAGATCCAACCACACCTGATCGTTCTGACAGCGGAATCCCTACCTGCAATGCATTCAGTTTATCTGAAACGATCAATCGGGTTGACATATCACGAAATAAAATCCCCTGTGTTTCAATCTCAACCCCGATATCAGCCCCATGAATGGTATAATACGCCAATCGTGATACAGAAAAAACGACAGTTCTTCCCTCGTATTCATCATAGAACCAACTACCGACGAAATCGACAGGGAAATTTTTTCGAATTTCATTGATCGATCGTTCTACTTTTCGTCGATATTCATCGTCGTTCATTACCATGCCCTTGGATACCGCAAGAACTGCAATGATTCCACGTGGGGGATCCAAATGTGGGGACATTGATTCAACGATCACATCTTTTATGATGACCGCTGCAACGGAACCATGAAAAAAAAAGGCGACGCAAACCGTCGCCAATAGGCTTTTCACTTTAAGATCCTTGAATATATCGGTAATTTTAACGCAACATTAAATCCGATTGTAGTAAGAAGATGTTTAACTTTTAAATTCTCATGCGAAACAAACGTAACCACTTTTCTATACTTTGCGCGTTCCTGTATCAAATTAATATAACGAACAAGCATAAGATATCCGAAGTTTTTCCCCCAACTTTTCGGACCCAAAAAAAATGTGTGAAGATTGATGGCATCGCCCATGCCGATGGCAACCATCGCGCCGATTAAATTTTTTTCATCATCATACACTTCAACTGAATAATCGTGTAAAAACCTGCCGTATACACCGTTGAAAATATTTTGCATTTCCTGCACAAAATTTTCTTTCTCAAATCCCACAGGAAAAACTTCAAGCTCCATACTGCCTGCAAAAGAAAAATATGCCAAACTGCCTATCTCTTCCAGATTTTCATAGTCAAATGGCCTGATAACCAGCGGAATATCCGGATCGTCATGCATTGCCTTATACGATTGCAAATCAAGCGTAAACATATCACGTTGCTTTTCTTCAAAATCAAATTGTGACATCATCGTTCGGCGTTGTTTTACGCCGAAATTAAATATTTCGGATAAAAATACCACTTTACTTACATTCACTTTGATTTTGTGTAATGCGGTCTCAAGCATAACTTTAAAGGCCTTATACTGTGCACACGTACGTTTAATATGAAAAAAATGTATAACGCCTATATCATGATCTGCATGAAAAATTATCACCCCGAGTAACTGATTATCATCAAGGAGTACATACCCGTCTTTCTTATTTTCATAAATTTCATAAAAAACATTGCGAATCATATCTTCAAATGAATATCCATAGGTTTCTGCAAATATGGTGCAATAATCCGTTATTATCTCTTCAAAATCACCGTCATATCGAGAAATGCTTTTTAAACTCAGCACACTGAATCCTCCTTTGATAAACTTTTTTATTGACAACCATTTGTATTTATGTTAAAAAACATGCACAGAGCCGGGGTGGCGGAATTGGTATACGCGCATGGTTGAGGTCCATGTGGGACAATCTCCCTTGAGAGTTCGAGTCTCTTCCTCGGCATTCTTTTCTTAATCACACTTTTTTCTATCACGTTGTAATCTCTTTCCGTTTTTCATTGTACACACACTTCGCACATTCCTCTTTATACGAAAATGCGAATGATGCTACATCTTTGATTTATAACTGTTGTATACTTTTGCAAGAAGCGAAACAGCTTCCTCAATACTCATATTTTTTCGAGCAAGCTTTATTTTACCTTCGACAATGTCTATATGAATATACTTTGCATTCGCATCTTCCTGTACTGCAGGTTGCACGGGAGGTGTGTGCGTGTTGCTCGTAGCAACATCATGTTGTTTTACTACTGCATCAGGTTGTACAGGCCCACGCGTCGTCTCAGGTGTGGCTGTTGTCGGTTCTGATGTTGTGGCGGCAGGCGTCGTCACATGAGGAGATATAACAGACGAGACGGCTTGTGCAAACTGAGCAATGTTGAACGGTCCTATATCAAACTTAGAAAGAATTTCATCCTCTTTTGAAACAGGTTGCGAAACAATCGTAGTTTGTTGAGGACTTGAGGTTGGCACATGCTCTTTTGTCGGGACAGAGGCACTGTCTGTCACTTGCGCGGTCTGAGGTTGCGTGACGACATGTCCAACTTGTTCGCTTTTTTGAGGGGTTTGCGTCTGTTCATTCTGAGCACTTTGCGCATTTTGAATCCCCTGCATCGTATCAAACATTGATGTCAATTCACTGTCAATCTCATTGAAAGGCATTTTGGGTTTTTGCTGAACAGGTGTTTCGGGTGCTTCATCGGATGTGTTATCCGATTTATCAAACTTACCAACAATTTTTAATTTATCTTCCCATTGCTGCAATTTAAGCTTATTTCGTCTCTTTATCTCTTCGGCAAGTCTTGGATCCATGCAAATCCTCCTTAAAGAACTTAGTACACAGCTATAATACTCTAATATGAGCGGTAAATCAAGTTATTTTTACTACTTGACTGTGAAGTTTTTTCTTGTATAATCAGCTCACCAAAACCCAGGAGGTATGGATATGGCATACAAAATTTCAGATGCGTGTGTGGCGTGCGGAACCTGTAAACCTGAATGTCCGGTTGAGGCAATTGCTGAAGGCGATATTTACACAATAGACCCGAATAAATGCGTTGATTGCGGTGCATGCGCAGCTGTGTGTCCCGTTGGTGCGATTTCTCAGGGTTAATCTGCGTAATTTCGATTTTTACTACCTAGGGCGTATTTAAACGCCCTTTTTTATTACATTACATATAACACATTAGGGGCGATACGTTCTCAAATGGAGTAAGTTTTTATACTAAGCGCGTCCTCCGCATCTACGGCATACTGTATACAACAGCATAACAACACAATTGCGACCTTTCAATCTCTGCAAAATATGTTTTCGCAATACTCTATTGAACATGAAAAAAGGAAGTGGTGATACGGTGTATAAAATGATATTCAGGCATGATACATATCGTGACCATTGCGAAATTCATCTTTTTCTCATTTTCTTTATTTTCTTTGGGGACGTCGCCCTCATGCTCCTGAAAACACAAAACTGCTCCCAATGGGAAATTATCCCAAAAGTAATTAAATGTGCATTCGGGAAAAACAACACACCTCTGATCATATATTTTCATTCAAGTTTGCGATGCATTCAAATAGACAATAGTATGTTTCTCATCAACTATAATTCAAAAGTATTTTTTATAAATGATAAAATGCTTGCGCGATTCTTCTTTTATCCGTATAATCAGGCGCATGAAAACATATATTCTTATCCCCTTTTTTTTGTTATTTTTGCTTTCGTGTTCGAAAAGCATCCCGGAAAAACCCTATTCGCACATAGTAACATCCTCTCAATTTGCCGTATCTGTTCAGGCACACTGTGATGCCTTAATACAACCATCGACTCGCGGATTATACCCGGGATCACCGTATTACACGAGTGCCACTGCATACATTACCTCTAAATTTCAATCATATGGATTACTCCCCGCACATACTGAATATGCGCAACCCTTTGAATTTGTGTCACGTTCTTTGATTAGCGAACCGGTTGTAATGATTAATAATGAAGATCTTCTTACTATCGGTACTGATTTTATCGTACCGCTCACAAGCGGAAAAGCATTACTGGAAAACATTCCCATGGTTTTTATAGGATATGGAATCGCTGAACCGCAAGATAAGTATAATGAGTACAGTAATATTGATGTCAAGAATAAGGTCGTTGTTGTCTTAAAGGATATACCTAAAGGTTTTATCGCTTCATCGGGAAAATATCATAGCCTGTATTATCGCGCCTTTTTAGCAAAAAATTATGGTGCGCTCGGAATTATTTTTATCGATCTGAATGCTCCCACCGCATACTACTCCAAAAACACTGCGTATGTACCTCCGCTTTTCGGTTTATCTGATTTTCCACAAATAATTCTTGCAAAAAATGCGATTGGTAAATTGACGCAGTCATCAACAATAGATTTTATAGAAATGCAAAATGACATCGTGGCATCAAAACAACCATACACCATTGAGCTTAAAACATCGATTACAATGAGCATACCGATGAACATCGAACAAAATACCACGGCAAATATTGTGGGGTTCTTGCCGGCAGCCGAAGAATTCTCGGAGACAAAAAAAAGGATTTATTTTACCGCAAGCCTTGATTCATTCGGTTTCCAATATACCGATATTTTTTATGAAAGTGCAAACACTACCGTTTCAGGTGTCGCAGCGCTTCTTTCACTCGCGGAAGAACTTTCAAAACAATCTCTTGCCAGAAAAAACGATATTTATTTTGTCGTATTTTCGGGAAAAGAAGAAGGGCTTCTCGGATGCAGAGAACTTCTGGAGAAAGGTGAAATCACTCAAGATAACACATTGTTCATGATTCAAATAGAAAACATAGGCATACAATCATCTCTTCTGAATATTGGTGGCGGACTCGATTATTTGGAACTTTTCCAGCGTTTTGAAGAAAACAACACATTTTCCGAACTTGAGTTGACGGTATCTCACGGTGGATATATGGAGGATCAATTATTTATTAAAAAGGGTATCCCGGCCCTCTTCGTACATTCACCTGATTTTACTTTTTATCGTACTTTAAAAGACACGAGAAATACTATCAATACAAATTCTGTCAGAAAAACCGTACAATTATTATACGGTGCTTTTTTTAATGACATATTTTCTATAAATTAGCCATTGAATCGCAAGCCAAACACTATAGTAGAGAATAATCCAATGGAGTGGCCATGGCGAAGAGGATATAAGAAGTTTTTCTTGTTCAAACCCTTCAATTATAAAAAATAATATCGAAGTAATTGTTTCATCGATAAACACAAAGCACTTGATCAGAAGAACAGGTAACGGAAAAAAGAATAAAAAACCGATCCACGCAAGCGGTATCACCAACAACGATGCCGCAACGTTTAAAAACACGGAAAGATAATTAACGTATCCGAAATAATACAAAATTATCGGTAATAGAGCAAATTGAGCTGCCACCGACACAATGAAACTCTGCACAATCAAATTCCTGGTTGTTTTTAAAATCGGTAGCACCGTTATGATACCTAATGTCGAGACGATACTCAGCCAGAAACCAAGCTGATTAAAATATGCAGGATTCACAAGTAACATAACTGTGGCGGTCACTGCCCAAATATTGAGAATATATACTCGTATGAAACAAATTCGGGCACAATAATAAATGCTCAGCATAAAAAACGCCCTCACCGCTGAAGGAGGAAACCCGGCAATACACAAGTATATCGCTAAAATTACACCAATAACAGTAAATCGAATTTTATAGGCTACTTTCCTGAAAACTGTATGTAAAATCAAGGCGAGGATTCCAAAATGCAATCCGCTGATCGCAATCAAATGAAAACATCCCGTACTGCGAAATGATGACTTCAACGCAACATCCAGTAATCGTCGATCCCCGATAACCAATGACTTCAACAGTGCATAATGACGCGGTTCATGAAAATACTGTGCTTTGTCAACAAACCATACACGGAAACGTAATATTTCATAGGTTGTAGAAAATCCTTTATATAATTTGAAATAAAGAATTGCAATTACAAATAACGATATGCCGATAAGTAATTTTTTCATGAACAAGGTGCGCGACAAATGTGATACGAGTAGTGATGCTATCGCAAAACCAATAAGTGCATACTCATCGAAAAACACAAAATATGTGCTCACCAAATACGACAAACACACTATCATCAAAATGAGAATGGCAGGATAAAATTTGTGTCGCATCAGGTTGATAATTTGTTTAAGAAATCATGAAGACCGACATCATACGGCGCAAACTGAGATACTGCCTCCGACAAACGTGTTATAGGTACAACACGATACGTATAGGTCGTTTTATGAATGAGAATGACGTAGGGCATTTCATGTTCAACAGCCACGAGTAGTACTTTATACTCACTGTTCGCGAATTCGTGTAATCGGGCATCCTTGACCACTTTTCCCGGTAATTTGGATTGCGCAAATACTTTTAGTGATGTGTCATTATCACTCATGGTCACCTTCTAAAGTTATCAGTACTGCATTTTTTGAACTGAATGATCGATTTTCATGAAGAAGGGCAAAATACACTCCATTGACATAAAAAAAACGACTGATATGATACGATGAGAAATCACCCTGCAACACGCGTTCATCGACTTCAAGTATATAATCTGAAGGTAGGACACCTCGAATACGACTTTTATGTGTCATTTTTTTTATTGCGTCGGAAGATATTTCAATACTTTCTTTATCATTAACCAATACAATATTATCAACAAACACAAACGAGGACTCAACCGTAGTACATCCGGGATAATCAGGATACTGTTGCAACAACTGTGCGGTTTCAATATCATACACCGACATATGATCGTCATCACGGACCGCTATTCTTCCATCAGTATACGCATACCACCCTTTGGTCGATAAAAACGATAAAAATTCATTTTTCGTAAACGTATAAATCATATTCTGATGGAAATAAAATACATTTTTTTTATGCGTAAAAAAATATTCTCTCCAGAGCGGTATCGATGCTACCTGCCAATTTTCAGTTTTTCCAATATCTCGTATATTTTCAAGCAGAACAAACCGCCGTTTTTCAGCAACTACCAAGATCGATGCAGGACCGATGTCAAAGATTGATTCTATTCTCTCTTTTGATTTAAAGGAGGTCTTGTTATAGGTCGTATCAGTAAGATCATACATTGTAAAATCCGTATGCATCTTCACCGTCCACACCAATAACGCATCCCCAAGTAGTATAAAATCAGTGTATCCGGTTTCTCGATACTCAAATTGTAGTGATGCGTGTTTGTAACAAAAAATCCGTCCCGAAGCAGTGCGAACTATTGTATGCTCCCCATGTGTCTCGACCTTTGACACATCAACAGCATCAATTTCAATCTTGAGCGCATCGAGAGAACCAAAAAAATGCAAAAAAAGAAAAACCACACTCAGTATTCGTGCCATTAAAAATTCCATCCCAACGCAAATTTTGTCTCAAAACCCGAATCAACCGTATGAAAATCTGTTCGTTTCGCAAAATCCAATCGTAAAACCGTCGGTCCGAGCCCCATTTGTAATGCCCAGCCGTAACTTCCCTTAAGTTTATTATCGGCATCCTTTGACCAACAATTACCCGCATCAAAAAATATCAATGCATAGATACCGGGGAGAACTATTTCACCGCCTGTGGTAACCAAAACAATATACGGAAAAATCGGAAAACGATATTCAGTATTGAAAAGCAACTGCTTGTATCCGCTCAGCTCATAATAACGATAACCGCGCAGTGATAACGAACCACCTGTCGCCAGTAATTCCTTTTCTTGCGATAATCCTTCTGAAATAGCAAAACTTCCTCGAACCGCAAGGCACGTGTGTGTAAAAATGCGAAAATATCGTCGCATATCAACAAAATAATAACTGCTCATATATGAAAATTCAGAGTCTGCCTTAAAATTATACTCGGCACCCCACGCATAACGCCATCCGTCGAGCGGTCCGACGCGATTCCACAATGTGTTATCAAATGAATATTCCAACAAAATCGTGGCATACGAAACTTCAGTCGTTTCCTCTTCAAAAAAATAATACCGTTCCCTTTTACTGTAAGAAACGCCTCCGTTTATTCGAGAAAACCGACTAAATGGCAATAAAACACCCGCACTGCCCCCATACTGTCGTTCATGATATAAGTTATCATGAATAAATTCGGAATAGCGAAACGGTTTATAGAAATGAAACAGTGAGCCGTAGTAATAATAATTATTTTGTTTATTAATATACATCGAGACAATATTTGATTTTTTTAATAACGACTCAATACTTCCGCCATCTTGTGACACACCGAGTTGAAACCAGATCTCATGCTCGCTCAAGATATCACTCAATAAAAATGTCGCACCACCCGAATACCCGTACCGAGGAGAACTGGAAAAATCAGCTTGTGCAAAATCCAAAGAAAATTTCGGAGAATAAGTTGTATTACGCGATGCAAAAACAGTTTGATCAAGTTGAAATGGAATAAATTTTTCCGTATTTACTATTGGATTATCAAATTTCTCTCCGGTTAAGTTATTGAGTTGAAATATTTGGTAACCTTTTTTTGCATATGTTGAAAAAAACACTTTATCTCCTGATGCCCACGCTTTATAAATATAATGAGATGTTCCGGTTAATTTTTCAGACGTTCCATCAGTTTTGTGGATAAAGATATTTGTAACCCCCGTCCTATCCGATATATAAAAAAGTTGCCCGTTTGAGGTAAAAAACGGGCTCACGTAATGCGCTTCTCCATGTGTTATTTGTTGCACCCCCTCATCATTCAAATTATATCGATAAAGGTGATAAAAACCCTTTTCACCGGTTTCTGCCGAATAAACAAGTTGATCGTTATAGATATCAAATTTTCCGATTGCAAATGGAGTTTCAAATAGTACACTGTACGACGCATCTGAATGTACACGATAAATCCCCTGTAATCCCTGTTTATTAACGGCTTGTATATACAACATACCGTTATACGGCTTAACGGTGTGTATCAAAGAAATGTCGTCACCAAAATCATATACCCGAAGTATCTTGGCATTTATTGCATCGATCACCACAATACGATCTTTTGTCATATGTTTTACGGCACAATAAATTATCCCGTTTTCAACGGTCATAGGTAAACGATGTAATGAAATATACTCATAGCCACCTGTTGTGCCGATACGAATAAGACGTTTGGTATCTCCGTTATCTTTTTTAAATACAATATCAATATACCCTGTATCAGCCGATACATAGACCGCACCACCTTCGATCGGCCAGTATTGTATCGAACGACTGTCAAGCGGCAATGCATCGTCATAAACGCTGGAATATGAAATACCAAGGCTATAAATAAACATATTTTTCAACCATAATTCATATTCATAACTGATCTGTTCAAATGTAAGTCCTGTTAAACGCTCGAGCGTGTCCCGAAAACTTTTCATATAACCTGCGCGATTAAAAAATACTTGAATAATTTCATCCCCATAAATCTCTGTCAAATATTTCCAAAAATATTGCCCTTCTTTATACATTTGATATGATCCATAAATGGTCCATATACGCTCAAGCGGAACAAACTGCCCATTGAGTAACAAGGTGCGCATAAAAACATCATCGCTATGAGAAACACCGATCGAAAGATATTCGGCAAGGCCCTCATGCACCCACAGCGGAAACTCAGCATCAAATGAAAGATCATATATGTCCCACAATTGCTGTGATTTTAACAAAACAAATTCATGTATCAACTCATGTCGTATAACATGTACAAAGTCATTATATGATCCGTTGAACGGTACAACGACGCGCCCTTTGATATATTCGGTAAACCCTCCGACCCCTTCAGGAAGCACATACGGCAATAGTGTTGTTTCTTGAAATTCATATGGCGAGTGATAGATTATAACCGGTATTTTTGTTTGAATCTCGATTGAGAAAAAAGCTGCATATTCTGCAATGACTGACTCAATGATCGGAACGGCATAGCGCGCAACCTCTTCAGCGTCAGTATAGTAATACAATGTAAAATACTCCGATTGATATTCCTGCCAGTCAAATGCGTTATTTTTTACCTTATTTTTTCCAAAATATGAAAAAACAGAAAACACACACGATACATATACGACTATGAAAAATACCAGGTTCTTAGCCATTCATTACTATTTTTGTTGATCAGGTGGTAATTCATTCCCGTTTTTATCCACTCGAACCATGATATCGGCAACAACATATGCTTTTTTTGACCGAAGTGACGGATATCGCACATAGTACCACGCCACACCGTCCTTAAGAATCTTTTCTTTTGTTTCCAATTCGAAACGCGTGGTCTTTGCTAAAAACATTTCTTCTAAAAAAGGCACTTTCTTGCTCGGTTCGGCACGAAGTCGCACTTTCATCCCTTCCACGGTCGGCGTCAGTTCAAGACTGTCCATATCTTTGACTTTGACATAATACTGTTCAGTAAACTTAACTTTCCATACAAAGAATCCAAGTGTGGCGATTACAAAAAACACCACTACCGCAGTAACAAGGTTACGATGTTTTGATTTTTGACGTTTCACATACGACTGATGTGTTTGTTTACGACGTTGTAATTCTTCCTTGGTAAGTGTTGAACGCTTGCGCACATCACCTGTTCCCGTTGATACTTCATCGATACGAATATTCCATCCCATTTCTTCAAATTCCTTACCCAAAACCTCAGCTTCCTGTAAATTTTTTACACGAAGACGAACGACAACCTGCGAAACAATTTCTCGTGCGATCGTCGATGTCATGTTCGGATAAATTTCTGAAATTCGTTCCGCTAATTTTTCACGAACAACCCAGTTCTTTTTATCAACGCCGGATAAAATCAAAAATCGAGGTGCTTCATCCCCCGTTTCATCATCCGCCGACTTCTCCGGAGTTATTCCGGAAGCCTCAACCATCATCACATTCTCGATGGTCAGTTTGTCATCTTCAGGGGTGACCTCACCTGTCGCGTCAATGTCCGATTCTTCAGACAAACTTTCTTGTTCGGCGTCAATGACCTCTTCCATCTCTATAATCTGAGTAATACAACCTAATTTTGAAAGAATTTTCTGCAATTCTTTGGCACTATGTTCATTTTCCATACGGATTTTCTCTACATCACGTTCGACGATTCGCTCTGCCTCATCCTGGGGCATTTCCGGCATCATAAGCGTAAGCATATTGACAAATTTCATTTTCCATTCGGGCGTCTTGGAAGACATTCCTTTTATTGAAAGATAATAATGCAGTTCTTTAGGAAGATCATCATGCTCATCTTCATGGGCACTGCTTTCCTCTCCTATTTTCTCCACTTTACAATCAAGATCTTCTAACTCATGCTTAAACGACGTAAATACTGCAGAAGGGACGGCAATCACAAAAACAGAATTGCTCATAAGTACTTTCAATTCATTATCATCAATAGCGGTGCTGATTTGCTTGATTTTGTTAAAAACAAATTTATATTGAAATTTGTTATTATTATCATACATGATTTTTACTTTATAGACCACGTCTTCACCAGTTTTAACTACCGGCTGATCCTTCGTCGATTGAGACGCTCCTTCAATTGATTCCTGAAGAGAGACCTGTTGTTCAACCTCGTTGAGCGCCGAAACTAAATCCTGGGTGACAACCATTTGCTCAATTTGAGGGGCAACATCCTTTTTTACTAACGAAGCTCCGCATGACATACAAAACTTTGCATTGGGAACATTCTCAAATGAACAATCGGGACAAATATTCTTTTCAATGGTAACAGAAGTGGTTTCTACGACAGGCTCAGGTAATTTATTTCCGCACGTGAGGCAAAATTTTGCAAGCGAGGGATTTTCAGATCCGCATTCAGTGCACACCTTTACGGTCGACTCCGGAGAGTGTACAGACGATGAAATACCGCCGGAAAGTATCGGTGTTTTCAGCCTCTCATCTTGTGATACCATTTCTGTCTCGGATATTTGATCGTTTTGGGCGGGAACGGTATCGAGCATTGCCGGGCCAATATCACTATGTTCGTCATCAATGAAATCTTCTTCGATCTGATACCCTTGCATTGATGATGCAACATCTTCGATAATCTCTTCAACCTCTTCCTGATGTCCCAAATGAAAGCCGATCTTCTCTTGAACCGGTTCAAGCCTTTGTTGCGGAACGTTTGAGATAATTTCTGATGCTTCGGTGAGAGCCGTTACTTCCTTGTTATCAAGAGATTGAGTTTCTTCCAGTATATCTTCATTCGAATTATTCGGCATTGTTTGTTCTTTACTCACAACACTATCTTCCGCTAAAGGTTGACGTATCTCCGGAATCTCGAACACGGGAGCATTGATTTGCGTAACAGGTTCTTTAGTATATACAGATTCCACATAATCAGGTTCAGTATACACAGGTTCTTTTGAAGAAAAAACTTCAGATTGATTCAAACCCGTTTCGTCATCAACCGAAGAAGATAATGAGTCAGGAACATTTAAAAAAGGTGGTAAAAAATCCGATGAGTCCGTCGCGGTCTCTTCAGAATTTTTCACTGATTCTACGGTAAATCCGCAATATTCACATGTAGTACTGTTTGACAAGTCGATGTCGGCTCCGCATTGTGGACAGATATAAATTGCCATATCTCGTCACCCTTTCTTATAATTTATCCCTGATTTTTTTACATTCGTATACGGCGATCCCCGAGTATACTATCAATAAAACACCTACTGCCAGATATCCTAAATATGTTTTCGGCACTTTCGCTGATACCATGTCAAGCGCTATAATCCAACCCAATAACGCAAGAAAAGTAAAAAGCAGATTCACCGGAACACCGTTAAAAGACAAATTATGTTTCAAACGGTTTCGTATATACAGAATATTGACCGCATATGCTGCGGCAAAAAGAAGTATAGTAATAAAAAACTTCACTGTCATCGCCATATGATTTAACTATACAGAATCTCGACGCTAAAGTCAATATAAAAGCCTTGAATGCGATGACAGATGTAGCTCGCAAGGGAAAATGTCTCGCTAAATCGCAAGCGAAAATGTCCCGAAT
>CAYRFE010000029.1:0-40588 GCA_964423645.1 uncultured bacterium | reverse complement strand
TGAAATCGGAAGGGGCTTACGGTTTTGTACAGCGGGGACTTCGTCCCCGCACCCCCTAAAAACTGTAAGTAATAGAAAATACTATAAACGACATTAAGTAATCAGTAAGAAAAGACAATAAAATAATTTAGCTCCCCCTCGCGATTACGCGTTTCCCCCTCTTTGCAAAAAAGAGGGGGAAATAAAACGGCAATGAACTACCCCGCAGCAAGCTACGGGGTATCTCCCCAAAAAATACTGTATTTGTTTGCCCACCCCAAACCCCTCCCTTTGAATTTGGGAGGGGTTTAATTTCTAATATTGTGGGGACTTCGTCCCCACACCCCTAATAATAACAAAATTATTATAGCTTCGGCGAATTTGACCCATTTAGATTAAAAAATCAGCGTGATGTAATTCAAGCTATGTCCCATAAAAAAACATCAGGATGTCATTATCGGGCTTGCCCCGATAATCAAGTAGTAATCTTAATTGCACCTGGATTCCCGTTTTCACGGGAATGAAACATACCGGCTTGTGTGGCAAGACAAAAAGTAAGACATGATTTTATACGTTGTGCCATCCCCATGCTTCGACGAGTTAAAACTGAGCGAAATCGAAGTGCTCAGCACAAACTCACCTCCCGCAAAAACAGAAAGGAGACCGGAAATATTTTCTACATCATCCCACCCACAATGGAGGCAACATAGCATGCACCCGATTTCGTCGCTACCCCTCTTTTTCGAGAAAATAAGGGAGAAATTGAATTTTGCACAGGTCACGAAATATTATCCAAAATACATATAAAATTCTCGCCACGCACTTTTTAACTGCTACCCGCGAACTTCTTCGGTTGCAGATATTCGTTTTTCAGAAATGTATTACGATGATATCGCACTCCCTGCGAGTATTTTTTCAACTACAATTTTACCGATCAAAGAATAAAACGGTTTTTCCTTGGTGAATGCGATCATATCATTTTCTATCTCACAATAGACGGTAAACGTCGTATCACGCAGTGTATATTCCGTTATCACAGAAAAAAAATCGGTCAAAGCTCCCGAAGTCTCGTCATGTTTCGGTATTTCAAGCGTTTCGACAAGCGTGTGCAGAACATGCGCGTTCTCACTATATACACCGATCGCCATATCGGTAATACCGCATGTCCTATGCAAAACATCAAAACATTCATTAAGAATACCTCGCGGCGATGATGATAATGACACCGAATTCGTTAAACCGATAAGAGCCTCGATTTTGTACATCTCACGTGAAGGATTGTCAAATATGGCAGTATTCTTTTTTTCACTCTCCTGTTGCAAAATGCCGACGTCGTCATTCCACACCACGACGCGGTTACGACCGGTCTCTTTTGCGAATAACAGTGATTTATCTGCCTTTAATAACAATTCATTGAGCAATTCGCCATCTCGCGGAAAACACGCGACCCCGGCACTTAACGTGACCTTCCTGTCAGGTAGCATACGTGCCCCTTCGACAGCTTTTCGAATACGTTCAGCGATCAATTCCGCTTCTTCATACGATTTAATTTGAGCATAAAACACATATTCTTCTCCGCCGTACCGTCCTGCCACATCTACGGTTCGCAAAACAGACATTGCACATTCTGCCACTTGCGCGAGCACCACGTCTCCTGTCTTATGCCCCATCGTATCATTGATATTTTTAAAATGATCAACATCGGTCATGATAAGCGCACTCGGATGCATCGCTTCTTTGGAGGCGGCAAGAAGATCTTTGACGATTGAAAACCAATTCTCGCGTTTAAATAATTTGGTCATTTGATCGATAAGCATGGTCTCCTTCAAATAGGAGTAATAAAATACAGCATTGATATACCGCTGAAGATACCGATACGACTGATCAACATAAGGATGCATTATTTTTTTTGTCGTATCAAAATATACACATCCTTGTATCGCCATCATTTGTGCGAACGATGACGTATATGCGGCCTTAGGTTGCACTCGATACTTACCGATGTCGATGATCGGTATGATAAGCACATCAGTGAGCGAAGCAAAAGTACCGTTCGATTTATCGGTCCAACGGATCGGCTCTACACTATTTGCATACACAAGCTGATTAAGAAGATCTTCTCGATACGGAGATTTTTTGTGAAAATAATGAGAATCATACGAAGAAAATTGTTCTTTCCATCCATGAGTAAAATCATAACTGAAATAAATACCCCTGTCATAATGCGTATGTGCGCGCATCTCTTTAATACTTTTCTCGATCACCGACTGTTTCGTGGGAAGCATTTTATCCTGTTCAAAGGTATCTTTTTTCATGGAAAACTTGGAGTAGTAATGTTCCACCTCGCTTTGAAATTTTTTTCGAACAGCTTGCACGTTATACGCCATAACATTCACACCGTGTGCTTTCAAAAATTCAAAATGAGTACGTCCGTAATAGCCGTTCACGGACGCATTCTCCCTTTTTGCCTCATTGAGGTGGAGGATCATCGTTTGAAGGAGTATACAATACTGTGCCAAAATCTCTTGATAGTGTATGTCTTTTTGCTGCGCGCGATGCAAATACAGTTGATAATATAATAAATATGTCGAATAATCATGTAATTCGCCTAACGGTATAGCGGGGATTTTTTGCGTCGGCTCAAAATAACCGCGTAACAACACATATAACTGCAATGTATCACTTTTTTTCTCAGGGCGTTTTAATTTCTTAAAATAGTGTGCCGCAATATCGGTCTTCCCGACATGGAGAAAGAATGTCACAATCTCGAAAAGAAATTGAACGGATTCGGTATCATTTTTCTGATATGCATCATTTTCAAGTATTGATGAAATGTAATCAAGCGCACTGTCCGATCCGTTGTTGAAATATTCATATTTGAACCTCACAAATGCATACATCATGGAAAAGGTCAATGAATGTGTTTCTTGCACAAATGGATCGGCACGTTGTAAATATTCATGACACTGTGTAAAGTCTCCGCAAACAAGTGCATATCGCGCCGCAAAATAGTTGATAAAATTCTTCTCATACTTGACCTGAAAATTATCGTAACTTTCATACAGAACGTGAAGCATATACTCATACGCTGAATAATCAAGATTTTCATCTCCGATTTGAAGAATGTTCAATCCTGCAATAAGCATCATGCGATATTCTTTTATGGTGACAGCCACATCAAAGGCCTGACGTTGATTGCGTGCCGATTCACTTGGAGAATCCATACCGATCAGATTCCCTTTATTGATGTACATGGTCGCAATATCACGTTTGTTTTGTCTTTTTATCGCGTTCTCGAGCGCAAGGTCTAAAATTTTCTCGGCTTTATGAAACTGTCCCGTATTACGTAATGCGATAAGATAATTGTTAAGGATGGTAAAAATTGTCGTCTCAAGAATTTCCGTACCATGATCCTCATATAATTGATATGCTTTTTCAGCAACAACAAGCATTTTGTCTTTTTGTTTTCTGTACAGATAACACAGCTGCTCCGCAACCAGAACACTTACACGAGACTGGATGGTCAGATCCTCCATGTGCGGATCAATTTTTTCTCTGATCACCGCAAGACATTCATCATACATGTTTAAATACGTATATTTCAATAACAATGCCGCAACGGTATCTCCCCAGAGCGAATTCGACACCTTCCCGAATTCGTTAAAAATCGTCGATAACGCAATGACCTCATCTTTTTCCAAAATATCCCTGAGAATATGATAATCGTAATAGGTATACCATTCTTCATCGCTATGCGCATGAGATTTGATCGCTTGCGTAAAAAGTGAACTATCAAAATGTCGATTGATATCCAATTCAAGCATTCTTTTATTTAACGTAACGATGTTGGCATCAGAAAAATGGTGCTGGACCGGTAAAAAACGTTTGTATAGAGAAAACAACAAGTGCGTTTCTCGAATTTTTTGGTTTGCGGACAACGACCGTGTTATTTTTTCGATCTCGTGAAAGACACGCTCGGAATTATCAAATAACAACCCCAATTCACAATAAGACGGTAACATACGATGATCTTCGAGGGAATTGTGTGCAACCACCGAATAAAGCTCTTTTAAAAATTGATTCGATTTTGAAAGTGTACACCCATTGACCATTCTCGGATATCGAATACAATATTGTCCGTTCATTATCCACGTGTACTGTCGTTGTGAAAAGCTGTCAATGGCATCTTTTATAGTTTGGGGGAATTGCTCGTAGATCCGTGTATCAATGATCCCTTCAAAAAGCGCAAAGACTTCAAGTGTCCATCGATCCGTTTGATCAAAAGAATCGATCTCCTTCAATATCACTGATATTACATCAAAATATGACTCGGTTTTATCGACCAAAGACAGTTCTTTTTTATCTATCTGTATACCATCGCGAAGCACACAATTATTCAATCCTTCTAAAACCAAAACAGGTTCACCGCCGGTACATTCATGAATATCACGAATAATGGTCTCATGAAGGGGGTACACATAGAAATAATAGTTGATAAGTGCGGTAATATCATCACGTGAAAAATGTGAAGCCGGGACTGAAGGAAGATCATCGATCGCAGTACTGTGCGCCCCAAGAAACATGCACTGATCTCTCTTCACTCGGGTCGATATCGTTCTCAAGAACGTAAAACTGGTCGCATCAATGAGCGACAGATCCCGAATAACAAAACACATCGGTCGGAAAAAGGTGCATTCTATGATCACTTGAATGCAATATTCAATAAGTTTTCTTTCTTCATCAACTGCCGAACGTAATATCGGTGCAGGTGTAAAGGGTAACAATGGCAATATTTTACATAATTCAGATCCGTATTTTTCAATAATTGGTTGAAATGCGGCTATTTTATATAAAATGCTGAGGCACTGACACCCTATTGTTAAATATTCATGCGAATTACAGTCATTGAGCGGTAATATCCAATATCCAAGATCAATGATATGAACGTATAGACCTTTCAAACGAAGATATGCATTATAACAATCCGTTGAATGATAAAATATCACAACGGGCTGTAATGCTTTTTTTTCTTCATCTGAGGCAAATAATGACATAGGCATGATCGTATTTGCGATATGATCTTCCATGATACGAATGAGAATTTCATTGTCGGCGGTCCTGCTTTCGAGAAAGTCATCAATACTCTTTACAGGCATCCGGTTATCCTTTGAAGCGATGCATATCTCATTCATTTTTTGAATATCATGCATGCACGATACCGAATGATCAAAAATTGGTGCAAGGTCGAACAACTTAAGGTTTTTTTCTCTATCAATGAACATATTCTCATACCGTAAATCACCATGTCCATAGCCATTGTGGTGCAAGAATAACAATACGCTTGCCAATTGATTAGTATACTCTGCACTTGAAAAAACAGAGGGGGCAAGACCCGTCATTTCTTCATAGGGACTGATTATAAACACATCATCACCATCATAACGCTCTCCATCAATGGCGAATACTCGTTCAAATCCGATTGATTCACGAATATGAGGAAACCGCATGGTGTATGTAACATGAAATTCCGCGATGAACACCTCAACCGGTAACGGTTGCGCGGTGTTACTGTTACGCATTTTAAGAATATACTCGCCCGAAACCAATAAATCCTTCACTTTATAAATGATACTGTTGGGAGTTTCGTGAATCAATTCTTCTATTCGATAACGATAATTGATTTCCTTCATATCTTGGATTATAGAGTCGGCCTCCTCATTCGTCAATAATATTCGCAATGTATAAAATTAAAACACAGAAAATCAAACCGATCTTACTGTAATACGTTGATAAAACAAAAACTTGGTGCTATTATAACGCATAACAAAGGAGAAAAACAAGTATGGAAGCAGTCTTAATAGGATTCTTCGTGCTGCTGTTCATCGGGGGCGTCATTACCAATTTCATTCTGCTCATTGTCTTTCACTCAAAAACAACACGACGACTAGGCGCGTTGATGAAAGTACTTGAACATATAAACGATCAGATCAAAAAAGGCGGGAGTATGCACGCTGAGGAGACAACGATACATCCGACAGCGCAACCCGAACCGAAAAAAGAGCCGGAAACGGTGACACCTGCGGAACCTATCAAGCCGGTTGAACCGGAACCGAAGCTTCCGGAACAGAAAGTGCCTGAAGCAGAAAAGATACCTGTCGCGGCAGCGATAAAAACCGATCCTGTCGGATTAACTGCCACGATACAAAAACCACCGAAAAAAGAACACCCGAAAACCGATTGGGAGAAATTTTTCGGTGAAAAACTCGCTATATTTGCAGGTATCGGCATATTGGTACTGGGTATCGCATTTTTCGTACGACTGGCGATACAAAACAATTGGATCAACGAGTACGGCCGTGTAGCGGTCGGATATATCAGCGGAGGAAT
This sequence comes from uncultured bacterium, assembly GCA_964423645.1. Lineage (GTDB taxonomy): Bacteria > Macinerneyibacteriota > Macinerneyibacteria > Macinerneyibacteriales > CAYRFE01 > CAYRFE01. Next base: position 34,222 of record CAYRFE010000029.1, on the reverse strand, counting down.
ATTACTCTTCATCGCTCATTACTTCAGACATAAATTCAAAACGTTCAGCTCTGTGCTTGTCGGCGGCGGTCTTGCGGTCATGTATTTTACCACGGCGATCGCCTTTCATGAGTATCACATTTTTTCTCAAACCAATGCATTCATCCTGATGGTGATCATCACGCTTGGGGCGATCGCGCTGTCATTGGCGTATGACCGAAGAACGCTTGCCATACTGGCTCTTCTCGGCGGATTTCTGACACCGTATATAGTCAGTACAGGGACAGGCAATTATATTGTGCTCTTTACGTATCTTTCGATCCTCAATATCGGACTTTTACTACTTTCGTATTTCCGCAGATGGCGTTTCCTCCATATTCTGGCATTTACATTTACTGCTATCTTTTATGCCAGCTGGCTTGGAGGACGCTATGCGATCATGGAAGTACAACCGGTGTCGGGAGCATTTATTTATGCATCGATCTTTTATATCATTTTCTTTTTAATGGGAATCGTTTCAACCCTTCGAAGCAATAAGCGATTCGACGGCTGGGACATACTGGTATTCATGTTGAACAGCTTTTTGTTCTTTATCGTCGGATTGTATATTCTTGATACGGTAGCTGACGGTCAATATCGCGGTATTTTTACGGCAAGCGTCGCGGTCGTGAATTTTATTGCCGCGTCCCGTTTGTGGAAAAATATCAATGTCAGCAAAAATCTTGTCTACCTGCTGATCGGACTTGTCATGACATTTGTGAGTCTGATCGCGCCCGTACAGCTTTCAGGCAGTTATATTACTATTTTCTGGGCTGCAGAAGCTGCCGTGTTACTATGGTTGTGGAAACATACCGGATTCAAACTCACTGCGATCTTCTCTGCGATGGTGACAATTTGTATGTACATAAGTCTTGCGATGGACTGGGAAGCATTCTCGCGTATTTCGTTTGACCCGCCGCCTTTTGCGATAGCGTCCAATCCATATTTTATTACGGGTATCATGGCGTCATTATCGCTGTATGTCATTGCGCGATTACTTAACGGGATGACCTCAGAGAAAATATTCTGGTTCATACCGGCGAAAACCTATCGCAGAGTCGTATGGTGTCTTTTCCATTTGATAACATTTACCGTATTGGTAAAAGAAATCAATTATCAACTTTACCATTTCACGACACTCAGCTCAGTTACCGATACTGTCTTGGGGGTCTATATCTTCGGTTATTCTGCAATGCTCTCTTACTTGGCACGAAAATGGTCAAATATAGTGTTCAAAGCATTTATGCTTTTTACAAACGTTCCACTCATATTGACATATCTTTTCAGCTTCTCTTTTTCGGCAGGCGCAGTGCGTAACGAGTTTATCAGTCAAGGGAAATTCATCAATATATTCTTCATTCATTATCTGACCGTTGCACTCGTTATATGGCTCATCGTGTGGAGTGCGAAAACGATCCGTGATTTTTCAGGAGAAAGAAAGATATGGAACACTCTCTTTTTGTGGTTCATCACTTTTTGCGGTGTCTTTATTTTAAGCGCTGAACTTTTAAATATCATGGCATTAGGATTCAGCAGTAATGTAAATGAACTTGCAGTCATAAAAAAGCGAGTGGTTGATGCCGGCTTTCCGATATTATGGGGATTATGCGCGATCCTTCTCATTAACCTGGGTATCCGTTATAAAAAGCGCGTTTTACGCGTGATCTCACTTACTTTAATCGGTGTGACAATGATTAAACTTGCGTTTACCGTTGCACGTATGAGCCAGGGAGTACAGGTCGCTGCATTTATCGGACTTGGATTGATACTCCTATTCATCTCATTCATCTATCAAAAACTCAACCTGCTTTCCTCAGACACGACAGAAAGGAGCGAATAATGCGGTACGTATTACTCGTTTTCAGTATCTGTTTCGCGGCTCAGATGCTTTCGGCGAATTTTAGTTATAAAGCCGCGATCGCACCGGTTGAAAAAGACGGTGTGTATTCTATCGCACTTCCTCCTGAATTACTCATGAGATTACGAGATGATTACGGTGATATTCGCGTATTTGATAGTACGGAAACTGAAATCCCGTATATCATATATCGGGAAGAAGCAATCTCACGTAGTAATCTATTTCACGATTATCATATTATCCGCAACAGTACCGAGAAAGATAAAACCGTTCTCATTCTCGAAAATGCTTTAAAAAAACCTATTTCAAATGTCTGTATTGTGATACGCAACTCTGACGTCCGTAAAACCGCCGAATTGAGTGGAAGCGACGATGCACAAACCTGGTATGCGATACGAAACAACTATGTCTTTGAATCAATTTACAGCGACACTCATACTGCCGAGACCATGCAAATATCATTTCCATTGAGCGATTATCGATATCTTCGTCTTGAGATCAATGATAAAAAATCATCACCTTTGAATATTATCCAAGCGGGTTATTACGATCTTCAATCAGAGGAAGGAAAATATACCGAGATCAGCGGTGGTGCTTTTTCTCAACGATTAAGCGAAAAAAATAAAAACACGCTCGCAACGATTGAATTCACACAACCGGTTCGGATCGATAAGATCATTCTTGCCGGTGATATGCAGGTTTTTTTTCGCAGAAACGTATCGATCTCTGTCGTATCCGATGCGCGACAATATGCGCCGATAACCTATCAAGTACAAAACGTACTTACCAGCAGTGAAGAGACGGTGATAACCACATTTCCGCTGAAAGTAAAGCGACTTGAGGCAGAGGTTATGAACGGGAATGATACCCCGCTCATGCTTTCAAAAGTGAAACTTTATCAATTGAATACCTATATTGTTATGAATCTTAAAAAGAACACCGCTTACTCCGTGTTTTTCGGTGACCCGGGAAAAGTACAACCGGTCTATGATATTGTCCATAAAAAAGACGAATTGCTGAAATCCGCCGTACCGGGGAATTTACATGCAGTGATCGAACTCCCGAAAAAAACCCCGGGATTTTTCGGAAGTGCTTATTTTCTTTGGATCACACTTATTGTGGTTGGCGGACTACTGGGCTATTTTTCGGTGACCATGATCAAGGATATGAAGAAAAAAGAGTAAGTGAACGGGCGGATACGCTCCGCCCCTGCTTAATAAGGAAAATACGCTTATTGAATCTTTCTGACAAAAGTATCATCAGACGGTTTGGCTAAATAATGATACATTTGCTGCATTGCGTGTGCATATGCCTCGTTGATGCTTTTTTCAAACATTCCACGGGTAACAAATGCACCGGATACCTTCGCAGTACCTCGAAACATTTCTGACATCAACTCTCGATGTGTTTCACGATCGTATATTCTTACTTCAAAGATAACATTGCCCAGTGCGTCAACGACAAATAAACCGGGCATGAATTCAACCCAGAATGTTCGAATCTCGGCATCTACCACGACATTCTTTGGTTGAACATTTCCTTCTGTTGTTTCTGATACGGTGTGAGTATTCATTTGTTCAAATCCGGCCAATGCGAATGCATCAATAAGATTTTTTTTAAACTCATCGACCAATACAACACCTTGAACCAACTCAACGCGACCCATCGGAATACCGTAACTGTTTTTTTTCACACCGATACATGAAATATCGGTTCGATTGTCTCGAACTTTTTCGAATACCACTTCAATAGGTTTCTTTTCAACTTGCACAATTGGCGGTTCGGTAACAGGAGCATCTTTTTTTACCAATGAATATTTCATCGGATCAAGTAATTGTACTCGATCTACACCCATCGCACAACCGATAGAACTCAAAACCATAAAACTCATACTCAGCAAAAATATAACTACACGAATTATTTTGCATCATAATTTCTCCTTTTGAATATGTACAATGTGGCACGTTTTACTATTATTTCAAGGCGCAGAAAAACTTAATTTAATAAATAGTTCTTATTTTTTTTGTGCGATCAACCACAACTCACCGAACTCACCGCTCGGGTCATCGTTATCAATAACAAATTCACTGAAGCGGATATCAAAACCTGCACGTTGTATCTCGTCAATGATATCTTGTGGTACACCGATATACCGTGTAATGATACCCTTGTTGATAATGCAACGCGATTCGGCATCAAATTCTCCTCCGAAAGAAAGCGGATAACTAAAATCACCCGCCATTGTCGAAAGAACAAATATTCCCTCGTTTTTCAACACACGACGCACTGTTGTGAGGACTGCGTTACGATCTTCATTACCGATGATGCAATGCATACAATGCCCGTCATGCACAATATCAAAAGATGCGTCTGAAAAACACTGTAATGTCCGTACATCACCGACCTGAAAATCAACACTGACACCATCATTCAACGCTCGTTCGTTCGCCCATTCGATCGCGGTAGGAGCAATATCGACACCGGAAACGACATACCCTCGGCGAGCAAACCACACGGCATTTTCACCTGCACCGCATCCAATCTCCAGCAAATGCCCGGAACGCGGGATCATCGGTTTGTTATAAAGTTTTTCAATGTCAGCAATCGTTTGAGCGGCGCCCTTATGATCGTCCCATCCGGATTTGCCGAGTTCCTTGTTCTTCTTGTATGCACCGTCATGACCGGGATAATTGGTTTTCATGCCGTGTTCCTTTACTTTGCGTCAATTTATATTTCACAACAGTATTCATCTTTTTCTATAGCCCATCGTAAAGGATTATTCACAATATACTCGCGAATACCCAAAAGCTCCTTTTCGTTGCGAATGATGCGGTCGTAATAGTTTCTTTGCCAGTATTTTTTATATTCAGAGTTTCTTATCCTATTAATACTTTTAGTAGTTTGAAATTTATAATATCCGATTATTGATCCTATCGTTGGGGCAGGGTCGCCCTGCCCTTTTTTACTTTCAGAATATTCATTCATATCATGGCGGGAAGACCCCGCCACAACATTTGAAATCATTAAAATACCATGAAAATGATCCGGCATAACTACATAGTAGTCAAGTACAACATTCGGGTAATATTCAGGAATTTTTTCCCATAAAGAACTAATAACGGAACCTTCCTCACTGCACTGCATTTCGCCATTAATAATAGTACCAAGTAATGGCTCGCGATTTTTAATGACTAACGTAATAAAATAAGCCCCTTCAGTCGAATAATCATAATTTTTCAATCGTAATGACTTTCGATGAAAATATTTTTGCTCTTTTGAGATCATTCTTCTTCTATCTCACGTATACATTCATCCGCCAAGGTAGCAGTTACCAAATAAAATAAGTTTGAGATAAGCCGCTGCAATGTCATATCGTTGATCCTATTGCCCTTTTCGCAGAGATTCCATTTCGGTGCGATGCGGAATGCTTTCTCCATGACCGAAGGGTATTCAAAATTACCCTCAAAGGATATATCGATAACGATCGCTTTTTCGGGAATATCGTCGGTAGGAATGATAAATTTCTCCGAAGGCACCGCGGATACGATGATATCCGATTGTCGCACAAACGCACGCGTATCCTCAAAAGGAGTAAAACGATGGCACACCTGCACGGAGCCGTTCTCATTGAGCATCATCAACGCTAAGGAACGCCCAACCGCCAACGAATCGTTAATGATCGTGATGCGCTTGCTTTCAATCGTAAACGGATTGTACGTAAGCCCGTCGGGATAGCGACCGTCTGCAATCTTGCGCTCATCATACATCATGGCATAACGCTTGAGAATATACATGATGCCTTTTGCCGTCGGTGGGATGATAAGCTTACGAAGCTGTTGTATATCACGGTATTTCTCAAATTGTACCAAATACCCGAGATGGCTGAAATGCAACCCTTCAACGTCCTTTTCGGGAAGCACTCTATTCATGAACCAGGTATCCTTCTGCTCAAACGGTGTGGGATACAGCACCATGATGCCGTGAATATCGGAATTATTGCACTCAGTTATGCATGCTTCGAGTTTCTCCTGCGTATCGGCGGAATATGAGGTAACTTCAACACCGTACGACGAACCGAAACGCTGTACACCTTTGAGATACGACACCGATCCCGGATCATCGGAGGTGAGGATCACCGCCAATTTCGGAAGAACACCTATTCGATCGTATACTGCACGTGTGCGTTGCAAGACCGGTTTATCGTATTGCTCTATCAACGTCTTTACATCAAGTACGGCTGACATTTATTCTCCTTTAGTAATTGTTAATCTCAGGCTACATTTTATCATAATTTATCTACTTACTACTCTTTTTCCATACTATTGAAAATTATCTCCGCTCCATTACATAGTTGATAAATATATTGTACATACATAATACAGTATTATTATTTTTTTCATATATTTTCCATGTTTATTGCCGCTATTATTGTAACTCCGTACCATTTAACAGACTTATAGCTTAACTTACTATCTTTCAAATCTTGTAAATATTCATTTTGTAATGATCTTGTGGAATCAAAATATCTCCACGTAAACCCTTCCATATCATCATATGTATTTAATTCTTTTTCTAAATATTCCCATAGTAGTATATTATTAGCGTTTTCAATTTTGCTGCCCTTATAATAATTTCTTATATAATATTGGTTATGCTTTTTATAACTACTGCTTAATATGTATTTAATATTTACGTTTTTTATATTATTATATATATTATTATATTTATTATTTTTAATCACATTATACATAAAATATTTATTTATATTATTAATTATTTTTGTATTTACACTTGTTATTATATATAATGATATATTATTATGTGTTATTGTTTCACTGCGTATGTAAAATTTACTTATGCTATCTGTATTGCTATTATATTCAAATGATAGAGATAATGGCTTTCCCGCTAATGTATAATAATCGATATTTATACTACCTAATGTATTAGCCGAATCACTTCTATCGAAATATTCAGTACGTTTTCTTACAACTTTTACGTTAAATTCATCATCTGATGTATTGGTTTGATAAATAAATGAAGTTTCATCTAAAAACATTTTTAAATTGTTTAATTTTGGTATTACTGTTTTAAATTTAAGAATTTTGTCTTTATAACTTACCAATTCGATCATAAATCCCTTCCATCCCCACCCTATTCTTCCATCTTTCATTTTCACTTTTATCCATGAATCAGTGATCTTCTCACCGTTAAAGTCCACCGTGGACGTATTCTTTGATGTCTCTCCTGCATACTCAACCTGCTCACCAAGTTTGATAGTAGCAATTACTTGTCCGTTCAAGTCAGGTGTCTCGCGAATACGTAGCGTATCCACGAATGGAGTCCAAAGATTCGTCTCTGTGATCTCAACACCTTCAGGAACGATAATTTCAGCAGGCAAGCTACCCGCGCATAACCACGCGATCGCAATAACGCACAAGATTCTTATTCTATAACGAGTCATTTCTACTCTGCTCCATTCTTACTTTTTCTTAAAACAACGACACCTATTCGATCATACACTGCACGTGTGCGCTGCAAGACAGGTCTATCGTAGCGTTCTATCAACGTCTTTACATCAAGTATGGCGGACATGATGCTCCTTTCAAAATCAATAATTCTACTATGACTCCATAAATAATAAATCATGCATTCGGTTTCTTACCAGTATAAAACTCCCCAATTGATACCTGTTTCTGTCGATGTAGTTATGTTTTTACTCATGTTATTTTACTTTAATGCTTGCTATAATAAAATCCGAAATATCATGCCAGTATTGAGTACGATATGTCAACTGTTTGTTTCTTAGGTTTTTTAGAAAAATAGCTTTTTGGTCATTCTGCTTCGATAAATACCATTCAAATCCTGTTGTTTGTTTTTTGGTTATATACCTCTTTAAAATATTCCCAATTAATTTTACTTTACTAATTGATATATCTTCTTCATCTAATAAATAATGATTGCCCTTTTTTTTGTAACTACTACTCAAAAAATCTTTGTCAGTTTTATCAGCTTTACTAATTATTTCAGTAAAATCATTTAACGATATTCTATTTTTAATAAAATACTCTAAAGAGTCAAGGGTTATTTGATCCTTTTCTCCGATCAATACTATAGTTATTAACCTGTTAAATTTTTTTATCTCTAGTGATTTTTGAAAATTCCTAACTTCCGGATCAGTTCCGAGATATACATTCTCTGTAACTATATTATTATCAATGTAATAATTACGTGAATAAACATAATCATTTGCCTTTTTATTAAAAGTATCTTCAGCTGCATTCTCAATAAATACGTCGATAATTATACTTTCACTTGTTTTATAATTCAAATTTCCTTTATTATAATTCCTAATACCAATATCTATTGGTAGTTTAAATTCAAGGTGTTCATATTTATCATATACTATAGAAACACGAACAATAAAACCTTCCCATACCCAACCAATAACATTCCTATTGTTTTTGATTTTTAACCATTTTGCAGTAATTTTTATACCGTCGATAATCAGTGTATCTGATTCTGAACTTGAAATCCCAAGACTCTCAACTTCTTCTAAGCATTTAAGAGAACCCATTACTTTACTGTTGAGATTCGGTGCTTCCCTAATTCTCAGGTTTTCAACCTTAGATATGTATATATCTGTTTCTCTGATCTCAACACCTTCAGGAACTATGATTTCTGCAGGCAAACTCCCCGCACATAACCATGCGATCGCAATAACGGTAAAGATTCTTATTCTATAACGAGTCATTTCTACTCTGCTCCATTCTTACTGTTTAAAACAACGACAACTGCTCGATCTGCCTGCTGCGACGGTCTGCGCTGTCGGCGACAAGTCGTGCACGTATACTCGCCTCATTCATCGCATAGGTATCAAACATCTTCCCCTGGCAGGTGATGAAATAGCGCGCCCTTTTGAGCGCAACACCGATCTTTTTGAGCGTCTCGAATGTCAACGGTGCAAATCTCCGCGCTTTGATGATACGCTTCGCTGAAAGCACTCCAAGCCCCGGTATGCGCAACAGCATTTCATAATCGGCTTTATTCACTTCTATCGGAAAAAGATGCAGATTATTGATCGCCCAAAACGCCTTCGGGTCAAGTGAAGTATCCAAAAACGGATGATCGGGGTCGAGTAATTCATCCGCCTTGAATTCATAAAATCGCAGAAGCCAATCCGCCTGATACAAACGGTGTTCCCGCAAAAGCGGCGGTGTCGTGAGCGCAGGCAGACGATTATCGGTATTGACGGGAATATAGGCTGAATAGAATACCCGCTTGAGATTCATTTTATCGTATAACCCTTCGGATAATTTGATGATCTGAAAATCACTTTCGGGTGATGCACCGACGATCAATTGCGTGCTTTGTCCTGCAGGTACGAATTTCGGCGCATACCGTGCAAGTTTTCGCTCTTCTTTACTCGCCAGACTCTGTGAACCGATATATGCCATCGGTGATAATATCGCTTCTCGCTTTTTATGCGGCGCTAGGATCTTCAAACTCGCCTCCGAGGGTAATTCGATATTCACGCTCATTCTGTCGGCATACAGCCCTGTCTGGTGTATGAGCTCCATACTTGCGCCGGGGATGGCTTTTACGTGAATATAACCGTTGAATTTGTGCACCAGGCGAAGCTTCTTGACCACTTTCAGGATCTCTTCCATCGTATGATCGGGGCTTATGATCACGCCGGAACTGAGAAACAAACCCTCAATGTAATTTCGAAGATAAAATTGTATGGTAAGATCAGCCACTTCATCGGCAGTAAAGGTAGCTCGAGGTACGTCATTAGTGCGTCGATTAAGACAATACACGCAGTCATAAATACATTCGTTTGTCAGCAATATCTTTAAAAGCGAAATACAACGCCCGTCATCAGCCCATGTATGACAAATCCCTGCTTTTTCTGCATTACCGATACCGCCGGGTGTATTTTGACGAGTACTGCCGCTGGACGAACACGACACATCATACTTCGCCGCATCGGATAAAATTTCAAGCTTTTCAAGTAATTCCATTGTGTGTTTCCTCGTTGAATAGTATAGCACGAACACAGTGCGGTGTGGAAGATTTTTTGTAAATATTGAACTACTCGAGACACCTTATGAGGTATCACAAAAATTCTACTAAATGAACTACCCGGCAGCAAGCTACGGGGTCTCTCCCCAAAAACACTCTATTTGTGTGCCCACCCCAAACCCCGCCCTTTTCTTTTGGGCGGGGCTTATTTTTTAATATGTGGGGACTTCGTCCCCACACCCCTTATAATAACAAAACTCTCATAGTAATGTCGAAGCCGGGTAGGGAGAATTTGACCTGTTTTGTCTAAAGTATCGAACGTAAATGAGATAATTCTTTATCCTTGAGTGGTCGAATCTCTCCGACCTCCAAATCACCGACCGTGATTCCTGCATACTCGATGCGAACCAGAGATTCTACTTTTTTACCGACAGCTTTTATCATACGTCGAATCTCCCGCTTTCGTCCTGTGTGAAGCGTCAATTCATATAATACTCGTGTCTTAATACGAATATGATCACATCGCAATACATCGCCCTCATCTTCTATTCCGGCATACATTTTATCGATATCTTTTGTTTGAAGAGGTTGATTGGTAGTGACCCTGTATGTCCTCGGTACTTCAAACGACGGGTGCGTAAGGGCATGAAGCAACTCACCGTCATTGGTCAGCAAAAGCAAGCCCTCGCTCTCTTTATCAAGTCGTCCCACATAATTCAAGTGAAGGAATTCTTTCCCCAAAAAATCATAGATCGTTTTGTTGCGATTATCATCTTTCGCGCACGTAAATCCTCGCGGTTTATAGAACTTCACATATTCATACACTTTTTTGTGTAACTGCTCACCGTTTAACATGACGGTATCATACAACTCATCGATAGTGGTCGCAGGGGTTGTTACGACGTCTCCATTAACCGTGACCTCACCGTTTTGTATCAATACTTCCGCCTGTCGTCGGGACGCTTTGCCACATTCGGCAATAAAACGCGCAAGCCGCATCATGACTGGATCAGCTTTTCTATTTCATTAAGCTCCGGAAGATCATCAAGGGAATTAAGTCCGAAATATTCCAAAAACTTCGATGTAGAACCATAGAGTAATGGTCTCCCCGGTGTATCACGTTCGCCAACCACTTTGATCAACTCCAATTCAAGTAATTTATTCAGCACATGAGGAACACTTACGCTTCGAATCATCTCTATCTCAATACGAGTCACGGGTTGATTGTACGCGACGACTGCCAAGGTCTCAAGTGACGACTTTGATAATTTAAAAGATTTTTTTATATTGAACAACCGCGTGAGATAGGTGCCGTGTTCGGGGATACTGCGATATTCAAACCCTCCGGCAATTTTATAAATTTTAAAACCCCTGTCCTGTGCATCGTATTCAGCATTAATTTCTTCTACGATCGACTCGACCGCTTCGGGTGTGATCATTTCATCACCGAGCACTTCACAAATCTTATCCGCGGCAAGCGGAGACGGTGATGCGAAAATCAATGCTTCTATGACGGATTTAAACTCTTGAACAGCCATATTTCTCCAAACACCTCATTTTGCCTGACTTGCAGGAATTTTAATCGTACTAACTCCAATACTGCAAAAAAATAAACTATTATTTCATTTTTTGATCTGCTTTTCCGCATAATGTCAGAGAACGGGGTACTCTCTTGTGTATCAAAAAATATTTTCAAGGATTCGATCTTTTCTTCTACCGTATACACTTCTCGTTCAACTTCATGATATACAACTGTACCGACTCGTGCAATAAGGGATTGATACGATTCCAATAATTCATAGAACGACACATCAAATAATAATTCACGACTGGTATACGATGCGGCTTCTTTACTGACATCACGACGATACGTTTCAAGCATCGACAACTCATACCGGTCAAGAAGCTCTGCGGCGGCCTTGAACAGCTTATATTCCATCAGTTGATGTACAAGTTGGGCACGCGGATCATCGACATCAATCTCATCCGATGTGACCTGTTCGGTAGGAAGCAACATTTTTGACTTTATATACATCAAAGTCGATGCCATTACCATAAATTCGGTAGCGATTTCCATATCCATCTGCACCATAAGATTAAGACAACTGATATATTGTTCGGTGATAACCGAAATACGAATATCATAAATATCCATTTTATTCTCTTTTATGAGAAACAACAAAAGGTCAAGAGGCCCTTCAAAAATATCGAGTTTCAGTGTGGGCTTATCCATTTGACAAAAGTGTAATAATATGTTGAATATCAAACGGTTTCGTAATGATCTCCGCAACAAGCGACGTATCCTTATCTTCGAAATAGGATACTCCCCAGCCTGTCAACAAATATACGGTTGATGAAGGGCGAATTGCTTTAATTTGCGCAATAACAGTCAATCCGTCGGTATCAGGAAGGGTAAAATCGCAAAATACCGTCTTTATATCAGGATTTTCGCGAAATACTTTCACTGCGTCAGCACCATTACCTGCCGTAACGGTTTGATGTCCATTCATTTCTGCCACTTCTGCAAGCAGATTCAAAATAAAGCTTTCGTCATCAATAAGAAGTATCTTCATGCACATCTCCTTTGAAGCAATACATTGGCAAGCGCAGCTATTCCTTCACAACGTCCCAACGCACCAAGCGTTTCATTTGTCGTTGCTTTGACACCTACCGCCGACGGTTCAATATTCAATACCTCACTCACAATTATTTTCATCTCAGTAATATATGGTGCAATTTTAGGTCTTTCAGCGATCACTACGGTATCGATATTCACCACGATCCATTCTTGTGCGATAAGTGCATGCACATGACGTAATAATTCAACACTTGAGATATTCTTGAAAACGGGATCGGTATTGGGAAATAGATGCCCGATATCATCTTTTCCGGCCGCTCCCAATAATGCATCCATGATCGCATGTATCACCACATCCGCATCCGAATGACCGTCAAGTCCCGCAAAATGATCTATGCACACACCACCGAGAACTAGTTTTCTTCCTTCGGTAAACCGATGTATGTCATATCCCATTCCGACTCTGTACATCATGCTCCTTACGTTTCAAAATATCGCATGCCCTGTGTAAATCCTCGGGGACAGTAATTTTTATATTATCCGCTTCGCCCATTATACAGTAAACCGGAAGTCCTTTCAATTCAAAAAAAGTTGCTTCATCTGTGGCATCATATGAGACAAATTCTTCCATGAATGATTTCAGCTGATGATATTTGAAAATTTGCGGCGTCTGCACGGCACGTAATGGCGCTCGCGGGAGCGTTTGAATGATTCGCCCCTCTTTGTCAACCTCTTTTATCGTATCCGTCACAGGCAATGCACAAATCACTGCGTCATGGAGCACCGACTCAGCAAGAATTCGTTGTACACACCCCGTGCTCACAAATGGTCGCACTCCATCATGAATCACCACACTTTCCGGGTCTTGTAATGCACATAATCCGTTATATACCGAATCTTGCCGTCGTGATCCGCCTGCGACACAACGAACATGTTCAAGATTATACCTGCCGAGTAATTGAATCGCGACAGAAAGTTCATCATCAGGAACAATTAAAATAGTGTTACGAATGTCATTGATCGACTCGAAAACACGGAGCGTCCTTACCACGACAGGGATACCGTCAAGCTCAAGAAACTGCTTCTTGGTCTGTCCGCCTATACGCGTTCCGTTTCCGCCGGCAACAATGACGGCATCCACACTCATTGAAATACCTTCTCAATAATATCTTTCAGCGTAGGTGCTGAGACGATTGTCATGTCTTTCCGCATTTTATGGGACGATTCCGGCAAGACAATCGTAGCAAACCCTAATTTTGCCGCTTCATCAATGCGCCTATCGGTAAACGGAACTTTCCTGAGTTCGCCCGACAACCCGACCTCGCCCATGACTACCGTTCGCGGCGGTATAGCTCGGTCAAGAAGTGACGAAACCAATGCAAGCGCGATCCCCGCACCCGCAGATGTTTCCTTCACCGATATCCCGCCGACTACATTTACGAACACGTCATATTTACCCATTTCATAATGAAGCCTTTTTTCCAACACGGCCAAAATGATCGATAACGATTTTGCATCAATTCCGTGTGCCACTCGTTGAGGAATTGCATAATACGAACGACTTACTAAAGCTTGGATCTCCAGAAATATCGGCCGTACACCTTCCATCACCGTGACAGTCACGCTCCCTGAAAGCGCATGCCCTTCCTCAAGAAAAAAGGTCGAAGGATTCGTTATTTCGGTAAGACCGTTGTTATCCATAGAAAATACGCCGATCTCCTGAGTTGACCCGAATCGATTCTTGGTTGATCTCAAGATACGCCAAAAATTGCGATCATCCCCTTCAAAAAACAACACGGTATCGACCATATGCTCTAATACCATCGGTCCGGCGATAGACCCGACTTTTGTAACATGCCCGATCAGAATGATCGCAATACCTCGAGAATGTGCACATTCTCGCAATCGAAATGCCGCCTGGCGCACCTGACTCACTGTACCGGCGAGACTATCGAGTGACGGGTCATAAATAGTTTGAATAGAATCCACGACAATCAATGTGGCATTTGTTTTTTCAATCAACGAAATAATCGCATCAAGGCGATCTTCATTTGAAATAAGCATCCGAGTATCGACGTGTAGCCGTTCCGCGCGTTCCCTTATCTGTTCCGCGCTTTCTTCCGCCGAAATATACAATACGCGTGCATCACGTCTAACGCTTTGGTCAGCGATCTGAAGCATTAATGTCGACTTTCCGATCCCCGGACCACCCGAAAGTAAGGTTAGACTTTTTTTAAAAAATCCTCCCCCCAATACGCGATCCACTTCGCCGATTCCTGTCGGCACAATATCATTCGTTCGATCGAACGCTACCTCAGATAACGGTATGGCATCTGATGTGACTACGGCTGATGTTGTTTTTGTTTTTGAATCTGTGATCCGAATTTCTTCGGCAACACTTCCCCATGAATTACATTCTTGACACTTACCCACCCAACGAGGGTATTCTTTGCCGCATTGAGAACAAACATAGACAGTTTTTTCACGTTTCATATTAAAACACGGATACTGAGAAGTATTTCTTGGGGTTTTTCTTCATATCCTTTATCATTTCATTCAATTCCTGCGTCGCTTCTTCTATATTGGTATAGACCTTTTCATCGTTCATGAGTTTCCCGATATTTCCTTTGCCGGCTTTGATATCCTTGTTGATCGAATTCAACGTATCGGATAACTCTCCAAGTTGACGAGACATTTTCCCGATATCATCAAGGGTTTGCCCTATCTTTTCTCCGCGACCGTCAACACCTCGGGAAAGTTCACGAGTGATCTTTCGCACATCATCGGTAATTCGTATGATGTCTTGTGAGGATGCGGCAAGATTGGATGTCGTTACTTTTATATTCTCCCGATTATCGCTGAGAATTCCCTTTGTTTGATATAACACGTCTCCCATATTTTTTACGATTCGACGAAAATCTTCAAGGCTGTTCTTATCCATTATCATACGAAGTTGCCCCATGATCTCTTTCAGATCAGATGCGATCTCATTTCCTTTTGCAAACAATTCTTCCGTGCTGAGAGGGTTCACTCCTTTGACGATTGAATTATGCGCCAGCAACGGATTGGTCGGTTCTCCTTGGCTGATCTCGATATATTTCTCTCCCAATAATCCCATTGTGTTGATATAGAAACGCGATCCCTCGCGTAAACGAATATTTTGCTCAACCCACATGGTCACCAATATATAGGTACGTCCTGTTTCATCTTCTTTCATTTCAATCTTCTTTACTGTACCAATACTTATCCCGCCAAGACGTACCGGCGCATTGGCATCAAGTCCGTTTGCAAATGTATACGTCGCATAGAGCGTATATCCCTTTTTGAACATACTCAACTCGCCCAGCATAAAAAACATAACAAAAAACAAGCCTACTGTTGCTGAAACGAACAAACCCCATTTCACTTCTTTTTTCATCGAAGCCTCCGTTATACGACAATCGGTCCGTTTTCGCGGCGGTTAATAAACTGCTGCACGATCGGACTGTCGCTCTTTTTAATTTCTTTCGGTGAACCGTCAAACACTACTTTTCCTTGATAGAGCATAAAAATTCTATCAGCGATTCTATACACCGTCTCCATATCATGTGTGACAACAACCGATGTGAGGCCCAGATCTTTCTGCAATCCGGTGATCAATGCATCAATATTTGCACTCATGACCGGATCAAGACCGGTTGTCGGCTCGTCATAAAAAATATATTTCGGATTCTCAATGACAGCTCTGGCAAGTGCCGCACGTTTTTTCATACCACCGCTTAATTCGGAAGGTTTGAGATATTCAACGTTTTTAAGCCCTACCATCGCAAGCACTTCTTTTACTTTTGATGTGATATCAGCATCTTCGGCATGACGATTGGTACCCCATACAATGGGGAATGCAACGTTTTCCAGAATCGTCATCGAATCAAACAATGCGCCTCCCTGAAAAAGGTAACTGAAGTGTGAACGCATATCTTCAAGTTCTTCACGTGTCGCACCGACAATAGTTTTGTTATCAACAAGGATGGAGCCCGCATCAGGCTCGATCAGTCCGACAATGGTCTTCAGTAATACACTTTTCCCACATCCGCTTTGACCGATTATCGCGACGGTTTTACCCTCTTCGATATCGATATCAACACCGCTCAAAACATGGTTATCTCTAAATTGCTTATATACATTACGAACTTCAATCATCGCTCATCACCCGAAAAACATTGCAGTAAGAAAATAGTCTGCAAGCAGAATAAGGATGGAGGCATAGACCACCGCATTGGTCGTAGATTTACCGACGCCTTCGGCACCGCCACGAGTAAAAAACCCGAAATATGCACCGACAAGCGTGATGATTTGTGAGAATACAAAGCTTTTGAACAAGCCTGAAGTAATATCGATACCGTTCACATAAAACGACACATTATTCATGTATTTTAAAAAAGACATATGTAACACCTTACCGGCGACAAGATATGCCCCAAGCATCGCTATGACATCGGTGATTACCGTGAGCAACGGTATCATAAGCGCCGCCGCGATAAATCGAGGGACTACCAAATAATTTTTGGGATTGACCGACATCATTTCCAACGCATCGATCTGTTCACTGATACGCATCGAACCTATCTCAGCGGCAATACCGGAACTCAAACGTCCGGCTAAGATCAATGCGGCAAATACAGGGCCCAACTCACGTGTTATCGCAATACCGACAATACCGCCGACATATGTCTCAGCGCCAAACGAACGTAATTCATGAATAAGTTGATACGACATAATAATACCCATAAATGATGCGGTAAGAATAATGATCGGCAATGATTTTATGCTCATTTCATAAAAATCTTTAAAAATATGTCGAAAAGGCGGGAAAGGTTTTATCGATTTATATGAGTCTATTACAAAAAAAGTAAAAACTCCTACGTTCTCCATATATTCGTATAATTTACCACGCTTCATGCGGATATCATAGATTACTATGGAAAAAAGTCAATCAGAAACTGTAGAATACTTCAATATTTACATACTGTCATGATTGTTTATACTATCACTTTGCAAGTTTTTTATACTCATCTATGCATGCCGTGAAAAAACCTGCATATTTTTCTCGCGTAAATGAGCATCTAAAAGATCCTCAAGCGCGTGTTCGTAATTGGCTTGTGCAACCCCCGGAATAATGCCATTCTTACTTAAGTAGCCTAAAAGAACTACATTTTGCATTCGTGTATCTTCAAGATGTTCGTCAAACACTCGATGCAGTACAATGTCGTGATCAACGGCTGTTTGATTGATCTGATCGAGATCTTGAGCTCCCACTCGTCCTAGCCGCACAGAAAGCGGTTGCCACTGCGCATCATAAAAAACGACAGTGCCCTTCTTCTTTGCATAACCGAGTAACCCCCGCATGGCCTCTTGCCGTTCCAATGCAATCACACAATCCGCATGACCGGGTTGCACTAACGGAGAAAACACCTCGCCGATGCGCAGATGAGACTCGACCGTCCCTCCCCGTTGTGCCAGTCCGTGTGTGTCCACTCCGCAAACATGTAATCCTGCATAATCGCACGCACGGATCAATACTTCGCTTAAAAGACCGATACCTTGCCCGCCTACACCTATCATGTAAATATTGAATATCATACTTTCTCCTTATTTCTGAGGCTGTATGGCTTTTACCGGACACGTCTGAATACATGATCCGTCACCGATACACAGATCGTTATTGACTATCACAGAACCATCATCCTGTCGCTGAAAAGTTGGACATGCGAATGCTTCGACACATATATGTGTTTTATCACAAGTGTTTTGGTCAATAGCGACGTGACGACGTTTAAAATCAGGCTTACGTGTTTGCTCCCGCATATATTTCAACATACACGGATGACGTGCAATAATCACATTAAATCCTTTCTCATTCATCGCTTCAGTAAGTAATTGTGATAATTTCGCCTGACTATATGTGTCAACCTCTCGAATTGATGTGACACCAAGACCTTCAAGTACCCGTCGAATCGGGATCGCATCGACAACTTCATTGGCATTATGTCCCGAACCGGGGTGATCTTGATGTCCCGTCATTGCAGTCGTTCCGTTCTCCATGACTATTAATGTAAAATCATGCTTATTGAACACCGCATTCACGATACCGGGAATACCGGCGTGAAAAAACGTAGAATCACCGAGGAAAGCGATCACTCGGCGTGTAGTATTGAAAAGGGTCAATCCGGCGGCAGTACCGCACGAATGCCCCATGCATAAAAGCACTTGTCCTATTTGATACGGTTCAAGATATCCCAATGTATGACAACCAATATCTGCAACCGTTATTTCACTTCCTGTTAACGCCTTTTTAATCGCATAGAATGCGGAACGATGACCGCACCCGGGGCACATTTGTGCGGGACGCGGGGGTATCACCGCAACCTTGTGTGATAATGCCGGTACCATATCAGGCCATACACGATTGAGTATGGATTGAACTTTTTCGGCAGTATATTCACCTACCCAATCTTCCTGTTCGATTTTTCCGATTATACGAACTCGAATACCTTCTTCGAAGGCGATCATTTTGACATCACGTTCAATCACATCATCCAATTCTTCAAGTATTTTGATTTCTTCGTGCGCGCGAAGAAATGCACATATTTTTTTTCTCGGAAGAGGATATACAATATCCATTTTAAAAATATCGATCGAAACATTATGTGCGGTCACAACATCTTTAAGCGATAAGTAAGGGAGCCCTGTCGTAATAATACCTTTCGGTGTCTTTTCTTCGTAAGGGTATGTATCTATGCGTGTATCTGCATATTGAGCGATCATTGACAACTTTGTTAATGCTTTCCGTTTCATGGGGTAGACACTTTTTGTAATCGGTATATACGGACCGTTTTGAGGTGAAAATTGCGGTGACCGATCATGAATGATCGTCGGTAACGCACGAAAGGACACTTTTTGCTTAGCGTGACACACATGCGTCGTCAAACGTATAATAATCGGCATTTTGTGCAGTCTGGAAAGCGTCGCCGCTTCGCAAAACATATCATAGGCTTCTTGAGGATTTGCAGGCTCAAATATCGGCGTATAGCTCAATCTGGCGATATGTCGATTATCTTGTTCATTCTGTGATGAATTCGCCCCGGGGTCATCACCAATAATGATAACCATTCCCCCGATGAGCTCCATATGTGCCAGTTGGACAAAAGAATCGGCGGCTACATTCAAGCCGACACTTTTAAAAAACACACATGATAAATGTCCGTTGACCGACGCACCAAACGCGACCTCTGTGGCCACTTTTTCATTGGTTGAATATTCAAAATAGAAAGGACGAGCATCATTTTTTATCGAAAATATCGCTGATGCGATTTCAGGTGTCGGTGAACCGGGGTACGACGTCACTACCTGAACTCCGCTTTCAACCATTGCCCTGACCAATGCGGTATTGCCTATGACGATCTCATTCACTGCATGGGTATCTACAAGCATTACTCCCATATTTTTCATAACATCTCCTTATCAACAGAAATGGTTTTTCGCTACACTCTATTAAATATCCTATCTCGGAAGACGCAAAAAGTCAATATTCGATTTCATAACTTGCTAAAAATATGTCTTACAAGTATACTTACTGAACCACAGAAGGAGAACATATGAAACGACACACACCGGGTCTGATTTTTTTTTCATTCATACTGTTACTTTCATGTTCAAAACCTTCTACCGAACATGATCGTTTACACAAAATAACATCATCGATTACCTACAAATCATATTACACCCTTTCAAAGGGACTGGTACCGTTGATCCATTCACAAGCGAGTAATGTGGCGGATATATCTCGGGTAAAAAAAGATGATCTGCGATTATTACTTGCATATTCATGGGCAACATCACAAAAAAATATCCCTGCACTTGCCGAAACGGCTCTAATTCTTGATTCTACGGAATCATCTGTATCGCATAAAAGTCTTGCACATCTCGTCCGTTCGATGGTGTGCATCAATTTGAATCTTATGGAAACATCGAATCATGAATTTTCGTTATCAAATATTACAATAAACAACGATTCGCCGGAGTATTCTCAAAAATATGAACAGATTATGTTTCACATGATCATAAGTATTGCCTGTATTTACAATGAAAAATATGATATCGCGCAATATCACTTGTTTTTGCTGTCAAAAATCACTGATATTAATTGGCCATACCTTCTTATGGACGGAATTATCGATATCAAAAAGGGGAACGTCCAAGATGGGCTTGTAAAATTAAAAAAACTTCAAGATGATCCGAAACTTCCGCCGGAAATACGAGATCTTCTTGCGGAAAACATTGCGAAGATCGAGAAAAAAACTGGCCCGGTTGAATCGAATTTATTTTGGCTGCGTGCGATAGGAAGTGTACTCTATACAGAACTCAAAAATACCGGTTCTTCCGGACTTAAAGATATTGGGAACCATGTGGAGATGCTGAAAGAGAAACTAACAAAAAGTAAATGACAACAAATTGCCAAATGGTCAATGCATTTCGTGCCGCAAGGAGATTGGCCTTTTAAAAATATGTTGCCGATAGCATCGTGACTTCGGTTACATAGACGATTTGAATCCCGGCGGTATCATTGACATTCATACCGTTCCATTGGTATGACTCAATTTTTATCGGCGCAAAAGTGATGTGTACGACAGGAACGGTGTTTTTCCGCACCTCGATCATTATCGTTTGAATTCTTCGTCGTATTTCATCGTTGGAAGCCACAAAAATGCATGGCTTCATGTTTTGCACTGCCGATTGTACTCCCGGAGCTCCGCAGGTAAAAAAATCACCATATTCCGCCTTCAAGACATCGGCGTTAACTTTGTCCATCGTTGTCACAAATGCATCACCATGAAACGTACCTACAGTGCGCCCCTCATCTTTAAACAACAGTTCAGTCGTGCCACTTTCTCCCAAAGTACCGACTATCATGTGTCCACCCTCTTTAAGTGTTACACGATCACCCTTAAGAAGAACAACGGTTTTATCAAACGAGGACCTTGCACATGAGATAATGAAAATAACCACCAATAGAAATACAGCAGGAAATAATTTTGTTCTCACACCGCACCTCCCGTTATTTATAATAACAACTCAGTATACTACAACGTTGCTTTTATGTAAATTAGCAAATGGAGACCTTCGCAAAATTCAAAATTTACAAATTATCTTTATTTTCTAAAAAAACGGGGGGGGGGACGACGTCCCCACTATATAACAATTTAAGCCACTCCCGATTTTCACGGGAGGGGTTTGAGGTGGGCACAAATTCAAAAAATAGTAGTTTGGTAAAAGTCTCAGATCTGTCATTCCACATTACCCACCCTATTATGTAAAATAAAAATTTTTCATACAACGACACGATGATTCATGCTACTTGTTTTTCTATCTGCCTGACCGTTTTTCATCAGATTTTGTAAGCTTATCCAAAGCTTTCTTCGCATAACTATTATTTTTATCAAGATTAATTGCAGTTTTATAATGCTCTATCGCCGCGTCTTTATTCTTCTTGTTCTCCTCTATCATTCCCAAACGCCAATATGCATAACTTGGTTGCGGTAAAGAATTGTTGAGTTTTTTGGTGACATATTC
This sequence comes from uncultured bacterium, assembly GCA_964423645.1. Taxonomy (GTDB): domain Bacteria; phylum Macinerneyibacteriota; class Macinerneyibacteria; order Macinerneyibacteriales; family CAYRFE01; genus CAYRFE01. The sequence continues at coordinate 12,134 of CAYRFE010000029.1, read as the reverse complement.
CTTCAAAGCACTTTCGCCTGTTTCCAAGTCTATACCGCACTCGGCTGATATCTTTCCTTTTTGATACATCCACAATAACTTTTGCTCGGGAAACAACTTTTCAGCATTCGCAATTGTTGCAAAAGCATTTTGACCGTCTTTTAAACCGATGTAGCAATTTACCATTCCGGTATAAGGATTATAGCTTTTAGGATCAAGCGCGGTAATTTTCTTATATTCCTCAAGAAGTTCTTTATACTGATTTTCATGACTATAAATACTTGTGCGAGCATAATGCCCCTGAAGTTTGTCAATCTTTTCAATCTCATCAGCATACCGTAACGCTTCTTTTATGCTGCCACCTGCAATACCCGGAGCTATAAGGTAATACTGCACAAGCGCCATACGCGGTTCGATATATTTCGGATCAAGTCTGCAGGATTCTTCAAATGCTCCGCGAATCTTTTTGATAAAGCCGATCTGTTTGAAAATATTCGATTTTTGCGCGATCATTCCGTTTGCGGCGCCAAGTATATAGTAATAACGGGCATCTTTTTTGATCTCGATAGCTTTTTCACATAATTCTGCGCTTTTTTTATATTCTTTTTTGCTCAATGCGCATATCGCCAAACCATAGATAACGTCCGGATTATCAGGCTGTTCTTTCTCAAGTGCCAGAAATATCACTTCAGCTTCTTTGTGCTTGTTATGCGTAAGTAGTGACATAGCTTCGCTCAGATTGTTTTCAAAATCCGATGCAAATACTACAACGTGAACAAAAAATAACAAAACAACTAATCCCCACTTCATACATTCCTCCTTAGTTTCTCGGTTTCTCTAAACGTTAAACATATTTTATTCCTATTAGTTCCAATTTTGCTTTATTTTCTAGGAAACTGTAGGGGCAGGGCTTGCCCCTGCCCTATTGTATGCACCCACTATATTTTCTTTTTTGTAGCATAAAACCACTCTGCTCTCCTCCGGATTTTCACAGTAGGGGTTTTGGGTAGACATAGATACTATACGGTAAGTTCAAAAACTATTCTCCGTATCACTTCTTTTTTTTCTTATACGCTTGAAGCGCTTCATATAATCTTACATATCGCATATAGCCTGTCGATAATTTATTTTTTGCCTTGGTTTTTAATCTATCTTCTATCGATCCTTCTGTTCCGTATTTTTTTGTATAATCAACACCAAGGGATAATACATACTTAAAAACTTCAACATCTTTTTCATAATTAAGTGCGGAGAGCCATGTATAAAGCAAATTTCGCTCATAACCCTCGGGGCTTTTTTCAAATTTCAATCCCCGCTTGATCGCTGCTTCCCATATGTAAACAGGAGCAGGGTCTCCTCCATGCATACCTGCTAATGCAAGGTAAATATCGTGTTCGGTGTAGATTTGATCGTTATAGTGCTTGTTTTTTAAAAATTCAAGATTTCCTTCCTCGACGATGTATTGCAGTACTTTAAAACTTTTAGTGTTTATTGCAGTGAGAATATTATAATAAAAATCAATGACCGCTCCTTTTGCAAGCGCTTGTTTTAATCCTTCGACATCATCTTTTTTCAAAGCGGTATAATACTCATCTTTCGGGGTTACTACTATTACAATATTCAATGCCTTTATCATTTCCTGATTATTAGAATGAATAGCCAATGATTGAGGGGTTTTTCCGTCATATTCATCATCAACGGAATAACCTTGTTTTTGTAAAAACTGTGCCATTGCGATCTGATTTTCTGCTACGGCGTAATGGAGGAGTGTTCGTTTCTTGACTGTTTTGGATACTGTCGCCACAACAATTTTCATAATATCGATTCTATCGGTGGATGCAATAAACTCACCGAATGATATACTTCCGCGAAAAGATTTTTGTGCTTGAGACAACCCATATGCACTTCCATATTCGGGTGACATACTTATCTCCTGTAAGAGTGGTTCCTGTGCGATAGCTGCAAGGAGTGCGTCATTCTTCTCTTTAAACGCACTATTCACCACTTCCCACATCCCTCCGCTCATAAGCATCCCGCCTTGCGCGAATTTCTTAATGATCATGACATTGGTAAGAAGCTCTTTGTGAATTGTTGGGTCTGGATTTTCTTTGCTGTATTTTATATAATCGTGAAAAAATTTCTCTGATGCTATTTTTTTTGTTTGTATAAGTCGTACAATCGACTCACGAGGCAATTTTGTCAGTATTTGGTTTAACGCATAGTCATCGATACCAAACGAAGATTGTGTATACAATCGTTCATAAAATTCCGATTGATCCGTTTTGAACATAAAAATATGGTTATTTTTGGTAATAAACGATGGCCCGTTATAGTTCATGAAAAGCAATACTGTATCCTTTTTTTGATTTACCAATGCGTAATCCATCGCAGATTCGTTATCTTTTGAGCCTTTAAATAATCGATAGCCCCATTGTAAAAGTGTTTCCACCTTTTCACCATTTCCATACCGCAAATCAGTAAGTAATAACGAATATTCAGGATTCGATCCTTTTCCCGAACCGGGATTGAATCCTGAGGACAAAATCATGTCAAAGGCTCGTCTGTTCGGATTTCGTACCGCTTCGTCAAAAGGATACACTCCACGTGAGGATGGTTGATCAATGGCAATTTTTTGTGCAAGAAGTGACTGCATAAACATGTAGTCATTGTTCTGTATCGCGTCTACAAAAAAATCAATAAGGAATTTTCGCTCTAGTGCCGCAAATGATTGTCCTTTTTTATCAACAACATTCGTTCGTGCCCCCTTCTCTTTCAAATAGTCCAGCGTTTTTTTATTACCGTTTGTAAGCGCGTAAAAAATTGCTGATTGCCCATTGCTGTCTGTGACATTAATATCCGCACCCTTCGCTACAAGAAACTCAACAATGTCATGTTTATTTTGAGCGACTGCCGCCATAAGCATGGTCTTCCCCAATGCACCGATCCCTGCATTTACATTCTGACCTGCGGCAAGTATTTCCTGTGCGTACTCAACATAGGTCAGAACGTCTTCCGAATCCAATGTAATGGAAAGTTTTACGGGAAACAATGGTTTGAGTTTGGCATACAAAAATCCGTCAAGAGAATTTGCAGAATTCAAATCTAAATGCTCATTAAGAATGATGCGTGTATTCGCATCAACAACTTTAAGATAATATCTTTTTACCTTTTCAGTTGTGTATACATCAGATTCATATTTCTCTGTGACGGTGTAAAAATCCTTCAAACGTAAACCTGTAGCCGGGTCATAACGCTCATTACGCGATTTAATAACAGTATACGTGTCACCCTTTTTGTGCGCCAATACTGACACTTCACCTTTTTCCAATATCAGCGAAATAACGCCATCATAGTTTGCCTCATCAAGTATGAATCCTTTGTTTTTTTCCAGAAACTTTTTCAGATCATGTGCGGCATTTGTTTTTTCAATCTTTACGCGCAGCAATGCGCCTTTTTTGTCGATTTGAATGGTTTTTTGTGCGTAAACAGAATACCGAAACGACACCAATAAAAATACCACGACAATACTGCACAGTAGTTTATTCTTCATAATCGCAAGCCTTTCTGTTACTTTTTCTTCTTATGCGCCTGAATAATATCATACCACTTTTTTAATTTTTCATCAGTTTTACCGTATTTTTTACAAAACTCTTCAAAACCACCTTTTTCACCGTATTTCTTAGTGGGATCCGCACCTTTTTGTAAAAACAAAAGTAGAAATTCATCAGTAAGCTTTCGAGTATTATACAAATCCCATATGGGATTATCCATTTTAATATTACATTCTTCTGTGGTCAATAATTCAACTACTTTTTTGACTACGGCAAAATCCGCTTTCTCGAAGAGAGGTCGTATACTATATTTAACTTTTTCCGGTTTTACAAACATGGAAAATGATGCCCCTTTCATTTCCAACAACACATAGGCAGCTTTCCACTTTCCCAAAATACGTGCTAAATCCAACGCATCGTTGCCCTCAACACTTACAAGAGGGTCTGCCCCTTTTTCTATTGCTAGTCGCACCATCTCTGCATTATCGGCATGAATTGCCGACTTAAGAAGTGTCTGCATCGAACTGATTTTACTTAATACGGCATCGATAATATCCTGATTTTTTGATTCAAAAGCAAGTCTCATAGTTGTAGCAGACGCTTCATACTGCTTATTTTTCGATGCAAGAATCGATTTTTCCAATACAAATTTTACCGTTGCAGTATCACCGCCCATTATTGCGAAATCAAGCGGGGTGAAGCCTGATCCTTTCGAATCGCTTGCCAGAACCAACATCGGGTCTTTCATCAATAATTTTTGAACTGCATCGGAATTACCGTAATAAGCCGCCAGATGGATCAAACGCAACTCCTGACCGCTGTCTACTGATCTATGCGTTTTTTTATACCACGTAGCATCTTGATCTTCTAGGCGAGGATCGTACAACGAGTTGTTGACAAATTGAGGCATTTGCAGCATTTGATTGATCTTTTTGGTATCTTTTGATTCAAAAATAACACATGCTATAAAAGCAAGTTTTTCACCGATATACATCTTTTGAGAATACTTTTGAATCACATCTAAGTTGGTTGTAAGATCACTATATAGTGATGGATCAGGATTTTTCTTGGCATTCTTAATGCAAAAGGAGAATGATGAAATATCTGCTTTCGGAATATCAAACGGCATATTTTCAAGTATCCAATAAATAAACTCTTTTGGCGCCCACTCATGAACGGTATAAAAGATTCTTTCCATTGACGGCTTTGCCTCTGCCATCAAGCTTTTTGCCAAACCTGTGTGCCCTTTTTGTGCAAGGTTTAAAATACTCACTAAAATGTACGAGTCATCGGTGTTCGGCGCCTTTGCACCGTATTCACGCAACATGGTTATTATTTTTACATTTCCTTCTTTGGCCACTATTCCTTCTTTTACCACTATATCCATGACCGATTCTTTATCCGCACTTCCTTTAAAAACGACATATCCTCGCTTCAAAAGTTCTTCCATATCGTCATATCTGCCTTGTCTATACAACGGGATCAGGGCTGAATTTTCGGTAAGAAATCCCTTCCCCTTTGAAAAATCAAATCCGTATTCAAAAAGAAGTTTGAGCGTAAGGGATGAACCGCTTCCACAAGCCGCATCAAAAGGAAAGATGCCGTCATTTGATTTTTCGTACAACATGACGTTTTTGTTCAAGTACAATTTCATTGCATCGATATCTGCTTTTTTGATCGCAGCAACAAGTTGTGTAGTATTGTATCTGCCCTCTGCGACTGCAACGGTATTGCCGTCTTTGTCCGTATGGTTGATGTTCGCACCATTTTTCTTGAGCACCTCAGCGATCTGATTATTTGCCGATCCAATAGCATAGAAGTATGGTGTCCATCCCTTTATATCGGAGATATTAACATCCGCACCGTTTTGAATAAGTATCTGTACCAGTTTGGCATCATTTTTCTTAACAGCTGCAATAAGCATAGTTTCTTGTAATTCACCGACCCGTTCATTCACGTTTTGCCCCGCAGCAATAATTTTTTCACATGCCATCACATTATTTAAAATATCAATCGTATTAAGTTTTATTCGAATTGTTTTAGCAAGATAATACTGAAGTTCTTGTTTGATATCCTCATCTGACGATAAACTCCCTACTTTTTCAGCAATGATCGTTCCATCAGCTCTTTTTACACTCATATAATAATATACTGACACCGATTCGATTTTATATTTATCTTCCGCATACACCCCCGTTTGAACTTTTGTCTCAAAAATCATCACTCCTGTGAAAGGATCTGATCGTCCGGTAGGAACTTGAATTCTCTTGGTATATGACTCGCCTTTTCTATGTATAAGTTTACGAAATTCTTTTGTTTCTTTATTGAGTATAAGAATAAGATCATATCCGCTCTCAACAACACTTACATGTGAAAAACTCGATAGTGCGCGTTTCAATTTTTTGTCACTATCTTCGATCTTGACCTTATATGCCGTGTTAGTAATTACTACTTCTTTTTGTGCGTATACCTCACTCTTCACCACAATCATACACACGAAAAACAGAAAAAAAACCATCCATAGCTTCTTCATTGGAATCCTCCTTCTTACGTTGTCATCAGCAGTTTTTTATTATAACTCGATTAATTCTTAATGGCCTTCAGGCGGCCCCTGTTGTATTTTTCCGTTGTCATCAAAATAGAGCATGGCTCTCTTTCTATAGAATTTCCCTGCAATAGTAGCTCCTGCAAAAAGACGACCTGATTTCAATAAGCCGTTTTGTAAAAACTCAACAAATCCATCCACCGATACATTGCCGGCAGGTGATCTTATAACCATAGCTTTGGGTAAATTGGTCGATTCTACCGAGCCATTCTCATAAAAAGATGTACTTCCGTGACATACAAATGAGTTCGTGTTGTTTTTAGCGGAAAGAGGATTTTTAATCGTGCACGATTTCAGATTGCCTGAAGCAAAGAAACGTATACCATCCCAACTCGGCTCAACCGTACATTGTCCTATAGGGGTCTTTATGGTTATATCACGTACAGGTGTAAAATAGACCACTGTACCATCGTGAGAAAACCCCAAAGTTTTTCCTCCCTCATGTGTAAATGTGCCGTAGAGTGTGGTAATATCAACATTATTTTCCGGTTCACAGTGAGACAGTTTTTCATTTGAAAACATAATACTATTTTTCACACGCATTACCCCTGCCGGGGTTGTAATATTTTGTGATTCTGCCAGAGTTAAAATTGATGTATCATTTTCAACTTTAAAGTATCCCTTCGCCGTTATTGTGCCTACCGGCGTTTCAATTGTAAAAGCCTCTGCAAAACGCCCGCTTTCTAACCTGCCTTGGGGATTAAAATAGACTCGTTCATACAACATGCGCTCTCCCCATGTTGTTGTCATTGCTTGCGTGCCAAAAAGATACACACTCAGGATCACCCCGTCAGGATTAATATCCAAAAAAGTACCAAGAACAACACCTGCAGTGGTCGTGATCTTCTGTGGATTTGCCAATTCACCGCTTCTAAAAACACCGTCACTCGTAAAATACGCTTTCGAGAAAAGTAATGCGCCTACCGGTGTAGCGATCATTCCCGGTTCCGTAAGCGTGAGCGTAATCCCCGGTTTATTCGTAGTTATCTTATCATCCACAACAACGGTGCTCGTTACTTTTATCGTAGAATCTTTCATACGCAATTCACGCGGTCTATTTGAAGATATATACACACTTTTGATAGTGCGATCTGGATTAAAATATACTATATCTTTCTCGTCTGCCATCAGAATGCCGACTTTTGTTTCAATTGGTGAACGTTGCTGCAAATGACACTGCGTAACAGTATACCTATTATCTGACACATCAAACGATATCATATGCGGAATAAGCACACTATCACCGATAGTCACTTTTTGTTCATTTCCCATAATAACATATGCGATAGTTGTATCCTTATGATATGCAACCTGAGTGACGGCTATTTTTCCCAGTATCGAAGGTATCTCAACGGGTGAAGAAAAATAATATATGACTCTGCCGGATTCTTCGACATTACGTTGTTGTATAAGAGCATCATCGATCTGCGTTTTATCGGGCAATACGTGACCGTACAACTGCAATAAAAAAATAGAAAGAACGCACAATAATGTAAATAATTGTTTCATATCAACCTCCGCTTAAAGTAAGTAAAGTATAGCATGAAACAATAGTTCGTCAAGGAACTGAACAATTTAGTTGCTACATTCTTGAAAACCGCGCATGACTCAGTATATTATCCATATTGAGACAGACGAACTCGTCGAGTCAAATCGATCTAAACACAAACAAAAAATATCAGCGCTTCTCTTTTCATCAATGATGATCGCTCATAACGCTTTCTGCGTGTACGTCTCGCGACACAATGCTTCTACACTTTTTTGCCGACAAACAATGTCGACGGTGCTGATGCAAAACCTACATCGTTGATACGTTCTTTCAACAACTCGCCTCGTATAAGAAAATCCGAAGATAATTTATTTACACGAACTTTTTCACAATAAGCATCACAACTTTTCAACAACTGTGCACGAATGTCATCATCCATTTCAAGTTTTGGAAATGCATAATCGATCTTCTGCTTTTCAACGATATCAAGTGAGTGAAATAGTTGATCTAACGCCCGGTTTTCATACGTCTTTTGATGCGGAATCCCTATCAATGTATCGATCTCTCCCCACCAGTGATGTAACAATACATGTGTCAACCGCTGTGCATCATCAGTATCAGAGTACATTTCGTTGATCACATACGTCCCGCCTTTTTTTAACACCCGCAGCATTTCAGCAAGAACGGTATGAAGAGCAGACATATGGTGCAATGAATTGGAGATACACACCGTATCAAACGATTCGTCTGCAAAAGGTAATTTTTCCGCACTGCACTGAACATACGTCACGGGTAAATGTTCAAATTTTTTGGTGAAATCTACCGGTTCGGGATTGGTATCTATCGCAACAATCGAGATGATATTCTGAAATTCGGCAATACAGCCGATAAAATCGCCCCGACCTGATGCGACATCAAGTATTCGGCCGCCATTTACCGATTGAAGGGTTTTTTCAAAAATTTCCATGACCACACTCCTTTTTTAATGTATACGTACCATCATGAATTCTGTTTCATTTCAATGTTCATTACAGAGCAATTTCGTCTCAATGATTGTATATACACCCCATTCAAATCCTCAAAATATTTACACAATAATTTTCACCATATCATATAACAGATACATACTTCAAATTACCGTTATACTTGAACAATCGTATTGTGAAACGTATGATGGCAAAATGAGCTCGTATATACGTACAAAATTCAAACTTCTCACGACAGATTTCAATACGATAGTTCGCGACAAGTGTTGTTGTATTGCAGTTTTATCCTCTCTGATTGAAGCGGTATTCTCACCAATCTCCAAAAACTATCGTCTTCCGTTCACGTGAACAAGTTTTTTTAACGGGATAAGTACCGTTACACAATGAGTGTTTTTATAATAGAATGACGTTTTTGCGCTAATATCTCCGATAAATCAAATTTTTACGTATGAAACGGAAAAATTAATTTTCGAGAACTTTGCAAAATTCAAAATATCAGATTTATTGCCACACTTAAATAAGGGGGGTAGGCACCAATTAAAAATAGTATGGTTTTCCAAAAGTCTTTTTGTATACATTACTTTCACGATCATGAGTATACGCATAAGTACTCAAAAAACGGAATGTCGGTACATGCACTCATAGTATTCACAGTTTTTTTTATTGCCATTGCTTTATTCATTGACTTATTTCGATTTTTTTGTATACTCGTTTCTGCACAATCGTGCCTGTTTCGGGTACTTCTTTTGGGTTTTTGCCAATGCCATGTTGTGAACCCCGCCAGGTCCGGAAGGAAGCAACGGTAGCAGCCTCTGGTGTGTGACAGAAGCGCCTGATCGAAGTACCCTAAAGAGGTACGGGGAGGCATATAATGAGTTATTTAGCGTTAGCACGAAAGTATCGCCCTCAAACATTTGCCGATGTCGTTGGACAAGGGCACATCGTTCAAACTTTGAGTAATGCGATCACCGCATCTCGAATCGCCCATGCCTACGTCTTTATCGGACCGCGCGGAGTCGGGAAAACATCGATCGCACGAATCTATGCAAAATCGCTCAATTGCGAAAACGGTCCTACTGCTACTCCTTGCGGTCATTGTGCGTCATGTAACGGTATCACCGACGGTAATGCGATTGATTACTACGAAATAGACGCTGCATCGAACAGTAAAGTTGACGAGACCCGTGTGTTGATTGAAAACGCACAATACCTTCCAACGCATTCACGCTATAAAATATATGTCATCGATGAGGTGCATATGCTCAGCACCGCCTCATTCAATGCCCTTCTGAAAACACTCGAAGAACCGCCTGCGCATGTTATTTTTATTCTCGCTACCACAGAGGCACACAAAATACCGGAAACGATATTGTCACGTTGCCAGCGATTCATTTTTCGTCGTATGACAACCGATGATATTTCCGCACAACTGTCAGAAATCTGTGCATCAGAGAACAAAACGATCACATCCGATGCGTTATTCATGATCGCCCAAGCAGCGGACGGCAGTATGCGCGATGCACAATCACTTTTGGATCAGATCATGGCGTATGCCGACAACTCAATTGATGAAAGCCATGTATCACTTCTTACAGGAGCATTTGAAGAAAAGATCGCACGTACACTGATCGACATGTTATCAACGAAAGACTATGCAGATATCATCGCGTACATTCAAGAATGTGAAACACAAGGCATCGATTATAAAAATGTTTTTACCAAACTTTCTTCACTCTATCGAGATATGCTGGTTGTCCGTTCTACGGGAAACAGCTCGATATTATTCCATCCGACACACGCAACATGGCTCACCGAGAGATCGCAAAATTATTCCGAGCGTGACCTGGTTGTTATAAGCGACATACTGCATAATGCCATCGGTAAGATCCGTTATATCGCTGAAAAAAGAATTTCTTTTGAGATTACTCTTTTTAAAATTCGTAATGTCGCATCCCTTTTTTCCCTTGATACTCTTCCGGGACGCGTTCAGACACAAAAAACGCAAATCTCACAACCGCAAGCAGTCACAGCGGCAACAGTATCACCGATCATTCAAAAAACCGCGTCCACTTCACCGGTTGACACATCTGATTGGAAAGCACGTTTACTCGCTGCGGCACAATCAACCGGATTGGAAATTATCATGCCTATTCTGGAACAATCAACCTGTAAAGTAAACGCAAAAGGCGTTCTTTTCATCGGATGGGAAACCAATTATATGTATCAACGCGGACTAACCCGTGAAAAAGATATACGTGCCCTGGTCACTGCGATCGCACCTGACATTCAAATAAAATTATTTGACATATCAAGTATCAAACAAGAAAAGGGACAAGATCTACAACATACCAAGGACGCGGTCTATGAGAATCCGGCCCAAGAAGTTGATGAAAAAATTTATAAAATCAGGGACATATTTAACGGCGATATTATCGGCCAATCAAAGGAGGAATAATCCATGTTCGGCGGACAAAACATGAAACAAATGATGAAACAAGCGCAAAAAATGCAACAAAAGATCCAGGAAGAACAAAAAAGACTTGAAAGCGAAACGATGGATGCGCAATCAGGCGGAGGCGTAGTGAAAGTTACCGTTAACGGCAAAAAAGAAATTGTTTCACTGACCATTGATAAAGAAGTTGTCGATCCGAACGACACTGAGATGCTTCAGGACCTTATCACCGCTGCCGTCAATGAAGCGATGCATAAAATGGACGAATATGTCAATCAAAAAATGGAAGAAATCGCCGGACCTCTTGCCGGGATGCTATGATCCGTTCCGTTGAAACGATTGTATCGTTACTGAAAACCTTTCCGGGAATCGGTGAAAAAAGTGCCAGAAGAATGGCATATTTTTTGCTCAAACAAGATAATGAGCAACGATGTCGTTTTGCCGATGCATTTGAGGGGTTATCGACGATACACCCCTGCCCGAAATGCGGACGGTTCACTGATGCTGATATATGTGATGTGTGCAGTTCACCCTCTCGAGATCACAAAAAATTATGTATTGTCGAAGATTTTTATGATGCCGAGGCGATTGAATCCACCGCTATTTTTAACGGGTTGTATCATGTGCTTGGCGGTCGTATTTCTCCTTCTGAAGGAATATTTGCAAAAGACCTTTCTATTCATACCTTACTGACACGAGTTGACGAAGGCGGGATCGAGGAGATCATTATTGCCACAAATCCCACGCTTGAAGGAGAAGCCACTGCGCATTACCTGAGCGAGCAGTTACGAAGTAAACACATTCATGTCAGTCGTCTCGCGATTGGCCTTCCTATTGGCGGAGAACTCGGGATCGTCAATCCGATGACCATTAAAAATTCATTTCAAAATCGTCATACACTCAGTTAATCTTTTCCGGAAATTTTCGCTATCGCCCCACTACACAAAATAAATGAATCACATTCGAAGGAAATTCTTGATATTTTCTCCCGACCCCACGTGGTTTCTTTGCGAAATTAACCCCAAACATTCCCAGAGTTACGTAATATGTATATTGAGAGTGTTCAAAAGAG
>CAYRFE010000028.1:0-42188 GCA_964423645.1 uncultured bacterium | reverse complement strand
TTACTACCTACATTGTGCCGAATATTGACATTTACAAAGGATTTAAATCTATGGTGCGAACAATACTTCCACAACACAAAACATCATCATATGAAAAACATTTACTAAAAAATATTGAAAAATTAGCATCGATATTCAGCAAAAAAGACGACTTTACCTGTTTTAGCGATTTAGTCGGTAGACTGCTTTTAAAAACAGGAAGCTCGCACTCTCAATTAGAGCCACAGCAGGCATCCGTTTATCACACCATAGATCGCTCAGGTAATCTTGCACGACTTATACCTGCGGAACTTATCAATATTACACGCCCGAAACTCCGACCGCTGTTTTATGCCCGTTTGATCGAGCAAAAACTTCTATCCTATGAATTATCCGAACTTATTAGTAACGACAGTGAAGAGTTGAGACGAGGTCCCGCCGTGATGCTTATTGATACATCGGGTTCCATGGAAGGCCAACCGGAACTTTATGCAAAAGCCTTCGGCTGCGCCTTAGCATTACGCATGGCCCAGGAACATCGTGCCCTGCATATTATTCTATTTTCAGGTACTAATGAACAAATAAGTTTTACATTGCATCCGGGAGCCGGGTATATACAGGACATTATTGATTTTTGTGCATTTTCTTTCGGCGGATGGACAGACTTTGATGCTGCGCTTATCAAGGCTATACCGCGTTTTTCTGAACCGGAATTTAGTGCCGCGGATCTGGTGATGATTACTGATGGCGGAGATTCCATAAGTACGCAGACTATAAAAAACATTCACAGATTAAAAACACGTAGCCTCATACGTATATGGGGTATTATTATCGGCAATAACGACAGCAATTTGGGAGAAATCGCCGATGCTTGCATTCATATTTCTCGCAACGGGACATGGGATAGTACCCAAACATCAAAAATGATGGATGCGCTGTGTTCTTCACGAAAGGCGGTTGATGTTCATGACACCGAAAAATAACAACGAAACAATTATTCACAACCACAACCTGCAGGCTACGATATATCAAATGAACTATCCGCGCTGTATATTCTTGAAAACACTATATTACCGTCTTTGCCGTGTGACCGGGTGGCATGATGAAACCATCAGCCTTTATCGCATTCCTAAAAAATACAGCATTCATTCCGATCATTTTCTGGAGCGCTGCGGAATAACATTACACAAACCGTATGAATACAGTGCCGCAGAAAAATATCGAATAGGACGCCTGTATCTTATGATTGCCGAAAAAACCGCACTATTAATGGATCGTATGGAGGCTGTTGACGTCAGGATATTGGGAAAAAAACCATATAAGCAATATGATAATATTGATGTCTTGCTCGAATGCGATTGGCAGTTTATTTATGAAATGCTCCGATCAGGAGACCTATCGTCGTTATCATATATACATTATTATCTTAAACGAGCCGGGTGGCTTCAGTCTATACCGGTGTCATTTGCCGTACTATATGCGTTATTAAAAAGTCCCCAATCCGAATCAAGCGAAGCACGATCATATTATCACTTTTTTGATACAATGTTAACCATTGCTATCACCAATAATCCAACCGACATCACCGATCCTGTATTTCGGGGTATACGTCTTGGACGGCCGCGTGAAATATCACAAGCATGGTTCCCGATTCATTTCCGTTATGCGTGTGCTGTTGATCTTCTCAAACGTAATCACTATTCAGCACCATTATGGGAAAGCCTCGGTTACTTAAAAATTATCGCCGATGCGTATAAAAACAATCCGCATCTCCCTTTTCCCGTTCTCCCGCCTCATATTACTATTGAAAAAAACCGTTATCAGTATAACAATATTGATCCATCGTTTATTGCTGTATACTATAAAGAATTATTCACGTATGTGTCTGCTGTTTTCATTAACGATGATCTGATTACTCTGCTTATCACACTACTGGAGCAAGTTACTGATGATGCGTTTATCAATAAGGCTATTCCCCAAATCATAACATTACTCGCACATCAAGCGCGTGATACAGTTTATAGTTTCAGTGAGTCATTATGGCCACTGTTACATCAAAATACTTTCCAACATCACATTCATGATTTGTGGATGCTTATTACAGACGTGAATGTGATCCAACGACAAAACACTGTTTCTGATATTTTTTTATATTACGCAGTGGTTACAGGCGATTACGACAATGCTTTGTATATAGCCCAACGACGCACTTCCGAGCAGTTCGAATTCTCACTCTATGAAACTATCTATACTCTATGCCGAGAATTCGACTGGACCATAATACTTGATACTCTAATTGCTGCAGGGGTTAAAGAAATCATTGCATTAACCATATGTACCAAGTCACTCGAAACCATTGATGACATCAATACACTTTTCAGCACCTTAACCCTACCCCACTGTGTTCAGGGTGAATATATTCTCCGATACGTTTCCGCACATCTGGCTAACCAGGGGAAGAATGACCTTGCTGGATATTTTGTCTATGAAATGATTTCTTTTTTAGAAAAAAATTCTGTTCCGTTTGATATTACAAATCTTTTTAATGACAGTAATCCGCGCGTGCCTGTATGCGTGTATTCAGTTATTTCAAAGTATTTGCTTGATTGTGATGTTTGTGCGGAAAATTCTGATCAGGTACTTGCCTTTTTAGATTATACGGCGCAGGATAATCCGGACTATTACGATACATATTTCCCGCTACTCATTGATGTACGCCCATGGAATTCTTATAAAGATCTCGATTTTTTTGCTCATCTTTTCAAATTAGCCGTTTACGGCAATCATTATACGCAAATTGCATTGCTTCGCGAGCAATTCATTGCATTATCTAAGGATATCCTACAGATGATACCCGAGAGTGATCTGTTATCTTTAGCGCATATCATGCATGATCTCAAAGAAACAAAAATCGTTGCTGCTTTGCTTACAGTCCTTCCGGATAATACTATCTCATATATTCACAGCTGGCTAATAGACAATCCGGCATATCTTTCACAATCATCATATGAGTATATGTGCACTGATTTCTTCTTATCACTAACGACCTCGCGATGGTCATTATATTACTTGTTCAGTGATTACATCGATACATTCCGAAAACTACTTCTGGCAAAAGGCTGGTCTTATGTTATTGAATTGACCACGCGCAAAAAACTATTATTTTATCCAGATGCGTACGATTTTTATTATCTGCATAACCAATCAATGGAGATTGTAACAATTCTCTGTGCCTTGAATTCTTTCGATAACGCGGTAGAAGTGATGTTGCAAACTATTGTTCCACTACATATGCGCCAGGTATATGAACGGTGGGAAAAAATTAAAACTTCGCTGATACACACATTCGCAAGTGGTAATATACAACAAACACACAGGCTGCTACGCACGTTAAACAATCCCATTAAAAAAAATACTATTTTAAAATGGTGCTGTGACTATTTCAATGCTATGCACGATTACACAAGCCTTTTATTCTGTCTACGTTATGCGTGCGCCGGCTTGAGCGATAAAGATATTATTTTGTATGCGACAAGCGCATCCGATGCGCGTAAAGATGAACACGTCTTAGCCTTGTCAGAATTCATAACAGATACTGTCGAACGTGAAGGTTTTCAGCATACTCTACTGTTTAACACTGAAACAGCTCACCCTAATACCACAAAGGATCTCATTGCCGAAGAACGCTATCTTGATGCGCTTGCGTCTGCAAGTCATTATGAACGCAGTGATATATTTATTGCTTTGGTAAAAAACGGTCATGTCGATTATGTCTATGACCATTTGCAGCAGCATGAAAAAGACCATTCTCTGCTTCGTGAAATAATTCGTCACTTCATTCATGAAAATAATTATGACGTTGCGCAACGCTTCTTATCGCTCTATGTCGCATGTAAATCAACGCAATATACGTATAATCCCGATAGCGATGAAGAAAAAGCAGATATGGAATTATCAATGGTTTTACGCCGTAATAATACACAGGAAGTATGTTTAATTGTCAAACGCATGATTCGGAGCAATTCAATCAGTGCAGCCCTTGCAGCACTTGAATTTTACGCATGGAAAAAAGATGCTATAGGCGTTCATATGATAGTGAATATTTTTAAACAAGCTCCGCGCAACTTTATACTCAATTATATCGAGTATATTATAAGACCATTGTATCTCAATAATTATACTCGTGAAGCATTGCCATTTTGCCGTCAATTCTGGCATTATTTTTGGGGAATAACGGATGAAGCGCTTTTTCTCAAGGAACTCGAAAATGCTTTCGCCATACTGCCGGCTTTTAATTTTAAATCCAATTTTAGAAAAATCGTTTCAAAATTCGAAGATTGGGGATTAGAATTCCTCTTGTCGGAATCTTCCTATGAAGCACATCTGTTTTCATATAATAATATCATCAAATACATTAGCACCTTGAATGAATATCCGCGTTTCCAACGAGCGTATCTTTACACTCTTCTAAGTAAAAAATCATGTTATCCGTGGTTTCAGGGAATGGATGTTTTTAAGTATTTTTCCAAGCTTTCTGAAAAATGGTATGATGTCCTTCTCGGGTTTTCAATACCAAATGTAAAAAACAAGAGTGAAATGAAAGAATATTTGCACAAATTTAATAAATTAAAAATACCCGCAACGGTAAAAAAATTTTGGAAAGCGCGGGTATTATATTGGCATGGAAATTAAAATACCTCTAAACTCAAGGCAATGACAGTATCACACGATGAGATCTCATACATTCCTAACGCCTATTTTTGCCGCATATCATCATTCCTTGTTATTGCCTAAAAGTAGTTCCAGATCATGTTCATATGCTTCTTTGCTATCATATTTGAGATCGATAATAAATCCGGTCGTCCCATCAATAGTTAAATTCAATGTATAGTAATTATTTTCAGAAAAATCACGGATAAAACGGATGTGATCACTATTAACAATAAGCGTTTTTTTTTCTTCATCATTAGTACTATAACGAATCCCCATTTGATTGAAATATAATTTCGAAATTCTATACGTCGAATTATGTAATCGAATCATTGTTGCCATAGTCTCTCCTTTCATGTGATAAATGGGTTATCAAGCATATCGCTTTCTGCATCAGTGCAAGATCCTTCTTCAGGACGAGGTTTATCAATCATCCACTGCCGAAATACTTTAAAGAGGTCCTGATCCTCTTTTGCCAAAGGAGACTGCGTTTTGTTCAAATGCTCTAACGCTTTCATTGTTCCGATCATAAACAATATGTCAATTGCCGGCATAGTGGAAATTCGTGCAAGTGATGTCAATCCTTGTTCACTGCGTTTTTTAAAATAGCCTACAACATGCTGAGCAAGTACCTTTAAATCCTCATGTCGGGGTTGCTGACCGTCTTTTTGTGGAAAATAAGAAAACAATCCTACCATCATATCATAAAGATCATCGTTACCGACGCCGATCATTGATGTATATCGCAGCAGGCGAAAAAAGTAATCAGCACGTGCCATATTAACTGCGTGCCCGGTCGTTTTAGCAGAGTTAACATATAATGAACAAATGCGCGGTAGCAACTCTGTAACATACTCCATAGCATTGTTATTATCTATTTTGATCAAACATAATGCCGCACAATAAGCCCTATCAGGTTCCCAATGGTGCATACCATCTATAAGCACGGCTTGATATTTTTCTATGGCTTCAGGTGCTGCTACAACAGCTGCGGCTATCATTTCTTCACTATGTCCTTTCACAAGCATTCGTTCAAGCCGCTCACTATTATTCGATTCTAAAAAGTAAGCTGCCTTATACTTGGCCTCAAGCTGAGTAATGAGAGTAATACGATTATCGTCCTTTTCGTCAACATTTTCAAGAATTTCACGGTACCCACGTAAAAGCCGATACAGATTAACGCGTTGTTCTGGCTGTGTTGTCCATATCCATGCGCAGTGATATTCATTGAGTCCATCGCATAAAGCCAACAAGGTTTCTCTCTCAATCTCTCCCCAATCATCATAATTTTTTTTGCGACACATATATTCATATCGAAGAACTAGCGACCGTTTGTGCAATAAATGCAAACTGTATTCTGCGATCAGGTCATTGGCGCGTTCTTGCCATTCGTATCCCTTACTCTGTTGATCAGCAATGTATGCATCGATCCTTGACGCACATTCGTCCCGTATGAGCATGCTGCCGTAATATTTCCCGACCATCCATGCCCGCAATTGGCGTTTTTCATCTGTTTTCCGCTGGCTCAAATGTTTTTCACGACGTACCGTTTCATCAGCAATCATCTGTGCTTTTTCCTCATTCATTTGCGATACTATGAACCTTGCACGAGCGGAGACTTTCTTTTTCGGATGGAGCAATCCTTCGCAAAGATTACATACAAGATTTTCATCAAATGAAAATCGCAATTCTTCAATGGCTTCCTCGGCCTGCTGCTGATTTTTTTCGGAAATATTAGGCAGTACGGAACGAAGCGTGTTGTAGAGTTCCGGATTTTCAAGAAGCCATGCATTGCTTTTTAATAAGACTGTTATACAATTATGATAATCATCATCCGGCAAGCGTAAATATCCTGAAAGAACCATACCCGCCCTTGCTGAAACCAGTCGCGCATACTCCGGGTAATCTTCATAATTATCATAATCAAAATATGCTTCTAAAAGCGTATACAACCGCATATGAAAACTCACCGAATGATTATTACAGGTTCGATAAATAAGAAATAATTTTTTTTGAAATGGTCCCAATTCATTGCTTCGGGCATATTCGGCAAAAAACTGAATAACCCCTTCATAAAATTTTACAATATCTTCATCTAATGCTTCGGAGTTTTTTGATTTCATACTCGTGCCTCCGTACATTTTCTGAAGAACATGGCGTACGTTTTTCTCTAACGATTTTTCAAGATTAGAATCACCTTTTTCATCAATAAGTGGCGCACAGTACAAAAAAACAAACCGTATCAATCCATTGAATTCACGACCGTAATTCATGTCCTGCATATGGTTGATAGACGATGAAACAATTGTCTCAAACCCGAAGTAGTCGATGAGTTCCCGAACACGCGCGAAATAGTTTCTTCCTGATGTTATTTTATAATTTATGAGGCACATTTCGCGGACAAAAAGCTCGCAAATACTGTTTTTATCTGAGTCAGTCTCTATTTCGACGATTGAGCCAAAAATGGTTTCATATGGTTTGTTGTAAAATTCAGATATTGCTGCACGAAATGCATCTGCAGGCTCGGAGATTATATACTTTCCGTTATTGCTCATGAATCACCTCCTTGCAAAGACACCATGGGATGCACATGTCAACCCATGGCGTTTTTCAAAGTGTAAATTGGGCTATCTTACCATTGAATGAAAAATCCGTAGACATACCCGATGGTGCCGTCATTTGTTTTAACTTGAAACCATGGTGAATTCATATCGCCGATTTTTACCACGGGTTCTTTTCGTGCAATAAAATGAACACCCGTGTTTTTTGTGAGCGTTTTAAGAACTTTCCCGGTAGTATCCGGCATAGAACGCATTCTTACCGAATCCGAAATGATATACCCTTTCCCATATACCGGTTGATATGGCGTAACAGATTCTGCGATTGCTTTAATTGTATCTAACAACAAATCAGAGAAGTTCCCGCCGGAAAACGAGAGTTCCATGATCCTTCCGTCTGTGGTTGTATAAAAATATGATTCAGCATAAGCATATTGAAATGCTGCCGTTATAACCGTGCACGCCATTGAATGTATAGTACGTTGCTTCTGCTCAAAACTGACTGAGGGGCCCCATTCGTCTGTGTAATACTTTTTAAACTCGGCGATACACCCAGATAGTGTGGTCTCTTTCATATCAATGACTATGCTCAATCCTTCACCACGTTCTTTGCCGGCCTCTTCAATGATATACGCCGGGGCATTAGATGTATTTTCCGGATCAGGCTCACTATACCCTCCATTCCATTCATTGGAATACGTAATCATTACAAATCCAGGCTCATACTTTTCTGTTACTGCTTCCGACCATACCAATGTAATCACGCAAAAAACAAAAACTCCCAAACACATACTCATTTTCGCCATCTTCTGCTCCTTTCAATGTATAAACTCTCCAACCATAGGCCTGCTCCAATCTATAACGCCATAATCACCATTAAAATAATGACTATCCATATAAACCGCATAATCTTCCTGTAGATGTTCAAAATTCCCGCCATTAACATTAGGGACGATGGCAACCGTTACGCCGATTTGCAAATCTCCTGATAGCCAATGTTCACGTAAAGAATCTTCTTCTTCTGAAACATCTACATAACTGATTTCCCAACTTGAAGAAATGTCCATTATAAGATCAAAAAGAAGTACTCCATCATTGGTTGTTAATACTTGGCCCCCATTGATCGGATCAATGTTACAAGAATGAATAGTACAATTAATAAGATCATACGAGCCGTCTGTTTCCCCACAATTATCACCTATAACCTTTATCGCATCTTCATTTTCACCGACAATATATCCAAATGATGAATCATTCAGATAGTTTTTTAGATTAAATTTTTTAATACCTCTTTTTCGAACATCATTCGTTATCACTTGGATTGTCTTAAGCGCCGATGGTGAAATCGCCATTTTCATATATTCTCCTTTCTCTGTAAAGCATAGTAATAGATATGTGTTTTAGTATAATGACAAAAAGGGTATTGTCAATACCCTAATTATAATTATTTAAAATATTTTTTACTGTAGGCTAAACAAAACAAAATATTAAGTATTTTTCAAAGCATTTAAGTTGAGTTAATATGGTTCTGAATAAAATAGAGTCCCATATGACGCCTTATGTTGCGTTGATAAACGATCTGTAAAAACAATGATCATAAAAAGCTGTTTTCGCCTGGGGAAATTCTCAAACTTGATAACCAAGACCCATTTTAATCGATTTTAGAGGCCATAGGTTTCACAACATATTTATCTAACGCTTTTATGATAAAAATGTAAAGATGTCTATAAACTTTTTTTATTGACTTTTTATTTTATACGTATATATTGCCATTTGGCTCTTGTGTTCTCTGGTGCCTTTTGTGTTCAAAGGAGGATCAATGAACCGATTTATTGCGGGTTTAATGTTTTTAATTCTCTGCTCTACGATCATCACTGCAAAGAATAATGAAAACAGATCTTTGTTAGGAGGCATGTAATGTGGAAAAAACACCATGATGCCCCAGATCTTATCGATGAAAATATTTTCACCCGTTTATTAAATGAATTGGACCTAAATCCACCCTATATACATCCCATCCCCATAATAAATCATCGCGTATTAAGGGAAAATTCTTCAAAAAGTAATAGTGTTATTACGCCTAGTGCATTTACATTAAATCCCGAAGAGCAGTTAATAATTGAATCTTACACCACTAAAAATAGAAATTCACACCATGAACAGGGCGAAATTATAAATGATATCCTTGGGACGTATACCCCCATGCATAGTCCGGGCAAAATCACACTTTATTATAGCAATATCAAGGCTTTTACAAAACATGCCATTCTAAAGTGTAATTCTTATTTACCTGTCACAAATCAAGTTGCCCAATATCTTGTATTATTTGCAGTGGAGAGCGTATATATTCATGAGCACTTTCATCTTTTCTCAGATATTACCCGAGCTACATTTAAAACTAATGCCCCCTATGATCCCTTAAGAGAAGAAGCATTGGCAGAGGCATATACAAAGATTGTATTCACACAAGCATTAGATTCTTATCTTTGTAAATATGGTAAAAATAGGTTTCCATTGGCATTTGGTAATCATTGGACTTACTTTTCAAATCAAATTGACCGGTTATATAGTTTTGAACCTCTCGGCAAAGCCCTTTGTGATTTTAAAAATTACATAAAAATATTATCTGAGTATAGAAATCTTATTAGCACTCCACCAATAAAAGGTTTAAAACATCTAGACGGGAATCCACGTAATATTATAGACGTATTAATATCAGATCTTTTCCTTAATAATTCAACAGCCGGATATAAGGATTACGGCAAATACTTGCCATATCGGCAACGCTTTAACAAATTAAACATAGATTTATTCCCTTGTCCTCTTCACTTCTTTACTAATACATCTCTTAAAATATATGAACAAAACGGTATCAATATTTCATCTTTATTAAGCAGCCTCTTGGCAGACATATACAACCATAAGCCAATCTATGAAGTAAAATAAAGGCTGTCTTATGAAAAATCAATATTTCGGTGATGTGGGTGATTTTGGAAAGTATGCGTTGCTTTTGGCTATTTCAAAAGGTTTAAGCCTTGGTATAAATTGGTATTTGACGCCGGATGATGCCTCAAACGACGGAAAACATATAGATTATAAAGTTAAAAACGAATTTAAAAACTGTGACCAAGACCTGTGTGACTTTTTATCGTTATGCATAACTAAGAATAAAAGATTCGTTTCGGAATTAACAAAGTATTCCCCCTTTCAAGATATTCCTGCTTATGAAATACCTCTTAAAAGTCCAAATTGCAGAAAATCCTGGTTTGAGGATAGTCTGGCTTATTTAGAGGACTGCGACTTGTTATTCTGTGACCCTGATAATGGCATCAAACCGGCATCAATAAAAATAACTTACTCCAAGAGCATAAAATATATTTTTGCCTGTGAAATCAAAGAAATTTTAGAACAGGGTAAAAGCCTGATCGTTTACAATCATAGAGATAGAAAGAAACACGAAGCGTATATAGACAGATTAAATACAGTCTACGACAGTTTAAATTCTCCCAATATTTCTTTACGTGCAATTCGCTTCCATCGCAATGGCACAAGAGATTTTTTTATATTTATTCAAGGCAAACACAAAGATATAATAAATCATAATCTGAACAAATTCCTCGAAACAAATTGGAATAATCATTTTAAGTCACTTCATCTAAATTAATTCATACTATGCGAATCTCCGTCAATAACTTTTCAAACATATCATCAATAATCATCATTGCAAAATTCACTGGTTGTAAACATAATAATATACGATCGATCTTTATCAATCCCGGAAAGCCGCTTTGTTGATTATTCCTTGCAGGTCCGATCATCACCGGCAAGACTTTTTAAAACCCGGCATAAACAATTTCCGAGATCGATCCCAACGATACGCCGGATCCTGGAAAGATATCGTTCCTTTATGGCATCCTCGGGTGAGAAAATCTAATACCATCTATTTAGATCAGTAGTGAGTAGGGCGACTGCCCTGCCCTGCCCTTTTCAAGCGATTTTTAAGGTATATTTGCATAACGGTTGCGTGTATGAAACGTTTGGCATTTCGAAGCGATTTCCTGTCAAGTTACAACTACTTTTAATACGAGCTGTGACGTTCGATAAACCACTGATTGCCAAATGTTTTATACACGTTGTTATGTACATGGCGGTTATTGTTTTCTATTTATTTCTTTGTCGTTATTCAAAAAACATTCATTATAAACTTGTTCCCACTTTTTGTTTACATTTTTTGAAATCAAAAGTGATTCTTCATTTGCAACTTGTTGACCTTCGTTTTTGCCAAATGACAAAAAATTAAAACTTCCTTGTATGTAATATTCGTTGTCTTTAATTACAAGTTTTCTGTGTGTTCCTGTTAATTTTGAGTGAATTTCCGTAAAGTGCGTAGGCAAGTGAACAAGTTTAAAGTTGTCTTTGTATTGCTTTTGCAGTTCTTCAACTTTTCTCAAAGTGTAAATGTCGTGTTCGTCTTTCTCGCTGATTCCGTAAAGAATTATTAGTTGCTTTTTGTCTTTCAAAAGTTTCTCAAAAAGAGGAAAGTATTCTTGCGTTGCTCTTTTTATCCAAGGACTTTCAATTAGAATTTTGTCTTTTACATTTCTTAATGCTTCAACAAATTTTTGTTTGGTTTCCCAAATTGTCAAAGTGCTTAAATCTTCTGTTTGAATTTGAACTTTGGGTTCTTCGAAAATATTGGTTATTTCTTCAAAATCAGACCTTTCAGAACTACTAAGCGAATAAATGTAATGTCGATATTCGGAATTGAATTTTGAAGTCAATCTTTTGATTTCTTTCAGCGTTTCAAAATTTCTAACTTCTAATTTTGGTTCTTGACTACTTTTTCTGTCAGGAATGTATTCAATGAGCCAAAAATTACACCAATCGTTAGAGTCATATTTTATGTCATCAGAAGCGTAGCTTATCAAATACGCCTTGTTTTCATTGTCTTCTTTGTAAGTGTCTGCCAACTGCTGAAATTTGCCTTCAATAAGTTCAGGATTTCTGTTTGAAAGTTTTATTTCTGTGTCTAAACTTTTCAATAATTTCTTATCCGTTCTGTTTTGTCTTGCCGACATTATTTCACCCGAAATTCCGTCAACCAAAAATTCAAATTCTTCCTTTTCTTCAATACGTAGTATTATTTCGTCTTGAATAAATTTTTCGCCTTCTTCTGTTACAATCCACTTTTCAGAAACCAAGTCAACAAGTCCTTTTTCACGCAACGCAAATAATTCACGCAAAACAAATTCGTCTGTTTGCCCTAAACCTAAAAACGCAAACAATTTTTCTTGTGAAGAAAAACCTGCTTGAATTGCACGCAAAAGCACATTGTAAACTTTAACTAAAGAGCCGTCTGGTTGCTTGTTTACAAGCACGTCCAATCTAATTTTCCGAACAGGATAACTAAATTGAATCAACTCATTCAATCTGTAACCTGTCGGTGCTTTATCTTTTAACTGTTTGTATGCTTCTTCTTCTGTCATTTAAAAAGTCCTTTTATTAGTTCAGCTTTGACAATCCAATCTTTTTTCAATAGTTCCAAATAATTTTGTAACGCAGCTTTTTCTCCATTTAAACGTCTTGTTTTTGCGTTTATAATTCCTTGATAATCGCCAACGATAATTAGCAATTTCTTTTGGCGAGATAATGCAACATTTATTCGATTTGGAACTTCCAAGAAACCCAAATCAAGCCCTGCACCGCTTTTTACTAAATCCACGATTACAATATCACGTTCTAAACCTTGAAAGCGGTCAACAACTGAAACTGTAAGTTTGTCTTCAGGTTTGTTCCATTTACAAACGGAATTGATTTTTCCTTGAAAACGTTTTTTGTCAATGTTCTTTCTAAGTTCACGAAACTGTGCCGTGTAGCCAGTGATTACGCCAAAAGAATAACCTTTAACTTTTTCGTATTTATTCAACAACTCCAAAATTTCGGGAATTATTGTCGCACTTTCTTTATTCAAAGACGATGAATTGTTGTCTTTTTCATTTTTGTAATGACTTCCAATGTCAATGAAAAACAATGAACTATCTATTGCTAAAGGCAAATTGTGTTCTGCTGAAATTTCTCGGTTAAAAGGTTCAATCGGCTCATCACCTTCGGGTTCGTAAAAACATTTTGAAGTTAGTTTTACTTGGTCGGCTGCTGAACGCCTACATTCTGTTAATTGTGCTTTATAGTCGTAATCAACATTAGTAATTACTTGTTCAAATAAACTTGGACGATTAAAGTAGTCTTCCCAATTTTCTAGTTCGCCTGCTTCTTTTTTAAATTTTTCTCGCAACCAACTTTCAACTTCTCTTGTGCTGGTTAGCATTGGACGTAATTGCCTATGGTCTCCAACGTAAATTAGATTTTTGCCTGTAATAATAGGAACAAGAGCTTCGGCAGTTGTTGCTTTACCCGATTCGTCCATTATTACATAATCAAACTCAAAATTGTATTTGGCGTATTTCTTAGC
Organism: uncultured bacterium; assembly: GCA_964423645.1. Lineage (GTDB taxonomy): Bacteria > Macinerneyibacteriota > Macinerneyibacteria > Macinerneyibacteriales > CAYRFE01 > CAYRFE01. Next base: position 28,472 of record CAYRFE010000028.1, on the reverse strand, counting down.
TGCGATATGGTTACATGTCGCACCAATTACACGAATGCTGTCTATGAGTTTTTGATTTATAGCACTCTTTTCGTCCAAAGAATTTATTGTAACAATCCAATCTCTGTGTAGGTCGTGCAACTTCAAAAAACTTGACAAATCAATCTGCAAAACTTGTTCAATCTTTTCAATTGCACTTTCTTTTTCAGTTGGCAAATTGTGTAATTGATTTAAGTTTTGAACTCTACCAACAATATTTTCAATGTTTTGCTTTGCCTTTTTCCAATCGCTTTGTTTAAAAATGATTTCTGTAATTGAAACAGCAAAAGCGTTTTCCCCTTTCAAACTTTCAAGAAACTTTGCTTCTTCTTTTTTGAAATTCTTTTCGGCTGTTTCACGAACTTGTTGTTTCCAACCTTCCAATTTTCGGTCTAACGTATGCTTGCGAATACTTTGTATTCTTGGTTTTGTAATTCCACTTAAACGCAAAATCGGAATTTCGTTTTTCAAAAGATTTTCCAAAACTTGGTCAACCGCATTGTTGGTTTGCGAGGTGATAAGGATTTTTGCTTCGGGTTTTTGTGCAAGAATTTGAAAAACGATTTCTGTAATTACGGTTGTTTTTCCCGTTCCGGGCGGACCTTGAATTACTGAAAGCGGACTGCGATGCAAAGCATTTTCAATAGCACGTTTTTGATTGTATGAATAAACAAGCGGTTTACCGCTTGTGTCTTTCTGAAATACAAGCAAATCGTCCGAATGATTACTGTAAATAGGTGGTAATTCGTCAGGTTTGAAAAGAAAATAAATTAAGTCAGGGTTTTGAACTTCGTTTTTATCAACTTTTCTAATGGCATCAAGTTGCCTGTTTTTTTCTTCTTCTTTTTTGTTCGTGTTTTCAAACAAAAATCCCGATTGCGGAATGCTGTCTTTTTTCAAGCGTTCGCAATCTTTGATTTTAAGAAGCATATCTTTTGTATGAAATTCGTAGGGCTTCCCTGCAAACTCAACTGTTTCTTTGTTTTGCTTTCTGTCAGCATTAGCGGAAACAACATATTCAAAGCCTTCTGAATTTACGTCATTTCCGTCCTCAATATGTTTTAAGACAAAACCAACGCTACTACTTTTGTCGTTTTGTTTAATTGTAAAAATTATTTCATCACCTTTTATTTCATAGTTTGAGTATTGAAGTCGCAAAGAATTTTTGGCAATAACTTCTTTTTCCTTTTCAAGTAGTTCACGATAAAAATTTAGTTCTTCTCTTACGGCTTTGCGGTTTTCACGAAGTGAAACCTGCTTTTTCTTTTGCTCAAACCATTTTTGGAAATGGGGTGTGAGGTCTGCCTTATTAAGTGTATCGTCAACGGTGTAAACGAATTTGAAAGGTAATTTTTTACCGTCCTTAATTTTTCTTTCTACAATTTTACTATCAAGTGAATTAAGTGGTTTTATGTTATTGAATAGCAACTTATCTTCTGATTTTAACCAAATAACACCTTCACAAAGCCAATTACCAATAATAACGTCAAGCAAATAGTTTGCTCCTTCCTTTGGTGAAATATCAAAAATTGGATTCGATGAATTTAATAGGTCTAATATTTCGTATCCATTGGAAGAACGAAAACCAACTTGAACAGCTTCCGTTTCCGAAGCAACGGCAATTTTTTTTAATGTATCAATAACTTGTTGCCAATTCGGTCTGTCAACAGGGTTTTCTGCAAGTAACCTTTGAAGCTGAAAAGCATCTTCCTCCGGAAGTTCCATTTGCCTTTCGTCATAAAACCATTCAACAACTTTACCGATTGAAAAAATGTCAGCCTGAAACGGAAAACCCTTTACAAGTTTGTTCAGTTTTTCTGGTGCTGCAAAACCTCTTGCAAAAATTTCAAGTTCTTTTGTTTGGCTTAAAGTTTTTGTGATGTCTGCAAGTCCAAAATCTACAAGGTAGAATTGCCCGTTTTTGTCGATTAGAATATTTGCAGGGTGGATGTCTCCGTGATTGATTTTGAATTTCAAATGCAATTCTTTCAAGCAATCTGCAAGGTCAAGAAGTCCGCTAATTGCACCTTGTGTTTTAAGTTCAATAACTTTCGTTTCAAAAGTTTCTACTTCTTCTAAAAGTTCATAGACTATGGCAAAAGCATTTTGTTCTTCATCATAGCCATATTCAATAATTTCGGGTAATGCAGAATGTCTGGCTTTTTGCAAATGACGAATTTTTTCCGCTAAAATTTTTGCTTTTGTGACGTTCTTTTCAATTCCTAAAATCCACTTAACCCAATATTGTTTATCTGACGAATCAACAGCCTTACAACTTTGTGAATAACCTCTTTTTGAAAGGTCTGTGTCACGATATTGGTATTTTTCAAATAGCATTTTAATTCACTTCTTTTAATTTATCAATTTGCAGTTCGCTGTCTTTTCTCCGCTTGTGCATAACGTTCGTGTATACGCCATATTGCGTATAGCCACCCGTATATGTAAGTATCACGCCATATGGCGTGTATTTTTTCATATATCTTCCTCCCTATTGACTATCGTATATAAATAGATATATGTCAATATAAATTCAACGTCCCATAAGACCATTTATGTTGAGCGATTAAGTCAGCCCTACTATTTCCGATAGAGTTACCCGGCACTAAAAGATTTGCTTAACGTGCTATTTGTCAGTTTATTTTAGTGCCCACTCCTTGGCTGTAAAAATTAATGAATATTTGATGTATAATTTATTTTTTTACCCATCCGAAATATACGTCGATACTATTCAGCTTTGCCGGATCCGAGATTGTATTAATGTTACCATCAACATTTAAAAGCTTCGTAAAGCATAGGTAATCCTCAAATGAGGTATTATTATCACTGAAAGAATGAACTAACATCAAACACGAATTGCAACATAAGGTTTGCGCCATAATTATCGCGGATGCAGTCCGGTGCAGCAATTGGTATCTTATGTTATTAATGTTTTTATCTTGTAAATTTAAAAGGTTAACCAAATAATCCAATCTTTCATGTGATGTAACATTTTTTTCACTCAACCATTCAGAAACATATGGTCCGAATGATTCATTAACCTTTCCCTCAACAACGATGGGTAAAAGGCCGCTATTGTTTTTAGCCAAAACAAAGATATCATTTTGAGAAGCGCGGGTCCCCCCCGGCAAATCAACTTTGTATTCAGGAAATCCCATAATAAATGATAATGAAGAAATATTTTCATCTTGAGATGACTGAAATACGGTTTTAACAGTAGCAGGAAATCCGGCCGCATCATGCCAGGCATAAGCAAGTGATTTTGCCGAAAAGCCGTCTTTCCATTGTTTTTCGGGTTCTGCAAGAAGCATTTTCCAATCATTCGGCGAAGACGCCGGCACATAAAACATATTTCTCCTTAGTTATTTCTTATTTTCTAAAAGCTTCTGAACTGCGATTTCAGCACACTCAAATATAGCTTTCCTGAATTGTTGTTTCCCCATAGTGTTTTCATCGAAATCGACCACAAGGGCAGCTCCCGATGATTGCAGTAGCTCATAATAATTAGAGTATTTTTGAGATACATATTTTACTACCGCTTCTCCCACAAGATCGCTGATCCTTTTTATTTCAGGATCTGTAGCAGCCTCGGATGTATAATTAAGCCCGTAAACCAGAGTTCCTTTTTGAATATATAGTGATAAAACACCCTCTTCTAACGGATTGACCGCGATAAATTTTGCACGCTTTGTTGATTTTTTATCTTCATTTGTTATAAACAAATATTCTTGCCCGGAACCTTTTTCCGGATCATAATTATCCCGATTATAACGCGGGCCGAGTAAAAAATTAGGATATTTTTTTTGTAACACAATGAGAGCATTTTTCCCTCTCATTAAGCAGGTATCATTTTGTTTTCGCAGACTCACCGATACGATCATCACTGCAAGAACCGGAATCGCAACCCCTGTAAAATTCACTACAGCATCGAGTATCGTGTCGACTGAAAAATTATTCCTATATATTACACCTATAATTGCTGCAAGACTAATAACGCCTAGTATTATTTAAGTAAAATTTTACATCCAAAGCAACCCTCCTGATAAACAATAATACGCGCCAATAATCACTTTTAGGATTATCAATTTTCTACGAACGGTCTTAGTAAATCAATTTACTATACAACGCACCTATAGTGCGTTTAAAAGCCCTCAAGTCCTTGGCCGACAAAATACATCACAAAACCCTCGCGCCCCGCTTTAAAGATTAAATAAGAGGCAAATAACGCATGCGTAAGTTATCCTTGAACATCCTCAAACAGAATTCAAGCTACACTATAGTATGAATAGTATCCGCTACCTCCGCACTACTCATTTACTCATATACTCATATATGTATTTGCGCAATAACTCATTTACTTATTTACGCATTTGCGAAACCACGCCGACATACAATTACTCATATACTCAATTATGCTATTACTTATTTACTCATATGCGCATTTATGCTTTTATTCATTTGATTATTGTTGACATTACTCATTTACTCATATACAATAAAACAAAGAAGGAGGCATGCATGAAGTCTTTTGCAGTACATATCCAAAAGGGGGGCGTGGGTAAAACAACTATTGCGGTGAATCTATCATTCGCATTGTCTAAATTTGGGAAAACTATCTTAATTGATGCAGACCCTCAAGGCACTGCTACTCATGTACTACTGCCAAACGGATACGAGATAAAACACGAATTAGGATCGTATCTTTTAGGCAATTCAAAACTCGAGGAATCGGTATTTGAAATCCGTGAAAATCTTTTCTTTTTTCCAACAGTAGATGTTAATTATCGTCTAAGAGACTTTGCGGATAATAGCATATCAAAACAACCATTTTGCATGAAAAAGCTAATCCGCGCTCTTAGTGAATTTGGTTTTGAGTTTTGCATATTTGATTGTAGTCCCGGGTTTGGTCTTTTAGAAAGCAGTATTTATATGGCTGTTGACGAACTTTTATCACCTGTAACCCCGGAATTTGTTACGTCAAATAGTTTAGTTCTATTCAAAAAAACGCTCGATTCATTTCGTGATAACTATGAAACCACTATTAAACATGATAAGCTCATAGTGAATATGGTAAATAAATCATTCACGCAACACAATTTATTTATGGACGTCGCTAAAGATTTGGGGTTAGATATTTATATAATCCCACAAGATCGCAAATTGGCGGATTCACAGTCACAACTTTTATCAATATTTGAATACTACCAGGAAGCACGTTCTGTGCCAGAACTTATGCGTTTAGCAGAAACGCTTGCAGGGGGTGTATATGCAGAAAAATAATGCAAATTTAGATTTTTTAAAAAGTACGTTTAAAACTCTTGAACAAACCGTTGAAAAAAAACCTACGGTCACTGTTTCGGATACAACAAAAGAGCTTAATGAACAAAAAATTATTGAGGAAAAAACAACGTCGCGTACTCGTGTTGCTAAAACTACCATCCCTAAAAATAAAAATAATGATCTGGAATCAAAGGAAACGGTTAAAATTAATGCATTTATAAAAAAAGACATATACGATCAAATGTTAAAAGTTATTTATCAGCTGAAAATTGATGGTGAAAAAAATATCAATATAACCCGTATCGTTAATGAGGGTATTGGGTTATACTTAAAAAAATATGCTGTTGAGAAATAAAAGATATTTACTTCTTTTACTTCTATTAGCAAAGACGCACTTGTTATTATATAACAAGTTACGCGCAGAATATGGCATTTCGGGGAAATTACGGCATTTAAGGGATTTCATCGATCTAACTAGCCATTATATTGGAAGTTATATTATGGCATTACGGGGAAACTATGGCATAAGGGGAATACTACGACACGTTGGGTGTGAAATATGGCACTTGGGGGATGAAAGACGACATTTGGGGGAAAATGCGACATCTTGGGAAAAAGATGATATCGGCTTATATAATTATAACTTACTTCGAAATATGACATTTGGGGGAAAGTGTGGCATTGAGGGGAAGGCGGGTGTTTATGGTGGATGAAAAAGGGTTGGATGTTGTTTATAAACATAACAAAATGATTGAAGGACGGGTAAAATTCAACGAGTTGCAGCAAAAAATATTCTTTTCATTGCTATATAAGATTCAACAAGAAGAATCCAGAACACAATATCGGTTTTTACCTGAAGAAGTTCGAGAAACGCTCGGACTAACTAAAGATTTTAATAGGTTCATTGAGAGTTTGAAAGACATGCAGAACAAGCAATTAATTCATTGGGATGGAAATACAGAGATAGTATTTAATTTATTTTCAAAACTGGAAATAGACCATGATCTTAAAGAAGTTGTGGTCGAAGTCCATAGTGATTTAAAAGCGTTGTTATTTGATAGATTAAAAAGTAATGATACTCGAGAGTTGCAAGCATTGTTATTGAGGGATTTTAAAAAACTCAGTGGTGAATATGTGTTGCGTTTTTATGAGTTAATGTTTAGATTTCGTGATCATGCTCCAATTTTATTTACCCTAGAAAATTTTCGTCGAATAATTGATTGTGATTATGAATTTAGTGATTTGAATAAACGAATGAAAAAGTGGATTGAGGCAATAAATCAAAACACCTGTATTGAAGTATATAAATATCGTGCGATACGTGAGAATCGTAAAGTTGCACGGTTGGCATTTTATATTCGTGAGCAACAACAACTAACATTACAATTTGAGGCTGCGGATAATTGGGTCCGGGAGTTGTTCGCGAGAAATGGTTTAGAGGTAACTGATTATGGATGTAAGGCCTTAGAAACTCATAGTAAAGATGCCCTACAGTATGCAATCGGTGAATATAAAATCAAGGCTCAAAAAGGATTTCGTGGTAACGCAGTTGGCTATATAGATAAAGTAGCGAAAAATTATGTAGGTATAAAGGATGTCCCGGATCAGGAGCCGAAAGAATCGCTATCGGGTGACCCGTTGGAAAAAATAGCAAAAGCTCGAGGTATTGGTTACTCAACTTTAAAACAACAGTGTTCGGGGTTACAGATCTTAGAACAGGGGAGGGGATTGTTCGTTCAGGGCATAGAAGGGGATATTGCTTTTTTTAAAGGCATGTACCATGATATCGCGTTGCATCTTTTTAATAATATTGAGTATTTTGTAATAGATTGATTTAGAACGAGTGTTATATGGCGCTCGACAAAATAAACATATAGGTTGTTGGAAAAAGGAGTAAAATGAATTTACCGATTAATATCAATGATCTTTTAAAAGCACGTACGGTTGAGTGGGAACGGTTGGAGTTTAAGGAAGGCTGGAATCCTGAAGAAGTGATGCATTCGTTGTGTGCTTTTGCTAATGATTTTCATAATCTTGGTGGAGGATATATCATTATTGGAATTAAAGAAGAAAATGGACGTCCTGTGTTACCGCCAAAAGGCCTTCATGCGAATCAATTAGACCGTATTCAGAAAGATGTTGTTGAAATTGGACATAAGATCAATCCTTTTTATCATCCTATTATGGTCCCGCACCTATATGAAGGTAAACAAATTCTTATATTGTGGGCCATCGGGGGGCAAAGCCGTCCGTATAAAGCACCAGTCTCGCTTTCCGATAAAAACACGCTTCATCGATATTATATCCGAAAAGGGAGTGTGACCGTTTCAGCAAAAAGTCACGATGAACAAGAATTGTTTGAATTAGCCTCAAAAGTGCCGTTCGATGATCGTGCTCATCATACTGCTGCTGTAACAGCCCTTGATCTTGGTCTTATCCGAGCTTTTTTACAACGCGTGCAAAGCGATCTTTTCAGTGAATCGGTGCATATGGATTTCACTCGCTTATGTAGGCAAATGAATATTGTTGACGGTCCCGATGAACATGTCAGAGCCAAAAATGTAGGATTACTGTTTTTTTCACGTGACCCGTCGGAATATTTCCCGCAAACCCAAATTGATATAGTGCATTTTCCTGATGGGTTGGGGGCAGATTCCTTTTCAGAAAAAGTATGTAAAGGGCCTGTGCAAGGCATGCTTGAAGAAGCTTTGACGTATATACAGAATCAGATTATTGAGGAAAAGATTGTTAAAAATAGTGCCCGACCAGAAGCCGATCGATTTTATAACTATCCTTATAGTGCTATTAAAGAGGCTTTGTGTAATGCAGTATATCATCGCTCATATGAAATTCGTGAACCAGTGGAAATACGAATCATGCCGGATCGTATAACGATCGGTAGTTTTCCGGGGCCGGATAGGTCAATTACTAACGAAGAATTGCAATCTTATCATTTTACCGCAAGGCGCTATAGAAATCGTCGCGTAGGAGAGTTTCTTAAAGAGTTGGATATGACAGAAGGACGTGGTACCGGTATTCCGAAAATGATCAAAGAACTTCAAAAGAATAACTCCCCGATGCCTACGTTTAAAACGGATGAAGGGCGGAGTTACTTTATTGTGGAATTTCCCATACATCCATTGTTTCATCATCGTCCTGCTACAGCTGAAGTCGCAGGTGAAGTCGCAGGTGAAGTTACAGGTGAAGTCTTGATGTTACTTGTAGTTATGAAAGAACATACATTGTCACGAAGCGAACTACAAGAACACATTGGCACAAAGTCACAGGCGTATTTCAGAACACGATATCTTAAACCTGCCTTATCTTTGAATCTCATAGAAATGATAAATCCCCAAAAGCCTAATAGCAGCAAGCAAAAATACCGACTTACAAAAAAAGGTAAGGCTATGGTAGTTGCCAATATCAAAAGTGAGAAAAAATAATACCTTTTTGTAATCTTACAGAGATGTCAGAAAATACTGCATGTCCCCTTGTCGTTGAATATGGTATGCAGTATGATTTCCGATATATTATATTTGTGATAAAATAAACTTGCAGAATGCTAAAGAAGATCCGTTAGGTGATTTGCGGGTATATCTTATTGAAGCGTTATCGGTCAGGATGGATAAAAATACGCTTAAGTCTTTTTTTGAACCGGTCAGGATAATTCGCAAAGAAAATCATTTTTATATAATTGCTGATGAGTCTGTGTATATCGAGTGATTACGAATCCTTGAAGATGATATTAATGTTTTATTGAAGAAGAAACAGGCAGATGCAGTGATACACTTTGGAGAAGCTTCGTCATAAAAAAACATATCTTCCGGGTAACCAATGGTATGAGAAGCAACAAGAAGATACAATCTGGTATTTCTTGTTGTTGGAGCGTGGTTTTTGTTGGGATTTTTCAGGTTCGCTGAGTGTGTAGATGTGTTCACCTTTGTGGGGCTTGCATAATGTCGTTGGCTGGCAGGGCGTGCCCCTTTGGGGCGCAGTGTTTCGGCTGCGCTATTCGCTCGGTCGCGTACACGACGTTCCTTCACGTTGCTCACGCGTACTACCTAAAAAACTCTTGACGCAACTCAAAACAGCGGCATACTAATTGGTAGGTAATAGCACACAATAGGAGGGCTATTAATGGATATATTGCAAGACTCGCTTGAACGTGTTTTTAGGGCGTTGAATGCACATTTGTCGTTTACTAAGGCAGAGCAGTATCATATCGTGGTATGCGGTGGTGCCGCACTGATGGCATTACAGTATGTCACGCGCGTGACTCGGGATGTTGACATTGTCGCATTACGGGATGCTGAGGGGGCATTGCGTAGTCCCTCGCCGTTACCGCAGGCACTTCTTGAGGCAGCTGACACCATTGCTCCCGAATTCGGTTTGGAAAAAGGGTGGCTTAATAATGGTCCCAGTAGTGACGAGGGGGGCTTGTATCAAATGGGGTTACCGGAAGGATTTCTTGCTCGACTCCATCACCGGTGCTATGGCAGTCATCTTATGGTATCCTATGTAGGGCGAATCGATCAGATCTGCTTTAAACTATATGCAGCAGCTGATAGGGGAGGGTATCATATCACTGATTTACAGGCATTGAAGCCAAACGATGAATAGGTGTTGTTGGCAGCACGATGGAGTATGACACATGATGTTTCGCAAGGGTATAAAGGAGTATTGAAAACATTACTGAAGGAATTAGGGTATGAACGAGTTAGTCACCAGATATAAATGTGAGTTTCGGCAAAAAGTAGTGCATATGCTGTGGTCGCAATGGTCATCACTTGGCGTATACGGATCTGCTGTTACGACGAACAAAACGGGGTATGTGTTTGATCCTGATGCATTGCTGTTGTTCTCGCTGCCGTTTGCTCGGTATGATGCGCGGTTATGGGATGAGATACTTGATTGGCTTTCCCGACATGGGTATCTTATCAATGTGCAGCGGGTTAAAACACTGGCACGAACCTATGCACTAGGGGATATGCGATTCCTTGCGCCGGTTGCGACGCAGTTGAGCAGTAATGTCACCTATACCGCAAAATGGCGGTCACTCGCGACCTTTACTCGCAATATACACGAAGAGCCATTGTTTTATGATGACGATGAAAAGTCGTTGCCTGTTGTGGGACCGACCGACCCGATTTATAAAGCAGGTGGTTTTTTACGTTCTCCGGTCTCATTACGAGGCATGAGTAAGGCTTTTTCCAAAACAGACAACGCAAGTATGTTATTACGCATGAGGGCGTTATTCGGCGTCTCATTGCGTGCGGAGTTTCTTTGTGCGCTCAGTGCAGCAGATTCACTGTATGCATCTGAGGCTGCGCGGCTTATTGAGTATGATAAAAAATCGGTTCAGACAGCATGTGCTGATCTGGTTGCTTCCGGCTATGTCGGGATCCAGCCTGTGGAAGGGCGTGAAAAGCGATATTATGTGCGTCAACCGCTTGCTTCAACGCTCGCTACAGATAAAAGTCGTCCGATCTGGCTGCGATGGGGGTCGTTGTATCGTGCGTTAGAGCTGTATTATGCAACACTTTCGTTATTAGAGAACGTTACAGAGCCTACTGTCGTGGCATCAGAGCTTCGCAAAGCTGTGCAGACACTTGCGCCGTATATAGCTTTGTCAGGATTGTCGTATCCTTTTTCGTCACGAGAAGAACTTCGTGGGTATGAATATCTGCTAGAGGTGCATACAAAAATGCACACTATCTGTGATAAATTGTCCTAGTAAAAAATATACGACTCATGAATTAATAAAAAACACTGGAATGGTGAATAAACGAAGTATGCACAAAGGGATATGAATTATCCATTGTGTGAATCTAGTAAGGCAAAAGTATTCATTGGTAGTAAATCATGTGAAGATACGAGAGTAGTGTTTTTTCAAAAATAAATGTTATAAATCTTCGTCTGCAATTGGTGGTTTGTATTCTTCTTTTTTTTCTATTGTTATATCAGTCATCCGCGCACTTGTTGCTTTCCTGAAATTATCTCCGGTACTTTGTGTTTTCTGAGCATTTGTCGTATCTATTTCATGAATTTTTACCATTGTATTAATAAAAGCCTTAACAGTAGCATATTCAACATCAATACCTTTTGCATGAAGATATTCCGATATCGTTTTTCGGAAAAGTCCATGGTTATACATCTTCATAACAGTATCGTTAAGTTCATACACAATGACTTGTTTTTTGGCGCGTTCAGATTACTGATTATGATACAGTATAATGTAATCGTCACAATCAATGCAATCAATTATGTTCGCGTTTATAATTCCCAAATCACCTTCTTATTCTCTCTGAAGCGTATTATATAAATAATAACAAACAGCGACACTATCATAAATCATCAATTAAACAATACAATATTTAACAATATAGTCAATGTTAACGCCATATACAACAACAGCGTCATTTATTACGACGCTATAGCAAAATTACATACTTGAAATTCACAATAATAGTGCTTAAACTACAATGCGGTAATTAAGAGGCACGCTACCCTACGTTAACGCGTAGGTATGTGCCAAAGGGCTACGCCCCTTGAACCTGCTTTTTTCGTTTCAACTGAAACAGAAAGGAAGTCACGGCATGGGTAAGAACCCAAAAAGAGAAGTCTTTGAAAATGAAAATAAAGTTATGGTAGGCTTTCGTTTAAAACTAAAGTCGTATATTAAACTGATGATGAAAGTTGCGCATTCCGGGTTGTCACTTTCCGAGTATTGCGAAAAAGTGATCGCAGAAGAAGCTGCAGAAATTAAAGAAGTCAGTCAGGAGTTGTTGGATCTGACTAGAGCGAAAGTCTATTTCGTGAATAAGGCAGGGAATAATTTAAATCAGATCGCACGTCACTTGAATGAGATGCGACTTGCCGGTCAGTCTGATTCTGAGAAGTTGGCGTATTGTGAAAGAGCCTTGAAGGATATGGAAGCCGATTTGGTGTATTGTTTAAAGAACTAATAATAATGCTTATGTGATCTCTATCGGGCTTGAATACCTTCGCCGTGTGTATGGCCATGAATCTCACGGGTGGTTCCTCACCGGTGGGATCGGGTTGCAATGGAGCGATACTATGGCACGGTTTCAGATAAACGGAGAATCAAAATATATTACACAAGACGGACTATCTGATGTCAATATGACACTCGGGATCATGCACGTCGGGAAACTCCTGAGCCTCGGCGCATCATATGACACATCACCGGAAGGATTCTTGGCGTATGTGGGGTTCAATGTGAACTGAATGTGAAGAATACCCCACTTAAACGCGCGTATAACGGCGATTGCGGGGTGGTGATGTGTTTTGGTGTGGTTGATTAATGATTACGGCAAAAACGGACACCGATTACTTCCGTAATCATCAATCGCGGATAGTTTCATCAATATGTATCTCTTATAAACTCAAATATTTCTATCATATTTTTCATAGCTCGTTTCTGTTGATAGCTCAATTCGTAAGAGTGTTGATATTGACCTCCTACAAGTTTAACATATGTTGTTTTTGAATTAGCGATTTGTTTCAGTCTCGGTAAATAGTCGATTGCACTTACATCAATCCATTCCCAAATGCGACTATCATGGTCGCGTTCAAAATCTTTTTCTATTAATGTATCTACATCTCCATCGACATTAACAATTACACTTTTGATAAACAACCAATCATCAGATGCGTATTGTATTTTTAAACGCAACCATACAGCGTTACCATTCTTACCCATATAAACGAAAAACCCATTAGAGTTGAGATAATAAGGAGATGAGTAGTCGTCATAAAATTCAATGTTCTCAACTTTATCAACTTTTTTTCTCAAAGCTGCTAATTTTTTCGGTAATAGTCTTTTCATCTCTTCTAATTCTTTTTTCTTTTTCTCCATCATCACAGCATCATATTTAGCAATATCAACTTCCATTCTTTTTATATCTTTTAATACATCTACTAATTCTTTCCCTGTATATTCAACTTTATAAATATCTTTAATTTTTATTTTTAATGCTTCATAATTCTTTTTTTCATCTAATAGTTTTGCTTCAGTATATAAAACAGTAATTTTTTTAGCCTTTTCCTTATTACCTCGTGCGCCACTATTGATAATACCAAAAGTAATAACTACTACAAACAGTGATACAAAAACCCAGACAACCACTTTGTCTGTTTTCATAAAGGTTTCCCCTTTTTTAAAACTATAAGATATACAAGCATTTCATGCAATAGAAAAATACATTAAATTGTTAGGTAAATATCTGTAAGTTTATTAATATTGACTATCAACTCATTGACATCATTAGATACGCCGATACCCTCTTTCCTTACATCACAGTTATAGACAGACTAATGATTAAGGCGAAAACGGACACCGATTACGGAAATAAACGTACACTCACACTTGATCGATTAGTAATCTTTTAGTTTATTGCATTATCACAAAATACAGAGTATTCTACGGTATGTGGTGCATGAATTTCATGTTGCGAAATATCAAACATATGGTAGTATTGGGTTGGTGGAAATCCGTTGTATGGTTTGATTTAAAAAAACAATAGGAGAGCTGCGTGTATACTCCTAGTAACAAAAATAGAACCCCGATTAAAGCAATACCCTTAGAAAAATGTATAGCAAAAACGATAACTGACGAAAAGGGAGTATGTCGCAAGGGAATAACCGTTGAAAAACACTGTATCCTTGTGGGAAAAGTAGCACATGAACTTCTTAAAAGAATTCCTGATAAAATTAAAAAAGACATCATTCCTGAATGCGCAGAGATTATTTCTGCTTTACATGATATTGGAAAAATATCTCCGACATTTCAAGAGAAATTGTATTTAGTATGGGGTGAAAAGTTAGGTATTACAAATCCTGATTTAGACGAAACAATAGGATATCATTTCACAGTAAGTCGAGACACATTAAGAGAATTTTGCCCATATGTCGATTACGTTCCGGATATTGTCGGGCGTCATCATGGAGTCAGCCCTTCGCAAGAAAAAGATCCTGAATCTGAAATATATGGAGGAAAGGCATGGCAAGATTTACGAAAAGATTGCATTCAAAACATTAAAAAAGAAATGGGCTGTGATATACCGGAAATAAATAACCCTCTTTCTGCTGATATACTATCAGGATTAACAACCGTATCGGATTGGATCGCATCCGGAACGTTTTTTGACAATAATAATGACCATACAAATGATACAATAATCTCCGCAGTAAATAATGCAGGAATCCTACAACCTTGTATAAAAAAAAATCTTACATTTGAATCAATATTTGGTTTTACCCCTCGCCTTTTACAGGAAAAAATGTCAATTATTAATAATGACGGGCTTTACATTGTTGAGGCTCCTATGGGGATGGGTAAGACAGAAGCAGCGTTATGGGCAGCGTACAAACAATTATCACAAGGTAATGCGACAGGGATATACTTCGCACTTCCCACACAGCTTACATCAGATAAAATGCATGAAAGAATGCAATTATTTTTTGATAAAATTATCGATTCTGACACGCAACAACGTCCTCTTCTTCTTCATAGTGCAGCATGGCTTAAAGATACTGAAATCGGTGAAGATGGCTCTCCTGGTAAATCATGGTTTAATAGTGCAAAAAGAGGTCTATTAGCACCATTTGCTGTTGGCACTGTCGATCAGGCATTGATGGCGGTCATGAATATAAAACATGGATTTGTGAGAACGTTTGGCTTATTAGGTAAGGTGGTCATTCTTGATGAAGTCCATAGTTATGATTTTTATACAGGCACTATTCTCTGCAATTTAGTAAAGGCACTACGCCAACTACATTGCACGGTAATTATATTAAGTGCAACGTTGACAAAAAAACAACGAACAAGTTTAATGGAAAACGAAACTTCTGAAAAAGCATATCCTTTAATTAGTGCAATAACGAACATATCCAATGAGCAAAATTATTATCCTATTCCAAATAGCGAAACATCAGAAGTAGAAATTTCATTGTGTGATAATGACTCGATTGCAATTGAAAAAATGATTAATCGTGCTGAAAGAGGAGAGCACATTTTATGGATAGAAAATACGATAGATGAAGCTCAAGGAATTTATAGAATTATTGCAGAACGATGCAAAGGTAGCACTGTTGAATGTGGATTATTACACTCTCGTTTTACGAAACAAGATCGTGCTGATATAGAATCACGATGGGTGACTTATTTTGGTCGAGAAGGGCGGTTGAACGCAACAAAAAATAATGGGAAAATTTTAATTGGAACACAGGTATTAGAACAATCCCTTGACATCGATGCAGATTATCTTATTACTCGCTTGTGTCCGACCGATATGTTATTTCAAAGAATCGGTCGTTTATGGAGACACAGACAAGTAGATATCAAACGTCCCTCACAAGCCAAAAGAGAAGCACTTATTTTATCACCAAAAATTGAAACCGAGCAGGACTCAAAGATTTTCGGAAGATCCTCGTATGTATATGCCCCGTATGTGTTATTTCGGACATATGAAGTATGGAATATGTATAAAAAAATAGTATTACCAACCGATATTCGACCAATGCTTGAAAAAACATATGAAGAGCGAGAAGAAAATGATTTTTTAAAAAAATATAAAAATGAACTGAACCAAGGTAAGGAAAAACTGGAACGATTTGCCCTTATTCATACTTCTCGTAATGGAAAAACTCTTCCGGAAAGTGACGCATCAACAAGATACTCAGAAGAAATGAGTGTGGATGTACTATTGATAAATAAAATAGAAAGAAAAAATGAGGGCACAGTAATAACTTTATTGGATGGAAAAATACTTATTCTGAATTCAAAAGCATCAAAAAGAGAGAGAAAAGAAGCTGCTGTTACTATTATGCAAAATACTGTTAAAGTGCCTATATACAAAGCTCCGGAAACACGCACTCGTAATTTAGAATTTATAAAGCCATATATATATATTGGTGATAATTATGAAAGCCTTGTAAGAATAGCAATTGTAAAAGCGGATACTTCAATAACCGGTTTAAATTTGTCAGATCCGAATGGTAAGTATGATTTATATTATAATACTACCATAGGCTATCAAACAAAGAAAAGGGGAAAGACCGATGAGTGAAAATCGTTTCAATTTGGTTGACGAGAAATGGATTCCTGTTGCCAATAAGGGATTGCAAAGCTTGAATGATATATTTAGCGGTAAGTCTTTGACGGCTCTTGGGGGTAATCCAGTTCAAAAATTATCGATAATAAAATTGTTGTTAGCAATTACCCAGTCAGCTTGGACTCCTTACAATGATCAAGAATGGATATCATGTGGTATCGAAGAGATGAATAGTAAAGTAATTACATATCTTATGGAACACAAAAATGAATTTTGGTTATATGGCACAAAGCCATTTCTTCAAATTCCTGCAGTAGAAAAAGCTGAAATTAAAAGTTATGGCACACTTCTTTCTCACGTTGCAAGCGGAAATACCACTGTCTTAACACAAATACAACAGGAAATCGAATTAACGGATTCAGATAAAGCGTTGTTGGTTGTTCAAATGATGGGCTTTAGTATGGGGGGGAAAAAAACTGATAATAGTGTAGTGCTATCAAAGGAGTATAACGGTAAATCCAATGACAAGGGGAAGCCTTCAACATCTAAAGCAGGTCCATCACTTGGATTTTTAGGGTATTTACATAATTATATAATCGGGAAAAGCATAGCAGAAACGATATGGCTCAATCTTTTTACAAGTCATGATATACAATCTTTCGCATCATTTCCCGAAGGATTAGGTGATGCGCCTTGGAAAAACATGCCGAGTGGGGAAAATTGCGAGGTGGCAATTAAACTTAAAAGGTCGTATTTAGGAAGGCTTGTTCCCCTGTCGAGATTTATGTTATTAAAAGCGGAAGGAGTTCATTATACAGAGGGAATATATCATGAAGATTATAAAGCAGGTATTTCAGATACGAGCATTGCGGTTGATTATTCATGCAAAATACCCAAAGCAATCTGGGTGGATACAGAGAAAAAGCCATGGAGACAACTACCTGCGTTATTATCTTTCATTGAAAGCGAATCTCTCAGTTCATTTGAATGCCCGCAATTACGCATTTGTATAAAAAGAGCAAATGCAAATAGACTTCATTTTGGGATATATTCAGGTGGCATACGAGTTAGTAGTAATGCCGGCGAACAATATTTATCTGGTAGCGATGATTATGTGGAGTCTGAAATATTTTTTGATACCACAGTTTTGGGTCAGACATGGTTTGCGAATTTTAAAAAAGAATTGACTGACATGGAAAATATTTCAAGTATTTTATACAAGTCAGTGCTCTCATATTTCAAAACCCTTCAAACAGACGGTAAGAATATCGCAAAAAAAGCAACCAATACATATTGGCAATTGTGTGAGAGAAAAATTATTTCTATAGTGAATGTATGTAATGATGAGATTGTTGGTGAAAGACTTAAACCAATAAAAAGAACGCTTCTTAATTATGTTTTAAAATCCTATGATACCTATTGTCCTCATGATACAGCTCGTCAAATTGAAGCGTGGGCTAAAAACAGACCAAGGCTAGGGAAATATTTTGATGATATTAAATAAGGAGGTTATGACTGTGGACACAGTAAAAGAGATAGAACTCAAGACGCATCCTTTTGTCACGTATCTTTTGAATCGTATACACAATGATACCGGCTTTACTGCAGCATTAAAAAGAGCCGATAATCCCGCCACTGAGTATCAATCGTGGGAATTTTTAGCTCCGTGGTGTGAGTTAAATAACTCAATCAAACGTAAAGTGTATGCTACCATTGCTGCTGCTGTAGCGCATGAAAAGCCCTTAAAAGACGGTTATTTAAGATTGGGAAGAGCAATTGCATCGTCATATGATGATGGTAATAATTCAGATGCAGCGAAAGCGAAACTAAGAAGGCTCATTGCATGTGATTCAATTGAAGAAGTCTGTTCCGTGTTGCGATCATTGTTGCGATTAATCCAATCTCGCGGCATCGCTGTAAATTATTCTGAACTTCTCAAAGACTTACTTTATTATGGAGAAAATACACGTGTAAAATGGGCGAGTGAGTTTTACGGAAGGAGGGAGGAATGATTGCTTCCTTGTATTCATTATCAAGCTCTGATTGTCATCAGTTGGGTATAAAAGACCAATACGGATTGCACAAAGCGGTGTATTCATTATTTCCACAAGTAACAAATGAAAGCATGCGAGATTTTTTGTTTGTAGAAAAAAAAGGCGATTATGATAAGCGCATAGTGCTTATACTCTCAAAAAGAAAACCCTTAAACCCAAAATGTGGAATTTTGGAAAGTAAGGAAATTGGGGTTTCGTTTTTAATGAGTGAGTATTATGGATTTGAAGTTGTGCTTAATCCGACAAAAAGAGATGCGGCAACCAAAAAGGTCATACCTCTTAAAAATGAAAAAGAACTCCATGAGTGGTTTGTACACAAAGCACCAACCTTAGGATTTGAAGTTATTCCTGAAAGTCTTCAAATATCAGATATTGGTGTGAGGATGTTTAAAAAAGGGGATAGCACGGTAACTCATGGAACTGCAACATTCATTGGAACACTTAAAGTAACTGACCGGGCAATATTTGTGAAAACATTCGAGAATGGAATCGGTAGGGCAAAAAGTTTTGGGTTTGGGCTTCTTCAAATTATACCATTACAAAAATAAAGGAGAAAAATATGGCAACAAATAAACTTTCAAGTATTCGGGTTGAATTTCATGTTTTACAATCATTTCCTGTAACGTGTTTGAATCGTGATGATGTAGGGTCACCGAAAACAGCAATTGTTGGTGGTAGCACACGTGCCCGTGTAAGTAGTCAATGTTGGAAAAGAGCAGTACGATTAGCATTGAGAGAGTATGCCGGCACACTCGGTACAAGAACGAAACTTATTGCTGAATTGATTGCAAATGAGTGTATAAAACAAGGTGCGACCAACGAACAGGCTTTAGCATGTGGAAAAAAGGTAGAGGAAGTATTTATTAAATCAAAACCTATTAAAGAGAAAGAAGATGATAGTACTGATTCTGAAGATACAAAAGCATCTTCTGAGGATTCGAAAACGGACACATTATTATTTCTTAGCCCTAATGAAGTCTCACTGCTTGCAGAAGAATTTAAAAAAAACGATTTTATACCTGATAAAGTCATCACACATAAAGATGCAAAAAAGCAAGCAAAAGAAATTGAGAATATTATAGGAAAAACCAATAATCATGTTGATGCTATCGATATTGCATTATTTGGAAGAATGGTTGCTCAAGCCAATAAAATGGATATTGAAGGTGCTGCATCGTTTTCACATGCGATATCAACCCATAAAGCAACAAATGAAATCGAGTTTTTCACGGCACTTGATGATCTATCATCTGAGCAAGGCTCTGCTCATATGGGCAGCTTAGAATTTAATTCCGCGACCTATTATCGTTATATCTGTCTTGATGTAGGACAGTTGAATCAAACACTTTTGGGAAATATTAGTGAGGGAATAAGTAGTTTTATAAAAGCACTTTATGTAGCAATACCCGGAGCTCGCCAAACTACTCAATCGGGGGCGTCACCTTGGGAATTCGCACGAGTGTATATACGAAAAGGCCAACGGCTACAAGTGCCTTTCGAAACAGCAGTTAAAGCTAAAAATGGAGGATATCTTGAATCCAGCAAAGATGAATTAAAAGCATATTTGGACAAAAAGGAGAAATTATCAGGTTCTTTGTTTGGTAAAATACAATCCTATGAATTCGGTGATGACGAATCATTTTCTATTGATATGCTTATCTCAAATATAGTAAAAGAGATAGAAAGTTTGAAGGTATGAACACGAAGTATGTAGTATTATGGCTCGAAGCTCCTATGCAATCATGGGGAGTAGAATCTAAATTCGGAAGACGGGACACGCTTAATTTTCCCACAAAGTCAGGCGTTTTAGGCATCCTTCTATGTGCAATGGGTGCAACCGGAGAGCAAAAAGAGTTACTCGCTGAATTTGCAGATTTATTACAAACAGTTATATCGTTTAATTCTGTTGAACAACAAAACGATGAGGTAAAAAAGAAAGAACGAGAGGCATTGCTAATGGATTTCCACATGGTCGGCGCGGGATACAATGAAAAAGATCCAATCGAGGCATTGCATATTCCCAAAACTAGTAGCGGAGACAAAGCAGTTGGAGGTGGTACAAAAATGACGTACCGGTACTATTTGCAAGATGCAAAATTTGCAGCAGTGCTTGAAGTGCCGGAAAGCAGGGTACAGTTAATTGAAGAGTCGCTAACTCACCCGGTATTTGATGTGTATCTTGGAAGAAAATGTTGTGTTCCCGCTGATTTTATTTTTCGTGGAATTTATGATGATGAAAAAGATGCTTTTACAGAGGCAACTAGAATTGCACATGCAAAGGGGTTAAGAGAAGAATTCAGAGTTATTGACGGCGATGAAATGACTCTAAATGATGTACCTGTTCAATTTGGCATTCAAAAACTGTATAGAGAAAGAAGAGTGCAGGTGATATACTCTGATGAGTAATGAGCAAAAAAATAGACTGTTTATAAAAGTTACTCATGATACTTTACCCCAAATTAAGGATAGATATCCTTTTTTATATCTTGAAAGAGGGAGATTAGAAATCGATGACAGTAGTGTTAAATGGATTGACAGCGAAAAGAATTGTATAAAACTACCTATTGCCACAATCTGTACGCTATTGCTCGGACCCGGCACGTCTGTTACTCATGAAGCAGTCAAAATATTGGCATCATCAAACTGCACAGTGTGTTGGGTAGGAGAAGACAGTATGATGTTTTATGCAGTAGGGAAAAGCCCGACTGCAAACACGCGAAATTTAAAGCATCAAATGTTACTTTCTTCTGACTCTAAAAAAGCACTTATCATCGCACGAAAAATGTTTATGAAACGTTTCCCAAATGAGGAAGTAAAAAATAAAACTTTATCAGAACTGATGGGGATGGAAGGTTTGAGGGTAAAAAAATTGTATGAACAAATGGCAGATACTTATAAAGTAGGGTGGAAGGGAAGGGCCTATACTCCGGGGAAATTTGATTTTAGTGATATAACTAATAAAATACTTACCTCGTCAAATGCAGCCTTATATGCGATTATAACGTCGGTTGTTTACAGTATGGGTTACTCCCCTCATATTGGATTTATTCATTCAGGAAGTCCATTGCCATTTGTGTATGATATTGCTGATTTTTACAAGGATAATATATGCATTGACCTTTCATTTTCTTTGACATTAGAAATGGCGGGCAACTATAACAAAGATATGGTAGTAACAGAGTTTAGAAGAAGAGTTATTAAGACGGATTTGTTAAAAAAAATAGGTACAGATATCAATGAATTGCTGTGGTGAAAATGGTTGTTGTAATTGCAAATAATATACCTCCGGCTGTTCGCGGAAGAATGAAATTATGGTTTATTGAGCCAAAACCTAATGTATTTGTTTCGGGTATTTCAGATCACGTTGCAGATGGCGTAATAGAATACTTAATTCAACATTGCCCTTCAACGGCGGGATTGATAATATTTCAAAAAATAACCGTCGCACCTTGGTATAAAATATATGGGATGGGAGAACCATCATATGAATTCACAGAAATAAGCGGTCTTCAATTAATTATCAATAAAAATGAAGGAGAGTAAAAGACTACATATTGTATTATTGATGTATGACTATACAAATTGTTGCTGTCTTCCCCACGTGCGTGGGGGTGTTTCCATATACGTGGTGATGAAGACTATTTAGATGCTGTCTTCCCCACGTGCGTGGGGGTGTTTCTTGTTGTCTTTGTAGTAGTATCACGCACAGGGCGTCTTCCCCACGTGCGTGGGGGTGTTTCTAAAAATGTGTAATACAAAATTAAAGAAGTATGGTCTTCCCCACGTGCGTGGGGGTGTTTCCAAAACAATTACCCGTAAATGCGGTTGAACTTGGTCTTCCCCACGTGCGTGGGGGTGTTTCTTCCCCGCAACGAGATAAAAAATACTTATCGGAGTCTTCCCCACGTGCGTGGGGGTGTTTCTATCAACTTGCTTCACTCTGCTTATTCTATAATGTCTTCCCCACGTGCGTGGGGGTGTTTCCAATATAAGTCATATGAAGAAACGCATGATATTGTCTTCCCCACGTGCGTGGGGGTGTTTCCACCGGGTAAACGAGAAGGATGTATGCTCAAAAGTCTTCCCCACGTGCGTGGGGGTGTTTCTGAAGATCTTTGAAGAGCGCGTCGATGCGACCAGTCTTCCCCACGTGCGTGGGGGTGTTTCTGTATCGAGCGTGTCGGGAACAACCCTAACGCTGTCTTCCCCACGTGCGTGGGGGTGTTTCCAACTCGCATGGTTGACAAAGTTCTCAAGGAAGGTCTTCCCCACGTGCGTGGGGGTGTTTCTGAATAGTGCTGAAAATTTATATGAACGTGCAAGTCTTCCCCACGTGCGTGGGGGTGTTTCTGAATAGTGCTGAAAATTTATATGAACGTGCAAGTCTTCCCCACGTGCGTGGGGGTGTTTCCACGCCTTTAGGGTTTCCACCATAAATATCTTCGTCTTCCCCACGTGCGTGGGGGTGTTTCCTTACTCCTATGCTTACCGAGCTTGCAAGCAAAGTCTTCCCCACGTGCGTGGGGGTGTTTCTGTTTTTCTTGCGGAACATATCGCGAGTAAGTGGTCTTCCCCACGTGCGTGGGGGTGTTTCTTAAGTTTATACGACCAAGTGACAATCTTATTGGTCTTCCCCACGTGCGTGGGGGTGTTTCCCAGTAAATAGTCTAACGATAGTTTTTGACGATGTCTTCCCCACGTGCGTGGGGGTGTTTCCTATATCGAGTAT
Organism: uncultured bacterium; assembly: GCA_964423645.1. Taxonomy (GTDB): domain Bacteria; phylum Macinerneyibacteriota; class Macinerneyibacteria; order Macinerneyibacteriales; family CAYRFE01; genus CAYRFE01. The sequence goes on along the minus strand of CAYRFE010000028.1, from coordinate 5,319 downwards.
TGTCATGCTGTCCGCGCCGCGTCTTCCCCACGTGCGTGGGGGTGTTTCTGCCCCGCTTGAATTTCTATTTGTTCGTCCGCGGTCTTCCCCACGTGCGTGGGGGTGTTTCTATTACACGACACGACTGTAAATGATTGGATTGGTCTTCCCCACGTGCGTGGGGGTGTTTCCAGCACCGGAAACCACACCACAACCACAGCCCGGTCTTCCCCACGTGCGTGGGGGTGTTTCTGATACGCGCACACGATCTCGTCAAGCGACGGTGTCTTCCCCACGTGCGTGGGGGTGTTTCTAACTGACAACATTGATGAGGTAAAAGAGCGTCGTCTTCCCCACGTGCGTGGGGGTGTTTCTGTCTTCGATGTGCCAACGCCAAGAAGGTTAATGTCTTCCCCACGTGCGTGGGGGTGTTTCTGTCTTCGATGTGCCAACGCCAAGAAGGTTAATGTCTTCCCCACGTGCGTGGGGGTGTTTCCACATCATATAGCCGCGCTTGTAGTATTCGGCAGTCTTCCCCACGTGCGTGGGGGTGTTTCCATAATTGGGAAAACTAAATAAGAAGCATACCCGTCTTCCCCACGTGCGTGGGGGTGTTTCTTAAGCGGTGCGGTTATTGACATGGTTAAATATGTCTTCCCCACGTGCGTGGGGGTGTTTTTTCTTTTTTCTACAATCATTTTATTGGCTTACTGTCTTCCACAGTCATGCGATAAATCAAAAAGACGTATCAAGAATGAGGATAAATTCAAGAAAATAAGCAACTATTAAATAAACTAAAAGTTTATTGCGGTATCAACAAATATATTGTATTCTGAGACATGGACAATGCAAATAAAAGGAGTGAACCATGGAAAATGACACTTCAAAACAGCAATTTTATATTGCCGTAAATGGTCAAGAAACAGGTCCATTTACGATTGATCAATTAAAAGAGCAGGGCGTTCGGCGTGATGCTTTAGTATGGACTGACGGTTTAAAGCAATGGGTAAAAGCGGAAGACATGCCGATATTACAGAATATCTTACGATCTGTGCCGCCCCCGCTTTTAATCGAAAAACACAAAGAACAAGAAAAGCAAACACCTATAAAGCCGGATCGTTATTTTGGCTATAAACTTGCTCGACGCAGAGAGCGTTTTTTGGCATTTTTAATACAATTTTTCCTATATCTCGTATTTATTATGATTGTATTTGGTACTTCAATTACTGAAGAACAAAACTTTACGGTAATAGGGATTATTCTCGATGTGGCAATTGCAGCATTTTGGGGAGCGGTGTTTTATTCTTTTTGGGGTTGCAATATTGGACATAAAATTGTTGGACTGCAAGTTATATCATCTGTTTCGGGTGAAGTTCAAAAAAACGGATATAGCGGAGCAATCAGAGAAGGTATGAAAATGCTTTTTAGTATGGTAATCATTCCAACAATATGGCTTCTTTGGGATGATGATCGTCAAAACCTCTACGATAAAATCACGAATACCTATGTGGTAAAAATTGCTGCTGTAAATAAACATTAAAGAACCAGGTAATATATGAACAAAAATAAGATATCAACATATATTGAACTTGAAAAATTTATTGAAGATGATCTTAATAAGCGGTACCAATCTTATGGTATGTCCGGTAGGATAGTCTACGAAATCAAAAAACAAGTTGACAGCATAGCAAATTTCAAAATTCATATATATTCAAATGATCATAATCCTCCCCATATACATTTTATAAATGACGCACTCGGAGTAAATTTGAGTATAAATGTAAAAAGTAGTTATATCATTGAAGGCACGTTCCGGGATTGGAAGGTTAAAAAGAAACTTCAATATTATATTGTCCATAATAGAGAACGCCTCATGAGTCTTTGGAATGAAATGAGACCAAATCAATATCAATGCCCAAACAAACTTTTCAAAGAGGAAAAAGAAGATAATAAGTAAAATACTTACGAAAAGGAGAGCATCTCATGGCAAAAAAAGTAAAAGCAACCGTAAAGATCGGTACTGATGTTAAAACGGTCACTATGTTTGTGAAAGACAACGTGACTGAACTCGAAGTGAAAACGATCATTGAGAAACTGTCAAAAGGTGTAGTCACAGAAGTGGGGTTCATTTATAAGTCCGGGATATTTCATGATCCGATACCACCGGCAACACAAGATGATCGGCATGCAACCACCTTTATGGTCAAAGAAAAGAAAAGTGATCAAGTCAGCTTTGTGACGATCCCGTATGTAAAACACTTACCTACCAATGAATACATGGCTGAGCTACAAACATATCTTTCGTGCAACCAACTTGACGATTTAAGCCCCGATAGCATGACTATTTATAAAAACGTGTGAGATGTTGCCAAATTATGGATACAGAAGCCCGGTTTAACAAAAATAGGTAAGTATAATGAATAATAATCATGTATCTTATAGCAAAAACATCTTTCTTGTGTATTGCGGATTACACGCTGCAGGATATGATTTATGTTCCGGAGATTTTGATCCGGCAATCAAAGAATATATATCTTCACTTAAACAAAATCACAAGGTCGCCAATTATTTCAAGCACGCACGTTTAGACTCGTGTCCAATCAATCCGTATTGGCCGAGAGGTTTTCTTTTGGTATTATCATCGTTTTATGTAAATACCCCTAATCAATTTTCTGATGATGAGAGGATGCAGCTTGCTATGCACCTTGATACATTAGATCATGTTAATAAACATGAGCGAGGTGATGATACAAAAACATGGCTTTATGATCTAGCGCCAATTCTTTCCACCATGTCCCAACTTCCAGAGTTTACAGCCGCTTGGACTGCATATTGTGCGTCCTTAGCGGATAAGGAAAGTTCTTATAATGAACAAATTTCCCATGCGACACTATTATTTGGTGATAAAATGGACATGAACATGCATGAAGTACCACAGATTAAATTTGTGCCAAATTATCTTCAGGCTCCTCAAATTACCGATCCGGTTTTTATTCATAAAACAATCTATGTAGTTTGCCATAAGCCCGATTCGGCTTCGATACTCCACGAATTACTGCATTATAGTATGGCGCAACTTCTTGATGATAACAATAAGCTGATCGCACAACGATATGATTTATTACAACCGATTCTCCCGGAAATGAGGACTTACGGATATGCATGGGATGATAGTGTTGGTTCTTGGATCAATGTTTTTAATGAACATTTTATGCGTGCGGCATCGTTGTGGGTATCGTATGACTATGATAAAGCAATGGAAACTGCAATATCATATCGCGATGACGGTTTTCGCTATGTTCCTGGAATACTGGATTGTTTTCAACAGGAATGGAAGGGAATTACATCAATTGATACTTTTTTAATTACTTGCTTAAGCAAATACATGAAGGTATAAGTCATAGATTTAAAATAGTTAGGAGATATTGTGAAAATTTTTAAAGTAGCCCTTGTTGTTCACAAAATTCGAGCAACATTGGAAGATAATATCGATTCAATAAAAAACGCAATCCATGATGCTGCAGACAATCATGCTGATCTGGTCTTGTTTTCGGAAACCGCATTAACGGGATTGACCAATACCGACGATCCTAAGCATGATATAACCCTCGGGATAGAAATAACGAGTGCGATCATCATCAACATTTGTAACTGTGCAAAAGAAAAGGGTATCTATGTTGCCTTGGGATTCTTTGAACGAGAAGGAAATAGCTTGTATGACACTGCAATATTGATCGATCGATCCGGGCACATAATTCTCACATACCGGCGCATGTCACAAGGCTGGCATGACCCCAGGATCAAAAATGATATTTATAAAGAGGGCGATGCTGTTACTTCAGCGACAACTGAATTCGGAAAGATCTGCTTCTTGATCTGTGGTGATCTCTTTGACGATAGATTGGCCCAATTAGTAAAGGACCAAGGCGCTGATATAATGCTGTATCCTTTTGCGCGTGGGTTTGAGGATCGTTCGTATGATACCGACCGATGGGTAACACAAGAAATTCCTGATTATGCTGAACAAATCAAAAAAGCCGGAGCTTTAAGCCTGGGAACAAATTATATATTTGAAGAGTATTTCGGCGGCGCATTCGTTATTTCTAAAGAAGGACAGCTTCTCGGTAGTTATGATCTCGGTATTGAGGGAATTTTCTATTTTGATGTCGAGCAATAAAACAAATATGAAAACACTGTTATTAATTGTTATTACGGCCGGGTATAACTGGTGTTTCGCGAAAGATAGGGCGGTTTTAAACGAAAACAGGAGGGGGGCGGACTGATGAAACCTATGCGTATCGGTGATTTGTTTGGTCTTGACATTGACTATATAAACTTTCTCGGTGAATTAGCTTTACGTAATAGGGAAAAGATTACACATCGTTATTTCGATATTGGTGCATTATTTTGGTCATTGGAAAGATTATTTACTTGTTATCAACGAATAGTGCGAGTATATAATCCTGTGCTGAGTAACATTTGTTCAAATGATACAACTTATTTAGAAAATGACATTGAGAATTATTACATACGACATCGAATATTGTTGAATAATATTGCTTTTTCCACGTATCAAGTAATTAATCTGTTTGATATGAATTTTATGAAACCAAGAGGAAAATCATTTGGAACTAACAATGAAATATCTTTTTTTGACCTTGTTAAAATATTAGAAAACTCTTCAGATGAAGAATTAAAACCCTTTCAGGAGGCATATAAGAAGGGAGCGAAATTATTTTATGTAATGAAAGATATGCGTGACAATCTTATTCACTTCAAAGCAAAAGCGATTGTTTATAAAACCCCACCACCATATCAATTTAGTATACTACAAAACGAGATTGGTATAGATTCAGAGCCTATTCATTTGAGAGATGTTTTTACAATATTCAATGATCGAACAAAAGAAATATTAGAATGGATGGATTCCTCATTATTACCAGCGACCGATCAGTATGTAAAAAATAATTCTTTAGTGACACCTATTACAATGCAACCTAGCGTCCTCACAGCACCGGGTGTTTTTGAATTTGTTCGTATAAACCAATTGCTTGAGAATAGCAAGAATTAGCTATAACAAATATCACGACAACTCAACACGGTTTTGTTTGAGCTACTTGATAATAATCCTGCTGATCTGAAGGATATAGTTCCGAGAAAGATAGACCGGTTTTAAACGAAAATAGAAGTCTCCAAAGCGGTAATATCGGAATTACGCCAAGTTTATACATGTAAATTCATGAAATTGTGATATAATGATCGTGTGCATTTGAGATACTATAACATAGGAGGAATAAATGAGAAAGAGATCAAGTAAATGGATTGTTTTGCTTCCGTTTT
>CAYRFE010000027.1:0-45710 GCA_964423645.1 uncultured bacterium | reverse complement strand
ATATCAAAAATTGCACATGGGATACGGCATCAAAAACACTCTATGTCCGCAGAATCGTAGCAGACATAGAGATACATTCACCGGAATTATATGATCATGCACGTAGTGCATTATTTGAGTATTTGCCGTAACCACTGCACAGGGAATAGAAAAACACAATAACTTCATTCTTAGTCCTGTGTTAAACTACTCCTTTTGGAAATTGTGCCCACCCCAAACCCCTCCCGCATCTCGGTACGATTGCTTGCGCAATCACTCGATGACCGTCGGGAGGGGCTTAATTTCTAATATAATGGGGACTTCGTCCCCACACCCCTTCGTTTGAAAATAAAAGCGATTGGGAAATTTTGAATTTTGTAAAGGTTTCTAGTTACGGTATTTTGAATTTCAGAAAGATCATCTCATACTGCATTTTTGATATTGCAGGCACAGTAATCTCTGTGCCTGCAAATATACGGACCCTTATTTCATTTTGAAATCTTCGATCAATTGACACCAATAACTTACAGCTTGAGAAGATTTTAACCATTCAGTAAGTAAATTTTTAACTGAACCGGGGGATTTTTCTTCTGTTTCGATTATCTCAGCGCAATAATTGTAGTACTCATTTTTACTTACACGTCTTTTCCTTTGAGCAAGTGATTCCGTTGGATAGGTCAATTCAAAAGCAAGATAATCAGCAAGCCCTTCTTCAATCCATTTACAGTTGATGATCTTCTTTTTGTTGTGATGCATATATGCATGAGCGAGTTCATGATTAAGAGTTTCGGTATAATCAACGCCTGTCAGCGTATCAAGAATACATATCCCGCCCCCATACGTTCCGGAGCATACTGTGTGCGGTTTGTGCAGAAATACACCGCTTGGGTTTAAATTAAGCGATGCAGGGAAATAAATACCAAGCTCTTTAAAATATTCACACTTTTTACATCGATAAAGCTCTCCCATAAAACCAGACAATGTATTAAGCATATTTTCAAGCGCTTCAATGCTCTCTACATCAACCTCATTTTCTTCAATAGCATCAATAATTTTGCTCAGCATATTTTCGATTTCATTGATTAAATCCCGTGCTCTGTTAAGATACGCTTGAATATCGCCGCATCTCTCTCGGTCGTAATGACTACAATTCTCAAGAGTGTCGAAGAATTCATTATAGTATGAAAGATATCGCCTAACATCGCTGGGGTCAAACGTCAATTCAAACATTGTCTTTCTGTCAACAACCCATAACGGTATATCACTCATATCACTACCGGCATAAGAAGCGGCATATACGGTAGATACTTTTTGCGTAGATTTCCCCGGTGTAAAAGAAACTTGCAATGGCGTACACAATTCTTTCCCTCCATTCGGACATCCGATCCTGCAAGTATTTTGATTTCTAAAACGATCCCATTTTAAAAATTCATCTTTTAATTCACGAGGATGACCATCTAGTAGTCTATGGATTATTTCATCCATCGGCTTATGACAATGACAACTATTATTTCTTAAAAACCTAAGTAATTTTCTTGCCGAAACGACTGGTTTATCGTATAGTACCGCAAGCGCTTCAAAAAGAAGAAGATCTATCTCGCAAACATATTTCTTATCCTCACCTTTCATCCGGGCTCTCAACTCTATAATTTTCTCAATTGTTTCATTCATTTCGTAACCACAAAAGTGTGAAAGATTTGTCGGATTTTCGAATTGATATCCGAAATCCTTCATAAAGTGATTGCGCCTGTTTTTCCCACACTCACCAAAAAATGCGTGTAATTTTTTGCACAATCCTGCACAATAAATCGTTTCTTGTTTATTCTCAATAAAATCTTGAAGCAGTTCCTCTTTCATACCTTTAGGCCATGAAATATCATAATACTTATATAAACCATACCAACGAAATATATAACCAGGTCCTTGGTAAGGAAATCCCTTCACCTTATAATATGTCCACATTATTACAAATTGATCATTTTTAAACCATTTTAATAAGTAACTTACCATGCCATTATCAATTTCAATTTTCTTACCAAGATAATAATCTATAACGCTTTTAATGGTTTTTGTATTTTGCTTTGTATCTAATGCATCACAAACTACCTGCCGAAGCATTTCTACATATGGGTAATATCGCTTGCCATTCGTTTGTTCAAATAATTTATTCTCTAACGCCCTAATTTCATCTAGAAATACATCAATATTATCATTTATTAATTTAAAGTTACGATTAAGAATTTTATTTATAAATTTCTCATTTTTTCTTTTATAGTCTAAATATCCGGCCGGATTGGTTTTTCCATAGGCTTCAATATCATCATATATACTTCTAAGCACGCCTACCAAATCAGAAATTGTTAAATACCCCGGCACATTACTTTTGGTCGTCATAAACCCTCCTTTTACACGATAATTTCAAAAACACCTTTCGTTTTCCCGAAACAAAATAACCAAAAGGATCTTATATTTTAAAAACCCATTTGTCAATAAACTAAAAGTTTATTTTTGCTCTGACAATAACGCTCTAAATCGCACATCATTTTTTTCAACATCATAGAGTATCTTTTTCCGAGAAAACTTAAACTATTAAAGATCGATAAAATCGGATTAATATATCACAACTCCTTTTTTCAACAAATTCCAAACTCCAATCTACCTGATCCTGAACATTCAAATAACTTTTTTGTGTAGATTTTACCACATCCAAAACATTATTTTTGGTATAAATATTTTTTTTGATAGTAAAGCTTCTATTTCCCAACTCAGAGTTAAGACCACTATTAACTAATAGCATGTTTCCGATACTGTACTTAATATCGTCTGCTGAAGGATGGCTCAGCCAATGGGTTTGGTGTTTTTCCGGAAGAACGTGTTCTAACGATAATCCATCTTCGGTAAACTTCGATCCATGCGGTAATTGTGGATATACTACATAGCGAAGGATAATATATGCAAGATCATTTTCATCAAATATATAATGTCGTAATGTATTCCGAAAGTCCGCATTATTAACATGTTGCGAGATCAATCCTTCAAGAGTAGTGATGACATATTCAATAACTTCCGACATTTTTGCGCGTATAAAAGTAGCGCCATCCCATATTTGTGCAGAATACACACAATAAGCCAATCTCGGAAACTCTTGCTCAAGAATATTAAATCGCTTATCCATAATTTTAAATCTAAAACATAGGTTGAAAATGAGCCTAAACATATCCTCAATTTGAGTATCATTTATTGTTGGTGTTGGCTTTTTATACTCTCTATAAAGTGCTAATCCCAAAGAAAGCCATTGTTTTACTTTTGTTTTTCTTAACAATATTAATAATTCCCATACATTTTGGTTGGAAATAAACTCAATTTTTCCGCTTGAATTACTTTCATATATCCAGACAATGTCCTTAAAATGCTGTGCGTTCAGTTTTATGTTATTAAAATAATCATTTACATCTTGGAGCGTACTTAGTGCGTTAATTTCGGTTTGATAGGTTTTGTAGATTTCATTATTCGATATCATCCTTTGTGATCTTGAATTTATATAGACTCTCAGATACTCTTGTGTTTTGCTTCCCTTTAAAATGCCATTTTGATCAACAAAAATACTTACCCACTCATTATTGATCACATCTATTACTGCCTGTTGAACGTTCAAAGAGTCATACTTTTCAAGTAATTTGTTTTTAATAAGATCCATGGCTGACAAAGGCAATCCTCGATCGTTTAAAGTTTCAAACAAATTATATGCCTGATTAGCATCTGCTGAATCAAAAACCATCACTGACAATCCGTTTCGTATTTTTTGGAATAATTCGAATATATAGCTGTATTTATCTTGCACGGATTTTCCTTTAACACTGTCTAAAATTTTGTCGTAATAATATTTGTAACACTTGTATATTTTATCTTTTTTATGCGCAATATTATTTTTTTGGCTAGAAAGAATACTTTCTTTAAACAATAAACTATTATTTGAATAGGTCATAGAAGGATATAAATTTCTTAAAGATAATGTATCACCGGAAATCAAATCATACATTAAGCGATCTGACTTATTAGGTATAAGTCTCGGAAAACTGCTGCCCCCACCGGGAGTAACATAAATAATAAAACACTCATTAATATCTTGCTCACACCGCATAATATTCCTTTGTAAATTTGTCCCGGAGGCTACGGAGGGTAAATCAACTACAATTATATCATAAACGATGTCTCTCATAGCAGTGCAAAGTAATATTATGTTGGTCAATCTTTGTTGTCCATCAAGAATCCAATAATTTGTTGAGTTTCCATTATGTTGATTAAGCTGAACGATTAGTCCCAGGAAATGCTCAGTGAGATTATCATGAGTTGTTTGTATGTTTTCAAGATCTTCCCAAAATTGAGCAAATTGGTCATGCGTCCAACTAAAATTTCGTTGGTACATCGGTATTTGAAAGCAAGGAGTAGTTAAAAATAAATCCCCGATTTTTTCTGTCTTCATAGATTACCTCCAAGGATTAAATTGACTTGTTTACCCTAAAAAAATCTTTACGCAACGGAACTCATTGTCTTACTTCAAACATGTTCATTCCTTTCTTAGAAATCGGATCCGGTATACGTATAATTTTTATTCAATAAATACATGAATTCACCCTCTCAATATCTTCTTCAACAGAATTAAGCTACGCCGATCACTACACTTTTGTATTTCCTATGCGGTAACGAAAAAACGTACTTCTCACCTCATGCGAACAACCTACATCGCAGATCATTTTTTTCAACATCATAGAGCATCTTTCTATTAAAAAGCGGATCCTGCAATACGCGAACACATCTTTTTTTGGTAATTGCACCATATTTAATACCCAATAGTACCCCTATTGTCTTTTCTATCACTACGTGTATACTCGGGCTTGCCCTTTTGTAGCATTGTTCGCATATCATAAGCAGACGTGAAACGTCTGAATGAGTGTTTTTTGATATAGTGTCAATCCATGAAGATACCTCCGACATAAGGAGAGTATATGCGAACCACACATATGCGTCTTCCGGTAATCGTTTCGATGTATATTCCCCGCCACGAAGCACGTCCTCGTAAAGTGAGGTTAGTTCTTGGTTGATATTTGTTACAAACCAATGCCAGACATATCCGCCCGAATCACTCCCGAAAGCCTCATTTTCATATCGAAGAATAAACTCATCATAGTGTGTTATAATTGCCGGTTTGTTTTCGTGTATCAATCGGCCTGCCCTCCTGCAGCTCTTTTGACGGTATTCGTTAAACCCCGAGTCCCCGCCTCCAAGCGCTTTTTCTGTCACTCTTTGACGTATATCTTTAAATAGTTCCCGCCACTCATGAAACAATGCATCAAGCACAGAGTTATCCCCTTTGCTCATACTTACACTCCTTTCGTTTTAATTGAGAGACTTCCACTCATCCGCCTTGGGTGTCGGCATCAAGAAGCGCTATTCCGGTTATACGACGATAATCTTCTTCCAGTGCTGCGAGTGATGTATATGAAGCTTCGATCGTATCGGCACCTGCACCCCCAAAACGAATATACAGCCGATAGTCGCTGGGGCTTACTTTGCGGTAATCTAAACATTGAATATGTTCGCAATTGATTGTAAATCCCTTATCACCTAATCGAAGTTTTGTAGAATTATACCCTGTCGTATCACCAAAATATACGACCTGCTTATTGACACGCGCCGCAGAAATACGAATGAAAACAGCCATAATCCTCCTTTCTACTAGATCGTCAGGTTTTGTCGTGATTGTTTCTCGCCCATCACCGTCTTACTCTCACGCAAGCATTGGTAAAAATACACACACAATTTTGTGTGCTTTCGGTCTATCGAACCTGACATTTTTTCTAATGCACATAGCGCATCATCGCTGCCTATCATAAAAAGAATACACGCCGCGTATTCATCGCTTTTTGAGAGAAGATACTCAATGCCCGCAAAAGCTCTTTTGGAAAAGTACCCTACAGCATAATGATATATTCTTGCGCGAAATTCCCGCATATTTGCCTGATGTGCTGCATATTGCACCGCTCTGAATATGTGATCGTCCATATCAGGCACCCATTGCCCAAGCTCACTCATCAACGCAAGGTGTTGTATATAATGTTCGACTACATTCTCATTGATCTTGTCTGATCCTTGCAGTGGCATACTCACCTCCTCAAGCACTCCGCTGACATACTCTGCGGCGAGACTATCACCCGCTTTACATAAGCATAATGCTGCAGAAAAAGCCCGAATCGGTGCCGCTTGGAACATGAGATGTTCAAGTTTATCGGCGCAGGCCTGTATTCGCGTATACGCTGTGAGCCTGGCTGCAATAACCATATCTAATTCGTTGCCGCGCACCATAAATTTCTCGATATTTTCATATCGAGCCTCCGATACATAAAAACGGAACTTATACTTTCGTGCAAGTTCTTGGAGATATTCCACCTTTTCCGGATTCTCTTCGTTATCAATCACAATATCACTATACTGTATCAACATACGATGGAGTAACCCTTTAAGATGCGGGGTGTGCGCCAACATTCTTTCGCAATCGTTTTCAGTTATTTTCATACACAGCGCATCAAGTATCTCTATATTCTCTTCCTTCTCGCAATCAGGATCCTCTTTGTGTATTTTTTCATATGTCTCAAGTAACGATGCCGGAGTACTATATCTACATTTCTCATGATGCAACGCTTCATATGTAATCGTTTCAAATGCACGCTCAAGCAACTCGCTGTAAATTTGCCGGTTATTGTTTGCAAGCATTACAAGTCGAGGATTATGGCAAAGCCCTTTGTTGTTGGCAATCCATACGGCGAGTTCTTCTTGCAATGCGTCATCCGGAAGATGTATATAGCGTTCAAAAATTACGCCTATTTCGGCAAGACATAGCTTCTTATATTCATAATAATGTGTCCTTCGGTAGTCACCATACAGCGCAGCAACACGAGAAACAAGTCGCGAAGAAAACGCCTGTCCGATAAGGGTTTGCTCTCGATACGCACGATATACCGCCTGAGCATCAGGTGTTGGAGTGCGTTGGGCAAATTCATCACTAATACGCAATTCAAGATCATCTGCCGCCTCAAAACACGTCGGTGATGCACCATGTAACGCATTAGAATACACACGAGTAAGACAACTGCATACGGTATCGCGTAACGGTATTGTCCATGCAAAAAATTCACTCGATGAATAGTGCGAAAAGCAATACTTCAGCAACAACACAACAATAGCGTTTACCCTGTTACTCCCCGTACCATCTGCTGCAAGGCATTCACCGGCATAGCCGAAAAACTTCTCGGCATCAAGATCGTTAATTATTTGTGTATTCTCTTCATAATACGCTTCTTCATCAGCATATTTTTCTATGGAAGCAATCAAAAGATCACAGCAGTCTTGACGAAAACGAGTAGCTTCATTTGCGTTGCGACAGTCGCTTCGACTTGTGTAAAGATCGCGCATACTTACTTTTGTTTTCGCACTCTTTTTTCTCTTGTTTTTGCTGTCCACAACATCAGCTCTCTGTTATTGATTATGCACTATTTCACCATAGCTGCCATAAAACAATACCGGTGTGATCGCAGCATAGTAATCAGCATGTGCATATACATACTCATGAAACGGTACCACTCCTTTGGAAAGTCGAATCTTCATGATTACTGTGCCTGAATCTTCTGCCATAAAAATATCCCCGGATTCAAACTCTTCCGGAAATTCCATAGGTTGCGTTGCCTCACTGCCGAAGGTAAATTCCCATTTACCCGACATATGAATCGTGAGTAAGAATATTACAACATCAACATACGTCTCTATATCGCTATGTGTTAACGATGTAACACGGACATCTAGCGGGCGTACATCAAACCGATCAACCGCGCTAAGAACCAAACTCAGATTATACTGAGTCAGAAAAACACAATCATTGAATTCATTTGAGTTTACGAGAGAAGCAACATCAAAAGAAGGGAACCCGTTCGAAGCTACACACTGATTAACAGATTGAACATCGATTCTCTTCGGATCAATACAGAGCATACCTACCTCCTATTCTGTTTGGGTGGCTGCGTAATACTATATACAATATTTTATGTATTGTCAATACTTATTTTCAATTATTTTATTTTCTTTACCGAAAAGTCGGCACAAATACTTTTAAACGTATAGCAGATTGGATTACGAACGTAACAGATGATCGCACTATCCATTTCGTATTACCGTGGCTCTCGGTTTTCCCGAATGAAATACAAAATGCGGTAGGTGAAATGCTTTCATCATTATCATCGGGCAATGTGTTTATGTGAGCGGCAACCGGCTTACATGAACTACCCGATAGTGTAAGGTGTATAATTCATCTCGTTTCACCGAAACCGTTGCTACAACAGATCCTCATTTTTTATATGTATTCTCCCCATCTTTTATCGTTTCACTTACAAAGAGATAAAACCGTCATGATAGAACGGTCCGAGCCTATTCATAACATATGAGGCATCCCGCACGACTATCTCAGCCGCAAAACCCGAAAACCAATCAACGATCGAATTCATTTGCTCCTCGCTCTCAAAGGAGTATGCCGTAGTATTGACGACATTATACGCATCTGCAATATCTCTCAATGCATGCTCGCGTTGTTCTTGAAGTCGCGGAAATTTCTTCATCAACAAAGCCAAACAACAAGTGAGAGCCGCATGATAATTACGATCATTCAGCATTTTTTTCAGTAGTTCTGCAGCAGTATGTACATCGTTGATCCCGGCGGAAAATTGCGGATAGAACGCCAACGATAAAATCATACATGCATCAGACGAAATACATTCATCAAAGAAATGCACAAGGTCGCTCCGCTGCAGTTCATCCCTTTTCTTATTCAAAAACGATTCATATTTTATTAATACCAATAACGTGATACACTTAACCTTAAAATCAAAAACCCGGCGATAACTAAGTATCAGCTGTGTATCAAGCCCGCTCAGCTTTTCTGTCTCTATCCCTGCCAACAGGTCGTGTTCCTCGAAAACACATAATTGTTTTTTGTAATGCGCAATACGGTCTTTTATACATTCTTTCGCATCTGTTTTTTTATTAAGGAGTTCGGAAAAATCATCCCTACTCGGCGTTTTCTTTGAAACATCAAACGCTCGCCCCCTATCATCAACGAATATCGAGCCGAGTAAACTACTCACCAATTTTCGCGAATAACGATCCATACACCCCTCCTTCGGTTACACCTACTACTCCCTATATACTTGTCAAATACCGCACCGAGAAAAAACGCAGCATGTCCATTGTGTCCGAGCAAGGATCAGCAACCCGTTCGCGTGCATCATCGCAGACAGTTATTCGAGTGTTCATACTCATTTTTAGTTTATTTAATACTTTTTTAGTATTAATACTGTGAAATATAATAAAACAACCCTCCTTCTCCCTTTGATACTACTATCAGAATATCTTTGCAAAACTATCACTTTTTAACTTTGTGCCCACCCCAAACCCCTCCCGCATCTCGGTACGATTGCTTGTGCAATCACTCGATGACCGTCGGGAGGGGCTTATCTTCTTATATGTGGGGACTTCGTCCCCACACCACTTTTTGAATAACAAGAAAGCGTTGCGAAGCTACTATATTTTTAACTTTGTGCCCACCCCAAACCCCTCCCGCATCTCGGTACGATTGCTTGTGCAATCACTCGATGACCGTCGGGAGGGGCTTATCTTCTTATATGTGGGGACTTCGTCCCCACACCACTTTTTGAATAACAAGAAAGCGTTGCGAAGCTACTATATTTTTAACTTTGTGCCCACCCCAAACCCCTCCCGCATCTCGGTACGATTGCTTGTGCAATCACTCGATGACCGTCGGGAGGGGCTTATCTTCTTATATGTGGGGACTTCGTCCCCACACCACTTTTTGAATAACAAGAAAGCGTTGCGAAGCTACTATATTTTTAACTTTGTGCCCACCCCAAACCCCTCCCGCATCTCGGTACGATTGCTTCGCAATCACTCGATGACCGTCGTGAGACGGGCAGAAAGATCTTCTGCCCCTACAGTCCCCAGCCCCTATTTAGCAAACAACAAAGAAAAGTAATTTTACGTTTCGCACAGGTCTCTTAAAACGTATCATCGCGTTCGTCACCACGAGCTTTCCTTTCTCGTGCAAATATCCAGGCATGAACAATAATTACAATTCTTCTCACACGATGTCTGTTCAAAGATCATTTGAGGATCGGTCATGCGCGAGAATATAATTTTCAACAATTCTTCAAAATCTGCTACATGATTATCCGTCAATTCCAGCTCGGTTTTTTCCATTTTCAAATAGGCAACCCCTGTAGATGCCGCTTGGACCTTGGCGATACCTGATTTCGTTTTCATTCCGCTTTCATGCAATAGAAACCAATACCACAACAACTGCACCGCAAAACCATACTTGAAATCTTTACCGTCGGTTACTGCATCAGTGTCGAGCGATGAAGATGTTATAATAGCAGAGATCGCGTCGATCGACAACGACTTGACCACTCCTGTTTTGTAATCAATGACACGATTCCACTCTCCCGAACTATCCTTTACCCGATCATAGCGATCAAGCTTACCCTGCAATTTCATTTTCTTCCCGTCGCCAATTTCAATTTCTCGTTCCAGTGCCTCTTCTAATCCGATAACAAAGACCTGCCGCCCATTCTCACATGCGAATTTCTCATCGGCATCAAGAAGACGTTTGAGCTGTTTTTCGATGACAATTTTATTAATGTAGTTTATCCCTGTCGTTAAGACGACCGTTTCGCCGAGTTCTTTTGTGTACGCCTCATCAACAGCATGCGAAATGCGCCCTCTCATTTGTTTAAAATCGTCAGATTGCAACGCTTGTGTCTTGCTTTTATAGGGAGAATACAATACATTTATCGCATGATGAAAAATATTGCCGCGCACAGACGCATCGGGGTTTTCTTTCATTTCATCATATTCCCTGATACCGAGTACATATTGAAAATAAAACTTCAAAGTGCAGGTCAGAAAGGTATTTACAGCGCTCGGAGAAAACTTACGATCGCATATCTTTGCAATGCTTTCGGAAGTGTGTGTGTACGCGATCGGGGTCGGCACAATACGCTCGGCTTTCATCACCGCCATAACTGAGGTAACGCTGCCGGGATATTTAGGCGCATATTCATATAATAACTGTTCGATAAAACGGCTTCTTTCGCCTTTTCCCAAGCCTTCGCTTACGGTATTATAGATATAATATGCCTTTTTGGTACGTTTCAACAGGCGATAAAAATGATATGCCGAAATGGCATCTTTATCTCGATACGTAGGCAGGCCATTGGCTACCTGAATATCATTGGGTATAAAACCGTCTGTCGATTTTCCCGCAGGGATTATCCCTTCGTTGACCGACACCATGATCACGGTATCAAAATCAAGCGCACGGGTCTCAAGATAGCCCATTATCTGCAGTCCCTTCACAGGCTCGCCGGTGAAAGGTATGGTCGTATGCGTGAGCATTTCTTTTAATACAAGGAAAAAATCATCCCGTTCAAGTCGTATTCCGGCTTTTTTGATACTGCCCGACACGCGTGCAAGCATGGTATACACCGCAAAAATATATTCAAACTCCAACGCATTGGCACGTTTATCGTTCTTCACAAAGTTTGCTCTCAATTCAGTGAGGATCGTCTTGAATATCTCCACCGAAGCCTGAAAATCCTCAATGGGGCGCAATAATGCTCGGCACAAAGGAATTTCTTGTACACAACCTTTGAGATCATCCTCGCCCACATAGATACGCTTGTGTTCTTTGATCGTGGCGATATGCTCACTTATCGTTTTTCGTCCCGCAGTGAGCACATAGGGATGCGTGAGCACATCAACGATATCTTTATAATAGAACGCGCCGCCCGTTTGCATTCTGCGAATATTATCGTGCAGCGTTATATAGGCATTCAATAACGTATACAGCGGGGTAAAACGTATCGGATATCCCATGGTGATATTGATATTCGTTATCTCAGGCGGTATTGAGTTTAACATCGGGAAAAGCAGACTCTCATCGGCAAGCACAATGGCCGTTCGTTCCGGCACGAATTCGCCTTCGGAGATCAGTCGTGATAAAATATTCCCCGCAGTCTTCGCCTGAGATTCGCGATCGGCTACACCGATGATCTCTATTTTTCGCGACGGATCATGTATAAGGCTTTCACTATGCGAATAGTCGCTCTTTGTATTGAATTTCTCTTTTTTGTACTTGCGAAAAAAACTCCCCGCTTCCTGTGCATCGTTTTCCGTAAAATACGTGTCCATGTCCCAAAAAAAGTGTCCGTTTTTTTCACTGTAGAGATTCATGATCTCTTTTTCGGAATTGGTCAACGCATTGAACCCCGCAAAAATGACTGTATCCCACGTATCGGTCGTTGAATTCTTCCTGAGATTCTCTACCGCTTTGCGAAACGCGTGCCCCTGCGTACAGGTATTTTTCGCGGCAAGTGATGCGTGGAATGCAGAATAAAGCCTGGGAAGTACCGTTCGTATGCCGTTATACGCCTGAGCATGGGCAGAGGCATCAAATTTATTGATATCATCCTCTCCCCATTCTTCGATCGCGATCGTATCGTTCAAAGCATTGAAAAGTTTACTGCAATCTGCCAGATTGGCATCGATATCGTCAAATTCACGCACTACAAGATTTCCCCATTCATAAAATTTCGCAAACGTATCGGGAATACCGCACTTTTTAAACTGCCGATCTTCAGATACAACCTTAAAAAGCTCACACACCGCACCGAACCGATCGATCACTGGCACCCCGGCCAGATGGGCAGCAAAGTCTTCGATCGAAAATATCTTAGGCACCCACGATGCGTCGGCACCGACCGTCTTCATAGCCCACATTTCCTTAAAATATACACCGGCACGCCTTGTAGAAAAGACTATCGCCGTTTTGCGTGCGTTACATTTTGCATCGCCAAGCAAGGTATCAACGATCTGTGCTATAAATGACGGCATCTTATGCTCCTTCCGCAACTGAAAACGGCTCAGCGGGTTTGTCTTCTATATACCAAATAAATCCGCTGACCGATGTATACCCGACTGCTTTCAATGCCTGCATATACGCCTGCACCTGTTTCAGATAGTCTTTATGTTTTTTTTCTTCATACATACCCGTCTTATAATCAATGACGATCGCACCGTCATTTTGAAACACCACTCTGTCAGGCCGAATGATCTGCCCCTGTATGGCAATATCACGTTCCGTCTCGGCTTCTGAGGAGAACCATCCTTGTATGTGTTCGTTCGCATTGATCATCGCAGTAATGTTGTTGTAATACGTTTCATGCTCATCTTCATCGATCGTGCCTTCGTACACGGCATACCGTATCGCATCGGCAACATCATCGGCAGTACACACTCTGCTTAAAATATCATGGAGAATAATACCGTGATTCACACGCTCAGCCTTTTCGCTGTCTTCCAACAACCACAACTGATGCGCTCTTCTGCGTATAGAGACACGCGATCGCCATTCTTCACTTATAAACGAAGGTAGTATAAGATTATCTTCCTTCGGTTTTTGTTTGACCTTTAATTCTTTACCGTATGCAAATTTCATATTCCCGGTACTATTCGCTGTGGAAGGTATTTCGTTGCAACAGGCGATGATAAGATGAGATGTTTTGGTGATCTCACTTGTCTTGCTGAATTCTGCAGAATCTTTCTCGTCCACCAAAACGATCAACGCCCTCATTGCCCTTGTGAATGCCACGTATAAAAGATTCAAATTGTCCAGATAATTTTTTTTCAATTCTTCATTATATTCATCGGCGTATACACTCTTATCCACATCTTTACTCAAGGTTATCAATGATTCATCGTTTTTCCCGGAAAGCACTTTGTTGGCTTTAACCCACACTTGGGGTGGAAATTTGCCAAACCCGAGCGCCCACGATTCTGCAAGAATAACCGCAGGATATTCAGCGCCTTTCGACTTATGCACCGTCAACACCGATACGGCATCAATTCCTTCCGTGACCGGCATATACAGCGTTTCCTTGTTCTCATCCCACCAACGTAAAAACCCTGCACTATCGGCGCAAGAATCCTGAATATAACCGAGCATGTGATTCAAAAGTGAGGCAAGATACCCTTGAAAAGCGCCGTTCTCAAGCGAATGCAACGCAAATACACGGATGATCATCTCCGCAGCTTCATACACCGGCATATTTTTTATGTAGTGTAATTCGGTACATTTTTTATAGATTTCGGGCAATGTTTCTTGAAAAGCCTCAGGTGAGACGTAGTTGCCGACAGACGCATTTTTCACAATATCGGTAAAGATCATATCTGAATCTTTTGTGACCTTCGGCAGATAGAAATGCATCATTTGCATGAAGGCCGCAGTGTTTTTCGCATCGGATGCATACCGCAGTGCGTTGATGACAAAGAGAACAGACGGCTCACGCGCCAAAAGCAAAAACTCAGGCGACACAACAGGAATGTTTTCGGTAAACAAATATTCCGTGATCGCGGCGCCTGTTTTATTGTTGCGCACCAATACGGCGATATCTCCATACGCAAAATTCTGTGACAACAATTTCGTGATATGCGCCGTGATCGCCGGTCCTGTGACATCATCGGTATTCCATGCATCGATCTGCACATAACCGTCTTCGTGTTGCGAGGCTAGTTGTGTCAGCGAACTGTAGATATCCGTCATTTCTTGGTGTGCTAACGGAAGCTTTTTGAATGCGGCATTAAAAAATGTATTGTTGAAATCAACGATCACAGGGGAAGAACGGAAATTACTCCCAAGATTCTTACAATCGGCATCTTGCCCCGAGACTGCGTGTATATCGCAAACGGCATTCTGTCGAATAAGCGAAACATCACCGCCGCGGAATCGATAGATCGCCTGTTTTCCGTCACCTACGGCAAGTCCCGAACCTGTTTTAGAGATACACTCACCTACCAGCGGCAGGAAGTTTTCCCACTGCCGTTTTGATGTGTCCTGAAACTCGTCGATGAATATATGAGAATATTTTTCACCGATCCTCAAATATATAAACGGCACCGGGTTATCTTTTACGATCGCATTGACCAATCGTCCGAAATCCGAAATGGGGATGACCTGATTTTGTCGCTTAAATTGCTCTATCTCGCTTGCGAGGTAATTCAACAACATAACGCCATAGATATGTTTCAGCAACGCTTCCGCACCTAACGCACACTGTACATGCGTAGAAAAGTAGTTGATCGTATCACATCTCACCGCGTCAAGTTCTGCAATAATAGGATCGATCCGTTCTTTCTCGGTACTGCCTTTCGTGTACCAGGAAACGCTTTTTCCCGATTCAGGTTCGACCCTTACACCGGGTTTTAGCTTCATTATATCGTTCGTTTCCATTGCGTCATGTGCACCTTGTATCTTAAGAAAATATCCCGCAACACCGGTTGCCCCGAACGAAAAATCAGTTACGGATAACCCTTTGGCTGTATATAGTGCTGTAAATCTCTCGCCCTTCTTTTTCATGTCACCGCGAAATTGATTCACGACTCCCCAGAGTCGTGCGATATCATCGACCGTAAACGTACTGCTTCGCGCATGTGCATCATCATCAAAAAGGCTCATGCCCGTTTTCTGCACCAACGGGGTGATATCCCATCCTGCTTCATCTTCAAGCTGCTGTTCAATGAACGTAGTGATGACGTTGGTGATATCTTCGGCACCGGCAGTACCGGCCCGCGAAAGAAGCATATCTATTGTTTTTGCAAGAAGTGCGCGCGGCATCATGTCTACCTCAAATTGCAAAGGCAGTCCAAGCTCTCGCGAGAACGTGCGAATGATCTTCATGACAAAACTGTCAATCGTAGACACGGCAAAGTCGGAGTAGCCATGGAGGATCGCCGTGAGTACGTTTTGCGCTCTTTCTTTCAATACGGCTTCGCTTACCTTGAGAGCTGCGCACAATTCAGCTTGCATTGACGTGTGTTTATCGGGAACAGGCGGATTTGAAAGGATACCGAGCGTTGCGATGATACGCTCCTTCATCTCGCCTGCGGCCTTATTGGTAAATGTAACGGCGAGTATTGATGTGTAGTGTTGCGGATCTTGTAATGCGATCTTCAGATAATCCCTGACAAGCGTGTATGTTTTACCCGAACCCGCGGAAGCATTGTAGAGAACAAACGACATTGCCTGCTCCTTTCGCTCGTTATGACAAAGGACACTTACTTACGATGTGCAAGAGGCTTCGACACCGATGAACGATATTTTCATGCGGAATCTGCATAAAACTGTTCACAAACGGTGTATCGAAATCCCGAATACATGCGGGTAACGGTATGTTCCATACTACCCTCGCGTACCTGCTACGTGCCGCACACTGTCTGTGCCACTGACTACAACACCCTATCACAAAAGAACGGTTTTGTCAAGCATTATTTTTGTTTTTACTAAACTATTATTATGCACTGCGGTTTTGCTCGATAATTTCCTTGCAATATCAATTATGCACCTGTAGTATTACTTCATGAATAAATTATTGTAGCATACGGCAGGGGAAAAAACAAGGCATCGGCAGAGGGGGTATATTCATGGCACTGTATATTTTGGGGTACGATCCGGGTGGGGATAATGCACACGGAGTTGCATTATTAAAGGCAAATTATTCCGAGATTCACCTAGTCAAGCGAAAAGAAAATCAACTTGTTCGCTTAATAGAAGCGTCGATTATCGAAACCGATACGATAGATTTTGTTGAGAATGTAATAGCTTGGATTAAAAATAAGATTTCCTTGGATGATAAATTGATTGGAGCAGGTTTAGATACTTTTACAAAATGGGATACAGGGAAAGGGGGCTGGCGACCTGCAGATAAATATTTAAAATTCCGATATAATAAATCATATGATAATATTCTTTCACCAAACTCGGCACAAGGATCAATGTCAATTAATGGAATGGTTCTCAAAAATACACTTTATGAAATTAACCCTGGAGTTATTATCAGCGAAGTACACCCTACAGTATTATTTCATGCACTATGGCAAAACTCCTTCGATAACAACCAATCAATTGATAAATTAGATAATGAATCTGAAATTTTAAAAGATTTGAAGGGGTGTTCTGTAGAAACAAAAAACATATTTCGTAAATTTTGTTTGAATTTGTTAAAAGAGATCGCTGAAGACGATAAAAATACCGAGGTTGATAAATTTTGTAACCAAGAAATTGCATCAGATATGAAAATAAATGAATACTATAAACTATATTCCAAATTTAAAAGTAATTATTTGAAATCTATTGAATTAAAAAAATTGTTTGGTAAATTTTTACTTAGTAGCCACGAACAAGATGCCGCAATCTCCTGCTACGCCGTTATGATGGGCATGAACGCCGAATGGGTGGATTTGCACTCGCTACCTGAACTTGATGCTCGATATGTTGAGCCATACGGCACATCACGGTATTTTTGGCCGCCCAGATGCTGGACTCCAGAAGAATATAATACTTATCTCTCTAAACTTAAAACAAGTCCTGAATCCGCTAACGACTGCTAATGTTTTTCCAACGAAAGCATCCATTCGGTTGCCTTCTTCTTTTACGCGTAAAACCTTTGTAAAATCACAATTTTTTGTGCCACCCCAAACACATCAATGTGTTTGGGGTAAAGACACGGCATGCCGTGTCTCTACATCGTCTACATACCACTTATAACAACAAAACTATAATAGTAACATCGAAGTAAGCTTCGGGGAATTTGACCCTTTTTTTAAAGATCAACTCTCTGATCATAAGGACAGATCGAGTCCTTTTCGAAATTCAAAATTTCCAAATTATCTTCATATTCTAAAAAGGGGTGTGGGGACGAAGTCCCCACTGTATAACAATGTAAGCCCCTCCCGACGGTCATCGAGTGATTGCGAAGCACAAAATTTATGTACCCGTAGGGAGAGGCGACACGCCTTTCCGCATGGGGTGGGCACATATTCAAAAAAGATAGTTTAGCAAAGGTCTTTTTATATAATTAAACTACCTATCCTTAATCGATTTGGTTTGCAGTAAGAAAAATAGATTTCTCTAGAACTACAAAAAAATCTTGATAAGTCTTTGGATCTTCAACAGTTTTTGTTCCATACTGTGCATTTAACCTAACTATAAGCTGAGAATCTCCCTTTGGTCTTACCGATACGGTTACTCGCAATGAGTTGTTTTTTATAAACTTCGTTGCAGAAACACTACCCAAAATCTCATCTGCTGCATCAATAACAAATTCCAAATCCTGCAACGAGCTAATTACATTTCTCATCATGCTGTTTTTATCGGCTGTATCAAACGATCTTGATTGAATGCTGCGTAACTTCACTTGGCTATCATTTGTCCCTAAAACCTGCTGTGATGTTGATGTACAACCCAATAAAATCAACATTACACCAGAAATAATAAATAATAACAATTTTTTCATAATTGATTCTCCTCTAAAAATATTGATTTAGATAACTTGTTAAATATTGTTATATACATCTCTTTGTCTTTCATTGTTTCAACTCGAGAAATATTCCCCTTCATATTCCAAACTATTCTTTGTAAAGTTACTCGAACAATCGTGCTTGTAGTATCTTGACTTTTCTTTACAATAACAGATGCTTTAACTTTTTGCTCTTTATCCTGCTCAGAAGTCATATCGCTTCCAAATAAGACATCAAATAGCACAGAAGCGACTATTTTACCAGTATCCTTTGCATCTGCTTGCTTATATGCGGCTATAAAGCCTAGCTTTGTCTCGCTTTTATCTAGTGTAAATCCAACATCTTGCAACACACTTGCAACAGCTGATAAAACAAGAGTTTCATCATTAGTAAAATATCTCCTTGATTCCATTTCACGCTGTTTGTTAGCATCTTTGGATAGAGTCATTATATTCGGAGGTATTGTTGCACATCCTCCTAAAACACCGAAAACACTTAAAAGAATAATTGTCATTATTTTATTCATTTGATAATACCTTTCTTTTTAAAAACTTGATGAATGATATGCAAAATCTCTTACTTTACCATCTTTATCATATTTAATAATAATAGTTAGAGTTTTTTGTGATGTTGTTTGTTGTCCTGAACTAGATGTAAAACCAAATAACAACAACACAGCACCCGAATCATTGCGTGAGTAAGAAACATTGGAGGATATTTTATCATATACCCAAACTTCTCTTCTTTCTTCATCTGTACTTACTAAATTTGGTGACCCTAGTATTTCAATAACCTGTGCTGATGACATGCCAACTTTAATTTCCCGCTGTACTTTTCCAACAGTTAAATTGTCATTCTCAGTTTTGAGATTTTTGTTGTTAGACGCACAACTACAGATAAAAAATACCCCAACCACCACCAACCACAATGTTGACCTCATGTTTACCTCCTTAATAAATCATTAAGTAAAAATATCACTAAACGAATAATAGCATTTACAAATCTCATGTCAATAATAATCTTCAATCTTAAAGTTTTCTGATCACCAATTGATAATTATAAAATATATAACAATAGTATAAATACTGAGGATTAAATAATTTGCAAAAGTCTAAGTTCAAAGATCCACTCTCCGATCATAAGGACAGATCGAGTCCTTTTCTAAATTTAAAATTTTCAAATTATCTTCATATTCTAAAAAGGGGTGTGGGGACGAAGTCCCCACTGTATAACAATGTAAGCCCCTCCCGACGGTCATCGAGTGATTGCGAAGCAATCGTACCGAGATGCGGGAGGGGTTTGGGGTGGGCACAACTTCAAAAAAAGATAGTTCTGCTAAGCTTTCATAACAGTAACACCGAAGTAAGCTTCGGGGAATTTGACCTTTTTAGATCAAATAGTTTTTTAAAGATCAACTCTACAATCATAAGGATCGAAATAATAGCTAAAACTGTCACTATATGTATATTTCATCGGCTTCTTCACTGTTACTTTACGCAGTATACGTTCTTCGCGTTTGTGGCCTGCGCCGGTAAAATTTTCGCGAGCGATAGGTGTACCGGTATAGTTATCGAAATTATAAAAAATATAGTGCTTCTGATAAGATCTCTTGCCTTCGATCGTATATTCTGCGATGAACGCTGTCCTCCATCTCACGCACAGGCGATCAATATAATTTGCATTAAGATTCTTATACTGATTATTTAAAAACCGTAAATACGGGTATACAATTATCACATGAAGAAAAGGTTGAAATGTAGGAGGCATAGAACAACCCTTCTTGAGACGGATAAACTCAAACGCTTTTTTTTCAAGAGCGACAACTTCTTTTTTGGGCTCATTATTGCGAATATTGTATCTAAAACTATTATATTTTGCTTTTTTCATAAATAATTGTGTAACGCACTCATTTTCGGAAAATTGAGGTAGTGCGCGGCACGGCAAAAAGGTTATGGTCGGCATCGTTTGTTTGGAGTTTTCTATTTTTACTTTTTTGATCGGTCTTTCTTTAGGCGTATAACTATCATCGCGATAGGGAAGCATTCGACGCCTGCGTCTTAACGGTCTTTTCATATACCTCCTCAGGTTATGTCACCCGGAATAACAACAAAAAAGCCGGCTTGGGGGAGGTGCCAGCTCCCCAACCTTTCTTTAAGTCGCGTTGTTACGACAAACGTTGCTCTGCGGTATAGCTTGTACCGCTTCATCACAACGGCCGGACTTTACCGGCAGCACGACGCCTACTAGCCATCATCGTGCCGCTTGCACTGCAGCGTGCGGTTGCTGCAGCACAATACGATCGTTACGCTTCCCAAAGCATCGGTGCGGTCACCCGCCCTGACCCGCTTTAGTCCGTAGGCAGACTATTCTGCCACAAACCGGCTTCATCAGTCGGTGGGGCTTACACCCTTCCGGCTGACAAAAATATCGTATCACATAATTGTTGTTTTGTCAAGTATTATTTCTGTTAATATTTTTTCTAAACCAAAGTTAGGAGACTATTATTTTAATAAATATCATTATTATTATTGGAAAAACAAACCTTTTTTGAATATGCTATAAAATCCGAATTTAGAAATATACTCTCGTTATAGCACGTTCAGTATCGATATGTGTCATTTGATACAAAACTATACCTAAATAAAATAATGCGATATAAAAACTACATTCACCACCCTCTATGTAAATCTGCTATCCTTTCAAGCACTAAATAAAGCACTTGTAAACTGAGCTTATTTAAGGTAATATGTTCGCAGTAGGGGTTATAAATATGTCAGTAAAAGAGAATCTATTTTTCTCAGTTTTAAAAAATGACTATTTTGATAGTTTATCAAGTTATTTTGACCTGAATTTAGAATCAGCTTGGCTAGATGACTTTTCCCAAAAACTTCATGCATGGTCTTTAACAAGTATCCCCCAAATCAATGTCATATCAATATTTTCTGGTGCTGGTGGCCTTGATATAGGCTTTAGAGATGCTGGATTTAATATAATTTCTCATTTAGAAATTGAAAAAGATTTCTGTGAAACATTAAAATTAAATACAAAATATTATAATGGTGCAGAAGTAATAAACATAGACATTCGCAATTATAAACCAAAAAAAGAAAAATGCGATTTTATCATTGGTGGCCCCCCTTGCCAAACTTTTTCAGCAGCTGGTCGTAGAGCTGCTGGTGTTCAAGGCGTTGAAGATAATAGAGGGACTTTGTTTGAGGAATATGTTCGTCTGTTAAATTATTATGAACCTATTGGTTTTCTGTTTGAAAATGTCTATGGTATAACAGGTGCCCAATCGGGAAAAGCATGGCAACTTATTCAAGAAGAATTTTCAAAAGCTGGTTATGATATATATTTTCGCATATTAAATACAGCAGACTATGGAGTTCCTCAATTTAGAGAAAGAATGATAATTGTTGGTGTAAAAAATGGCAGATTTGCTTTCCCACGACCTACTCATGGGCCAGATTCCGATACAGATAGACCATATTATTCTGCAGCTCAAGCTTTACTCAATACACCTTTAACTGAAGAAATTTCAAAATTATGTTTAAATGGTAGGCATGGTCATTTATTAAATGATATTCCTCCAGGCCTCAACTATAGTTATTATACAGAAAAAATGGGGCATCCAGAACCTCTATTTGCTTGGAGATCAAAATTTTCTGACTATTTATATAAAGCTGATCCCAATAAACCTGTACGAACAATAAAGGCGCAAGGTGGACAGTATACTGGGCCACTACATTGGGACAATCGTTATTTTACAGTTAATGAGTATAAACGTCTCCAATCTTTTCCTGATGATTATGAGATATTTGGGAATAGGCAAAAAGCTATTCATCAAATAGGTAATTCAGTACCTCCGCAGTTTGCTAGGATTATGGCATTAAGCATCCTCGATCAAATTTTTAGTGTCAAACTACCATTTGTTTTAAATTACCTCCATGAATCAGAAGAACTTTCATTTAGAAAAAGGAAAAAAGAATTAACAAATGAAAATTTTAATTCCGCTTTTAAAGCAAATTTTGGGAAAGAAAAGATTATTAAATCCATCGAGAATCATAATTTTAAAATTATGGTAACAAATGATTTTAAAACAATAATAAACAATCCAGATGGTTTTTTTGTAACTGTAACTTCATCTAATAAAAATCTTACAATAAATTTAGATGAAGATAATAATACAAAAATTAAATATAAAATAATATTCAAACCTATTAGTGTTGAAAAATGGCAAATACCATATGAAATGGTTACAATTACTTCTACTTCATCAAAAGTATGGTCCTTTATTACTGCATGGAAAGCTCTTGAGTTTATCATAAAAAACAATAAAATCATGGACGACTTAGTACAGTTAAATGGCTATTATCAATATAATCCAAAGGTTGATTTTGATCTAACTTTTATTGATGATACTTTAACGAATGAATTTGAATGGAAATTATTGAATAACGTTATCAAATCAAAACCGATTAGAAAAATTATTTCTTATGACGAAATGGCTGCTTTACTTTCGATTGATATTTTATTAATAATGAAAGCTGCAAACATCTTAAAAAGTTTAGGCTATGAAATTAGGAATCACAATACAAATCCACAAATAGATGAAGGATATATTCTATTGCCATATTTATTCCCAACATTAACAAATCTTAGTGTTCAATTACGAAAAACATTGTGAGAATATGTAATATGAGAAATCACATTATCGCATTCATAAATTTCATTACAAAAAACATTGGGAGGAAGAAAATGAAAGATGATTATTTGGTGATTTATCAGAATAAATCAGTTTTTGTTAATAGTGGCAATGAGGTTGTATTCGAAGAAGGTCCTCAATCTGACAAATCAAAAAAAAATCAAATCAAAATTAAAGAAGAGCTTGATGATGATTTTCTCGACAAACTAATTTCGAATAGTTTTCTTTCTGACGAAGAAAATAATTTATTGAGCGAACAAATGCATAATACAATGCATAAACTTGTGGATTCTATAACAAGTGAAGTAGGTAGAGCAATTGTTGGTCTTTCAGTATTACAACTAACAATAAAATCAATAACACCTGATCAATCCATCAGGTTACATAAATCGAGCCAAAGCCGTTCATCGTTCTCATGGGTTGATGGATTACCGATGCGTGTAATAGATAATACATACATAACTCCAAAATTACGAGAATACAATTTACTTAAACTTAATGCTGATGGTTTTATGATGACAAGATCGTTAGCAGAAAACTACCCATATACATCTTTATATAAAGCGAACATCCGTGGTGCCAAAGAAGAATGGGTTTATATTGTTAATCAAATTGAATTAGAACCATCTATTGCACTTCCAAGTTTAAAACTTCTCATTACTCTGTTAAAACAACGATCAAAAGATTTTGATGAAAAGGTAATAGCTACTGAAGAAAAAATTAATACTTTTTTAAATAAAGTAACAAACGCAGATGTATTAAAAAGGATTCTTTTTTCATTTCCAGAATCATCATCCTATTCCGCAAGATTGTTTGAAATTTTAATTCATTCCTTTTACTGTACTCTCGATGATAACAAATTACTTGGAAATTTTTTAAAACCTCTATCTCAAATGAGATCTGCAAATAAAAAACATGGTAATATTGGCGATGTTGAATTATTAAAAAAACCAAATTCTATGCTAATTGAAGAGGCTTGGGATGCAAAATTCGGTAAAAGTTATTTACGAGATGAACTTGAAGAATTAAAAGATAAATTAGAACATCATCTAGAGACAAGAATTGCAGGTTTTATTACAGATTCTGAACCAACAAAAAACAAAGAAATACTTACAAGAAAACAAGAACTCGAAGAAATATTTGGTGTAGAAATTAAAGTTGAATCTATCGAAACATGGTATTCTAATCAAATTGAACTTTACAATATATCCGATGAATTTGTATTTTTAAAAAACTGGACCAAAATATTTTTTGAATACTTGTTTTTAAAACGATACAAGATAGCACCTATAGACGAACCTACTGCAATCTGGATAGATGAATGCTCTAGTGTGATTGATTAATGAGATTTTTTTAAATCCCCACACGAAGATAGGCGATGAAGAAACCTCCAAATAAGCTTAAAATCGCTATCCTCATTTCTCCGTATTGATGCATCATCTTATGAGATATTTGCATGTGCATTTTATTATATGTTAAAGAAATTGTACTAATCGGATAATTTATTTATGCCTGTTTTGAATAATTACCCATTCAATATGTCGACAAAAACTCCTCCGTCACATACGGCACCGATATATGCACCATCTGATCCTTGACCGTTTCACATATATTACCATGTTTTTCCCACCATGGCGACACATTTTTTTTACTTTTAAAAAGATTTCCCGTCATCGTCATGCACGAAAACCGCATACCTGCATCAGCATCACCCGTATGCGTCGGCGCACTCTTTTTCGCAGTATCGCGTAACCGCACGATCACGATATCTATCACACCCGGTCGGTGATCCACGCCGTGATATGCGGCTTCAGACACCGCTGTATCGGTAGTGGTTACCATCTCTTCGGCATGCTCATCATCTACCCGCCAACCGTCAAACTCATGCTCACAATCCGGCTCAATAAGATGAAATAGCTTTGTACGATCGGGATGCGCACACAGGTCATCAAGCTTTTGCGGCATCGGCAGCCGTGTAAAAAGATTCAGCCCGTCTATAAAGATACTTACGATGATCGCGGCATCTTCATTATTTGTGATATTCAGCGTATACACTTGCCCTTCAGGCACGACCCATACGACCTTGCCGCCGTACCGTTGGCACACTTCTTTTCGTATAACATCCGTCGGGCGCATCTCAATATCAACGTTCATCATGTCCCTCCTCAAAACCCCTGCTGTATATCGTGTATCGTCTTCTTCAACGCAAGCTGTGCTTTTTTCACATTATTTTCCGCCGCACTTAATTGATCTAGCATATGGAGCATGGTATTCTCCGGCGGTATGGGGATATTCAGCTGTGCCACATCACCCGGATTGATATTTACGATCGTGCTTCCCCGCTGGATAAGACGAAGCTGATTCTTGCCTGTCGGCAGTTTAAAATACATGGCGATGAAATCCGCTAACAATGCCGGAGGATGCTCTTTCATATCGGGGTTCATACGGATAATGATCACATTGAGAGACGCCACAAGTTTTGTAGAACGATTCAAGCGATTCGCTTTGATAAATTCCGTCAGATCCCTTTCGCGATACAGTGCCGTTTTCACTTCCGATCCGCGGCAGGTCACCAGAATATCATTGTCCTGAATCTCATACGCTTCAAAACTGCGCTTAAACTCTTTGGCGCGAGGCCTCTGCTTTTCAACACCTTTACGCATATTCTCAAAACATACTTTGTTATCCTGTATATCGCCGATATTGGCTATCAGATGCGTATGATCCCCGCCCTCATCGGCACATTCATCAGGGGTCACCGCTTTCCCTCGCGCTATAAGAGTAGAGAGCGAACCGAGTGTATAGATTGTCGAATATTTGGTCACAAGCGCAACGGGATCACCGCCGGACTCATTCATGAAGTGATATTCGGGATTCCAGTTGAGGTCGCTTGCATCATCTGTCAGACGCGGATTGAGAATATCGCCCCGTCGGTCTTCCATGGATGACACCGGCACCAATGTATCGCCGGTAAGCTTCAGTTTGATGAATTGTGTGGCGATCTCGCGCTTCGGATAAAGCAGTTCGATGATACAAATATTGTTAGACGTATACTTGCCGAATATCTCATGATCCACATGGCTCACTGATGTCACCGAAAAATCTTTCACGATCTCCCTGCGAAAATCCGTAAGGCGTTTGTCAAATGTAAAGCCCACGGGCATTACGGCACGGACAAGTGTCGGCAATTCTCTGTGCCGCCCCAAAAAAGCATGATGACGCACCGCCCCCAAAATATTGCGAAGTGCAATGATTTCTGCTCGTTGTGCATAGTCTGCATCGACCACGCGCTTGCTGGTGATCGGAGAAGCCACGATCATGGTATAGCGATCGTCAGGCATACGCCCGGACATACATTCTGACATCAGACGCTCGGTAATGGCCATTTCGCCCCACGGCTCATAGAATTTTTTATCAAGATACTGTAAAAATTCCCGTTGCTGTATCGACATATCGTCTTTATCATAGTGATGCGCAGATGATTGATCGGATTGAAACTTCGCCCGTTCAAATACAAATACCGCATGCTCTTTCTCGGGAATAAACGGACTCGCCGCTAAAAGATACTGCACCAATGCCGACGGCAATCTGCGTATTGTATCTTTGCTTACTTTTTTTTGATCCATGCCCGAAGTATAGTATCGCACCTCGTCATTGTCAACAAATATATGTTCTTGTCAAGACAAAGAAGTGTACCGACATGCTCAAAAAACGAACTCCCGCGATTTTCACGGGAGGGGGTTGTGCTGGGCACAATTTTAAAAAACTCCTGCCTTACTTTTTGTCTTGCCACAAAAAGTAACAAAAAGGTCAAGGCTGTAAAAAATCAGCTACAATTCTGCGCACTTTTTCTAAAACAAATAAACTCGCTACGCTCACACAGTATTTGTTTTTTAACGAAAAAGTTCTTGAATTGCTGCACGCTGATTTTTTAATGCCGTTTTTCCTTCCCCCTCTTTTTTGCAAAGAGGGGGAAACGCGTAACCGCGAGGGGGATCTAAATTATATTTTTTAATCTAAATGGGTCAAATTCCCCGAAGCTTGCTTCGGCTTCACTATTATAATTTTGTTATTATTAGGGGTGTGGGGACGAAGTCCCCACTGTATAACAATTTAAGCCCCTCCTGATTATTACGGGAGGGGTTTGGGGTGGGCACAATTTTAAAAAAATCCTGCCTTACTTTTTGTCTTGCCACAAAAATGTAGTAAGTGTCATTCCCGTCCCCGTTTTCACGAGGATACATTCCAACGGGAATTCAGGAATACTTTGAAAACATCTGGATTATCGGGTCAAGCCCGATAATGACACCAAAATATTTTCCGTTAAGACGTAGCATGCTACGTCTCTACACAGGTATTATTTAACATCGATTTTTAACGCCGTTTTTTAAAACTCCCCGCCTGGCAAGGAGGGGTGTCGCGAAGCGACGGGGTGGTGAAATTCAAAAATGGGGGAAACGCGTAACCGCGAGGGGGAGCTAAATTATATTTTTTCTTCACGCTGATTTTTTAAGGCTGTGTTCTTTCATTCACAGATTTAATTCCACTTCACACTGAAGGGGTGGCATCCGAAGGATGACGGGGTAGTACGCGTTAAAGGATTATGATGTTCTCGTAGGGGGCGATTCTATATCGCCCTGAATTGTGTCATTTCGACGAATGTATTCATGAGGAGAAATCTCAGTTCAATAGTATCTTGTCTGCCATGAAATCAAACTGAGATCTCTCACGCAGTAGGTTCGAGATGACACACACAATTCCCCTCCCGATTTTCACGTGAGGGGTTTAGGGTGGGCACATTCTTATACAAAAACCTCATCAAAGCAAAACCTACGCACGCTTCGAAAATGTGCCCTACTTGCATTAAAAATTTGAAAATCATTTTTATTGTTTTTATGAAACAATTAATATTGACAAAATCGAACTCCTGCGTATACTTATACCGGTCACGATCACTCAACCCATGCAGGAGGAACTATGCCGCATTCTCGCCCCACTCGTTATTCGCTGTGCTGCGCCGTTCATGCCAACGACAGGCATGCAGTTACCGAGCTGCTCAAAAGTTTCGGTGCAGACCACTCGCTCATAAGCCCTTCCGGGGAGCATATTATAGAAACGGCGATCCGCCTCAATTACCACGGCATGCTCAGCGATCTCCTGCGAGACAGGCGTATTGCGGCATCACTTACCTCAGATATCCTGCATCATATCCTCTGCAACGCCCTGTTCTCACGTCCGCGCCTGTTTGCCGTGCGCTTATTTTTCAAACGGGGCTTTTTTGCCATACTGACCGAAGAACATCGAGACAGCATTATAAAAAACGGCATGTCATACCTTCCTCTTGCGCGGCTTTTCCTTGAATCAGGGATCGATGTCAATTACCGATTCAGCGACGGCAGCACGCCGCTTATCGCAGCCGTTAAAAGTTCTTCATACGACGCTGCCATGTTACTCCTATCGCACGGAGCATATCTGCCGGTCGTTGACGACACAGGTCGCACGGCGCTTGTGTGGGCCGTAGAAGGTCAAGAAAGCCGCGGTACATATAAATTCATCAAATCATTTTGCGACCTGCAACTGATACGTGCGCTCAGTCACGGCTCATTCATCGCACGCACTTCATATGATCCGATCACAAGCGCCCTTCTTGATATCGTCTGCTCAGATGATCGCGAACGCAACGAAAAGGCCCTTTCTATCCTTCTTTCGAACGAGGAACCTTATTGTATGACGTATCTCTGCGGTCTCCTGGGAATATTGGATAAACGTGATCTTTTTATCCGTCTTTGCACATTACACCCGTTCGACAAAATCGATCATGAGTCCGCCTATAGATCAGCAGTGAATAGCGGTAATCACGAATTTGCCGATACCGTGCTGACCATAGCAATACGTAACGACTGCAACCCTGAAGACCTGTGGCGCTTTGCGTTCATTGCTGCGGCTCAGGCCGATCTGCGGTATATCGAGCGGCTCAAAACGGTGATACCCCAACCGTGGAGCAGTACATGGTTTTTATATCGATCATTACTGCTCACCGCATGCAAAGACGGCAATGACCGCATGTTCGATCTGATACTTGACAACAACAAGCCGGACCCGTGGCTTATGGCATACTGCCTGTGTTGTGCGATCGGCTCAGGCAGTGATACGCTTATCGATCGTCTTATGGCTCTCGTACCGGCCGATTTTGATCACTCAAAGCTATTTGATCCGGTAAATGAATACAGCGGCACACCGTTGATCACAGCGGCAAAATCCAATAATTTCATCATTGCCGAAAGACTCATACAAAGCGGTGCCGATGTCAATGCATGTTCTGCATTTCATACCACAGCTCTCGCTGAAGCCGTAAATGACGGCAACTGCGCTATGGCCCGCTTATTGATCGGATACGGCGCAAAATGGAACAAACACATGAACTATATCGTACAGACAGAATTCATCAACCCGCCGATGTGCGCCGTCCTCCTCGAATCAGGTATTGTGTCCGTGAAAATGCTCATTCACAGTCTTACGCGTGTCGGCTGTTCATCTTCAGCGTCACGATGTGGCGAATCGTTGATCGCGTTTCTTTTACACACCGGCAGATGGGATGATACAGAGTTTTCAGTACGCGACCGGTTTATAAAAAAAGCAGAAAAATGTCATTACACGGCATCGCTTGAGCTTATTGCGAGCTTTGAAGATTGACCGTACACGAACAGGAACCACCATCACAATATTTATACGTTGAGACTGTTTCAAAATTCATACTATCCAAGACCTTTGTGAAATTCAAAATTTCCAAAGTATTTTTTTCCTAAAAATGGGTGTGAAGACCGTAGGGGAAGGGCTTGTCCCTTACCGGGGTTTTATGAAATCCTGCCTTACTTTTTGTCTTGCCACAAAAATGTAGTAAGTGTCATTCCCGTCCCCGTTTTCACGAGGATACATTCCAACGGGAATCCAGGAATACTTTGAAAGCATCTGGATTATCGGGTCAAGCCCGATAATGACACCTAAATATTTTCCGTAAAGACGTAGCATGCTACGTCTCTACACAGGTATTATTTAACGTCGATTTTTAACGCCGTTTTCCCTTCCCCCTCTTTTTTGCAAAGAGAGGGAAACGCGTAATCGCGAGGGGGAGCTAAATTATATTTTTTCTTCACGCTGATTTTTTAAGGCTGTGTTCTTTCATTCACAGATTTAATTCCACTTCACACTGAAGGGGTGGCATCCGAAGGATGACGGGGTAGTACGCGTTAAAGGATTATGATGTTCTCGTAGGGTGCGATTCAATATCACCCTGAGTTGTGTCATTTCGATGTATGTATTCATGAGGAGAAAATCTCAGTTCAATAGTATCTTGTCTGCCATGAAATCAAACTGAGATCTCTCACGCAGTAGGTTCGAGATGACACGTAAGCCCCTCCCGATTTTCACGGGAGGGGTTTGGGGTGGGCACAAAGTTAAAAAGTGATAGTTTTGCAAAGCTCAAGAAGAGAAATTACAATCGTTTGAAGCTATCCCGCAACGCAATCGCCGGGTATCACTTAATTACCATTTGCGAGTCTTTATCAGCTTCTATAATCAATCGCCATCCTGCCGCCTTCCACAGTTCACGAGACACTTCAAAAACTTCTGCCGATGTTGATGTTATGCCGGGGTTTAACTCGCTTATGATCTTCTCATTATTATTTCCTTCCGTCGCATACGAAGATGCCGCTCCCGTATCACCTGAATATCTGACATCCGAAGCATCGCGAAGATACAGCGTCGGCGTAGAAAATGCCGATATCGGTTTCTTGGTGATATTCTTGTATTTATATTTCACTACCACATACAGCGCACCTTCACTTGCCGTTGAAGCAAAAAATTCGCCCCCGACCGTTCGCCGCTCATTCACTGACAAGATCGTAATCTCAAATTTATTCGTCTGAAACGGTGTTCCGATCTTTATTTGAGGCTGAGAATTTTCCTCAACTTGAGCAGTCGTTGATTTTGTTGTATCCGTCTCGCTCATAGCCGCTGCCATTATTATGAAAATAATAAATGCTGAAAAATTTAAACCGAATACTTTTAAGCGCTTTTTTTCCTTAAAGAAAAACATCCAAAATCCCCCTGCTTTCGGATTAATCAACCCTAAAATCATTAGCACAAAAAAAACAAAAACAAACCATCCCATGCTCATCTCCTTCTGTTTAAGGTTACACCGCTACTCATGCCGCATTTTTCCTTCGTTATTACCATAATAAAGCCTTTGCAAAATTCAAATTTTCCCCTTTTTCTTAGTTCTTGAAAAAGGGACGTGGGGAGTGCAAAAATCAAAAATACAGTAGCTTTGCATAGGTATCGCCTTACTTTCTTTCAACAACCGCCACAGAAGACTATGTTTCTTCATAATCTCTTATACGCTTAAAGAAACAATATCAACTCATGGCTGTTTTTACAGATTATCGCCGATACATCTGATCCTTACCGGATGCTTCAACCCTTCGAGTTTTTGTTTCATCGCATAATCAGAATATATCTTCCGGAACGCCTCACGATCTACGGCACTGATCGGAAGATGTACAATATCTATATTGATTCCGCGAATAGCATTGAATAAAGGCTGTAGCTTTGCAACAACATGTATCAAGTCGGATTCAATAACAAATACACAACGCAACGATTCGGCGTCAGCATCACGCCATTGTTCTTTTGCGAAAATATTAGCAGGATAAAAAACAGTATTATCGATCAGCTCCCAGCCTGCGATCGGCGTGATGGTATGGCGGCGCACCACATTTTTCACTTTGATCAGATCATTTGCGATATAATCGGCAAGCGTGACCTCGACCGGTTCCTTAGACTCACACTGTGTATCGATCCGCGCAAGTATGCTTTCTATGAAATAATCTTTATCCATCCAACGACACATCTTAAATATGTTGAGTATGTCCTCTCCGTCCCACATAACCAATTCCACATCGGGTGGCGCAGGAAGTTTCAAACTTTTCTGCACAAACACGGAATACATTTGTTCGACAACATCTCGGTAAAGGTCTTTCGAGAAATTGGTACTCAGCAAAAGAAACAAAACAATCTTTTCGGCATAAACTTCTTTTCTTTGCGCAGTCGGGAAAAATATTCGCCCCCCGGTCATCGAATGTATCTGATTAGACACGGCGATATGACGACGAGAAGGTGTTCGATACGTATTTTCATACGTGACCGTCTTTAAAGAGCGATACATGGCGTTAAAAGCATCCCGCAGTACGTTGGTTTTATAAAGCATGATCTCCCCACCTTTCACTTTAAGGACTATCGTGAGTTTCGACAACTCACACCTTTACCCCGAAAACGCCGTTCGATAGATCGTCGTCTGAATCAAACATACGCTATAATTATTGTTTTGTCAAGTATTATTTTTGTAATTATAGACATCTTGTATCTTACCCCTGTGTAATCGCATGCGTGAGTTGTTTAAGTGAGTTGGTTATTTCTAGACCGTTGCAAAATTCAAAGTTATCAAATTTTTTTTTCTCTCAAAAGGAGTATGGGGACGAAGTTCCCACACCCTACAAAACTACAATAGTAAAGCCGATGTAAGCTTTGGGGTATTTGACCCATTGAGATTAATTATTGAGACGGGTTTGAAACCCGTCTCTACGGCACAATTTATGATTTCAATTCTTTCTGAAGTTCATGAAGCAAATCTTTTGTTTTGCGAGAAATCTTTTTGGGAATATCCACAGTAATGCGTACGAGTTGATCACCTGTCTCATAGCCATGCACGTCGCGAATTCCTTTACCGCGCATACGAAAAACTTTGCCGCTTTCAGTTCCCGACGGTACAGACAATTCAGCCTGCCCCGTTAACGTCGTAACCGTCACGTTTGTGCCCAATACCGCATCGGGATATGAGATATGAATATCGGAAATAACATCCAAGCCTTCACGTTTAAACAACGGATCCGGACGTACCGCTATCTCTACATACAAATCCCCCGAAGGCCCGCCGCGAACGCCAAACTCACCTTCTCCGCGTAGCTTGAGTATCGAGCCGTTATCAACACCTGCGGGAATTGTCACTTCAACGGTTTTTTCACGTTTGACGCGACCTTTTCCGCCGCACGATTTACATTTGTTTTTTATGATCTGCCCTGAACCACCGCATTTCGGACACGGTCGGGACATCACAAAGAAGCCCTGGCTTACCCGTACTTGACCGCTGCCGTGACATTCGCCGCATACTTCAGGCTGTGAACCGCCCTCGGCACCGGAGCCGTGACACGTGGTGCATTCATCAAGTTTCGTAAAAGAGATACGTTTTTTAATACCAAATACCGCTTCTTTAAAATCAATGGTCACTTCATACCTGAGATCACTTCCGCGTTCTCCGCGAGATCTACCGCCGCTTCTGCCTCGTGATGAGCCGAAAAAATCACCGAAAATATCACCAAAGATATCGCCGATATCGAATCCTGATCCGGAGAAATCATACCCGCCCTGTCCGAATCCGCCTTGTTGGAATCCTTCATGCCCGAATTTGTCATATTGTTGGCGTTTGGATGCATCACTCAGCACTTGGTATGCTTCGGTCAGTTCTTTGAATTTCTCTTCAGCAGTTTTATCACCCGGATTTTTGTCCGGGTGAAATTTGATCGCCAATTTTCTGTATGCTTTTTTTATCTCTTCGGGAGAGGCATCACGGCCTATCTCTAGAATTTCGTAGTAATCTCTTTTTGCCATAATTTATTCCTTATACTTCTTTAAAATCTGCCTCCGTGACATTCTCATCCTGCTTTTTTTCATCTTGTGGTTGCTGAGGTTGTTGTGCTCCGGCATCGCCATTCGCATTCGCTTCCGGATTAGTATTCTTATACATTTCTTCCGCCAATTTGAATGATGCTTCGCGAAGTTCTTCAATTCGTTTATTGATGGTCTCGGTGTCTTCTCCGGCCATAACTTCTTTAAGTGCCTTAATTTTTTCTTCAACAGCGGCACGGTCTGCATCACTCAATTTTTCACCGTAATCTTTCAACGCTTTTTCGGTATTGTATACCATACTGTCGGCATTGTTACGAGCTTCGATTGCATCTTTTTTCTTTTTATCGTCTTCGGCAAATTTCTCTGCTTCTTTCACCATTTTATCAATATCGGCATCACCCAAACCCGAAGATGATTTGATGACAATATTCTGCACCTTATTGGTCGCGAGATCTTTTGCAGTAACATTGAGAATACCGTTCGCATCGATGTCAAAGGTGACTTCAACCTGTGGCACACCGCGCGGTGCGGGAGGAATCCCGGACAATTCGAAACGCCCGAGTGTCATGTTATCGGTTGCCATTTGACGCTCGCCCTGAAGAATGTGCACCTCAACACCCGGCTGATTATCTGCGGCGGTGGTGAAAATCTGTGTTTTACGTGTCGGGATAGTGGTGTTGCGCTCGATAATACGTGTCATGACACCGCCGAGGGTTTCAAGCCCGAGTGATAACGGCGTAACATCCAAAAGAACCATATCTTTCAAATCGCCTTCGCCGGACATGATACCTGCCTGTACTGCGGCCCCGATCGCCACTGCTTCATCGGGATTCACGCTCATATACGGGTCTCTGCCGAAGAAGTCTTTCACTTTTTGCTGTACCAAAGGAATACGTGTCGAACCGCCAATGAGTACAACCTCATGAATATCGGATTTGGTCAATTTCGCATCGTTCAATGCGCTCTGGCACGGCTTGAAGGTGCCTTCAACCAGATCATAGATCATGCGCTCAAAATCCGCACGGGTAATATCCAATGTTAAATGTTTCGGTCCGTTTGCATCAGCAGTGATGAACGGAAGGTTGATATTGGTAGAGGTCACTGTTGAAAGCTCTTTTTTTGCTTTTTCAGCCGCCTCACGTAAACGCTGTAATGCCATTTTATCTTTGCGAAGAT
Source organism: uncultured bacterium (assembly GCA_964423645.1). GTDB lineage: Bacteria > Macinerneyibacteriota > Macinerneyibacteria > Macinerneyibacteriales > CAYRFE01 > CAYRFE01. Next base: position 10,639 of record CAYRFE010000027.1, on the reverse strand, counting down.
CGATGCCTTCCTGTTTTTGGAATTCATTGGCAAAATGATCGATCAAAATGTGATCAAAATTGTCGCCGCCCAAATGCGTATTACCGTTGGTGGACAACACTTCCAACACGCCGTCGCCGAGTTCCAATATCGACACGTCGAAGGTACCGCCGCCCAGGTCGTACACGGCGATCTTATGTGAATGCCCGGTCTGCAAGCCGTAAGCAAGTGCCGCGGCAGTCGGCTCGTTGATGATACGTTTTACTTCAAGACCTGCTATCTTCCCTGCATCCTTGGTAGCCTGACGCTGACGATCGTTGAAATATGCCGGTACGGTAATGATCGCTTCAGTGACGGTCTCACCCAAATAGCGTTCCGCATCTTCTTTGAGTTTGCGTAATACCATTGCGGAGATTTCCGGAGGGGTATAATCTTTTCCCATTATTTCCACATTTACGCCATCATTGGAACCTGCTTTTATTTTATACGGAACCATGGTCATTTCTTCTTTTACTTCCGATGTAAAACGCCCCATAAAACGCTTGATCGAGTACACGGTATTTTCAGGATTCGTGACCGACTGACGTTTTGCAAGTTCACCGACAAGGCGCTCGCCGTCTTTTTTAAAACCTACTATTGACGGTGTCAAACGACCTCCGTCTGAATTCACGATAACTTTCGGTTCGCCGCCTTCCATTACTGCGACAACAGAGTTGGTAGTCCCGAGATCTATACCGATTATTTTACCCATTCTGATCATCCTCCTTTATTTTCTTTTCTTCTTTTTCATCTTCTTGTTTTTTAGATACCACGACCTGAGCAGGTCGCAACACTTTTTCAAACAACATATATCCTTTTCTATACTCCTGGACAACCTGTTCCTCATGTTCATGATCGCCGTTCTCAATCATCGTCAGTGCATCATGATACTGGGGATCAAATGGTTTGTGAAGTGCTTCAATGGGTTTGACACCATTGACCGTTAATACATCATTCAACTTTTTTTCTACAAGACGCAATCCGTTGAGAAGCACTGTGGTATGTTCATTGACTGCACATGCATCAAGCGCACGTGTCAGATCGTCAAGGACAGGAATTATCTCGAGCAGTAATTTTTCTCCCGCCTGTTTGATAAACCGACTGCGATCCTCTTCATTGCGACGACGAAAATTGTCGAAATCAGCCATAACACGCGCAAGTTTATCCTGATAGTTCTTCTTTTCGGCTTCAAGCTCTTCGATACGCGCATTCAACGCATCACTCTTTTTGGCGTCACCGTGCTTTTTGTCGTTCTCTTTATTCTTCTTTTTATTCTGCACTGCGGCGACATCCTCGGCATGTTCAACCGAAGTTGACTCCTCAATATGTGCATCCTTTTTTGTCATAGAACCTCCTCGATCTCTTATGAATTTAACGTTTCTTCTAACAATTTGCCGGTGTATTCTACAAGCGAGATGATCTTTGCATAATTCACCCGTTTTTCACCAATGATTGCAATTCGGGTAAAAAGACCTTCCCCTACCTGAACTTCACGAGAAATCAAACTGTACTCTTTCAGTACTCGTTTTTCATTTTCTTCACCGATCTTTACCAAGACATTCTGCCCTACATCACTGATACCATCGGATAACACCGATGAAATAACCTCATCTCGTAACAACTCTATCGGCGCATCATGAGTGTTTTTCATGAAGTCCATGACGCCGTCAATAAATACTCTGTTCTCTTCCTGCCGTGTCTTATCCAACTGTGAGCACACTGCACCCATGATAAACTCTCCTGCGACAGATGCAGAATTACACATACGGATCTTAGTGATCGCAGATTCGATCGTTTCACCGGTAAGCATTGAGTTGAGAAAGTTATTCGCTTTATCTAGGTCATCCTTAGGCGGCATCTCTTGAATGGCAAATAAATGCTCTTTTACCGTGCCCGCTTTGGTGACCATTACCGCAAGTAATTTTGATGTACCGACAGGCACAAAATGAAAACAAGTGATAATGTCTTTTTCAATGGGCGGTGATAAAGCGATACCTATCTTTTTCGAGATCTGCGAAAGAACAAGTGACGTGTTTTTAAGCACATTATCGAGTTCCGAAATATCCTTCTGGTACTGATTGGTGATCTTCTGTTTTTCATCAAAGGTCAGATTTTGCAGACGCATAAGATTATCCACAAAAAACCGATAGCCCAAATCGGTAGGCACACGCCCCGACGATACATGTGTCTGATAAATGTAGCCCTCTTCCTCAAGATCGGCCATAGTATTACGAATAGTGGCAGGTGAAAGGCTCAACCCTTTCTGACGCGACAATGTACGTGAGCTGACCGGCATACCCGTTCGTATGTAGTCATTCACGATATAGCTTAAGATCATTTTCTGTCTGTCATTCATCCTACTCGCTCCTATTAGCACTCACCGTCATCGGCTGCTATTAACGTAGCACACACACTCCTTTCTGTCAAGATTTTCACGCACATTACGACAAATAATAGAGCAAGTGATATGCCAAAATAGAATTTATGTAACTTATTAATTATATATAAGATAGGCGAATTGCAAAACAACGAAACGCTGTTTTTCACCGGGACTGTTTACATTATATACCGAGAGGTGTATAGAAAGTATGCATTTGAATTCGATATAAGACTTATAATTATGTTGTATCTCTTTTTAAGATAATGAACGGAACCTTATAAGTTCTAATCGCTATTTTAATTCCTTGATTTTAAAAATATCTCAGCTGCCTTTTCTGATTTCTTAAAATCAGATTCAGTCATTCCTTGCTGTAAAGATACTAGCAGAGGTTCACTTTTTTTATCTCCATTCTTATATGCAATAATAATCCATTTTGCTGCTTCAATAATATTTTGTGGCCTTTTCTCAACATATAACGCACTTACTAATGTCTGTGCTTTAACAATATTTTGCTCAGCAGCCAATAGAGCCCATTCTAGTGCCTTATCACTGTCCTTTTCAACTCCCATTCCTATCTGATAGTATGCTGCAGTATAATATTGGCACATTCCATCGCCAAGTTTTGCCCCGTGTAAAGCCCATTTAAATGATTCGTTATAATCCTTTTTTACTATCTTTCCGTCATGATACAACCCCATAAGAGTATGTGTTGAAGTTATACTACCGGATAGAGCTGTCTCCTTTAAAATATTAATTGTTGTATCGGACAATTCTTCAGCACACACAAATCCTTGTGATAGAAAGAACAAAAGCAATATTGCATAAATTCGTCTCATTTTTCCTCCTTGTTACCTTAGTCAAAACTTTTTGAGAGTCATGTCTTCATTAATAAAGACATTTTCACCAAAACCATTTGAACCAACATAACATTCTTCAACACGATATATTTCTTCAAAAACCGGTTCTACCACAAATTGTCCAGTTTTATTAATAATCCCAAATTTATTCTTACCATTATTTTCAACACAAACTATCGCATATCCATGATAAAATTCATCTGCTTTTATAAATTGCGGTCTGATACTATACTCACCTTTTTTGTTAATGTAACCATAAATGATCACTCCGTTTATAAGTGTGCCTACCGCTGCTAATCCTTCTGAAAAATTTTCAGCTTCATCAAATATATTTTTGATTACTACTTTTCCGTTTCTATCAATAAATCCAAACTTTTTTTCGATGAGATAAACGCATAATCCCTCTTTAAATAATTTAACGTCACTAATGCCAAACAACTTGAGTTCTTCTTTGCCTAGATTATTGACAAATAACACTTCATCCTGCCAATTCTTCACAGCACATAAACCTTCTGAAAAATACCCTACTTGTTTATAGGTGTTATTACCTATTTTATATCCTTTGGTATCAATGAAATACCACTCATATTTTTCTCCCGATTTTGTAGCCACGGCAGCAAATCCATCATGAAAAGGTCTTGCACGATCATATTTGCATTCAATTTCAATTTCGCCTTTAACATTTATATACCCGACCTTTGGTATATCATTCACACGAATACCTACTAGTGCTAATTTATCATGACTAAAATTGTGTGCAAATACATAAGAATTTGAATTTAGAAATGTTCCATCTTTTTTCAAAAAGTAAAATTTATTATCTTTTTTTTGAACTACCGCGATTCCTTCATAAAACAAATCAACCATTTTATATTTTGCGCGTATGACTGTTATACCCTCTTTATTAACAAAGCCGTTGAATCCAAGGATATTTTTATAGGGAATAAGTAGATCATTTGAGTAATCAACTTTTGAACAGCCAAATAACAATATGCAGTACATTAATGATATTAAAATTCCTTTTTTCATATTCAATTACTCCCTCTGATATTTTTTGAATAACTATGTTCATACCCACGCGACCAAACAATACCACAAAAACCAATTACTAAAAAGCGTTTTTTCATGAAGAATACACTTTCTCGCAACATCTTCCCGTTTTTTGTGATATATGACGAAAATAAAATCCTGATTTATATTACACGTCTCTTGTTCTCTTAGTTTTTAGTCTTTGAGTTTCTTTTTGTGTTCAGGTTCTATTAAGTAATTTTCTGGTGTAGTAACCGGTTTTCCGGTTTTCTTTTCAAGTGCCTTTTTTGCATCGCCTGCGATTTTTCCACCTGCCAATGCATCCTTTTTCAAATCATCAATCCCTTCTGTATTATTAGTTATGGTAATTTCGGTAGTAGCTCTTTCACCAAGCATGGAAAATATTAGCTCAAGATCTGTCATGTGATCCCTCAGATTCTCCTGTTTAAGACCCTTAAATTCTTTATACTCGCTTGGGGTCATTCCGAAAGTGGCTTTACTTATCTCTGCTGTTAATATTGCATAATCAATCTGGTCTTTTGCACCTCGTTTTTTCCATTCATCAGTCAATTCTTCTCGAATAGCTATCCCACGCATCCGCTTTTCAATCCAGTCATCACTATATCCTTTTGCCTGATACACTGCGCGAGTTCGTTTTGTTGCCAATTCAGGATCTTCAATTTCCTGAATTCTTTCATATCCAACTTTTGCAAGCCATCTTTTAAACGGTTCGGCCTTTGCAGAGGGAACAGATTGAATTAACCTAAAAATTCCTTCAGTATGCCAACAATACATTTTTTGTTTGCCACCGGAAGTTTCTATTGCCAGCATAAGGGGTGGTACAAGCTGTACCCCTCCTTGTTCACATAGTTTTTTCAACTCCGGATCCCGTGATTTCATACGCTTATAATATTGTGCAGGATCAACTGAATCAGTCAATGCTGCAATCACATCATTTATTACAAACCACCATTCATTTTCAAATAATACTTTACGAATTTCTTTTTTTTGGAATATTGCGATTTTATTCAACATAAATACTATATGCACCTCTCTAACTAATTAGTAATCGAGTACTACATGCATAGATCAGAAATATAGCTCCATACACGAACTTCATAGAGCATTATTACCTCATTTTCAGACATACAACCACTACTATTTTTTACTCATCAAGAGTAACATAAAAAGTATTTTAAAAAAAGCGTTTTTTTATGAAGAATACACTTTATCGCAACATCTTCCCGTTTTTTTTGTGATATATGACGAAAACAATTTACCTGGCGCGAAGATATGCACCCGATATTTTTTAGAATTTCGCAAAGCTGCAGGTTATACGAGACACGAGCCCTTTGCAAAACTACCTCTTTTTAACTTTGTGCCCACCCCTGCGGAGAGGCGTGTAGCCTCTCCCTACGGGTAAATTAATTTTGTGCTTGCGCAATCACTCGATGATCATCGAGAGGCGGGCATTTTCGGTTACAGACACGGCATGCCGTGTCTCTACACCGTCCCCACACCCCTTTTTAGAGGAAAAAGAACTTTTGATAATTTTGCAAAGGTCTATACACACAAGATTTCCCGAATTGTGATGTAAAGAAATGCACCGGCTCCTTTCGGAAAACCGGTGCGTTGTAATTCGAATATCACTGCCGTTATTTCAGCATGATCATTTTCTTTGTAAAGCGTTTGCCGTTGATCTCCATCACACTGTAATACACTCCGCTCGGCATATCCTTCCCTCGGAAGTCTTTACCGTTCCAGTGTGCGTTATACATTCCGCGCTCTTTGTAGTCGTCGACAAGCGTGACAACCTTACGTCCTTTCGTGTCATACACACTTACATTTACATGCCCGGATTCAGCCACCGTATACGGTATATCCGTCTCGGGATTGAACGGGTTCGGGTAGTTCTGCGCAAGAATGCTGTTTTTGATCTTCGGAATGATTGCAAACCCGGTATCATTGACGACCACATATACCCCGCTTTCTTTGATGAAGAAAACAGGCTTCGAATATGTCACAAGCTTCCACTCACCATTGTCATACCGCATGAGTGCGCCTGATTCACCATGGGGATTGACCATTTCAAGTAACACTTTCCCGCTGTTCTCAAATGCGACCGCGAACGGTTCTTGTTTTATTCTGACAGGACTGCGTTTTGTATCGACATCATCATCATCGGGAGCATATATCATAAACTTGCCGTTACCGGACTTCACCTTCAACGTGATCGCATTGTAGCGGATGTTTTGGTTCTGATACAATTGCCCTGTCGTGAGATATAATGTCGTTACTACTTTACCGCGATATCGCACACTGACCGTATGATATCCATCCGTGAATGTGTAATTATTGAATGTAGTAGCGCTCTGGAACAGCGTTCCGTTTTCTCCGATCTGTTCGACAGTATACGCGAGACCGGTACATATTTCATCATCGACGAATAATTTTATATCATCGGCGTGCGCAGTGCCGCTTAAAGTTTTTATATATACTTTTGCACGTCCCCAGATGAATCCGTTAGGAATGACCTTCGCGTACAACGCTGTGTCCGGAACAGTAGTTGTAAAACTGAACACTTCAGACCATTCGCCGCTACCGCCTGCGTTCACTGCTCTCACACGCCAGTAATAGACTGAATCATACGATAACCCGGAAACAACGCGTGTTGGTGTTGTTATCCCGGTAAGCGAAATAAGCCCTGTCGTAAATGTATCATCCGTTGCATAATCAAGCTCATACGATTCGGCATTCCCCACGGCATTCCACGTGAAGGTCGGTGCGATGGCAATATTGGTCGCGGCATTGGCCGGTGAGATCAACGTGACCTGAACCGGAACCGCTGCAATCGTGGTAAAACTTCCGGTCGTAGACCATACGCCGCTACCGCCCGCATTAACTGCTCGTACACGCCAGTAATAGAGTGTGCCGTTTGCCAAAGTGGACATTGGGCGTGACGTATCGGTAATACCCGTGAACTGCTGTAAGCCGGTCGTAAAAGTATTGTTCGTCGCGACATCAAGTTCATAGGTACTCGCGCCCGATACACTGTTCCAACTTAACGACGTCGTGATCGACACATTCGTCGCCGCATCATTTGGTGATACGAGTGTCACTTGTGCAGGTGCCGCAATGATCGTGGTGAAACTTCCGGTTGCAGACCAGTCACCGTTGCCGCCTGCGTTGACCGCACGAACTCTCCAGTAGTAGGTGGTGCTGTTTGCCAAAGTGGACATTAGGCGTGACGTATCGGTAATACCCGTAAATTGCTGTAAACCGGTGGTAAATGTATTGTTCGTTGCGACATCAAGTTCATAGGTACTCGCGCCCGATACACTGTTCCAACTTAACGACGTCGTGATCGACACATTCGTCGCCGCATCATTTGGTGATACGAGTGTCACTTGTGCAGGTGTCGCAATGATCGTGGTAAAACTTCTTACTGTCGACCATGTGCCATTGCCACCGACATTGACCGCACGAACTCTCCAGTAGTAGGTGGTGCTGTTCGCTAAGCCTGTAATTGATTTTGATGTGTCAGTAATCCCTGTGAACTGCTGTAAGTCGGTCGTAAAGGAATTGTCCGTCGCAACATCAAGTTCGTAGGTGGTCGCAATGCTCTCCGCATCCCAGGTAAATGTCGGTGCTACAGGAACTCCCGTCGCAGCATCAGCAGGCAGAACAAGAGTAACTTGCGATGGTGTCGCGATGATCGTGGTGAAACTTCTGACTGCAGACCACTCGCCGTTTCCACCGACATTAACGGCACGAACTCTCCAGTAGTAAAGCGTGGCATTTGATAGCCCGCTTGCTTCAAATGAAGTAGCGCTGATATTTGTAACAGTCATTTTGCCCACCGGTGTATCAAAATCGGTTGACGATGTATATTGAAGTTCATAGGTTGTTGCCCCGCTCGCACTGTTCCATGTAAACGTCGGCGAGACAGAGATGCCTGTTGCAGAATCCGCCGGTGTACTGAGTGTCACTTGTGCAGGAACGCCTATAATAGTCGCAAAGCTACGCGTAGCTGACCATGTGCCGTTACCGCCTGCGTTGACCGCGCGCACTCGCCAATAGTAGGTGGTGCTGTTCGCTAAGCCTGTAATTGATTTTGATGTGTCTGTAATCCCTGTGAACTGCTGTAAGTCGGTCGTAAAGGAATTGTCCGTCGCAACATCAAGTTCGTAGGTGGTCGCAATGCTCTCCGCATCCCAGGTAAATGTCGGTGCTACTGGAACTCCCGTCGCCGCATCAGCAGGCAGAACAAGGGTAACTTGCGAAGGTGTCGCAATGATCGTGGTGAAACTTCTGACTGCAGACCATTCACCGTTGCCGCCTGCGTTGACCGCACGCACGCGCCAGTAGTAGATGGTGCTGTTCGTTAAGCCTGTAATTGATTTTGATGTGTCAGTAATCCCTGTAAACTGCTGTAAGTCGGTCGTAAAGGAATTGTCCGTCGCAACATCAAGTTCATAGGTGGTCGCAATGCTCTCCGCATCCCAGGTAAATGTCGGTGCTACTGGAACTCCCGTCGCCGCATCATTCGGAGATACCAGTGTCACTTGCGCAGGTGCCGCAATGATCGTGGTAAAACTTCTCGGTGTTGCCCATTTGCCTTGCGGCGTAACACGAACAGACCAATAATAGGTCGTGTTATGAGCCAGCGTTGTGATGGTTTTTGTCAATGCTTCAATATCCGAGACATACACAAGATCATCGACAAAATCACTATCGGTCGTGTATGCCAACTCATAGGTGGTCATGTTTGCGGTGTTTTCCCATTGAAAAACGATTCCCGCCTCATTATTAAGATTTGTTGCCGCATTAAGCGGAGCGGTCAAAACAGGAGCATTGTAAATCTTTATCACGGCACTTTCCGCGTTATATGCTGCATTCACTGCAGACTCACAATAGATTGTATAATCAGACCCGGACGGCAACGCATCCGGCATCGTCCATGTATACGATCCGCCTGTATTACCTTCGATTATGGTGCGATCATACTCCCCATCCTTATACAGATAGATATTCATCGCATCGGGAAGAGTGGTTGTATAGGTTATTTCGTGATCCACGCCGACCGGCCACGCATCATTAAGAATCGGTGCGGTAATAGTTATCGTTGCCGACGGGGTGCTTTCATAGACAGCACCGGTCGAAGGACTGTACAGTGAATTTTTGTTATACTCATGTGTCGGCGTGCGAGTGTCGCCCGAAAAATGATATGTTTTACCCGGCGTCAAATTGGTAAATGTTACTTCCCCGACGGTCTTATCGGCTGTGTCTTTGGAACTGAAATATCCCATGTCCTCATCGCCGATCTGTATGCGGTAGTAGCCCCCGTCTGCAGAATACGGTATCGGATCCCATGTTACCTTTATGGTGCGGGCATCAACATAGGTTGCGGCAAAATTTGTCGGCGCAATCGTTTGTGTTGATTTCCAATCCGCATCTTTTGAGGTCATGAACGCATCTATTGTCGGGTCCGACGTATACAGTACATTGTAGCCGATATTAGTTGACGTGGTGAGGTTTGTCAGGTTTTTGATAGAGGTCGGCAGTTCTCCGGCAAGCATATTTCCTTGCAGCCATAATAATGTTAAATTGGTCAGGTTGCCCAGTTCGCTTGGAATAGCACCCGACAAACTGTTGTTGCTGAGTACAAGCTGCTGCAACGTGGTCGCATTACCGAGTTCCGGAGGAATTGATCCTGTCAAATTGTTGTTATACAGGTGTAGGGTAGAAATACTAGTCATTGACCCCAATGCAGCCGGTATAGAACCGGACAATGCGTTTCCTCCGAGCCACAACGTTGCTAAGTTTGTTAACGATCCTAATTCGGCAGGAATAGAACCGGTCAGATCATTATTGTATAGTACTAATCCCATTAATTTTGGGAGCGAGCCCAATTCTGCCGGAATTGAACCGGACAAATTATTCGCCCCCAAGTTTAAATAGGTGAGTTCTGTTGCATTAGTAAGCTCGACGGGGATTGAACCGCTAATTTCATTAAAGTATAGCGACAGTGTTTTTAATTTATTTAGAGTACCTATTTCTACCGGTATAGTACCTGTTAAACCACAACCGGTGATAGTGAGAGTGTTAAGATTAGTTAACAACCCTATTTCATTTGGTAATGATCCCGATAATGAATAACTAATATTTATCTGTAACTTTTCAAGCAATGTGAAATCCCCAATTTCTGCGGGAAGCGTTCCTGACAAATTGTTATTATTAAAAAATATTTCGGTGACATTGTTTTCAAATACAGTGATACCATACCACGTACCTTCAGTACCGGGCATCGCAAAGCCGTCGGTGTGGAGCGGAGCAGTTTTCCATCCTGTATTGT
>CAYRFE010000026.1:0-49644 GCA_964423645.1 uncultured bacterium | reverse complement strand
TGTTTGATGTTAGTTCATTCTTTCAGTGATAATAATACCTCATTTGAGGATTACCGATGTTTTACGAAGCTTTTGAATGTTGATGGTAACATTAATACAATCTCGTATCCGGCAAAGCTGAACAGTATCGACGTATATTTCGGATGGGTAAAAAATTAAATTATACATCAAATATTCATTAATTTTTACAGTCAAGGAGAGGGCACTAAAATAAACTGACAAATAGCATGTTAAGGAAATCGTTTTGTGCCGGGTAACTCGATCGGAAATAGTAGGGCTGACTTAATCGCTCAACATAAACGGTCTTATGGGACGTAATAAACCTATTGATGTGTCAACTATTTCTTGAAAACCTCACTTTGAAGGTGAATATTTATCAAATATTACTATGTGTCGAGAGACAAAATTAATATTTTCGTATTTGGACATTTCGGTCACTCTGAAACATCCATTGGCTTAAAATGCTAGTTTCTCCGAATTCTGTGGCGCATACTAATTAATTTTCCTCAAAGCTATTATATTGACATTATTTATTTCTGATGTAGTATGAGTTTTGAGTGTCAATTTCGGAGTTTTCAAATTAAGGGGGGTGAATGATTTATGTTGTATTTGAATAATAAAGTTGTTGATGTCGGTAAAATCATAAAAAATAGCGTTGATCTTATCAGACACCCCGAATTGATATTTACAAAAAAACAATCAATTTACCTTTTTTCAATCATAATATCTTTCTTAATGCTATATGTGTTTTTGGTGGCAGTTAATAATAAATATGATGTGGGTTATGAAGTGTCACAATCATTGTTAAGATTATTTGTCAGATTATTTCAACCAATACTTATAATATCCTTTTCAGTTTTACTTTTGTCTTTCATGCTACGTTATTATCGGGGCTTAATTAATCTTAATATTATCAAATTTTTGATATTATTATTTTCTCCCTTGCTAACGATCTTTTTCGGATACATTATTACAAAATTATTTTCATATAACCTAGACACAAATATAGGGCGTTTGTTTTCTAATGTGATTATTGGTTCATTGATAGTGTCTCATATAGCTCACTTATTAATTATTATATTTTGTACCAAAAATAAAAACGTTTTTTATTCATCGAATAATATCATAATCGACATAAAAACTATGATTGTGATGTCATTTATAAATAGTATTCAGTGCCTATTCTTTCTTATAGCAGCAACTGTTGGTAGTTTTATGTTGTTTTTGATATTTGTAATGGATGTAATAATTTTACTAAAAATTGAATTTCGATATTTAATTAAAAAGGAATCTTCGGGCTATTTATACGTTTTCGATGATTTTGAATCATTATTGAATTCATCAAAAATGTATTTTTTTTTATTCTTTGTTGTCATACCTTTGATTGCTTTTAACAGTTCCGAATCATTAACGGAGGAATGGGGGAAATATGTCTTATTTTTTATTTCATTTATAATTTTCGTAACATCGCTTATATATATTTTATTGGCATATATGAAGGGTTCGGATTTATCAAATATCTTAGACGATAAGAGTAAAGATTTAAGTATAGTGATGGGAGATATTGGGAAACATTATTACTTTGGTTTGAAAAATTTCGTCCAAAATTATGAAATAGCGTGTAAATATTTTTTAACTGCGTCCTTAATGGACGATTCGGATTCATTGTATTATCTAGGCGACATGTTTTATTTTGGAAAGGGAGTAGGAATTAATAAATCTAAGGCTCATATATATTGGGAAAAAGCGGCAGAAAAAGGGAATGCTCATGCTCAATATATGCTTGGAGCGCTATACTCCAATATCAAGGATATAGAAGATATAGTGGAGTCACAGATAAAAGAACCGTGTTATTACGATTTTCCGGACAGAAATCCTGCATATTTATACTCGCTGAGCAATGGGAAAGAGATTCTTTTTAAGAATTCCTATTTATGGATGAGGTTGGCAGCTAAGAGAGGGCATAAAAATGCGCAGTTACATTTTGCTTCTATGCATAATAATGGGATGGATAGTGAGATAAAATCCACAGATCCAACATCGTGTTGGACAAAAGAGACAGTACGGAGACACGTATGGGGAAAAGATATTTTAAGTATAGATTCTGCTGATTTTTCATCAATGGAATCGTGTGACGATTCTGAGAATGATTTAATTTTTAAAAAAGTTCCTAAAATTGTTCCGTCTGAGAACTGCTTGCTTTGTGGTAGATCGTTAAATGAAACGAAGGGGCACATGCTTAAACATGGCCATAAATATTCTTTGTATTTGTCTTTAAAGAAAAGAAATGAAAACTACTACAAATCAATATTTTTAAAGGAATTGGGGGAAATATTTTTGGTAATTCGAGGTCCTTTTACACCTGAAATAATTAGAAAAGCTATCTCAGAATTTGAAAACAATAAACACCCTTGGTTTTGCCAAACATGTGATGGATTCCATTTGTGTAAGGTATGTAATACTCCCATTGTTGTTCCGCAAGGCTCTGATGTTATTCGCGATGATGGTTCTTACGGGCACTATGCAATTCTTGGGGTTGCAATCCGCTGTCAAAATGAAAATTGTCCTAATTTTAGAAAGTGAAATCAAGTTATGTTAAGAGGTAAAAAATGAAAAAAATAGTTTTGTCAATAATTCTATTAATTATTACTCTGTCTTTAGGTTTAATTATTGCATTGGTTAAAAATCATAATAAAGTTCAAGATGATTCAATTCTTACACTTAAGGGGCATAAAAATCGAGTTTGGAGTGTTGATTATTCTTACGATGGAAAATTTATTGCATCAGGAAGTTGGGATAAAACAATTAAAATATGGAATGCAAAAACAGGGGATTGTATTCAAACTTTAAAGGGACATGAAGGATATGTATATGGAGTTGCATTTTCACCGGATGGAAAGACTTTAGTTTCTGGCGGTGATGATTGCACAGTAAAATTGTGGGATGTAGAGAAGGGTTATTGTATCCGAGATTTTATAGGGCATGACGGTAGTGTCTATGGAGTTGCTTTTTCGCCTGACGGGCGATTTGTTGTTTCAGGTGGGACCGATGGTACTGTTAAGATATGGGAAATAGGGGGCAAATGTATACATACCTTAGGGGATAATAATCTATACTATAACACTACTATCAAGCATTCAGTTTATAGCGTTGCTTTCTCACCTGACGGGCGATTTATTGCGGCAGGATATAGTTCATCCGAGAGCTTAGGATTCTCTGTAAAATTATGGAATGTTGAGAACGGTGAGTGTGTGTATACTATTATGGGGTCTATTATGACCCCTAAAAGTAATGTATATGCTATCCGCTACTCTCCTGATGGGCGTTATATTGCAACAGCTTCGCACCAGTCTTTAATACTATTGGATTCAGTTTCGGGAGAATTCAGAAGGAGTTTTTGGGAACATAATAAGAAGGTAACAAGCGTTGCTTTTTCACCTAATGGGAGATATTTTGCGACTGGAAGTGTTGATAGAACGTTAAAAATATGGGATATTTCATGTTTTCAATCTGTTCTCACGTTGACAGGTCATAAAAGTGATGTTTGGGGTATTGCTTTTTCGCCGGATGGATTACATGTTGCATCGGGAAGCAATGATGATACCATAAAGATATGGGCGCCCTTTTTAAAATAATAAATAGTGCTTTGATTCTGTATCATAAAAATAAAGATACGTTGTATTAGGTAAGTGAAATTGGAACACGACAAAAAACGGAATAGTAAATGCGTTAATAATCTTCAAAAGGGTATATACACCGTTTTCAAATTTGAAGCCCGTTTTAAAGGCGTATAGAGCGTGAGTTTTGTCTCTTGACATTGTTTTTAATTTAGATACCATACATTTATGAATAAAAAAATCGGGGAGGGATTATGTATAAAGTATTTATCGTATTATGGGTGTTTTTAGTACCTGTTTTGTGTTGTGCGGAAACCTTTGAAGAATTACTTAAAAAAGCGGAAAATGGGGATGCTCAGGCGCAATTTGATCTTGCGATGGTTTATGAGAACGGGGAAGGTGTCTCAAAGAACATGCAGGAAGCAGTGAAGTGGTATAGAAAAGCGGCTGACCAGGGGAATGTAGATGCGCAATTTAACCTTGGGGCGTGTTATTATAAAGGTGAGGGCGTTCTCAAGAACTTGCAGGAAACCGTGAAGTGGTGGAAAAAAGCAACCGAGCAAGGAGATGCAAGTGCGCAATACATGCTTGGCTTCTGTTATGCGAATGGGGAAGGTGTTCCAAAGAACATGCAGGAAGCCTTGAAGTGGTGGAAAAAAGCGGCTGAGCAGGGGCATGCAGAAGCGCAAGTTGAGCTTGGGTTGCGTTATGCAAACGGGGAAGGTGTCCCTAAGAACATGCAAGAAGCTGTAAAGTGGTATACAAAGGCTGCTGAACAGGGAGATGCATGGGCGCAAGCTAGCCTTGGGTGGTGTTATACAAAAGGGGAAGGCGTCCCTAAGAACATGCAGGAAGCCTTGAAATGGTATACAAAAGCAGCCGAGCAGGGAAACGCAATGGCGCAAGCTAGCCTTGGGGGGTTTTATAAGTACGGGGAAGGCGTCCCTAAGAACATACAGGAAGCCTTGAAATGGTATACAAAAGCAGCCGAACAAGGAAACGCAATGGCGCAAGCTAGCCTTGGGTTGTGTTATGCAAACGGGGAAGGTGTCCCAAAGAACATGCAGGAAGCAGTGAAGTGGTATACAAAGGCTGCTGAGCAGGGTTTTACAGGGGCACAAGTTAATCTTGCTGTGTGTTATGCGGATGGGGAAGGTGTCCCAAAGAACATGCAGGAAGCTGTGAAGTGGTGGAAAAAAGCAGCTGACAATGGAAATGCAAGAGCGCATAATAATTTAGGTGTTTGTTATGAAGAGGGCACCGGTGTGTCACGAGATTATGTAAAAGCTTTGGAATATTTTAAAAATGCGACAAACGGTAATGATATGTATGGTTTGTGGAATTTAGGGAGGATGTACCGAGATGGAAAAGGAGTACAGAAGAATAAGATTATTGCCTATAAATGGATAAGTCTTGCGGTTGCTAATGGACATGATTCTAAAGATGCATTAGATGCCCTTGAAGCAACAATGACACCGGATCAGATCGCTGAAGCACAGAGGTTAGCACGGGAATGGGCTTCAAAACACTAGATTTGGAGAAAACAATGCAATATAATAAATTCATGATGTCTATAATTCTTTTTATTGTAATAGGAATTGGAATGTTTTGTTATTTTATATTTGGCAAAAATATTGAAATATTATCTTTAATAATTATCTCAGGAATTTCATATTTTTTTGGATATATCAAGTATTCCATGGAAAGCGATCGATTATTTAAGGAACTCTTTACTGAATTTAATAAAAAATATGACGAAAAATTTAATAACTTATTAAATAATATCGATTCAAATAAAGAGAGTTATGTTCTCACTGAACAGGATAAGTATTTAATAATTGATTATTTTAATATGTGTGCTGAAGAGTACTTATGGTATAAAAAAAATAGAATCAGTAAAGATGTATGGTTATCTTGGAAATCAGGAATGATTTACTACATGAAATTGGAAAAAATACAACAAATCCTTCAAGAGCAAGAAATTCAAAAAAATTCTTATTATGGTTTATTTGATGAAATAAAATGTGTCTTGTCGGGAGCATCACAGAAAACGGAAAATAAAGAATATTAAGAAACGAAAAGGGCAGGGTAGGGCATCGCCCTACTCCCTACTGATCCAAATAGATAGTATTATTTTTTCTCACTTTAACCGATGACGATGGGATTGCCTCGTTCCGGGATTCCGCGTATCGTTGGGATCAATCTTAGAAATGGTTGTTTGCTGAGTTTTCACAGCTCTTGCCGGCGATGATCGTCCCGGCAAGGAATAATCAAAAAAAGGCTCTCCGGGATTGTTAAAGGTCGATCGTAATCGAAATTCGGCATTGACATGTTGGCATATATGCGTTATAGTGCGTTTTGCATCTTATAAATATATAATAACTTAGCGTCCCATAACATAGGTTATGTTGAGTTGTATGCTGATTGCCGTGCATAATATTTGCATATAGCAAGCATCAGCGCGCACCCACTTCAAAAAAAATGGTTATTTTTATTTTTTAGATTTATAAAAAACAATATACACTAAACCAAATATTATTGTCAGCCCACCGCCAATGAGAGCAAATATCTCTGCATGAAATATGATTCTCAGCAACAAACCCACGCATAACGGCAATATGATATATGAACTTACGGGGTTTTTTGTCTTTTTCAAAGACGCTTCGTCAATTTTTGAAAAAATATCGTCTTTATTAATATATTTCATTTTATTCCTTTCTTTGAAACCACCGCATATCGTGCGGAGATTATACCGGTTATTCTCCGCAATTCTTAATCACACAGTTCGTATTTGGTGCTGCGACCGCCGGATGCCGTTTTACGGAGAATATTTTTGGTAAGCAAATCCTGGATATCACGCGACGCAGTGTCTTGTGAGCATTTGGTGACTTTTGCCCATTTGGATGAAGTTACTGCTAATTCGTGGCCATCCAGCAATAAATTAAGCATGGTCTGCTGGCGCGGATTACTAACCGACACACCATACGTTTGCCAGAATGCAGCTTTTTTTAGCACTCGCGCAAGAATCACATCCGATGTTTGCAAAGCGGTTACCAGGCAATTCATAAACCACTCAAGCCATTGTGTGATATTCAGATTCCCGCGTTGCGTTTTCTCAAGAATAGAATAATACGATTTCCGTTCTAGCCTGATTTGAGCCGACATACTATAAAATCGTTGAGGGCTACCATCAGCACGAGCGAGAAGCATATCAGTTAATGCCCGAGCTATACGCCCATTGCCATCGTCAAACGGATGCAAGGTAACAAACCACAAATGCGTGATGCCCGCCTTTATAACAGGCTCTACGGTAGTATTTGTATTAAACCATTTAATAAACTCGTCCATTTCTCGTTGCAGTACTGCAGCATCAGGTGCTTGGAAATGAACCTTCTCTTTGCCGATCGGACCGGAGACAACTTGCATGGCACCGGTGAGGTCTTTACGCCAGTCCCCTACCGTGATTTTATACATTGTGTTGCGCCCTGTCGGAAATAAGGCGGCATGCCAATCAAACAACCGCTCTTGCGTTAATTCAAATATACAGTTCTGCGTTGCATCCATCATGAGATCAACCATGCCCTCTACATGACGATCCGAAGCAATGAGTCCGCCTATATCGATGCCTAATCGTTTTGCTACAGACGAGCGCACCTGATCGGGATTCAAGAGTTCGCCTTCTATTTCTGTGGATTTTATAATATCTAACGTCATTGTTTCCAAAATCGCCTCATTGCGCAGATCAAAACCCAAGGATTCCATTTTTCCGATCAATTTACCTTGTAATTGACGAACCCGCCCCAAGGACGATACAAGCTTATCATTATCCCATGTAAACTGTGGCCAATTAGGGTGTTGATAGATATACATACTTATTCTCCGCATATTGTGCGGAGAATAACACAGCTAATCTCCGCACCTCTATAGTATTCGTTGCGCTCATATTGCCAGAATACCAGAAATACTATCGTTTGCAAGGTGTATTTTGTGTGGCTTGGAGTATACATTGATTATTTATCGTTCATTTTCCTGGGATAGATTTCTCCCAATAAAACAAACTTAATTTATCAAAGATACAGTATGGCATACTCTAAATACCCATTTATATCAAAGGATTCAAGCGATAACTTTCTTTTAAGATACAACAGGTGATATGGTTGCCCTTCCATTCACATTAATCGGAGTTATCTTAAAATCAATCTCATATTCATAGAGAATAACATCTTGTGTTTTTTTCATCGCATAACGCAGTTTTTCATCAATAGTCTTCGCTACAATTACACCATGAACCTTTTTGTCATGGGCAATATTCTCTTCTACCCACCCCATATATCGCAACAACTGACCCAGCGTTTGATCATTCCCACGACTTAATTTTAATTCAAATATGACAAAATTATTCTCGTCATCGATTGCTAATATATCAATGATACCTACATCAGTCCGATACTCAACCCCATCAACCCCGTTTTCATTGACATAGAGCATAAGTGATTTATTGTGGATTTTTATAGATGATAAATTTTGGACAATAAAATCACGCAAATGACTTTCAAGCGGAAACATCATTTCACATGTATCATTCCCCAAGGACTCTCTCAGGGAAGCGGAGCTAGACATAACAACATCAGTTTCAGGAAATTCTTTTAAACCTTCCTCTACCTTACAGACCATCAAAACCCCATTTCCATCTTTGCGTATTTCCCAAACGCCATGGATTTGAGGATCATATAATGCAACTTTACCATTACCAAGGGTATATAAAAAATCATAATGCCCATTTGCAATACGCGGTTTTTTGTTTTCAGGCCAATGAATGCGGGATTTGCTATTAACAGAGCATGCGAGTATTTGACAATTAATAGTCCCCTCGTTAATATCGCCGTATTTCTTTTTAATATATACTTTGATGTCCTTACTTGTAGTCTTCCCGCCTAAAGCGATAACCGCTTCTTTTACCATTTCCCAGACGGATAGCCCTGCTTTCATTCTCGGCTCCTTTGTACATCTATTTCATATTCGTCATCGGCAATGATATCAGCCATTAACGCCGCTTGCTTCAATACCGTATCAATCGCCTTTTGCTGTTTATCGGGCGGATAACCATATTTATTCAAGGTACGTCGCACGATAACCATCAGTTTCGCGCGTGCGCTTTCTTTAAGTGTCCAATCGATACTATAGGATCGCTTTACTTTCTCTGCAATCTCACGGGCAATAGACTTCAAGGTCTCATCTCCGAGCACTTTTACCGCGCTGTCATTGGTTTCAAGCGCAGAATAAAACGCGTACTCGTCCTTATTCAAATGCAGGTTTTCGCCTGCAGTATCCATATGTTTTACGCCCTTGGCTATTGCAATAAGTTCTTCAATGATCTCTGCAGTGGTCAATAGATTATTCTGATACTTTTTGATGGATGATTCAAGCATTTGCAGGAGTTTCCCGCCCTCGGTAATATTGTATCGTTCACGAACTTTAATTTCATTATTGATGATTTTCTTTAGCAGCTCAAAGGCAAGGTTTTTATGCTGCATATTCTTTACTTCCATAAGAAACTCATCAGACAACAATGATATCTCCGGCTTTTTTATGCCGGCAGCGTCAAAGATATCCACCACATCGGTAGATTCCAATGCTTGCGATACGATTTGACGGATTGCCGTATCATAATCCGGCTTTGCCCTGCCTTCCGGTTCCCCGTCGAACTTCATTAATCGCGCTTTAATGGCTTGATAGAGAGCAACTTCGTCTTTCACTTCCATCGCTCGATCGTGAGGAATCGCCAGCGCAAAAGCCTGCAGTAAAGCCGTAGTTTCAGTCAAATACCGTTCTTTACCCTTTGGTTGCGCTACAATAAATTCTTCCACTTCAAGGATAATATTCAATTTCCGTGCCGTTGGTGCCGTGAAAAATTCCATATAGTCAAACCCATATAGAATCTGCCTGACGATCTCCAACTTATCTTCCATGATCTTCAATGCCCTGTCTTGCATTTCTGCAGGGTCACCGGTTCCGCCCGATTGCGAATAAAACGATAACGCTTCCTTCAATGCGGATCCGATACCGATATAATCGACGATCAATCCACCTGATTTTTCTTTAAACACCCTGTTTACCCGCGCAATAGCCTGCATCAGGGTATGCCCTTTCATCAGCTTATCAATATACATCGTGCATAAGCATGGCACATCAAATCCGGTAAGCCACATATCGCGCACAATAACGATCTTTAAGGAATCATCCGGATCTTTCATGCGCTCCGATAACACGCGTCGGTCCATTTTTGATGTACGGTGTATTGCCGGTACAACAATAGCATCCGGGTCTTCAGGATCAAATATCTGTTTATCCGAGGATGACGAGGTCATGACCACCTTTATAACACCCGCGTTAAGCTCGTCACTGTGCCATGTCGGCCGCATTTTAATTATTTCATCGTATAAGGCTACGGCAATACGTCGGCTCATGGCAACGATCATTGCCTTGCCGTCAAACACGGATGATCGCGCTTCATAATGAGCAATGATATCACGCGCTAAATTTTTAATTCGCTCAGGATGGCCGACGATCGCTTCAAGCTTAGACCATTTGCGTTTTGCTTTTTTTACATCATCAGGATTTTCTTCATCAAATTCCTTTTCAAACTCTTCAACCAAATGCCGCCCTTCATCAGTCAGATTGACACGCGCTAGGCGGCTTTCATAATAGATCTTAACGGTCGAGCCGTCATCCACAGCACGGCCGATATCATATATATCAATATATTGCCCGAATACAGCCGGTGTATTCACATCTGTTTTCTCAACAGGTGTTCCGGTAAATCCAATAAAAGTCGCATGCGGTACGGCATCTCGGAGATATTTAGCAAAGCCATAGGCAATCCTTTTGCCGATCACAATGCCGTTGCTGTCTTTTTCGTCGCGCAGTTTTGCCTTAAATCCGTATTGCGTACGGTGCGCTTCATCGGCAATCACGACTACATTACGCCGCTCCGTCAACAATTCATATTTCTCGTCCTCGTCTTCCGGAAAGAACTTTTGAATGGTCGTAAAGACGATACCGCCGGAAGCCACACTGAGAAGTTCTTTGACATGATCCCGGCTTTCTGCCTGTACCGGAACTTGCCGTAACAGTTGACTGCACGCGGCGAATGTATCAAACAACTGTTCATCAAGATCATTCCTGTCGGTAATGAGAACAATCGTAGGGTTATTCAGAACATCGACCAATTTCCCTGCATAAAAGACCATCGACAAACTTTTACCGGATCCTTGCGTATGCCAGATAACGCCGGCCTTCTTATTACCGCTGATATCGGCAGCCTTTTGCGTTTCGGCTATGGCTTTATTGACCGCATAATATTGGTGGTATGCTGCTATCTTTTTGATCGTTTGAATTTGAAGTAAGCCTGTTTTGAGATCGATTGTTTTATCCTTTTCAAAGACAATAAAGTTTTGGATAATATCAAGCATCGTTGTCGTATTGAGCATTCCGCGAATACACGTTTCAAGCAAATTCTGAGTACGTGCTACTTCTCTGGTTCCGTCGATACTCTT
Source organism: uncultured bacterium (assembly GCA_964423645.1). GTDB lineage: Bacteria > Macinerneyibacteriota > Macinerneyibacteria > Macinerneyibacteriales > CAYRFE01 > CAYRFE01. Next base: position 38,471 of record CAYRFE010000026.1, on the reverse strand, counting down.
CCATGCCATAAATCGCGACATGGGCGAGGTCATGGTTCCGCTGCGGGTGTCTAACCCGTCGGATATGATACAAAAAGCATTATAAAAAAATAATTGCGGTATGGATTGCGTATAGGTTTGGATCTGATCATATGCGCTGCGAACGGTTGCTTTTTCATCCGTGGGATTTTTAAGTTCTAGCACTACAAGCGGTAATCCATTTATAAATAAAATAATATCGGGACGCTTGGTTTGGTTTTTATGACGAATGGTAAACTGATTGATCGCGTGGTAGACGTTCCGCGACGGATCGGTAAAATCAATGATCCGCACCCGTTCACCGCGCTCATGCCCATGCTGATGGGTGGCCACATAGACCCCGCGAACAAGCATATCGTGAAATTTTTCGTTGGCATCAAGTAACTGTGGCGAATACAGATCCATAACCTCTTTTACGGCCATGCGCTTAACCGATTCCGACAAGGAGGGATTTAAGGTATCGACAGCGGAAGTCAGCACATCCTCAAGGATCGTGTCCTCAAAATTCTTGCGCCGCGCTACCGCAAAAGCAATATTCGATTCAGCGACCAAGACTGCGTTGCCATAGTCTTCATCGGGTGTTATATCCATACCGTTGATAACGGTATATCCTTCTTCATTCAGGACATTTAATGCATACACTTCAATGTCAGATTCGTAGAAAGGCATAGTTCCCTACCTTTTTAAAGTGTTGATAGATTGACATAACGCAATAGATTTTCGTACCGCCACAGATGATTCTAAAATATGTAGCTCGCGAGTTCCGGCAAAAGATTTCATTGTGCTCAAATCTTGGGAGCTCATGTGCAAATCTTGGGAGTTCATTGATAAACCTTGGGAGCTTTGCTTATAAATTGAGAGCACCGATCGCAGATTAATTCTATTTGTATGATTCAACACATAGAAGGCACGCATACATCTTTCCCATATAACATTACATGCAACATCGTTATACATCATTGTTGTCATCTTTTTTCCCCATTATTCGCTTAATTTCTTTATCAAAATCAGACAGATAGTTGTGATCCTGAATAACCCGATACTCCTCATACTCTTGCTCAGCTTTTAATTTTGCCTCAAGCGCTGATACTTTCCCATTATCTTTCAAAATAGGATATTGCGAGAGCTCCAGAAAACTGTCGAGGAATTTTCGCCAATCTTCCATTCTCGTAATAATCCGACGCTTTGCCTGATTCTCCGCAAGATCAAGGTATGCGGCTACAAGTCGATTGAGCTCTTCAATATGCGCTTTGTTCAAGTAGTTCTTGGCAATCGTAACATCCGATTTAAGAATCTTACCTTCAGGAGCATGTTTCCAATTGGTCAAACCCATATGAAGCTTTTGCGCATCAGCCGAATCATAAATGATCTCTGCTGCCGTCTTACCGGTAATCGCCCAATGGAGTTTGTTCTGCACTGTTGCAAAAAATTCCTTCGTTATCGGTGCATCTTTATCGTAATCGGCCGCCAATGCATATATATCGGTAATTTTTTGATAAAACCGTCGTTCACTTGCCCGTATCTCGCGAATACGTTCGAGAAGTTCTTCGAAATAATCTTTGCCGAAAACCGTTTTCCCCTGCTTAAGCCGTTCATCATCCATGGCAAACCCTTTAATAATATATTCTTTGAGGACTTTGGTTGCCCATATACGGAATTGGGTCGCTTGATAAGAGTTGACTCGGTAGCCGACGGCAATAATAGCATCAAGATTATAAAAATCCAATTCTCGCGATACATTGCGAGAGCCTTCTTTTTGAACTATCCGGATTTTCCGGATAGTTGCCGCTTCATCCAATTCATGGGATAGGAATATATTACGCAGGTGCTCACTTATTGTACGAACATCTACTGAAAACAATTCAGCCATCTTTCTTTGTGTAAGCCATACAGTCTCTTCTTGAATGTAGACTTCAACAGTCACTTTGCCGTCAGCACCGGTAAAAATCAGGAAATTATCTCTTCTTTCATCCATATTGTTCATCACTTCTTTTATTAAATATACCCATATCCAGACTCTCGCTTATCCATGTCGTTTGTTGCAATATGGCCATCTTCGTTCAAGACGTTTAAGTCGTACGCAACAATGTCAGATTCGTAGAAAAGCATTTTATCACTTCACAATTACGTGGTTGGCAAGCCTAATTTATCAAAAAATGCTCTATTTCTTTCTTTTGCTGCATTTACTAATCGATCAAACGAAATAACCTCAATATAGGCTTTGAAATTATCATTATACCCAAAATATCCCATTTTATCGCTAGTAACTTTTAAATTATTGTATTTGCATCTCTTTTCAACTGATGCGGTTATATCGCAAAGAATATAACAAAATCCTGGAACATTACTTGAATCTGGAATATCTCTTCCAGAAGAAGTCTTAACATGTCCTTTTCTTATTCTATCTAAGTAGTCTAAGGCTTGTTCAATCGGATCCTTTTCCTCTCCGCTAGCAGCATCATCACGCATGGGGCGCTTGATCTCAACAACGGTTATTGATGCAAGAGGCAATTTTGTACCTTCTGTTACTAATAATGGATTATCATAAATGTTCAATCCAACAATATCTGGTTCTTTTGTAGCATTTGCTTCAGTTATTGGCATAGATCTTAAGGTTTTATCAGATGCTAAATAATTATGAAATGCTAATCTTTCATCTATTAACCATAAATTACATTGATCGAACAATTCCTCCTGAGACTCCTTGCCCATTGGCATTATAAGTTGATGAATTAAATCCTCTCTTACATATTTACCGTTCGATTGTTTTTCAATTGCTTTTGCTAAAATATCTATAACAACCTTTCGATGTGAAACGTAATTGGCCAAATCAGATTTTTTAATATCCTCCAATGTTGTCAAATAATCTTGTAGCCTTTTCTTATAACTAATAACATCATCACCAATATCTGGTTGCATTATATCATGACCTTCACGAAGCAAATTACTCTCAATTTCTACTAAATGTTTGTGAAGAACTAAATCTAACTCTTTATCTGAAATATTCGGATCAACCGACAAGGCGTCTTTAGGTATTTTTGATAAAATCGGTCGATATCGTGGCGCATATTCTGTAACAAATTTTTCAACTCTTTCTTGGCTCATTTTTTTATTATTATACAAGTAATCTTTCAAATGTTTTTCTATTGCTGTCAATACCGCCCGATTAATGTCCTTTAGAGAAATCTCTGATTCTTCAAATAATCCATCTAAGTCGTCTTCAATGTCAAAACCTATTCGCTCAGCACGAACTCGTTCATCCAAAAATCTTGAACTTACATAGCAAGAGTATATAAAATCTCCGTTACTATCTTGAACCTTTCCAAATAACCCAGGGATTTTACCTGTTATATTATCTTCTTTTACAAGGCGATTCCCTGCACAATAAGCTATTAATGGGTGTAAAGATGAATTAGTTCTAAATTTAACATGAATGAGATCAAATATCTCTTCTTTTATAGAAATTTGTTCTGATATAATTGAAGAATAAACACATTCGCTAAAAACGTTATCAAGTTCTAAAACACTCTCACCATCAATTATGCGAATTTTCGGAACACTTCCCGGTCGAATAAAATACCACAAACAATGCTCAACCATATGTGTAGCAATGGCCTGTATAGTTTTAACCGAAGCTTTTTGATATTTTGAATCAAACTGGAGGAGATGAATTTTAGTTTCACACTTGCTATTAATTGGTTCTTTGTTATCTTTTATTAGATTAACACCTTGGTCACTAGTAAAAACAATTTCTCTTCGTTTTAATAAATCATCCTTATCATAATATTGACTTTCAATTTTAACATTATTAAATGCTTTTAACCATAATAATCGCCCGATCCCGCGGGCACCTTTTTCTATCTTGTGGTCACTATCGAGCGTTTGAAAAGATCGCAAGTTATCATCAGTAAATCCTATCCCATTGTCCGTTACAACAAATCCAGTAATATCCGAATTATCTTGTAATTCTGTATCATCTTGATTTGCTACATCAATCTTGAGAACATTTTCTCGATTTATATAAATATCAATTTTTCCATCTTCTGAAGATAAATGAGCTTCTTCAATAGCATGGATTGAGTTGACAACTGCTTCATACAAAGGCAAGAGCCCATGGCATTTAGGCAAATTTGTATTTCGCAATCTTCCTAATAAATTTGTGTCCATTAATATTACTCCTTAATTTTAATCTCTCCACTAATCAATTTTGGTAAAAGCGTATCACGAAGTTTTTTAAGAAGGTAAATTTGCATATCATTTTCCCAACACTTCTCAATAATCGGCTTTATATTACTCAGGGCTTTTTTCTGAGACTCAACTGGGGGAAGCACTATTGGAAATTTTCGAAAATCTTTCAATACAATTCTTGGGATCACAGCTCCAGTAACTATATTTTTTAATAACTCTATAGTCGAATCCAACTTCAATAGAATCGACAACAAGAATGGATGATATTTCCCATTTGGTCTAATTATCGCAATAGAAGATAATATGACCAATTCCATATCCTCTTTAACAACAAAAATATACTTCAGATAACTCCCATCTTTGGCAATAAGAATATCATCTTTTAACGGCTTACAATCATCTTGTACAAGTTTAATATAATCCTTTTCAGAAATTCTACGGCATGTTGAAACATCAATTCCCCAATCGTACATATCTTTTACAGATGCCATTGGTTTACCTGTCTCATTACTAGGTGGACTTGTATGCGCACCATCTGTAATTCGTTTGGTAACATGCTCCAACGGGACTTCCTCCCACCCTTCATCCGCTTCCTCAATAAACCACTGCCGAAAAAGCGCTTCTGCCATGGCTTCGAGCGTCTTGTTCTGCCGGTGCAAAAGATCGATCTTATCATCAAGACTAGATAATACTGCGGCGATGGCTTTTTGCTCGGGGAGTGGGGGAAGAAACCATTTAGACTGACGTAAATAACGCCAGTCCGCACGAGGCATTCGTGTTCCTCCCTCACCCCCACTCGCAGTATCAATGAAATCCCAATTTGCTAAAAAATTGAAAAGAAAATCTTGCGAAAAGCCATCTTTTGCTCTAAAAACCCAAATATCAGTAGAGCATATACCAGAAAAACTTGTTTTTACAACTTTTCTGAAATAGGAACGGAGTTTTCCAAAAAGGATATCATCTTTTTTAAACTGAAACTTATTGCTTGTTATATCTGTCGAGTGTCCCAATGAATTTAATCGTAAAGCCCCTTGATCAATATGTTCAAGCCCGATATAAATTAAATCATCATTTCCTGTCGGATTATACGTGTCTTTTACTGGTTCAGTTATTTGTTCAAGAATATATTCTTTCCACTCACTCATTTATTCCCTCCGGTCGGAAAATCGAGATCGAATACATCAAGCGGTTCCCCGTTTTTATCCCAATCAAGCGTTCCGTTACACTTGTGGCACCACCAAATTGTTTTAAGATATTTTTTCTCCAGAAGTGCCGGCACGACATCGGAAAACGGCTTTGCATCCGGGTATAATTCCTTCATTAAATATCGCTTCTTTCTATATGGGTAATAATTACCATATTTTACCTATAGTAATATTCATATGGGTAAAATTTCCGTTTTTATACCCATATACTTATCGCTTCTGTGTAAATAATTCATATAAGGGCTCATTGATGAAGTAATTATTCACGCCGATTTTTTCTTTCCGTAATAATCCGCCGGCACATAGATCTTCTAAGTATTTTGCAGCTGTCTTTCTCGTAACGCCCAAATCACGTTCGATAAATTCAATCTTTGTATAAGGATGACAAAATAAATTATTCAATAAATCCTGGCTGTAAAATTTGTATGAAGAACGTAGCTTTTGTTTATAGTCCATCATAAGGGTTCGAATACTATTGATTATTGAGATAGTATCTCGTGCTGTTGTTTCAATGCCGGTAAGCATATATAAAAGCCATTCTTCCCAGTTATCGTTTTCACGGATTTCTCGAAAAAGACGATAGTAATCCTTTTTATTCTCAATGATATATCTGCTTAAATATAGAACCGGAATATCAAGAAGTCGTTTTTGAACTAAATATAAAATGTTGATTATTCTTCCTGTACGCCCGTTACCGTCATAGAAAGGATGAATACTTTCAAATTGATAATGAATGATCGCCATCTTAATAAGAGGATCAAGCGATGAGATCGTATCGTCATTAATAAATGTCTCAAGATTTCCCATCAGGGCAAGAATTTCCTGCGGGTGTTGTGGTGGTGTATAAATCGTTTCTCCTGTTTTATCATTTTTCAGCTCAGTGCCGGGAAGTTTGCGGAAACCGGCTTTATTCTTTTCAAGTTCCATTTGAATGTCCAAAATTGTATTATTCGTAAGAAGCCCGCTTTGCTGTATCAATTCATATCCGCGTTTTAATGCGATAGTATAATTTCTGACTTCCTTTGCTGCAGCATTCGACAAAAAATCCGCAAATAATTCCTCTTTGAACAAATCATCATGCGTGGTTATAATATTTTCTATAGCAGAACTATCTTTCGCTTCCTGTATTGATAATGTATTGATCAAAATGTTCTGATTCGGGATCGTTTGTGACACGCCTTTCAATTCAGCCAAATAGCGATGCGCTTCTGCGCATTTCTTCAAAACTCTTTTGCTTTCAACATCATAGGCAATCGGTAATATCGGCAACGTTGAATCACTCATACCGGTATCCTTATTTTACTAAATCGACTTAAAGTAAAATAAGAGAATCCATATTTTACTTTACTATTCATTTCTGTTCTCCTTAACGTCAAGTTGCACCTTCGCAAGGTTTTCAAGAATTACTGCATTCAGCCGCGCCTCTTCCTTCAATTGCTCTTCAAATTCAGCTTTCAGCGTGGTAAACCGCTCTTTGAAATCAAAATCATCTTCATCGTCCGGTAATCCCACATAGCGGCCCGGCGTCAATACATAATCTTTCTCTTTGATGTCTGCGATCGTAACCGATTTACAGAACCCGGGCACATCTTCGTAATGATCGGATTTATTGCGCCAATGATGATAGGTATTCGCGATGGTCTGTATGTCTTCTGCTGAAAATTCTTTCGTACGGCGATTCACCAAAAAACCAAGATTACGAGCATCAATGAATAACACTTCGTCTTTTCGAGGGCGGAATCCGCCGTTTGTTTTGTTACGGGAAAGAAACCACAAGCACGCCGGTATCTGCGTATTAAGAAATAGTTTTGCCGGCATATTCACGATGCAATCTAATAATCTCTCTTCGATGATCGCCTTGCGAATCTCGCCCTCCCCGCTTGATTTTGAAGTTAGCGAACCTTTAGCCAGCACAAATCCCGCGCTACCGGTCGGTGAAAGATGATAAATAAAATGCTGGATCCATGCGTAATTTGCATTTCCTGCAGGTGGAATGCCATACTGCCATCGGGCATCGTCGCGGAGCAACTCGCCTGACCATTCGCTATCGTTAAACGGAGGATTGGCGATAACGAAATCCGCTTTCAAATCTTTATGGGCATCATTTAAAAATGATCCTTCATTATTCCATTTAATATTAGAACTGTCGATCCCGCGAATTGCGCAGTTCATTTTACAAAGTCGCCAAGTCGTCTGATTTGATTCCTGACCGTAAATTGATATAAAATCACTCGGGTTCAAATTACCGGTTTGATTACCGGACTTACGATAATGATCTTGATGGGCGGTTATAAACTTTTCGCTTTGCACAAACATACCGCCTGATCCGCAACATGGATCGAATACGCGGCCTTCATACGGCTCAAGCATTTCAACAAGTAACCGCACAACGCTGCCCGGTGTGTAGAATTGACCACCCTTTTTTCCTTCTGCTAAGGCAAATTGACCCAGAAAATATTCGTACACACGGCCCAGAATATCTTTACTTTTTGCTTCTGCCGAACCAAGAGCAATTGTGCCAACCAAATCTATAAGTCCGCTCAGACTTTGCGGATCAAGGCTCACGCTTCCAAAGCCTTTGGGCAATACTCCTCGGAGTGAAGTGTTCTGTCGCTCGATCGCCTCCATTGCCTCATCAATATACCCACCGATCCCGACCTGCTTTCCGCTTTCAAGACGTATATCGGTTTTGCGTGCATTATTGGCAATATTTTTCCACCGCGCGATAGTCGGTACATAGAATACTTTTTCAGCGGTGTACTCATTAGGATCCTCAGGATCTGCACCTTCAAAGTCGCCTTCGCCATTTACGAGTTTATGATGCAACTCGTTAAAAGCGTCCGAAATATATTTCAGAAAAATTAAACCCAATACGATGTTCTTATAATAAGAGGCATCAACATTTTTACGAAGCTTATTGGCTGTCTGCCAAAGAGTGCCTTCAAAGTTATCAGTATTTTTGCTTCCAGTAGTTTGTTCTTTTTTTGCCATTTCAACCGCCATTCATTTAAGCTGATTCACTACGTAAGTAACAATTCACCAACCCAATACTACCATATGTTTGATATTTCGCAACATGAAATTCATGCACCACATACCGTAGAATACTCTGTATTTTGTGAAAATGCAATAAACTAAAAGATTACTGAGCAAGTGGCGCAGGTCTGTTAATTTCCGGGACCGGGGGGCGTTTTCGCCGTAATCATTAATCAACCACACCAACACACATCACCACCCCGCAATCGTCGTTATACGCGCGTTTAAACGGGGTATTTATCACATTCAGTTCACATTGAACCCCACATACGCCAAAATTCCTTCCGGTGATGTGTCATATGATGCGCCAAGGCTCAAGGCTTTCCCGACGTGCATGATTCCGAGTGTCATATTGACATCTGATAGTCCGTCTTGTGTGATATACTTTGATTCTCCGTTGATGTTGAACCGTGCCATAGTATCGCTCCATTGCAACCCGATCCCGCCGGTGAGGAACCACCCGTGAGATTCATGGCCATACACACGGCGAAGGTATTCAAGCCCGATAGAGATCACATAAGCATTATTATTAGTTCTTTAAACAATACACCAAATCGGCTTCCATATCCTTCAAGGCTCTTTCACAATACGCCAACTTCTCAGAATCAGACTGACCGGCAAGTCGCATCTCATTCAAGTGACGTGCGATCTGATTTAAATTATTCCCTGCCTTATTCACGAAATAGACTTTCGCTCTAGTCAGATCCAACAACTCCTGACTGACTTCTTTAATTTCTGCAGCTTCTTCTGCGATCACTTTTTCGCAATACTCGGAAAGTGACAACCCGGAATGCGCAACTTTCATCATCAGTTTAATATACGACTTTAGTTTTAAACGAAAGCCTACCATAACTTTATTTTCATTTTCAAAGACTTCTCTTTTTGGGTTCTTACCCATGCCGTGACTTCCTTTCTGTTTCAGTTGAAACGAAAAAAGCAGGTTCAAGGGGCGTAGCCCTTTGGCACATACCTACGCGTTAACGTAGGGTAGCGTGCCTCTTAATTACCGCATTGTAGTTTAAGCACTATTATTGTGAATTTCAAGTATGTAATTTTGCTATAGCGTCGTAATAAATGACGCTGTTGTTGTATATGGCGTTAACATTGACTATATTGTTAAATATTGTATTGTTTAATTGATGATTTATGATAGTGTCGCTGTTTGTTATTATTTATATAATACGCTTCAGAGAGAATAAGAAGGTGATTTGGGAATTATAAACGCGAACATAATTGATTGCATTGATTGTGACGATTACATTATACTGTATCATAATCAGTAATCTGAACGCGCCAAAAAACAAGTCATTGTGTATGAACTTAACGATACTGTTATGAAGATGTATAACCATGGACTTTTCCGAAAAACGATATCGGAATATCTTCATGCAAAAGGTATTGATGTTGAATATGCTACTGTTAAGGCTTTTATTAATACAATGGTAAAAATTCATGAAATAGATACGACAAATGCTCAGAAAACACAAAGTACCGGAGATAATTTCAGGAAAGCAACAAGTGCGCGGATGACTGATATAACAATAGAAAAAAAAGAAGAATACAAACCACCAATTGCAGACGAAGATTTATAACATTTATTTTTGAAAAACAAACGCTTTTGTATCTTCACATGGTTTACTACCAATGAATACGTTTGCCTTACTTGATTCACACAATGGAGAATTCATATCCCTTTATGCTATTTCTTGTATCCCCTATCGCTGGTCAGTGATTCGGATATCTTCTGTTACGACAGCATATCACATAGGATCTGCATGGTTGTGTGTATCTCAGACAGATATTCATACCCACGAAGTTCTTCTCGTGGTGAAAAAGGATACGACAATCCTGCCAAAGCTATATACGGCGCTAGTGTCTGCACAGTTTTGCGCAATTCTGATGCAACTATAGTTGGCTCAGTTACTGTTTCTAATGACGAAAGCGTTGCACAATACAGCTCTAACGCACGATACAACGGCCCCCATCGCAACCAGATCGGACGGCTTGTATCGGTCGCGAGTGTCGATGCAAGCGGTTGACGCACATAATATCTTTTTTCGCGCCCTTCTACAGGCTGGATCCCGACATAACCGGAGGCAACCAGATCAGCACATGCTGACTGGACCGATTTTTTATCATACTCAATAAGCCGCGCCGCCTCGGATGCATACAGTGAATCTGCTGCACTGAGCGCACAAAGAAGCTCCGCACGCAATGAGACGCCGAATAACGCCCTCATGCGTAATAGCATACTTGCGTTGTCTGTTTTTGATAAGGCCTTACTCATGCCTCGTAATGAGACCGGAGAACGTAAAAAACCACCTGCTTTATAAATCGGGTCGGTCGGTCCCACAACAGGCAACGACTTTTCATCGTCATCATAAAACAATGGCTCTTCGTGTATATTGCGAGTAAAGGTCGCGAGTGACCGCCATTTTGCGGTATAGGTGACATTACTGCTCAACTGCGTCGCAACCGGCGCAAGGAATCGCATATCCCCTAGTGCATAGGTTCGTGCCAGTGTTTTAACCCGCTGCACATTGATAAGATACCCATGTCGGGAAAGCCAATCAAGTATCTCATCCCATAACCGCGCATCATACCGAGCAAACGGCAGCGAGAACAACAGCAATGCATCAGGATCAAACACATACCCCGTTTTGTTCGTCGTAACAGCAGATCCGTATACGCCAAGTGATGACCATTGCGACCACAGCACATGCACTACTTTTTGCCGAAACTCACGTTTATATCTGGTGACTAACTCGTTCATACCCTAATTCCTTCAGTAATGTCTTCAATACCCCTTTATACCCTTCCGACGTGTCATGTGTCATGCTCCATCGTGCTGCCAACAACACCTCTTCATCGTTTGGCTTCAATGCCTGTAAATCAGTAATATGATACCCTCCCCTATCAGCTGCTGCATAGAGTTTAAAGCAGATCTGATCGATTCGCCCTACATAGGATACCGTAAGATGCTCGCCATACCTATGATGATGGAGTCGTTCAAGAAATCCTTGCGGTAACCCCATTTGATACAAGCCCCCCTCGTCACTACTGGGACCATTATTAAGCCACCCTTTTTCCAAACCGAATTCGGGAGCAATGGTGTCAGCTGCCTCAAGAAGTGCCTGCGGTAACGGCGAGGGACTACGCAATGCCCCCTCAGCATCCCGTAATGCGACAATGTCAACATCCCGAGTCACGCGCGTGACATACTGTAATGCCATCAGTGCGGCACCACCGCATACCACGATATGATACTGCTCTGCCTTAGTAAACGACAAATGTGCATTCAACGCCCTAAAAACACGTTCAAGCGAGTCTTGCAATATATCCATTAATAGCCCTCCTATTGTGTGCTATTACCTACCAATTAGTATGCCGCTGTTTTGAGTTGCGTCAAGAGTTTTTTAGGTAGTACGCGTGAGCAACGTGAAGGAACGTCGTATACGCGACCGAGCGAATAGCGTAGCCGGAACACTGCGGCCCCAAAGGGCACGCACCGCCAAAAATACCTCTCCCATCGTCCACAATGATACTTGCCCCATAAAGGTGAACAAATCTACACACTGAATGCACCTGAATACGTCCCTTCAAAATAACCACTCCCCACAAATAAGTGAAAACCCGGTTTTGTCCCCCTCATGATCCTCGTGCCACCGGATATCCTGAATGTCATTATTGTTGCGGCGTGGCTTCACCAAAATGTATGACTGCATCTGCGTGTTTCTTCTTCAATAAAACATTAATATCATCTTCAAGGATTCGTAATCGCTCGATATAGACCGACTCATCCGCAATGATATAAAAATGATGCTCTTTACGGATAATACGCACCGGTTCAAAAAAAGACTTCAGAGTATTTTTATCCATCCTGACCGATAACTGTTCAACAAGATATACCCGCAAGTCACCTAACGGATCTTCTTTCACCAATTGTAATTCATTTTCATACTGATCCTTAAAATATCCTTCCTGCATACTTTTCTTAAAATAGGCAATCCCATCACCCGTTGCTTGCGCAAGACTTCTTTTCAACACATAAATAACATACTCGCTATCATAACTGATTCCATACTCGGAAACCAAACTACATGCAACCAGAGGTGCTACCGTTTTCTTTTCAGCGCATATGGTCTCAATTCGCGCCCGTTGATCATCAGTCAACTGAATCATTTGAGCATCTACCTCTGCGACAATCTGTAATGTCTCCTGGCCGGTATGGAATGACTGTTCTGAACTGTCCAATGCCACAAATTCATTGGTCGGAATAAACGTAACCTCAAAATAACTATCTTGTAACCTCAGATTGTGATCATTCCCGCAAAAGGAATATTCACTGATGAATGAATGTTCTTTCAAATAGTCACAGGCTTTTTTTAAGGTACTGATCGTTGATGCAATATTTTTCGGATGCCATGAGAGCGGGATTCGAGAAGCAAGAAAACTTGATTTTCGAACCATTACCTTTCCCTTCTCATACCCATGCCATTTTTTTAGAAGAACAAATAATTTACGCGCTACAGAATTTCCGATATCAAGCAACTTGTCGCTGTCAATATAGAGAAAACCCTTGTTGATGATATTTTTTAAAAGATAGTCATTGAGCTTCACAATAACAATATTATCAATCTTGCGATTATTGAAATAACGCTTAAAATCATCTTTACCCTCTTCCAGTTCTAACGTCTTTTGCAAATCCATCACTCGTAGCTCTGAAAGTATCTCGATGGTAATATTATCATTTTTAATGATTTTACGTGCCTCTGCATTATAAAAAATATTATTTAATTCTATTTTAGTATGTTTCAACCGGTGAAGCGCGTCTTTCGTTCGAAGGACATTTTTCCCGTTATATTTCAGCTTTGCTAATGCAATAAGTGTATAAAAATCCGTAACGATCCGGTTATCCTCCCGCTTCTGGGTATTATAGAGTTTCAAAATCGCATAAAAGATCTTCTCGTCAAACTCTTGTAATATTTTTCGGGATATCGCCAACGGGTCTGCGGATGGTATCAAGCGCATGTACGCATTATCTTTTTCATTGAAAATATATTTTTTGATGACACCCTCAGGAACCTTATCATCTTTGGTGAAAAACGGAAACTCTATTAAATTAAACTCATATTTTATAAGATGGGCATGACGATCTTCAGGCACGTCAGAATCATAAATCTCGGGTTCGTCTTCGATCAATTCAATATTTTTATCAGCAGGATCAACAAGAGGTAAGTTTGGCAATACAAACTCTTCTTGTTTTTGTTGTGGTTTTTCCATATCCCCTCCCCGCGACCAGTATGAACTTCCAACAGATAACGTTGGTAAAGTATAGCATCCTCATACAACTTGTCAATATCAATATGTCCTTCGACCCGATACTCATACAACACAGCACCACATACTATGAACTTCCAGCAGATTCTCACTTCTCACCATGAACTTCTACCCGACACACCTCATGAGCATCTGCCCGGCAAACCTTCTTACTCGTGATCAAAACACCCTCACTATGAACTTCGAACAGCTTTCACTATGAACCTCCACCCGACAACTCTCCCCGACCGGCTCTCGAAGTGCTGAAAATATACGCAGATACACGTTCTCTTCATTATGAACTTCCAACAGATGCTACTATGAACCTCCACCCGATACATCACCGGATTTTTTTCCAAAAGTTTTCTAACTTCTTAATTAATAGGAAGATATCTGCTCTATGAGAGACTTGAGACGTCCGATACTGCACCTAAAAATCGTGCCACTGTCTCATGACCATGAACCTCGAGCAGCTCTACCATGAACTTCCAGCAGTGTTTGTGTGATTATGCACCCGATACGACATGAACTACGACCCGTCTTTATATGACCAATGAGCAGTGGCTCTATGAACCACGACCCGTTTAAAACGTTCTAACTTTTATAATAGTAACAAGATACAGCTCTCTTAACAGTATAACATTATAACAAGATTACTAACTACTACTATGAACTTTGAACAGAGGAGATGTAGTCAGTATCTTTTTGTACTAAAAAAAACACGAACACAACGCCATCTATTTTCCCGATGTGAACGAACTAAAATCAATTGAAACCAACTTCCCTGTTTTTTTTAAAAAAGTGAAATAGTAATCCAATGCATCATTGACGATTTGAGATTCTGTTTTTTCTTCATTTTGCATTTTAGTCATAAACGCATATGTTTTCAAGAGATGTTCGTTCTCCGTTGAAATCGATACAAATTTTTTGGCACGTAAAGACGCAGCTTGTGTATGAGTGCTTTTCTTCTTCTTCTTAGGTGACGCTTCTTCTGTAACAATAGGGTTTATGGGGTCGTTTATTTTTTCATCACGCGCGACAGGGAAAGTTGTTGTCGTATCATCAGGAATTGTTTCCGATGTTTGTGCTGCTATTTGCTTCAGACGATCGGCAAAAATATCTGCCCTATTATCATTTTGTTTGGTTGTTGATGCCGGCTTTATCAGTGCCATATGAACCTCCTTATAAAAGAGCGGATACAAACCGCTCAAATTCCGGTATGGTTTTTGATTCAGGATAGTACTCAAAAATTGTTTTTTTGTAAATCTGAGAATCGGCAACTTTACGGTCCTGTTGAATGGTAAACGCATTAAAATTCATTCCTACAAAAGCAGTATGCATATCGGTATGTGTTTTAAAGGAATTGTTTTTATTATTGATGATGATTTTTTCAAAAGTAATAGATTTTTTTAATCGGGTCATTTGTTTATTGACTTGTTCGATTTCATGTTTAAAACTTTCAATTCCATCAAGCGAAAAGATCTCAGGCGTCAAAGGGCAACACACTTCATCAGCGGAATAATAGACGCACCGCTCAAGATTTCCAAACCCGGGACTTGTATCATAAACGGCGTAATCAAAACCGAGCTCTTTAATTGCTTCAATCAGATCCATAAACACAAATTGTTCTTTGAAAAGATTGGACTCTGAATAATGTTTCAGTTGCCCGTTGATAGCAAAGGTTGGGAGCATAAATAAATTCGGACGAATCTCAACCAGAGCTTTTGCTAATTCAACGGCGCCGGTTAACACATCAGCAAGCTCATATTGAGGTGCGACGGTAAAAAACCAATTACTTGCGGAGCCTTGCGGATCAGCATCGATATAACACACTTTTTTTCCTTTTGATGCAAGCAGAAATGCTGTGTTGCCTGACAGGGTTGTTTTCCCTACCCCACCCTTCTGTATTCCGAATGCTATAGTCTTCATGCTTCCTCCTTCAATATTTTAAATATCTACATATGAGTATATGGAAATATTCAAATATGTCAATAGGTAAATATTCAAATAGTTGTATATGCAAATATTTTAGCCATGATGATATGTCTATAGGGAAATATCCAAATATTGAAATATGTAAATATTCAAATATTTATATATTTGATTGCGCGGGGGGCGAATAAGGTCGCACCATTAAGCGGTGTGTTTTTTTGCACAAGAATGGAGTTGTGCCCAATTCCATATCGGCGCAACGTATCGACACTTTGATGGTGCCACTTAAATTTCTGTTAAACAGTGCTCAACAGAACCTCCATGACGATTCAATGTTGCCAGTCACAACCCAGTATTGCAACAGGGCGTAATCACGCTCAAATTGCCCTGATTTCAGGGTGCGTTTTTTATTTAGGGGAAATATGCAAAAAATTTTGCAGCCCGTTTTAAGGGGGTTTTGGAGCGATTTGAGGGCAGCGTGAGGGGTATTGTTTTTTTGTTATGCTCGGCGCAAAGTTTGTGTAAAGAGAGCGTCTATCTTTTGATAGCTTTCGCCTTGGTGAGTATACATCAATCCGTCTGACTGTTTGTCTGAGGTTACATTACCGGAACAGCTCGTGATATAGTAACTGTGACACAGGTACATTACGAACGACAAAAAATCCAAGATTATTTCTTTTTTCAAAAATATTAAAGAAGAAACGATGAATAGGATAATCACCGTCTGTTCTGTTAAACTGTGTTCCAACTCTATGGTATCCCTTCGGTCCTTTATAATTAATGTAAAATCCAGATGGAAGAGCGTCATAAAAATCCCATGCCCACATAAATAAGGGATTGTTACGATTGGATAATAATAAAAGCTCCGATTCGGTTGGAAGGCGATACCCATTTGCGTCCCAGTTAACATGTATCGCATTCCATCGTGTTTGATTGAACCTATCTTCATCGGTTGGCGGACTAAGCCATACCGACGGATCGGTTGTTTCTGCGAGAGAATATACAGGCGTTAAGCCTTCGGAGATACTTAATTTATTACAAAAAAGAATAGTCTCACACCATGTAATGTTCTGCACTGCGTTATCTTTTTCAGGAGAGATCGTTTCGTCACTTGGATCGTATCCCATAACAGCAAAAAACTGCGCCCTTGAAATCATTTTTTGAGAAAAATATACTCCAAATGTAATGCTACTGTGTTTGCCTTTAACGTTTTCGTATCTAATAGTATTCTTTTCGGAACAAATAAATTTCATTTCTCCGATAACGCTTGATGTATATTTCTGTATTTTCCCGCATCCTACAAAAACAAACAATGTCATTGTTACAATAACATACCGTATAATAGTTTTCACAAAAACAATACTCCTTTCGCAATGAAAATTCATACTCATTGCAATAACGTCCACGTACACTACATGAAAAATAAAGAGGCTTCAAGACCTTTTTACGCAAATAGGCAGTCATGTTTCTTTGTGATGAACATAATTCATGATTTTTACACATCACTTCGGAACTTAGGAGTATTCATTTCGGTAAAATGATCATACCGTCTTCGCAGAATCGCGTTAAAAGCGAGCGTCGGTCGCCGTCAGGCACTGCGCAAGAGTGCGTGGTCACAAAAATATTCAAAAAATAGGATAATTTTGCTTATTAGAGCGTTTGTTCTATAACTGCTGTATTTTACCTGAAGGCGAAAGAAATAAGACGAGTATCGTTTGTAATAATACCATAATTGAGTAAAAAAGGGGGGGATTATAAAATATGCAGTATCTTGACACCTGTTTTTTACTCAACATAAGAGTCTTCTTATGGGACGCGATATTTTGTTAAAACACATGAGTAGATGTTTTTATTTAACTTTGCATCGGCAACGACAAAAAATCTTCATACGTACCGGGAGTGATAATTGCAGTTTTTGTAGGCATATAATGTGATGTAAAGGTTGATGGAAACCGAACCTTCTTTGTCGGATTCCACTTGCACTCGTATGCCGCAAGCGAGTTGTTAGTTTCCTCAATATAATCAATTTCTTGTTGTTGCGTTGTACGCCAAAAATATGATTGTGCGCTACTCTCGGAATATCTGAGTAGTTTTAAGCGCTCTACGACGATGTAATTTTCCCATAATGCTCCGGTATCATTACGCAATGCAAGCGGCGAAAAATTTCCCAAAAGAGCGTTGCGTATCCCGAGATCATAAAAATAAATCTTGCGACTTTGTTTAATTTCGTTGCGAATGTTTTTGTTATACGCCGGCAGCTTAAAAAGAATGAATGATTGTTCGAGGAGTTGGATATAACGCTCGACAGTCGAGCGATCCGCATGGACTAATTGTGCCAACTCGTTAAAAGAGACTTCATTGCCCAATTGCAATGCAAGTGCTCGAAGTATTTTTTCAAGCAAGACGGGGTATTTAATCTTTTCTAGAGTATATATATCTTTATAGGCATAACTTTCCGCCAGTAATTTTACCAATCTTTTCTCTTCTCCCTGCGATGTTACGATTTCCGGGTATGCCCCGTATATAAGACGGTGCTCCAGTAACCGCTTTTCTTCAAGTATGCCGAAATGTGAAGAAAGCTCACTAAAGGTAAGAGGGTAGAGTGTGTATTCGTATTTTCTTCCTGTCAAAGGTTCGTTAATTGCCTGTGCGAGTAAAAACGATGAAGAGCCCGATGCGATTACTTGCACATTTGGTATCTGATCGGTAATAAGTTTTAAGGTCAATCCAATGTTTGGTATACGCTGCGCTTCATCAATAATCACAAGTTTGTGGGTTCCTATATATGTTTTTAGTTTGGTAGACGTGCAATTTGAAAGTAATTCCCGTATGTCAGGCTCATCCCCATTCCACACGATCGCAGGCTCATTGATCTGCTCTAAAAGTAATTTAATTAGAGTAGTTTTTCCACTCTGGCGCGGACCGGTGATGATAATTGCCTTACCTTTGAAGAGATCTCCGTGAATTCGGGGTAAGATACTACGAGTTATCATAAAGCACCCTCCCAGGTTTCTTGAATAGTATAACATATATAGAATGCATCCGCAATATATTATAATTATTTGTGGCATTGACTCTCTTATTGTGATAATTATTATCCATGGAGATAAAATTCTGTCTTGTAATTTCTTAATGTTTTTGCTTCCACGTTTTCCTGAATCCTTCCACATTAACGTAGATAAAAATTTGACTTGCGGATTTTCTTAAATAAGTGTATTGTTCATATGAATTCGTATCTAATAAATATATGATAAGTTAGCACCAATAAAATAGGGTATGTTGAGTAGCACTGTTTTGGTGCATTTCCCCGCGTTTTTTACTGTTTTACTAACCGATTTATCTATCTTTTATATCGTTTATTGGACTAATGTTTAGAGTTTAAATATAAGCTTAGATTTTGAAAGGATTGATAATTTTGACTGTTTCAATTTTCTGATCATGTGAAAAATCTTCGCTATAAATAATAGAACAAGAAGCTTTTTCAGCTGCAGCAATGATCAATGAATCCCAGAATGAAAAGTGATACTTTGCGTTCAAGTCCAAAGCCCTGATGGCATCATCTTTGGTCGTTTCTACAACTGCATGATCTGGAATGACCGACAATATTTGCACCATTTTATCATGTTCAACGGGAGGGATCACTTTCTTCATCATAACATTACATAATTCATTTATAATCTGTGAACTGATCTTGTAATTCGTCTTCGTCAATAATTCCTGAAATATTTCTTTTGCTCGTATTTTTTTGGGCTCATCAGAATTATTAAACAAGTAACCCAAAATATTTGTATCGATAAAGATCTTATCGGTCATACAATTCTTCGCGTTTATACGATGTCATTGTGCCCGCGCAAGAATCAATAAGAGAAAATAAATCACGCAATGATGATTTTGAAAGAGTATCCTTTTTTTTGTCATCCAAGGGCAATACAATAATTTCAACCTTTTCCCCGATATAAGGTTTTAACTCTTCAAGTGTTGTATTTTTTAAGCGCTTAATAATTTTCAAAGCATTCATTTATCTCACCTCGTTTTCATTATAACGTTATTATTTTAAGATTCAATAAATAATTACAGTTTTGGGTTTGCCCGATACATGTTTTTTAAAAACTACCCCGGTTTAAATCGAAAATAGATGCCATTTTTCGGAGTAGGGTTAGCAACGCAACATAAATGGTCTTATGGGGCGTTGAAGAAATATTTCTGAATAATTTTTTAGTTTATTGCATCGACAAAAAATGTCTGCTACTATCCTTTATGAAGGTATTAATAAATTTTAAGGAAATGTATTTGAAAAGTATTAGGGGCACCACAGAAAACGTAAAAAATAGTAGTTTTAATGTATGAAAATGGTAGTGAGTTATTTGCACTAGGAAAAGCTTAAGGAGGAATGTTTATGATTTCTAAAAAACTGTTCTCTGTATTTATTTTGGTATTTATATTTATTGGATTGAATTTTGCCCAAGTGGGTAAAGATTATGTTTCACCGTATATTGGAAAGTTAAAGTATGTTCCAGCCGGCACATTTCAAAGAGATGCAGACATAAAAAATACCAGTACAGTATCTGAGTTTAGAATGAGCGAAAAAGAAATTACACGTGCTCAATATGGTCGTGTAATGTTAAACGATCCCAGTGACACTAAATTTTCCTCTGGAAAGACAGACCCTGTTCAAACTGTGAATTGGTATCATGCGATAGTATTTTGCAATAAGTTAAGTATGTTGGAAGGATTAACGCCGGTGTATAGCATCAATGCTAGCACAGACCCTGCGCGGTGGGGAACTATCCCGACACAGGATAGAAGAGCTACGTGGGATGCGGTCACGGCAAATTGGAGTGCGAACGGCTATCGCCTTCCTACAGAAATGGAATGGATGTGGGCGGCGATGGGCGCTGACACGGATAATCCTGGAAAAGTAAACACAAAAGGATATAATAAAGAATTTGCCGGAAGTAACGGAACTAATGCTATCGGTGACTATGCATGGACGAAAGAAAATAGCAATGACACTACTCATCCCGTAGGCACGAAATTACCGAATGAACTTGGGTTATATGATATGAGCGGAAATGTAAATGAATGGTGTTGGGATTGGTGGACAAAGAACTACCCATCAGGCTCGACCACCAACTATAAGGGAGCGGCTTCGGGTGATGACCGCGTTGAACGCGGTGGCAGTGGGGACAGCTATGCCTGGGACAGCTATGCCAACTGCTCGATTTTTGTCTCTCGCGGCAAATACTACCCGTGTGTCCTTGGCTTCTTTGCCGGGTTTCGGGTTGTTCGCAGCAATTGAAAATAAATACTCTTATGGATTGTAAATAAAGGCAGGTTTATCCTGCCTTTTCAATTATTAAGCCCGTTTTAAAAGCGTATAGAGCGTGATATAAGACGGAATAAAGCGTCGCTCAACATAAATGGTCTTATGGGACTCGAAAAACAATCTTAAAGATTATTGTGCTTGTTTAAAATATACTTCACAACATGATGAACCATATATCATGTTTTTATTTCAGGTTCAATCGGCAATGAGAAATAAAACGTTGCGCCCTCATTTTCTTTTCCCTGTGCCCAAACGCGGCCTTTGTGACGTGTGATTATTCTTTTAACAATCGACAGCCCGATTCCGGTACCTTCAAACTCATTGTTCGTATGTAACCGTTGAAATACTCCAAACAGTTTATGTGCATATACAGAATTAAATCCTGCGCCATGATCCTTTACGAAGTATACATGCTCATTGTTTTCAGTAAAACTACCGATCTCAATGTGTTTTGTTGATGATTTTTGAGAATATTTGAGCGCGTTTGAGATAAGATTATACAAAACCTGTTTGATTAATAGTGTATCCCCATACGATTTCGGCAGATTACCGAGCTCCAAAGTAAAAGTGTCCTCGTTATTTTCAGTCAATTCCCCAAAGGTAGTTTTAACAAGACTGTTCATGTTTATTGAAGAAAACGTAAGCTCATTTTTCGAAATGTGCGATAACGATAATAGATCTAAAATCAAATGATCCATTTTTTGAGTATTTGCTCGAACGATATCAATAATTCGCTTGCCCTCATTATCGAGCTGTTCTTTATAATCATCGTGTAATACTTGAGAAAATCCGTCAATCGATCGTAATGGCGAACGAAGATCATGGGCAACAGAATAGGTGAACGCTTCCATTTCGGAATATGCATCTTGAAGTTCTTGCGTTCGTTCTGCCACATGCTTTTCTAATGTCGCATTAAACGCACGGATCGTTTCTTCATTCTTTTTCTGCTCGGAAATATCATTAACAATAGTAAATCGGTATTTTTTATCCTGAACAAATATATTCGTAGCAGACAGCAATACATGTTTTAAGTCTCCGTTTTTGGCTTTTAAAATTGTTTCCACATTGGTGATGTTGCCATTCTTATCTGTTTTTTGTAGTATTGCATCTCGTGTATTTTCAGGTAATATCCCAAGCTCAAGCGCTGTTTTCCCAAGCACTTCTTTTTCGTTAAATCCAAGTAAAACGTAAAATGCATCATTGACCTCTACATACTGATGCGTATCAATATCGCTGAGACCGCATGCCGACGGGTTAATATAAAATAATTTTGAAAATTTTTCTTCAGATAGTTTGAGCTTTGAAATATCTTTTGTAACGCCAAAGATTACCGGTTTTGCATCCCATACCCCGTGAGAAACCCTTGTTTCGACCGGGATCTGCATGCCTGATTTTGTAATGACCGGGACCGGGCAAAAATCAACGTTGCCGCGTAACATTTCGCCAACTATCCTGCCTGCCTCATCGCGACGTTCGGGTGGATGCACCATAAGAATTGATTTTCCGCAAAGTTCATCTTTTGTGTAGCCAAGACGATCAAGAACGGTAGCATTTGTATAAATAATTGAACCTTGTTCATCCAGAACAAATAAAAAGTCATCAATCGTATTAAAAAATGTTTCATAATTCTGATGTGTTTGTTTCAATAAGGTTTCCATCATTTTTTTCTCGGTAATATCACGTGCAATACCTTCCAAGCCTATAACAATTCCTGCTTCGTTCTTTGCGGGAACTGCAGATGATGTATGCCAATACCATGTTCCGTCGATATGTTGAACGCGGTACTCGATCCCTTCTTGTCGTTGTCCGGTCGAGACAACTTTTTGGAGCCAGATCATGCATTCGGGAATATCTTCAGGATGTACGAATACGGTGAACGATTGCCCGACAACGTGATCGATCTGATAACCTAATAAGGATGTCCATGCGGGAGAAACAAAGGTCAATAATCCGTCTGCTGTAAGCGTGTAAATGATGTCATGACTGTTTTCGATCAATTGCCGGTGTTTTTCTTCGCTTTCCCGAAGGGCATGTTCAATTTGTTTTCTTTGTGTAATATCGGTAAGCAAATTCAACGTTGCAGGTCTCCCTTTCCATGAAAGTGTTGTTGCAGATAAAAATACCCACAAGAGTTTATTATTCGCGCCAATAATACGAAAATCATATGCATCATTGACAGGCTCTCCGGCAATACGTTTTTTATAATTCGAAAAAACATATTCTTTATCTTCTGGCCATATAAAATCAGCAAATTGTTTGCCCAGAAGATCTTCTATAGGTACTCCTAATAATTCTGACATCCTATCATTTGCGAAGGCAAATGTGCCATCTTGAGCAATTATAATGGCTTCGGTGGACTTTTCCACCACAGTTCGATATTTATTGTCACTTTCTCGCAATGCTCTGGAAAGCCGTGCAAATCGAACAGCGGTGATGGTGGCGATAAGAAGTAATACCGCAATACCGAATAGGAGCACATATAGTCGGGTGACTTTAACGGGCGGAGGAGTTGGATCATATAACAATTTTGAAAGGTCCGGATCGCCATTGATCATACCTAAACTTGCGTATACTTCCGCAATATTTTTCCATCGTCCGGGATTCATATGCCCGATTTCGATCAAAGATGGTTGTAACAACGATTCCATTTTATCTGCTTCAAAACGCAGATGGTCAATACTGTGCCGAGTGCTATATTTATTGTACAGGAGTTGTATGATCTCTTCTTTATGCCGCATTGCATATTCCCATCCTAAAAGGCTTGCTTCGCGAAATTTTTTAACAAGGGCGGGGTTTTCTTTGATCAATGTGGCGGTTGTAAAGAGGTTATCTCCATAAAAATCGATCCCAGCAGCCCGCGGAGAATAAAGCATATAGTCCTTTTTCATTCTTTTTACTTCAAAGGGTTCGTCGGTTACATAAACAGACATTGCATCAACTTGCCCTGAAGTCAATTCTTTGACATTAAAAGTGTGGGGCAGGATCGTGATATCGGTTATGTGTTCACTTTTAAGGTATGCCTTAAGTTCGGCTGAATTTTCTTCGATCATGATCGTATGATGCGCCAGATCATGAATACTCTGAATAGTGCTGTTTTTTAATACCATAAATGCGCTTGGAGAATGTTGAAAGATAACCGCCAGAACAACAAAAGGATTCCCGTTGTCCTGCATCAATAAAAGATCGGTGGTGCCGACGCCAAAATCTGCGTTACCTTTTAAAACTTCTTGCAGGGCATCAGTGCCCGGTTGTGCAGGAAGGATCTCTACATCCAGCCCTGCAGCCGAATAAAAACCCTTTTCAACAGCGGCATAGTACCCTGCAAATTGGAATTGATGGTCCCACTTTAGTTGTAATCGGACCTTTTCATTTGCTACTATAGGTTCTGTAAAAAACAACGCTTCTATAAAAAAAAGAACTATTACAAACAAACCGGTATAGTTCAATCGAGATCTGAAATAATACATACTTCTTTTCCTTTCAGTTTCTGTGGGCACTACGCATTGCCATTAAAGCGTAATATAAATCTTGGATTACCGTTGTTCACTATACCAAATTGTGGTCATATGTCAAGCGACATCAGCACATTTTACGTAGGGTTCTGGTGCAAATAAAATCGAATTGCGTATAGTCATTGCGTGATTTAAAACAGTGAGGAGAATTTAATGAAGAAAAATGTGTTCAAACGGAAACATTTCAAACCTGTGAAATTTCTTCTTTTTTGCGATGGTATGTAAATGGTCCGGGGGGAACAGGTCCACGTGATTCATGACATGCGCTCAGAAATCTAATCCTTTGCTACATTAGTGGGTGTTGCAGTGTAACGTGATCGAATGTGGCAGGGTAAAGTCTGTGTTGTATGCGGGTAGTGCGAGTATTAGCAAAAGCCCCGCTGTTTTCCTAAAATCTGAACACATCGAAAATGGCTCTTGTCATTTCGAACGTATGTGAGAAATCCATGCGGTAATCCGCATAACATTTGTGATTACACAAAAGATTTCTCCGACTGAAATAGTCGTCGAAATGACAATCACACCGGAAAACACACAAAAAACGGTTGCGACCGATCCCGGCTTGCTTCCCGCCGGAGTTTATCCTCGTGAAAACGGTGGCGGGAATGACACAAAATACTGGAAATGGAAATAAAAAATATCATCTTGCACAAAAAACGCTTGACAAATATGCCGAGAAGTATATATTCAAATCGTGGTTTCGTGGCAGAAAGCATACGAAAGGTAGGCGCCGTCATGAAAAAGAGTGCACTCATCGTAATCCTGATTGCAGTGTTCAACTATCTTCCCGTATTCTTCGCACATCATGAGCCCACGCAAGGCGCATCGCCCAATGAAAAACCCACACACCTGACTGCCATCATGGAACTCATATCTGCTGGTCTTGCTAAACCTGTTTATGGTGAAAGTATAAACGTTGAAAAAAATGAAAATGGAGTAATAACTTCTTATACTGTTAATACTGGAGTAACTCCTAATGGAACTAAATACGAAATTATTGATCAAAATAATGTTAGCAGTGGAAGATCAAGAGATGGTCCTCAAACTCTTGAAGAACATATGTATTGGGGTAAAGATAATTTAAAAGATGGCGAATTTGAATATTCTGGTATGCATTACCTTAATGCATATGAAATGATTACTAAATCAAAAAATGTCAATAAAGATTTATTATTAGAAGCAATAACTGGACAAATATTTAGTTATACTGGTCTTAAACAATATGATGAGGCTTTTAAGAAAATAAATGAAACTAAAGTTAAATTTTCAGAGAGTTATATGAAACAACTTTTTGAAAAAGATCCAAGCGCAGTTATTGATTATTATCATAGTGTTGCTGAAGCAAATTATAGATCAGGAAATAAAGATAAAGCATTTGAAGAAGGATATCTTGTTCCAGTTAAAAAATTTGGAGAAGATAAATGGTTAAATGCTACAATAAAAACAAATAATTTAAAATATTTAGATTCTGTTGGATATGTTGTTCCAAATGATTTTAATAATCCTGAATTTTGGAAGGCATATAAAAAAATGGCATTTAATTAATGAATATATTTTTTACTCACTACTTTTACAACAAATTGTATTTTCTTTTTTACAAATATATTCGTTTGATACATCTATTTTTTTAATCTTACCGTTTCCAATATCTTTACAATCGTCTTTTGAAATACATTTTTGAGTTGAAACAGATTCACATTCTTTCTTAGTCTCAGTTTCTTTATCAGTTCCACAAATTAAATTTATTTCATATTTTCTTTCTGAACCATCAACTGGAAGCACAAATAGTGCACTTGTGCCATTATCGGGCTTGCCCCGATAATCCAGGTGGTAATTTGTAATATTCTGGATATGCGTTTTCACGGGAATGACACTCGGTTGTGCTTGAACGGATATATCGGCAACAATTATTTGGCAGCTGTTCGTACAATCCGAAATCCCGTCCAGGGCTGAAAAAACAGCGGATTATCGAAAAGCCGTGTGTTTATTTGGATTAATCTTGCACTGTCTCCCCAGCCGCCCCCGCGTTGGCTGCGTGTTGTGCCTGAAGAAGCTCCATGCGGATTATCAATAATTTCCTGTTGAGTACACAACGGCATTTCCCATTCTGTGTCCCAGCACCATTCGCGCATATTGCCGCTCATGTCATACAGTCCAAGTTCATTGGGAAGTTTTGTGCCGACATCATGCAGGTATTCGTTACTGTTTTCTTTTGTCCATGCATACTTGTCTATAGTATTTTACCGTTGCTGCCGGCAAATTGTTTTGAATATCCCGATGTGTTAATTTGACCGGGATTTTCGGTGTCTGCGCCCATAGCAGCCCACATCCATTCCATTTCAGTTGGCAGACGATAACCGTTGGTTGTCATATCAAAATAAATATTCTACGGTGTATAATTTGTTATATCCCAGTGGCTCCCCGACCGAATACTCCAGCCTTCGGGATCCGTGATGCCATTTATGGAATATACAGGTTGCAATCTATCAATCCCACTCAATTTATTGCAATAAATCAATGCCATAAACCATATGACATACTTCATGGGATTAAAAGGATGCTCATTGCTACCTACTATTTCCATAATTGTGCAATATTGCTTTTTCGTTGTTTGATATTTGCTCATATAAAAAGCTTTTACAGTGCTTATATTAAGAGGATCACTATCTCTTTGAAAAGAACCTGCGGGTATATGTTTGAAAGAGCCAGGAAATTGTGAGTAATAATCCTGGTTTGCGTCGCGATCATTTAACATGCTTGTATACCTTTCTCACCGCAATGTAGTTTTCAAATAGTATAAAATATTTCGTATCTTATTATATAATAACAATATTCGTTCTGTAATCAAGGGTATCTTGAGTTGCACTGTTTTGGTGCAATTATTCGCTGTTTTATTGCCCCATTTGCCCTACTAATACCCCATATTAATTGTTCTGCATGAGGAGTAAAATTGTGTTGTAATGCTTGTCCTTCTTGATGCGCTATGATAGACTTTAAATAGCATTTAATTTTCTTCGTAAATAAATAATAACGGTTTTATTATAAAGTATTTTGAATGAGATGCTTTATATAATCGTCATTGTTCTTTACAATTAAAGAATATTGTGGTATAAGTAAAGCGAGGAGGCGCTATGATAGGGTATGCTGAGCTTGCAAAAACACCAATCTTTTCGATAAAAGACGTCGAGTCTTTTACGGGCAATAAAAAAACAGCATATTCGGTTTTGTACCGGTTAATGAATAAACACTTAGTATCAAAAATACGGAAGAATCTCTACAGCTGTATATCTGTCGAAACAGGCACTGTTATTGCAACAAAGTACCAGATCGCTTCTGCTATAAATACTGAAGCCTGCGTCTCTCATATATCAGCGTTGGAGTACTATGGCTATTCAAATCAAGTGAGATATGTCGTGTATGTATCTTCAATGAAAAGTTTTAATAATTTTAGTTTTAAGGGAGTACGTTACGTATTTACCAAATCAAAATTCAACAAAGGCGTCGATTTCCTTGATTATGCAGGTGGAATACGAATAACTGATTTGGAACGCAGTGTCGTGGACAGCATAAAGGATTCCGAGAAGATCGGAGGCCTAGAAGAGATACTTCATTGTTTAAATAATATCCCCTGGTTGGATAGCGCTAAGTTAATACGGTATCTTGATATGTATAATATACAAATGGTGTATCAAAAGGTCGGGTTTATATTATCGCACTATAAAGAGTCCTTAAAGCTTACCAATGAATTATTTGACCATTGTAAAAATAAAGCAGGGAAAAGTGTACGTTATTTATCATCACAGAATAGAACAGGGCGGTTTATAAAAGAATGGAATTTGATTGTGAGTAGGAACTTTAATTTTACTAATTTTATTCAAGACGGTGAAATAAACAATGAAATATGATAAAGGTTATTTAGCAAGGCAAGCTGAAAAATATGGGTTTGTGCGAGACACTCTTGAAAAAGTATTTCGTCTTAAAGAAATCTTAGAGTATATAAACAGAAATTCTTTTTTAAAAGAACTACTCGTTTTAAAAGGCGGCACGGCTATCAATCTTACTTTATTTGATTTGCCTCGACTTTCTGTTGATATAGATCTGGATTATACGGCAAACAACAGGAGAGATGAGATGCTGGCAGCCCGAGATGTCATCAGAGCTGATCTTGAAAAGTATATCCGATCACAACAGTATTCGTTTACCGTACGACAGCATCATAGTCTTGACAGTTATTCGTTAGTATATGAAAATACCGGTGGCAATAGCGATACTATTAAAATCGAGATTAATTATTCGCTTCGAACACATATTTTACCGTATGAAATAAGATCAATACTTGCAGACGTGTTGGAGAAAAAAAGCCTCATAAAAATTTTAGCCCCGGTGGAGCTTTACGCAAGCAAAATCAATGCACTTTTAAATCGTGCTGCAGCGCGTGATCTATATGATGTTTCCCAAATGATTCGCTCGGGAATTATTAATCCCGAGGATTTTATAGTATTAAAAAAATGCACCGTGTTCTACGCGGCAATATCGGCAACGCCTATAAATAAGAATTTCTCACAAGATATGTTTGATTCGATAACAGATTATTCAATACGCACCGAACTTTTGCCGGTCCTTCGCACGGGCGATCAATTTTTTGCAGATGAGGCGAAGAAGCAAGTAAATGAATTCTTGCAAGCCCTCATGGTGCTATCAGATAAAGAAAGAGCGTTTATTGATCGCTTCGAACTGAAGGATTATCACCCTGAATTATTATTTGATGATGAAGCAATCATTGGACGCCTTCAACGCCATCCTATGGCATTATGGAAAGTACGCACTAACCCCTCGAATTAATCTCTAGTAATACAGTGTAATTTTCTACTACCTCTAAAGAATGTATAATTGTATGCCAATAATTCCCAATTGAGGAATAATCGCAACACGATAATACAATATCAAGATTGTATTGCCATCATTACAATAATTTCCGGAAAAAGGAATGAGCTAAAGTAGAGTTATTTATTTGAAGGCGGTTTATAACGAAAATAGAGGCCATGTTTTAAAAGCAGTGTGCCGCTCAACATAAATGGTCTTATGAGACGTTGAAGAAATATTTTTGAATAATCTTTTAGTTTATTGCATCGATAAAAAATGTCTGCTACTATCCTTTATGAAGTTAATAATAAATTTTAAGGAAATTTGTAATTGTACTTGTGGCGGTTACAAGAATTGTTAATACTTATAGGAGGTATAACGTTATGAGGTGTGCAATTTTGCTCGTGTTTTTATCGTTATTAGGTTTTTTTATTCAAGCTCAAAATACATTAACACACGATCGCAACTTCAGAGGGAATGTTGCTTGTTCACCAGATGGTAAGCATATAGCCTCAGGGACAGAAGAGCACGTTATCAAAATCTGGGATATTGTGTCGGGCGAGTGTATCTATACATTAAAAGACCATTCAGCAACTGTTTATAGTGTTGCTTATTCTCCTAATGGGAAAAATATTGCATCAGGCAGTGCTGATACAACCATTAAAATTTGGGACACAACCACAGGGCTTTGTTTAAATACTTTTTCTGGTCATAGCAATACTGTAAATTGTATTAAATATTCAAATGACGGAAAATATTTATTAACAGGAAGCAAAGATAAAACAATTAAAATATGGGAGATCGAAACGGGTATTTGCATCCGAACTCTTAATGGCCACGAAAAAGGTATTTTGACAGTTATTTATTCTCCAGATGAGAAATATATTGTTTCTGAAAGCGATGATGGTGTTGTTAAAATATGGAATGTTGAAAATGGCGAGTGTATTAGTACAACAACTGATAATAATGCCCCCTCGAATCTTGTATATTTCCAACCCGGGAACGGAGTGAAAGCTGTCAAAGTCTTAAACGTAACATTATTAGATGAAATTGCTTTATTTGTATCAGATAAAATATTCGAATGGGAGAAAAAGGGAGAATTTGAGAAAACTAATGAGTATAATAATCGTGTTAATGATGTTACACGGAAAAAGAAAATCCAAGAATATACAAAGGAAATTTCAGATAATTTAAAAAATAAATATCTTGATAGAGTTTTAAAAAACATGAAAATCAAAAACTATATTGCAGATGCAGATACTTTTTTAATCGAATTATCAAACAAAAAACTGATAGAATTGAAAGTTCCATCCTCTGAGGCGCAACAATTCAAAGAACAATGGAGTAATATGATTATTACCGGAGATGCTTCATTAAAACAAGGAATATTTGAATTAAAAGGCGTAGTTTTTAAAAACCCAATAAATAGCAAGGCATATATCTATGGTACAATGACCCCATCCAGTACAAATAGTCAAATAACAAAATCTTCTGTTCAAAAACAACAAAATAAAATTGGTATACCGCTTCTGACCAATAATTATGAGGTAACAATTTTGTCAATAGTCGAGCGGTATTCTGTTGGTAGTAACTTTTTTAATTCCGATGCAAGTGAAGGCGCTTTGTACGTTATTGTGCGGTATAAGTATAAAAATATTACAAAACAACCAATCAGTGCCTTTGATTTACCAAATATTACATTATTAGATCCATCTGGTGTACAATATACATCAGATATTGACGCGTCTTCGTCATATGCTACAGAAAACACAAATGATGAAAAAATTCTAAGCAACCTAAATCCTGGTGTAACATCTTCTAGCGCAGTAGTTTTTGAAATATCAAAAGAGTTATGGAAAGCTAAAGGATGGAGTATAAGAATAGGAGCTGATAAAAGTATAATAGTAAAATTACCATAATCACAGAGATGTAGATGAGATAAATATAAGAATATGCCGGGAGGGTAGAATGAAAAAGTGTATAACAATGCTTTGTACTATTGTATTACTAGGTGTTTTTTCACAAAGTCTTAATGGAATGATTACAAGTGTTGCGAAGTCTCCGGATGGGAGGTATATCTCATGGGGGTCTGGTAGTTTAATCATTATATGGAATATTGTTGATAATACATATTATAGAACACTTGTTGGTCATGAAGACAGTATTTCCAATATTACATTTTCGTCTGATGGAAAAATTATTATATCACGAAGCTGCGATAATACGATTAAAACGTGGGATATAGTATCTGGTTTATGTATAAAAACCATTGTAGTTTTGCATACAAATTCATCTAATGAGTTTAAATCTCCAAATATTGGATTAATGAAGTATGTACCCGGGGGTACTTTTCAAATAGGATCAGATCCAAAAAATACTAGCAAGGTATCGGCTTTTTTCATGAGCGAGAAAGAAATTACACGTGAACAATTTAAAAGGATAATGGGATATGATCCTAGCGCTACATACAATTCAACTGGGCAGCAAGATCCTGTCCAACGGGTGAATTGGTATAGTGCGTTGGTTTTTTGTAATAAACTGAGTATGCTTGAAGGTCTGACCCCAGTGTATACGATCAAGGACAGCACAGATTGGAGCAGTGTTCCGACTGTAACTGCAAATTGGGATGTCAACGGCTATCGTTTACCCACTGAAATGGAATGGATGTGGGCAGCCATGGGCGCGGTCAATGGCACTACAGGATATACGAAAGCATTTGCCGGAAGTAACGGAACTAATGATATAGGTGATTATGCGTGGGCTGGCTGGAACAGTGGCAGCACTACTCATCCCGTAGGCACGAAACAGCCGAATGAACTTGGTCTGTATGATATGAGTGGTAATGTATGGGAATGGTGTTGGGATTGGTGGACAAAGAACTACCCCTCAGGCTCGACCACCAACTATAAGGGAGCGGCTTCGGGTGATGACCGCGTTAAACGCGGTGGCAGTTGGCGCAGCGGTGCCTCCGACGCGAGTGTTGCCTATCGCTTTAACGACCACCCGTCTACCCTGCGCAGCAGTGTAGGGTTCCGGGTTGTTCGCCCCTGAGTTCTGCAACGAGCAGCCCGCGAAACCGGGCTCAGCGCGAGGCGCGAAGCCGAAGCAGCAGACCGGGAGCGCAGGGGTGTGAGGGAAATATTTTTTGGATGTTTGGCACCGGTAATCGCAAAATGGCAGGTGCTTTTTCTTTTAGGATAGGCTGTCGCTCAACATAAAGGCGTTTTATGGGACATGAAATCATATTGACAAATAATAAATTTTATACGATACTTAGTAGCGGTGTAAATGTATGAAAACAAATTTGAAATATTCCTTAGTACATAAAAACAAGGGTGATTATATGCGATATGATATTTACGCTAATGTTAACCGTAGTTATAACGACTCAACAAACAACGAGGAGTATTAAAATGCTAAAAATTGAAATTTTTGAACAAGAACTTAAAAAAAATAATAATATTACGGTCGGCAAAGTTGCTATTCTTCGGGGTGGACTGAACACAGACAATCCGACATCAATTATGAATGAAGCTGTTTTCAATTATGTTGGCAATAAGGGCTATAATGATTTTATTGAGGTTTTTCTTGACAATCCTTGGGTAAGAGTCGTTATAAGTGGAATAAATGAACTCGATTATAAAGAGTTTAAAAACCAAAAATTATGACGACAAAGGATGTCAACGTAAACCAGTTGGCAACTGCGATTATGTGGTGGCTAAGTTACACATCTGCAGTTGGACGAAATTATGTTCTTAGTGAAAGCTCTATAAAGTATCCAGCATCTGAATATTTAGAAAGGTTAAATATTGATGAAATTGTATTAGAATATAGCCATCCCAAACTTTCACGAAAACGATTCGATCTATTTTTTAGTAAGAACTCTAAAGAAAAAGCAGTTTTTGAGTTTAAGTATATCAAGAATGGCTCGACAAGGACGCAAGATGAGAAGCAAAGGATTTTTAACGACCTAATGAGATTATACTTATTTCTTGACGCAGAACATAAAGCATACTTTTTAATTTGTGGTAATCAAAGTGATTTCATCAAAGACTTTCAGAAAATTAAATCAAATCAAACGAATTATATAGAACCTAAATTTAAAAATTTATTACCGGATACAATTGTTCCTGAAGGTTTTTACACAAAATGGTTCAGCTTTGATGCAGATCAACCGAACAAAACAATTGACTTGAATGACACTCTTACGGAATACAAAGACATTTACGATTTGTTTTTTAAAGAGTATGCTGGTCAACACCTAAGTAAAACAAAGGAAAATTTACAAAAACCTGAGAAATTGATGACAAGTCTTGTTTTTCTATCAGGTAACGTATCCCAACCCACAGGACTTTTTCAACCTTCAAAAATAGGAGTATGGGAAATATCAAAGGCTTTACATGGATAACGGCTACTAACACAGACCTGGCAGAACTTGCGTTTCAAAATCCTGTAATTACATTATTACGGCATTGACACACCGGCATATATGCGTTAAAGTAGTTTTTATTTCTTATATTAATTATTTTCATAACGTCCGATAACATAGGGTATGTTGAGTAGCACTAATTTGGTGCAAAAAATAAGCTAAAAAAGTAGGGTGCCGAAATGTTACGAATATTATTTTTCACTGCACGCTGGAAGTTATTTCAAACAATAAGAGTTTCTTGAACAACGACTTTCTTTGTTAGTGTAATCTGTAGATGCGTGTTAATTGGTCAATCAACATCCCGAGAGTCAAAGCAGTGTTCCCTACAAGTTTGCCGTTAAAATCGGTCCACTTCGTGAGCATCGTTCTGCATGTTATCATATCCTCGTTGATCGATGCAGGAAGATCGATAATAAATGTGTTGGGGAGTAATTGCAATAATCGCACAATATCATTGCGGTGTTTTTTTATATCAGTGCTATCGATATGAGCACCGTCTGCTTTTCGCTGTGTAAGGTCTATCCAGGCCTTGGCCTTCAATGGAATCAGGTGCGCTACGTTAGCAACAGGAAGTTCTTCCACTATTGTTTTTCCTGCATTAAGAAATGTGTAATAATCTTTATCTAAGACGATTGCAGAAAGACTCGATATGTCCTCGCTCATGGGGATTGGTGTAATCTTCGCGTGAGAAGGAAGCGAAAGTCCGCTTGGGATGCGTGAAAACAATTCAATCATATGAGGATATTCACTTGAAAACGGATGCGTAAACCGATAATATTGTGTATAAGCAGTTGTTGTTTCACAATGATTATACTGCCCTTTAGTAATAAAATCCCAAAAAGTTCTTCCAAAATCCGGACGTGGGGTATCAAGACACAACACCATATCAATGTCTTTTGTTGCACGGAAGGTAAGCCCCGCTTCTCCGTATAATAAATCACATGCTGTCCCGCCGATGATCACAAAACAATCCGGGAAAGGGGAAAAAGATTTTTTAAATATATCCAATCCTCGTATCACAAAATACCTCCGATCAGAGATGTGCATGCAGCCTGTATGCGTTCATTATCATCATTACGAAGGCTGAGATACAGTGAGAGTTGATCTACATATCCATTACGTGAAAGCGGAATAGGATCATACCGCCAAGTCTCAACTGTAATTGCATGAGGTTCTGCAACCGGAATTATGATCCCTTCATTCTCTTTTTTAATTGATTTAATGAACGAGTGATGAACCGCATAGACTTCATATAGTGTGTCTGCAATATTGGTATAATGTGCTGTAGCAGTTAGGCCTGATTTGATGAGGGTTACGCCTTTCGGTTTTTCCATCAGATATATCCGGTTCAAGACCGGGGTTTTTAATACGGGCTCTAATGTTTCCCACACGGCATGACGATTCTTCGGCATCATAAGAAGACGCTCACGGCCTCGTTTCTGAATCATATCCGGAATCAGAGCTTCGATTTCATCAAACGCTCTGCTTATGGTCATTGTTGTGTAGTTAAGTGCCTGAGCACATGTGTCGATTTGTAGCGTCATTTGGTTGTGTGGAGACAGAAACATCACACAGACCACTGCTTGTGTGGCCGGTCCAAGGATATTTCGGGTGGTTTTTACAGGCGTAAAGCGTTCTGTCATATCCAGTGCAAGCATCGGGATATATAATTGCTTATACGGTACTACAAATTGAATATTTAAACGCACACATTGTTTCCGGGTATATGCGGTCATGGTTGCCGATAGATAAATTACTGGTTGCTTGAGAAGTCCTTCCAATGTTGTGCAATGTTTTTTAAGAAGACTTGGGATTGGATCTTCAGATGTTTTAGGAATGAGAGTATAAAAGTTGCGACCGTGTAGTATGATCTCGTGTATTGAATACAGATCAGTCAGATAACGTGGTATATTCACTAAAAGCGTTTGAGCAGACAATGCGACAGACATACCTAATGAATCGGCAATATATCTAGTTGTTTTTGTAAGAAAATCCATAGTATACGCCTCTTTTCCTCCTGTTATGCGCCATGATAACGCCGTATAAGCATCCTAACATACGCAATGTTATAATGCAACATAAATGTTATGATATGTTATAATAATAATTTAGTGAGCCGATGTTGTATAT
Source organism: uncultured bacterium (assembly GCA_964423645.1). Lineage (GTDB taxonomy): Bacteria > Macinerneyibacteriota > Macinerneyibacteria > Macinerneyibacteriales > CAYRFE01 > CAYRFE01. The sequence continues at coordinate 2,513 of CAYRFE010000026.1, read as the reverse complement.
GGTCGGATTTTATACGATAGTTACGAAAGAGTCTAAAGCGATTTAATTATTTCGAACTGAACAAAAGAGAGGTAGAGAAATCATATTTGCTCAACATAAATGGTCTTATGGGGCGCTGAAATCCATGCCGAACAGACGGTTAAAATTGGGGAAAAAACGCTTTGTTTATTGCTCAAGAAGAATTAATCAAGTATATTTAGGTAAGATGTTTTTAAGGCTATTTGCAAGGATAAAAAGGGAGGCTCTATGAAGGTCACGAAAAGAATGCTGTGCGTCATGAGTATGTTAATACTATTTGTTGGATTGACTTTTACACAAAAAGAAAGTGATTTTACTTCCCCGACCATAGGTACGTTAAAGTATGTGCCCGCTGGATCATTTCAGCGTGATGAGGGAAATGACAATATAAGCACCGTCTCGGTATTCTACATCAGCGAAAAGGAAATTACGCGTGAGCAGTTTGAAAAGGTAATGGGGTATGATCCTAGCGATACATACAATTCAACTGGGCAGCAAGATCCTGTCCAACAGGTGAATTGGTATCATGCGTTGGTTTTTTGTAATAAATTGAGTATGCTTGAAGGATTAACTCCGTTGTATACGATTAACGGCAGCACTAATCCCGTCCGATGGGGGAGCGTTCCGACAACAAATAATCCTTTATGGGATGCCGTACGAGCGGATTGGTCCGCAGACGGGTATCGCTTACCCACAGAAATTGAATGGATGTGGGCAGCGATGGGAGCGGATAGTGAAAATCCTGGTAAAGTAAATACAACCGGCTATACCAAACTCTTTGCAGGCAGCAATGGAAACAACAGTATTGGTAATTATTCATGTTATAACGAAAACAGCAGCTACAAAACCCATCCTGTAGGCACGAAACAGCCGAATGAACTAGGTTTATACGATATGAGTGGCAATGTATGGGAATGGTGTTGGGATTGGTGGGCAAAGGAGTACCCAGCAAGCTCGATCACCAACTATAAGGGGGCGACTTCGGGCGGTCTCCGTGTGTTTCGCGGTAGCAGTTGGGAGAGCAGTGCCTCCGAAGCGGGTGTCGCCTATCGCAACTACGGCGGTCCGTTTATCCAGTGCTACGATTTGGGGTTCCGGGTTGTTCGCAGCAATTGAAAATAAATACTCTTATGTATTGTAAATAAAGGCAGAACATTCGCCTTTTTTTATTTTGAAGCCCGTTTTAAAAGCGAATAGAGCGTGATAAATAGAAAACCGCCCGAATTGGCCGTGTTCGAGCGGTAAAGGAGCACAATGAAATGGAAAAAGTATTTGTGCAGATCAAGTATAGCAGATTGTATCAGTGTTGTCAAAAACGCGGAGTAGGGCATTGCTCAACATAAACGGTCTTATGGGGCGTTGAATTTATATTGACATATATTTATTTATATACGATAGTCAATAGGGAGGAAGATATATGAAAAAATACACGTCATATGGCGTATTCGCTAACGTTATGCACAATTCGATTGATGAATATTTATGAATAACTTAAAACAAATCGTATCCGAATTTTATGATTGGCAAGACTATCTTGGAAAAAGAAATGTGCTATTAGGGCATCACTAATTTGAAATTAACTTATTTTTAAAAAGGAGATTAATTATGAAAAATATTTTTTTATTTTTATTAGTGTTTGTGAATTTAGGGAGTGTCCTAGCTAAGGACTTGGTTGTAGGGTGTTACCATAAACCTCCCTATTGTTACAAGAATTCTTCTGGGCAAATAGTTGGAATATTTCCGGATATTATGAGAGAAGTTGCTAAGGAAATGGGAAACAAAGTTTCTTTTCAAATGGGAAACAGAGATTTTGTTTTAAAACAAGCATTAATTGGAGCTTATGATGCTTTTATACCTCTTATTATAACTGAGTATATCGATCGAAAGTATTTTAAAACATGTTCTATTTCACAGGAGCCTATAATTAATGTTAGTTTAGTATTTTTTGCTCTGGATTCAGATAAAGAAGTTGGAGTAATGGAAATATATAAAGGGTTGGTTGGATTGAAGAGAAATTTTTATTACTCAGATCTTACTAAATCAGCTTTAGAACCCTTTTCTTGTCTTTTTGGAGGTAGTGATGAAGAAAATTTCAGAGCTTTAAGGAATAAACAATTAATAGTTGTTGTTGCTGATGAATGGGAAGGGAAATTTTTAGCTAAAAAGATGGGATTAAAAGTTAAAGTAGTTATGGGGCCTCTGGATTTTAAGGGGTTAAATATCATGTTTAATAACACAACGGTAGATAAGCAATTTATTGATGAATATAATGCAAGTTTTGGCGTTGTAAAACAAGGATCTCTGTATGGAGAAATTCTTAATAAGTATATGAATTAAGGAGAAGTAGATGAATTATGAGAAAAGTATTAATATTTTGGTTACTACTTATAGGGTTTGTATCTTATATTTTGGGTAAGAATCATAGTATTGGTTGAGGCACAATAAATAAACCAAAAGTTTATTGCAGTAATTCTCAACATCTGTTAAGATGTTTT
>CAYRFE010000025.1:0-50515 GCA_964423645.1 uncultured bacterium | reverse complement strand
GTAACAAAAAAGTCAAGGCTGTAAAAAATCAGCTACAATTCTGCGCACTTTTTCTCAAAAAAATAAACTCGCTGCGCTCAGACAGTATTTGTTTTATAACGAAAAAGTCCTTGAATTGCTACACGCTGATTTTTTAAGGCCGTTTTTGGAATATTGATTGCATGAAGCTTTTATTAGGGGTGCGGGGATGTAAGTCCCCGCTATTCAAATCGGAAGCCCCTCTCGATTTCCACGGGAGGGGTTTGGGGTGGGCACAACTTCAAAACCCATGCCTTACTTTTTGTCTTGCCACAACGAGTAACAAAAAAGTCAAGGCTGTAAAAAATTGCGGAACGCCTGGTATGCGTTACCTGCAAGTATTTCTATACACTGATTTTTTAATGCCGGTTTTGGAATATTGATTGCATGCAGCTTTTATTGTTAAGGGGTGCGGGGACGTAAGTCCCCGCTATTCAAATCGGAAGCCCCTTCCGAATCCAACGGAAGGGGTTTGGGGATGGCACAACTTCAAAACTCCTGCCTTACTTTTTGTCTTGCCACAAAAAGTAACAAAAAAGTCAAGGCTGTAAAAAATCAGCTACAATTCTGCGCACTTTTTCTAAAACAAATAAACTCGCTGCGCTCAGACAGTATTTGTTTTTTAACGAAAAAGTTCTTGAATTGCTACACGCTGATTTTTTAAGGCCGATTTTGGAATATTGATTGCATGCAGCTTTTATTGTTAAGGGGTGCGGGGACGTAAGTCCCCGCTATTCAAATCGGAAGCCCCTCCCGATTTTCACGGGAGGGGTTTGGGGTGGGCGCACAACTACAGAATTATGTTTTCGATACCTCGTAGCTTTGCGGGGTAGTTCAATTTTGCGAAAGCGCCGTTAACGTGCATGAGAGTGGAAAATCTACAATTCGATTTATGAAACACGATTGTGTACGGTAGTATCGTTTGTATTATCGATTGAATTCCAGAAGTTTCATTTTCATCAATTCATAGATACTTTTGAGAATATAGTAGTCATCAATGGTTATTTCTTTTTCTGACAGTAAAAGCAGATGCATGGTGTCATCAAAAAATTGCACGATATAATGTTCGTCCTGATAAAAGTATAATCCGTCCTTATGCGACGCGATGATGCTGTCGATCCACAACGTGTCTCCGAATTTTATTTCTTGTTCAGCGACCTTTACATACAGACTCGAAAAATTGATGCTTCTCATCAGTGCCTCGGCAACTGCTGAACACAATTCAAAATGATTCACAATCGTCATATTGATAAGCTCAAGCACTGCGGTCGATTGCAGATACATTTTATCAACGGATACCGGAAGCGGTGAATTCATAACGACTCGCTTCATGTTCTTATTCCACAACATGCACCTTGAATCTGTTTTTTTCGCCTCTAAGAGGGCTGTTTCGGTATTTTCAATGAGTGCGGAGGAACTCATACCGTGTTCAGGATACAACGCGCCGCCCAGTGCTATTTTTACCTGTACCGTAAGCTCGGGGAAATCATATTCTTCGACGGTATGTTTTATCCGCGCCATGACATCTTCCGGTTTTGCATCTGTATTTAACAACAGATTGACGATAAAGGAATGTCGGGAATGTTTGCCGATCATATCGTCTTTTCTGACGATATGCTCAAGTGCAGAAGTAAAATATTTGATAAAACGACGATCGGTATCAGATCCGTAAATTGCACAAATGTCCTTATAATTCAATACATCAATAATGACGATAAGTGATATTTCATCCGGGGCATGTTCTTCGGCAAGTAATTTTGTCAAAAGAAGATGCCAATAGTAAAAATTATAAATTCCGCTTGTAGGGCATAACAATGCATTCCGCTTGATCAAAGAATAGTGGTTATAGAGCGACAACACTTCCTGCAAACCGGAAAATTGGAATCTTGAATAGAACGGGATCGGCGATATGAACCGTTTGGTGTCGAAATATATGATTTTTGAAGGCACCTTTTTCATTTTTTGTGAAACGTCACTTTTTCTGCGTTTTAATTTGGTATCGATCTCAACACGTTCGATATCGATGATCGGCATTGCAACGCTGTATTTCACGCCGTTTGTGTAAAGACATGTAAAGTTTTGTGTCAAATCACGGAATACGATATCTCCTGATTGTATCGCTCGCGCAAGCGCCTCGTCATCGACCTCTTCATCATCAGCATAATACGGTTTCTTTTTGATCGTAAAGACCGGTGTGAGTTGTTTTTTTGCTGACACATTGAAAATAATGACCCTGAAAGCTTCAAATCGTTGAATGATATAATTACACAATGATTCATAGTCGTTATCAATATTTAACACGACGGCGATGAAATCCCACGGAGTTTTTTTGTCAAATTTATCGGAATTTTCGAGATAGGTATGATTGATGGAAGAACGAAGTGCGTCCAAGGTTGGCACAGGTAACGAATAAGTGTCTTTGATATAATTCAAAGTGTCTCGGAGTATCGGTTTTTTGGTGAGGAATCGGGTAAACGGTTCTGAAAGATTACTTGCGATGAAATCGTGATATAATAACATTTCACAATAGAGTTCTTTTAAATAGTCGGTATTCTGGTGTCTCCGTGCAAGTTCTATCAAAGCGGTTAATTCATAGTTTTTATTGGACTCGGTAGAAGTAAATAAATACCGTAACAATGCAAATACTACTTCATTGAATTCATACTTTTTTACACTGAGCATGAATAAATATTTTTTTTCGTAGAACGGTAACGAGAAAAATTCGGAATAGTTGGTACGAAGCAGATATTGAATTCGTGAGATCGTATCAGTATCTCCCGTTATAATGGCGGATAAAAACGAAAAATAGAATATATCAATGATGATACGGTCGGATATAGCGGGTTTCTCATATTTCTCCGAAAGGATTTCCCACTCATCCAGCAATTTTTGATACTCGGCAAGTTCAAAGAGATATTTCAGTGTGACAATATCGGCGATATATTTGTTTTGTGTAAGTGCGTTTTTATCAATGGTCGTGTGAATGGCGGTGATGTGTGTCTGTGCCGATTCAAAATCGCCGATAAACAAGTAAAAATTTATGAGTGCGGAAAGAAGACTGATCAGTTCATCGGTGTTTTCGGTTTCCATCGCGGTATTGAGCAATTGAGCAAGGTTGGTGTGGATGATCTCTTCGATCTTATATAAATACCCTTTATTGAAATAATACGAGATCAACGACGAATAACCGAGAATAATGTTGGGAAGCGTGCCTGTCTTTCGAGCATATGAAAGGGCTTTCATCGCATAACTGTATATTATTGAGTCAAACGGATTGATCTTCAATGAAAGTGACGCAAGATTATTATACGTCGTTGTCAGGCCGTAAATATCTGAAAAGTTTTGATATAATGCGATCGCACGTTTATAGTTTGCGTGAGCCTTGTCGTACATGCCCAGCTTGCTATAGATGACTCCGAGATTGTTGATCGCGGTTGATTGCATATATAAAGGAACGAGATTGATGTTTTTTTCAATCAGCGACATGGTGTGTTCAAACTGTATCTGTGCATCTTCCACATTTCCGCTGCGAAAATAGGCATTCCCCAGGCTGATGAGCAGATCAAGTTTTTTTATGATCGATAAATTCTCCCACAACTCGGAAATGATCACGACACTGTTGTCAATGATCGCCTCGTATCGCTTGAGCGTTTGCAAGACCTTGTTATAGTGTAAAAGTGCGGTTGTCCTGGATTTCGGGTCAAGCGCCGGAATATTTTTGAAGGCATCGGCTATATAATTATCGGCAGATTTTTCATTTTGTTCGAGTGCGAAAGTTTCTGCTATGCCGAACAATGTTCGTACTTTCTCTTGAGCGGTGGAGGCAATACTGTTCGCGTAAAAGACCAAGCGGGTTATTTGCTCACCAAAGCCGAAACGCTCGAGAAGATCAAGCAAGTTCTCGGTGTTGGTATACGGTAATTCGAATTCGATTATCTTTTCAGTGATGAGATTGAACATGAGTTCATATTTTCTCGGTTCATATGAATAATACTTATGCCGCACAATATCACCGAGTAATTCTTCGAAAAGAGGACGAGGATCTTCCAATGTGAATAATAATGCAAAAAGCTCGGGAAGGTCTGATAAGCGTTTGTCTTTATACGGTATCATGATAAGAATATATTTTTCGATCGCCGTTCGCAGCATTTCTTCGGTTGCCTGTGATGAAATGATATCTTTTAACATCGGTACGGTGATGTAATAGACACCATAATCTTTGTTGATAAGTTTTTTAGCGACCATTGATTCGATGAATGCAACAGGAAGAATATTATGCAAGAACGCGACAGGTTTCGGCAAATGTAAAAGCGACAAAACGATAAGATTGACCTTTTCCTGCTCGGAAAGGGATGCGAATAAGGTCAATAATTCCTCATTTCGCTCGGTGGTATAGGATACAAATTTCGATGTTTTTGATGGAGAATAAGTTAATCTGTGCGACGATAAGGTGAGTAGTCCGTGTTTTTCTATCATAAGGTGTGAAAACGCGGCGATTTCATCGGCTGAATTGACATGCGAAGTGATAAATTGCACTGCGTCGTCATCGGGTGCGGTACGAGGGCACAAATACGGTATGACACGGCGAACGGTTGTTTCGGTAAGCTGGAATGCAATAGGGAGTTTTTCGGTAACAATGCCCTTTTCCTTGAGATCATATAACAAATTGTCGCTGTATGACGTGGCAGTAAGGATACGAAGTGATTTTATGTATTCATCCTGTGTGATATAGACCAGAAAATCTCTGCTGAACATATCCAAATTATCATAATGAACGATATAAATAGTTAGTGAACCGTAATAGGTCACAAATGCGCGTATAATACGGGAAAGCGATTCAAATAACTGGATTTTTGTCATTCTATCGAGATGAAACTGCACACTGTCGGATGTGAGAAAATGTAACACGGTTTTGTATTTTTGAATAATATCTTGCGGGAAATAAATGCTGAGATGCAAAAATAATTGCTCCAGAAAGATCATATCACCGGGGGATCCCATAAAGGTAAAGAAAAGAGACTCGGAGGTTTCAAATTGTTTTATATAGTTATGGAGCCAGGTTATCGGTGTGGATGAGGTACAAGGAATAATGCCCCAGTTCTTTGACGGATGAAGAAATAATTTTTCCACATAATCAAAATCTGCAGACGCGCCGACTGAATACGGTGCGGCATCAAAACAAGGTGTATGATAGACCGTTTCCAAGTTGTTTCGTAATGAGTCAAGCTCTTCTCGTGTTTCTAATGCCGATAAAGAATGAATAAGGTCATTCAATGGGGAGGATGGTGCGAAAGAACGATTCGCACATGCCGTACGGATGATATCCGCAATACTGCGATACACACTGAGCGGTGTCTCATAAAGATTGGACCATAGCGGGAGATTGCTGAAAAACGGCATTGTGTCTTTTACCGTAATTGCATGGTGCGGAATGTGGGTAATGTAGATCCCGGTCTCTTCGAGATTCATCGTGAATAAGAACAAATGCGCAAAGAGAGTATGAATAGTTTCATCGGTTGATTTATCGCAAAATGAATGAAGCGCATCGGTGGCAGGAAGATTTTCGAGAAGCAGCACGCGTTTCTCATCTGAATCATCATCGCAAAAAAAGACTTTTTCAAATCGAAAAGGGGGATTGATAAACTCGTGAGATAATTGCAACAGCATGCGATAATTGCGCTTTATGAGCGAAAGGAAGCTGTGTTGTGCCGAATTGATAAGAGTAGCGTGATATTGTCGATTATCGAATGCGTCCTTCACAATGTATGAATCGCACTCAGCAAAAGAATCAAGTGTTTTGACGATTGAATAACGATAGTTTATATGTTGCATAAAAAAATCATGGTTATTATACCATAACTGTTCTTATATATCAAAACTATTTTTTGTGTAGGTTGTAATCACTTGGGGATTAATTTCTCGAAACCTGCTTCAGCTTCACTAGGATTGTTTTTGATTGAAAAAGTGGTGGTTAATGGCTTGTTCCGGCATGAAATTTACGTCACAAATTCGTGGGTAAGGGCTGGTCATATGCCTCTTCATTGGGGCGTACGCGCACATGCAGTAAATATCCCCATAGTTTTCTTTCAGGCAGTTCTTTTTGCAGATCGGAGGTGTTGAAAAACAAAGTGTGAAATAATTCTACATTGTAATCAAAAAGAATAAATCATAGCGCTTAAAATAACGAACAATATTGTTAAAAATATGAATAATATATCATAAAAGACAGTAAAATATACTGCGAATAATAATAAAGGTGTCTTTAGTCGCCTATAAGTGAATATAATTCAACATAATCATCTTCTTTAGTAAAATATCCTTGACATTGCGTTTCTTGCATCATATAATTCGTGCATCGAAAAACGGAGGTGTTTTTATGAGAAAAGGACTGTTGGTGGTGCTTGCAGTTGTTTTTGCGTGCTCATTTCTTATGGCACAAGAAAACGAAGGGCTGAAAATTGGAGAGACAACCTGGAAATTCAACGGAGAGATCAGATTCATGTACACGGATCAAACTGACCCTATGTATTATTCTACTATGCGTTACGACCGTGCACCTGATTCTGATGAGTTGGACGGCTTTAACCGTATGTATCAGCGGTATCGTTTTGGCGTGACCGGCGAGCTGAATGATCGTCTTTCCGCTCATTTTGAGTTGCAGGTCGGCGATGAGCAGTGGGGTAATAGAAATTATAACGAACGTGAAGTAAATATTCGCACGCTCTATGCGTATTTGCAGTTCAAACCCGAATTTTTGGGTGACAATACTGCATTTCGTGTAGGCTTGCAAGGCTATGATGATATTTTCCAATATTCGGTATGGAGTGATGAGGGCGTGGGCATCATGCTGAATCATACGACCGATACATTTACTGCCAATCTCGGATATCTTACTTTACGTGACGACGATGTTGATACACAAATGATGTATATCAAGTCGAAAGGATTGAGTTTGATTGATTTAGGAGTTGTGCCTTTTCCCGCGTCCGAGACTTTGTTCATTGCAGATATGAGTCTAAAGGCAACTGATGCAATGACAGTCAAAGGTGCATTCTATTATGATTACATCCGCGATTTTGATTTGGGTTTTATGGGACCGGAAGACACGTATTTGACCTATAAAATGGCATTCTACGGTGCAGGTGTCGATTATACAATGAATGACATGCTTTCTTTCGGAGGTCATTTTGTATTGCGTAGCGGCAGTATGACGATCACTGATGAAGATGATGATACCGTACAGGAACCTGAAATCAACGGGTGGTTTGCCTATGCATACTCAACGATCACCATGGATAAATTCTCAGCAAAGATCAATTTCGGATATACTCCGTTTGAATTGAGCGAAGAATCTATGTCAGTCACCGCATGGGGTGGCGCATTCTTCCTTCTTGACGGAGGTTCTGAAATGGGTATTTTCGGCGGTAACCAGTGGCAGACCGCATACGGACTGGAGTACTACGGACGCGGGGATGTATGCGACCGTCAAGCAGTCAACAATGGTTACGGCGGATGGGGCGGTTTAATGGTTGTATCTGCGAACCTTTCGTATGACTTCATGTTTGCGAATTTCGGTATTTTGCGTGCGACCGACAGTTCTGATTACGGTACAATGGAAATTGAGAAAGGCATTGGCACCGAACTTGACCTGGGTATCAAAACCGAAGTCATGAAAGGGCTTGAATTCAAAGCCGTCTATGCAATGTTCTTTACCGGTGATTATTATACATATGGTGACGAAAAGCTTGACAATGCTCACGAAATGTCAATGCAACTTCGGTACGCATTCTAATTATTCTGATATTTCAAAATGAAGGCAGACCTCGGTCTGCCTTTTTTATTGTATTGACAAATGAATGATTGTATTTATACTATTCGTTAATAAACGGAGGTGGCATTCATGAAAAAAGGGATGGTGTTGGTGTTTCTTGTCATGCTTGTGTGTTCCTTTCTTGTGACTCAAGAAGTTGAGGGGATAAAGATCGGCAAGACGACGTGGAAATTCAACGGTGAGATACGCTTTATCTATACCGATCAAACTGATCCGGCAGCATATCCTCAAAATGATGATTATGTAGACTTGGGGAGTATAAACCGTATGTACCAACGGTATAGGCTGGGGATTACAGCTGCGTTATCTCAAAATCTTTTAGCTCATTACAAGCTTCAAGTCGGTGACGAAGAGTGGGGGAACAGTAATTACAATGAGCGTGAAGTAAATATAAGAACATTATACGCATATTTGCAGTATAAACCTGAATTTATTTCCGGGATGACATTTACTGCAGGGCTACAACCTTATGATGATATTTTCCAATACTCTGTATGGAGTGATGAAGGCGTGGGTATTATTGCGTCTTATGACAGCGATTCATTGCACACGAATATCGGTTTTCTAACATTACGTGACGAAGATGTTGATGCGGATTCTGATGGATCTAATGGGCTTATTCCTGCGTCAACTACGTTTGGGATTTTTGATATGAAGTATCAAATGATGGATTCATTGTCTGTTAAAACGGCATTTTATTATGAAGATCATGCGATGAGAGAGGAAATGGGTTGGGGATATGTTGATTTTAAAATGGTCTACTACGGAATCGGCGCAGATTATAAGCTTACCGATAGCGTTACTGTGGGTGGGCATTATGTTGTCAATAACGGAACAACAAATCGCAGTACATCGACGTGGGATATCGACGGGTATTTTGCGTATGGGTATGCTTCTTATGAAAAAGAAAAATTTTCAGCAAAAATCAACTATGGTTATACACCGTATGATCGCGTAAATCCTGATGAGCCCGGAGAGTCTTATAAAATCTCATCATGGAGAGGGGCATTTGCGCTTCTTGATAGAAACTCAAGTACGATTGCTTTTGCAGAAGGTAATCAATGGATGAGTGGTTACGGACTTGAGTATTTCGGGCGTGGTGATGTATGTGATCGAATGGCGCTTGCGAATTATTATGGATTTTGGCCCGGTCTAATGGTGATGTCGGTAAATGTGGCATATGACTTTTTATATGCGAACTTCGGTATTATGAAACACACCTATACAGAAAGATCAATGCCAAGTTGGGAAGAATATGATAAGTCAATCGGTACAGAGCTTGATATTGGCTTAAAAACAAATATTATGGATAATCTTGAGTTTAAAGCAGTGTATGCAATGTTTTTTGCGGGTGATTTTTGGAAACATGGTGATGACAACACTAAAGTTGAAAATGCTCACGAAATGTCAATGCAACTTCGTTACGCATTCTAATTATTCTGATATTTCAAAATGAAGGCAGACCTCGGTCTGCCTTTTTTATTGTATTGACAAATGAATGATTGTATTTATACTATTCGTTAATAAACGGAGGTGGCATTCATGAAAAAAGGGATGGTGTTGGTGTTTCTTGTCATGCTTGTGTGTTCCTTTCTTGTGGCTCAAGAAGTTGAGGGGATAAAGATCGGAAAGACGATGTGGAAATTCAACGGCGAGATCAGATTTATGTATACCGATCAGACCGATCCGAGCTACTATCAGTTCTTTATCGCTCCATCTGCTGATACAGATACTATTAATCGTATGTATCAACGTTATCGTTTCGGTCTGACCGGCGAGTTGAATGACAGGCTTTCGGCTCACTTTGAGGTTCAGGTTGGCGATGAACAATGGGGTAACAAAAATTACAATGAACGTGAAGTGAATCTTCGTACCTTGTATGCATATCTTCAATTTCGTCCGGAATTTTTAGGTGACAATACCACATTTAAAGTCGGGCTGCAGGGTTATGACGATATTTTCCAGAATTCAATATTCAGCGATGAAGCTATCGGTATTCTCGTGAACCATAAAATGGGAACGTTTCATGCTAATGTCGGATTTCTTACCTTACGTGATGATGATGTCGATGTTGACAATGATGACGGCTTGTGGCCAAGTTCTGAAACCCTCTATATTACCGACATGAGCATAGCCCTTACGGATGCCTTAACGGTAAAGGGCGCATTTTACTATGATTATCTGAACAATTTTTATCTGAGTGAAACTGCTGAATTGGTATCTTCAATCTCTTTTTATGGCATCGGAGCAGATTACTTGCTCAATGATACAATTACCGTCGGCGGTCATTTTGTAATGCGAAGCGGATCAAATGAAGCGACTGATAACGGTGAAACAGTTCTAAAAATAGACCAATCAGGTTATTTTGCATATTCATATGCTACGTATACTGTTGATAAATTTTCAGCAAAAGTAAATTTCGGTTATACGCCCTTTGATATAAGCAACGGAAGCGGAATGTTTATCGGCGATATAACTTCATGGAACGGTGCTTTCACCCTATTATCAGATAATCCTATGTTTATGCTGCTTGGATACGGAAGCGGGGATCAATGGCAGACGGCTTATGGCTTGGAATATTTCGGCCGTGGCGACGTATGTGATCGTCAGGCAATCAACAGCGGTTATGGCGGACTATATGGTCTTATGGCAATATCCGCAAATCTATCGTATGATTTCATATATGCGAATATAGGTATTCTTCGGGCAACATTTGATGAAGATCTTGTTCCTGATGAAGAAGTAGACAAATCATACGGTACTGAAATTGATATCGGTGTAAAGACTGAAATTATGAAGAATTTGGAATTCAAAGCTGTGTATGCGATGTTTTTTACCGGTGATTTTTATGAAGCACTCCATGATACAACAGACTTGGAAGATGCTCACGAAATGTCAATGCAACTTCGGTACGCATTCTAATTATTCTGATTTTTCAAAATGAGGGCAGACTTCGGTCTGCCTTTTTTATTTTATTGACAAATGATTGATTTTATTTATACTACCTACTAATTAATGGAGGTGGCACTCATGAAAAAAGGGATGGTGTTGGTATTGCTTGTCATGTTTGTGTGTTCATTTCTTGTTGCTCAAGAAGTTGAGGGGTTAAAGATCGGAAAGACGACGTGGAAATTCAACGGTGAGATCAGGTTCATGTATACCGATCAGACTGACCCGATGTACTACAACGGTACTGTGGTGAAAGCCCTTGATCCTTTTACAGCCGATCAGATCAACCGCATGTATCAGCGGTATCGTTTCGGGATCACCGGCGAACTTAATGATCGCCTTTCGGCGCATTTTGAATTCCAAGTGGGAGATGAACAGTGGGGCAATAAAAATTACAACGAGCGTGAAGTAAATCTTCGCACCTTGTATGCGTATCTTCAGTTCCGTCCGGAAATTTTGGGCGACAATACGACATTTCGTGTCGGTCTGCAGGGTTATGATGACATTTTCCAAACATCTGTTTTCAGCGATGAAGCAATCGGAATCATCGTGAATCAAAATATGGACAAATTCATTGCTAACTTCGGTTTTCTTACGCTTCGTGATGATGATGTCGATACCGGCGTTGTTATTTCTCCTGATGCGGAAGGGTTGTTTACATCCGCAAGTACGTTATATTTGGCAGATATGAGTTATGCGTTTACGGATGCATTGACCGTAAAAGGCGCATTTTATTATGATTATCTCACCAATCTTCCGCCCGGTGATGTTGTGATGTACCAATCTGCAATAGCATTTTACGGTATCGGAGCAGATTATTTATTAAATGAATCTTTAAGCTTCGGCGGGCATTTTGTATTAAGAAGTGGAACATCAAAAGTAATAGCCGATGGTGAAGAAGTTTTTAAAAGTAACCAAAGCGGTTATTTTGCATATTCATATGCTTCATATACTCAAGATAAATTTTCTGCAAAGATCAACTTCGGTTATACACCTATGAATATTGAAACCTCTTCAGACTCATTTGATATTACAAGGTGGGGTGGTGCTTTTGCTTTACTGAGCAATGATCCGATGGGTATTATATACGGCTTTGCTGAAGGTGATCAATGGCAGACGGCTTACGGTCTTGAATATTACGGACGCGGCGAAGTATGTGATCGCCTGGCCATGGACAGCGGTTATGGCGGTATCTTGGGTTTGATGGTCATCTCTGCAAACTTGTCTTATGATTTCCTCTATGCAAATTTTGGTATTTTGCGTGCCACAGCTGATGAAGATACCTTTGTAGGGCTTAAAAAGAATTATGGTACAGAAATTGACCTTGGAATTAAAACGAAAATTATGGAAGGCTTGGAATTCAAAGCCGTCTATGCAATGTTCTTTACCGGAGATTTTTACGAATATGATGATGTGACGCTCGACAACGGACATGAAATGTCTATGTTGCTACGGTATACGTTTTAATTTGAATGGGGCACAATCCCCGAAGTGTGCATCGGTTGTGCACGAATAGATTTGATATTCGAAAGGTTGTGGGGACAAAGTCCCCACAATATAAAATGTAAGCCCCTCCCAAAGTCAAAGGGAGGGGTTTGGGGTGGGCAAACAAATATACTGTATTTTAAGGAGATACCCCGTAATTTGCTGTGGGGTAGTTCATTGTGATTTTTCATCTTAGGGCAGACATCAGTCTGCTTTTTTTATTGTATTGACAAAATGAACTTTTCTTCTATAATAAAAGCATAAAATATGGAGGTGGCACTCATGAGAAAAGGAATGGTGTTGGTGTTTTTGGTTTTGATTTTGTGTTCATTTCTTGCCGCTCAAGAGACAGAGGGTATAAAAATCGGTAATACGACCTGGACGTTTAATGGGGAAATACGGTTCATGTATACGGATCAAACCGATCCTATGTATTACAACCTTTTTTATGCAGCGACTAAAGCCCCCATGTATTCTGATATTGACGGGTTCAATCGTATGTATCAGCGGTATCGTTTCGGTGTTACCGGTGCTTTGAGCGATCGTCTTTCAGCGCATTTTCAATTACAGGTCGGTGACGAGCAATGGGGAAACAAAAACTACAATGAGCGTGAAGTGAATATCAAAACCTTGTATGCGTATTTGCAGTTTGCTCCGGAGTTTTTAGGCGACAATACCTCTATTCGTGTTGGTTTGCAACCTTACGATGACATTTTCCAGTATTCAATTTATAGTGATGAAGCAGTCGGTGTCCTTATCAATCACGCGAATGATACCTTTAGTGCCAATCTTGGTTATTTCACTCTTCGCGACGATGATGTGGATAATGATTGGGATGCAGCCGAAGATGGTGATTATTATATTTGGCCGCTTTCAGAAACTCTTTTCGTATTTGATATGAATTACAAAGCAACGGACGCTTTGAATGTCAAAGGTGCTTTCTACTATGATTCCATTCCAAAGGCGTATACCGACATTGACGATGATGAGTATTTTAAATACAATATGGCGTTCTTTGGTGCCGGTTTTGATTATTTGATGAATGAAAATATGAGTTTCGGCGGGCATTTTGTCATGAGATCAGGTAAGCTTGAATCGTATGACGAAGGTGATCTGGAATTTGAAATCGAAGGTAACGGTTGGTTTGCCTATGCATATACAACCTATACCATGGATAAATTTTCTGCGAAACTGAATTTCGGTTATACACCGTTTGACTTTGAAGAAAATGAAGATCACAGTGTTTCATTGACAACGTGGAGCGGCGCGTTCCCTCTGGTTGATTACGGTTTTGCTGTAGATGACATGTTCTTGTTTATCAACGGTAATCAGTGGCAAACAGCATACGGTCTTGAATATTTCGGTCGCGGTGATGTTTGTGATCGTCAGGCTGTCAACGGAGGGTACGGTGGATACGGCGGATTGATGGTTGTCTCCGCAAATCTATCGTATGATTTCTTGTTTGCGAATTTTGGTATAATGAACCATACGTTTAGCAACGAGACATTTCCGTCTGATTTCAGCAAATCTATCGGTACAGAACTTGATCTTGGTGTAAAAACTAATATCATGGAGGGTCTTGAGTTTAAAGCAGTGTATGCGATGTTCTTTGTGGGTGATTTCTATACATTTGGCGGTAGTGAAGACGTTGATAATGCTCATGAAATGTCCATGCAGCTTCGTTACGCGTTTTAATTAACTTTATATAGCACATTTGAAAGGCAGACTTTGGTCTGCCTTTATTATTTAGGATGAATACTAATAAATATTTTAACATTTGTCGAAAAAGCGTTAGTGTAGTTGATCCTACCGCAAAAAGGGAAGTGTAAGCGACATTTTAATCTAAATGGGTCAAATTCCCCGAAGCTTGCTTCGGCTTCACTATTATAATTTTGTTATTATTAGGGGTGTGGGGACGGTGTAGAGACACGGCATGCCGTGTCTGTAACCGAAATTAAGCCCCTCCCAAAAAGAAAAGGGAGGGGTTTGGGGTGGGCGAACAAATATAGTATTTTTTGGGGAGATACCCCGTAGCTTGCTGCGGGGTAGTTCATTTTTCGAGAAAATTCTCCCGCGGGGAGATACGACATGTTTCTCCATTGAAATTGGCGTAAAAATCGAATATTGTTTTGTAAAATACTGTTGATTACTTTAGAGTAGAAACCTTTGAAAAATTCAAAAGTTCCAAATTATCTTTATTTTCTAAAAAGGGGTTTGGGGCGGGCGCAAATTCAAAAAATGGTGGTTTTGTAAAGCTCTTGAGTATTATATTTTGCTACTTAGCGCATTTCTGCACTTACAAGAGTTCGTTTTCTTTCTTTACTCATGGGGAAAAAAGGAAATGATAAGAATTGTTATTGAATACTCGCACTGTGAAAATATTTATTATATTGACAAACAAAATTATATGTCTATACTATACCTATAAAAAAATGGAGGTGGCATTCATGAAAAAAGGAATGTTGGTGTTGATTCTGGGGGTGTTTTTGAGTTCTTTTGTTTTTGCTCAAGACAATGAGGGGATAAAAATAGGTGATACGACCTGGACTTTCAATGGAGAGATACGGTTTATGTATACCGATCAAAGCGACCCTTATTACTACAGTACTTTGTTTCCGGTATATAGAGCACCGGGTTATTCCGGGTATGATGAGTTCAATCGTATGTATCAACGGTATCGTTTTGGTGTAACGGGCGCGTTGAGCGATCGCTTATCGGCACACTTTCAACTCCAAGTGGGTGACGAACAATGGGGAAACAAGAATTATAATGAGCGCGAGGTCAACATTAAAACTTTGTATGCATATTTGCAGTTCGCTCCCGAATTTTTGGGTGATAACACGTCTATTCGTCTTGGCTTGCAACCATACGATGACATCTTCCAGTATTCCGTATACAGTGATGAAGCAGTAGGTATGTTGATTAATCATACAACTGACGCTTTTTCTGCAAATCTCGGTTATTTCACTCTTCGCGATGATGATGTGGATAATGATTATGATGCGGCAGAAAATGAAGAATATTATATTTGGCCGGCATCAGAAACCTTATTCGTATTCGACATGAATTATAAGATGACTGATGCATTGAATGTAAAAGGCGCATTCTATTATGACACTATACGCGATTTTGTATACGATGACGGCGAGTATTCATACGCGTATGCTATGGCGTATTATGGTGCAGGCGTTGATTATAAGATGAATGATTCGCTTTCATTCGGTGGTCATTTTGTGATGCGCAGTGGTAGCATGACCGAATATGAGTATGCTGTCGAATCATATCAGATTGATATTTCAGGTTGGTTTGCGTATGCGTATACATCATATTCAATGGATAAATTTACGGCACGTGCTAATTTCGGATATACTCCGTATAATTTTGAGGTTGAGGGAACCGATGTGCAAATCACGAGTTGGAGTGGCGCATTTCCACTTGTTGATTCCGGTTTTGCGGCATCAGAAGGTTACATGTTTGTGAATGGTAATCAGTGGCAAACCGCATACGGTCTTGAATATTTCGGTCGCGGTGATGTATGTGATCGTCAGGCTGTCAATGGCGGATATGGCGGATGGGGCGGATTGATGGTCGTATCGGCAAATTTGTCGTATGACTTCATGTTTGCGAATTTCGGTATTATGAATTTTACGTATGACGAAGGCTTTTTTCCTGAAGATTTCAGCAAATCTATCGGAACAGAAATTGATCTCGGGGTAAAAACTAATGTTATGGAAGGTCTTGAGTTTAAGGCAGTATACGCAATGTTTTTTGCAGGTGATTTCTATACTTTTGGAGGAAATGTAGAAGTTGAGAATGCACATGAAATGTCAATGCAATTGCGTTATGCGTTTTAACGGATGTGATGAGGCGGGATCTCCCGCCTCTTATGGTTGGTTTAAATAAAATTGGAGGTAGGGGGATGAGAAAAGTATTTGTTATCGCGTTATCAGTGATTGCACTTGCTGTTTCACTTTTTGCACAAGACTCTGAGGGGATAAAGATCGGAAAAACAAACTGGAAGCTCGACGGTGAGATACGCTTTATGTATACGGATCAAACAGATCCAAGTGCTTATGGAGAAGGTTATTACTATGATTTTGGAAGTATAAATCGCATGTATCAACGCTACAGACTGGGAATCACAGCAGAATTTTCACCAAACCTATTGGCGTACTACAAGCTTCAGGTAGGGGATGAAGAATGGGGAAACAGTAATTATAATGAACGAGAGATCAATGTTCGCTCACTTTATGCATATTTGCAGTATAAACCTGATTTTATTGAAGGTTTGACATTTACTGCGGGATTACAACCTTACGATGACATTTTCCTTTATTCGGTATGGAGTGATGAGGGCGTGGGTATCATCGCCAATTATGCAAATGATAAAATGACAACGAATATGGGTTTTTTGACGCTACGCGATGAAGACGTTGATGCAGATGCAACTTATTTAGTGCCTGCAGCAACCACGTTTGCGATTTTTGACATGAAGTATCAGTTGATGGATACCTTATCTGTTAAATCCGCTTTTTATTACGAAGACCATGCAATGAGGGAAGATATGGGCTTTGGATATCTTGATTATAAGATGATTTATTATGGTCTCGGAGTTGATTATAAAGTGATTGAAAATGTGAATGTCGGAGGACATTTTGTAATTAATGACGGAACAGGAAATTATGAAACTTCTACATGGGACATCGATGGTTATTTTGCATACGGCTATGCATCATACGAAAAAGATAAGTTTTTTGCAAAATTCAACTATGGCTATACACCATATGATCGTGAAAATCCCGATGAACCCGGAGAGCCGTATCGTGTGACATCATGGCGCGGTGCATTCTCGTTGCTTGATTTAAATGGCACGGCTATAGCTTTTGCTCGGGGTAATCAGTGGATGAGCGGCTACGGGCTTGAATATTTCGGTCGTGGGGATGTCTGTGACCGTATGGCAATGGCCAATTATTACGGATACTGGCCCGGGTTGATGGTTATGTCGGTAAATGTGGCATATGATTTTGCATTTGCGAATTTCGGTATTATGAAGCATACTTATGAAGATGGTGCTTTATTTGGTTGGGATGATTATGATAAGACGATAGGAACAGAATTTGACTTTGGTATAAAAACGCATGTTATGGAAGGGCTTGAGTTTAAAGCTGTCTATGCAATGTTTATTACCGGTGATTTTTGGAAATTCGGCTATGACGAAGCCGAAGTCGAGAATGCTCACGAACTTTCAATGCAATTATTGTATACGTTCTAATTAATAATCCCTGCGAATAGAAGTATTCGCAGGGATTCTCTGTTTTTAAAGGAAAGCGAGGGAAAAGTATATGAAAAGAATATTATTTGTGTTTTTTATTATGATCACAGGGGCACTGTGTGTTCATGCTGAAGATGCAGAGGGATTTAAACTTGGCGATACGACATGGAAATTTACCGGAGAGATACGGTTTATGTATACCGATCAAACGTCATTTGATCATGATTGGTTTCATATTGACCACAATTTCATAGAAGGTACGGATTTGTTTAATCGTGCTTACCAGCGGTATCGTTTTGGCGTGGAGGCATCTTTTACCGATGCGCTGTCCGCTCATTTTGAGATACAAGTCGGTGACGAACAATGGGGTAATAAAAATTATAATGAGCGCGAAGTCAATTTGCGCACCCGCTTAGCATATCTCCAATTTAAACCTGAATTATTTGGAGGTAATACGACGTTTCGAGTTGGTTTACAAGGGTATGATGATATTTTCCAATACTCGGTGTATAGCGATGAAGCAGTCGGTATAATCATTAATCATGCAAATGATACGTTTAATGCAAACATCGGATATCTTGCACTTCGCGATGATGATGTTGATGCCGGTACCGAGGAGGGATTACTTGATTGCTCAGAAACCTTGTTTCTTTTTGATATGAACTACAAAATGAATGACGCATTGACAGTGAAGGCCGCTTTTTATTATGATTATTTGCGCGATTTTTATATTGGTGCAATGGCACCGTGGAATGGTTCAGCACAGTATCGTATGGCGTATTATGGTGCAGGGCTTGACTATATGTTAAATGATACCATGTCATTCGGCGGTCATTTTGTGGCTTCAAGCGGTACGTTAACGTTGTACAACAACGAAGTTGATCCTGTGACCAGTTTTGATTTTGATATGGGTGCATGGTTTGCCTATACCTATGCACAGTATACAATGGATAAGTTTTCAGTGAAGCTTAATTTCGGATATACGCCGTTTAAGATTGAAGAAGAAAGTATAACGAATTGGAACGGTGCTTTTGTTCTATTGGATTTTGATCCTCAATTGGTGCATGACCCGAGAGTATTTTACGGAAATCAGTGGCAGACCGCTTACGGGCTTGAATATTACGGACGCGGTGATGTATGCGATCGCCAGGCAGTGAACAGCGGTTACGGCGGCATGTACGGGTTGATGGTAATATCGGCAAATCTTTCGTATGATTTCGCATTTGCTAATTTCGGTATTTTACGCTCAACCGACAGTACCGAAGAAACCACTTTTTATAAGTCGCCTGATTCATCGATCGGCACGGAAATTGATCTCGGTGTAAAAACAAACATTATCGATGGGCTTCAATTTAAAGCCGTCTATGCAATGTTTTTTGCCGGTGATTTTTGGAAGTTCAATGTCGATGAAGTCGAACTTGAAAATGCGCATGAAATGTCGATGCAATTACAGTATTCTTTCTGATTATTGATGTGTTCAATTATACAGGCAGGGAGTACCCCTGCCTTTTTTTGTTAAGTTGAGTGACTTTATAGGGAAATAATAGTTTGAATATCATTATATTGGCGCATCAAAACTTTCTATTTCCATTGTTGACATTATGCAAACTGCATGATATAGTGTGTCTGTTTGGTAAACGAATTGTTTTACCTAAAAAGGAGGGATTGTGATGAAGAGGGTTTTGACTGTTGTGCTGAGTCTTTTGGTCATGTTGGGAGTGATATCGTGTAAAAAGGGATCGACCGCACCGTATCATATCGGTGTTGTTACCGGTACGGTGTCTCAGTCTGAAGATGATCTGCGTGGCGCAGAACGACTTATCAAAGAGTACGGGGATGTGAAGACCAATGGTATTATCAAACACATTACCTATCCTGATAATTTCATGTCTGAACAGGAAACTGTTATAGCCCAGATCGTTGGGCTTGCAGATGATCCAAAAATGAAAGCTATCATTGTCAATCAGGCTATTCCTGGAACCACAGAAGCATTCAAACGCGTTCGTGAAAAACGCGCTGACATATTATTATTTGCCGGTGAACCACATGAAGACCCGGGTGTCATTGAACCTGCGGCCGATCTTGTTATCAATGCGGATAATGTTGTGCGCGGCTATCTTATTATTGAAGCTGCAAAACGTATGGGCGCAAAGACATTTGTGCATATTTCTTTCCCGCGTCACATGAGTTATGAATTATTATCACGCAGACGTGCTATTATGGAAGCTGCATGTAAAGATCTCGGATTAAAGTTTGCATTTGAGACTGCTCCGGATCCTACGAGTGATGTCGGACAAGCAGGCGCACAACAATTCATTCTTGAAAAAGTACCTGCATGGTTAAAAAAATACGGTCAGGACACTGCCTTTTTCTGTACAAATGACGCACACACCGAACCGTTGCTCAAAAGAATTGTTGAGTTAGGCGGTTATTTTGTTGAAGCAGATCTTCCTTCACCGCTTATGGGGTATCCGGGCGCACTTGGTATCGATCTTTCTCAAGAACAAGGAGATTGGGCTGCTATTCTTAAAAAAGTCGAAACTGAAGTTGTTGCAAAAGGCGGCGGCAAACGTATGGGAACCTGGGCTTATTCCTATGGCTATACCACAACTGCGGCCCTTGGTGAATTCGCAAAACGTATTCTTGACGGCCAAGCAACAAAGGATGATTTTAATGCGCTTATGGCAAGTTATATGAAATTTACTCCCGGTGCTGAATGGAACGGAAGCAAATATGTTGATGTTGCTACCGACGAAGTAAAACCGAATCATATATTATTATATCAGGACACATATGTCTTTGGTATGGGTTACCTTGGAATGACGAAAGTGGTCGTTCCTGATAAGTATTTGAAAATCAAGAAATAATCACTTAGAAACGGCGGCGTAAGCCGCCGTTTTTTTATAAACCGAGAGGAATACTATGTCTGATGAAAAGAAGACGTTATTGACGCTTGCGAACGTAGGGAAAGAATATGGGGGGAATCCTGTTTTGCGAGATGTGTCGTTTTCGCTGTCTGCGGGAGAGATTATAGGTCTTGTCGGTGAAAACGGTGCAGGGAAAACTACACTTATGAAAATACTCTTTGGTATGCCGGTCATTGCAGAGACAGGCGGGTATACCGGGTTAATTACGATAGATGAACAAGAAGTCCATTTTACCAGTCCTTTTGATGCGTTAAAAGCCGGTATAGGAATGGTTCATCAGGAATTTTCGTTGATACCGGGATTTACGGCCACTGAAAATATCGTATTGAATCAAGAATCCAAACATAAAAATATTGTATCATATATTTTTGGCAAAAGACTTGAAACCCTTGACAGGGATTCAATGAAAGCACGTGCAGAAAAAGCAATATCAACTCTTGGTGTTGAGGTCTCTGAAAATATGATTGTTGAAGAAATGCCTATCGGACATCAACAATTCACTGAAATCGCACGTGAAATAGAACGGGATGATGTACGTATACTTGTACTCGATGAACCTACGGCTGTTCTTACCGAAACTGAGGCGGATATTCTTTTACGTGCACTCCGTGCACTTGCCGCAAAAGGAATTGCGATCATTTTTATTTCTCATAGATTACAAGAAATACTCGATGTTGCAGATAGAATCGTGGTATTACGTGACGGCGCGGTAGTAAAAGATACCCCGGTGACCGATGTCAGTATTCGTCAAATCGCCGAATGGATGGTGGGGCGAGAGATGACTGATACAAAAAATAATGAACAAAAAGGATCGACAGATGATGTTATGTTGTCTGTACAACATTTGTGGGTAGATATGCCCGGGGAGTCGGTACATGATGTTAGTTTTGACGTCTTGAGAGGTGAAATATTTGGTATAGGTGGATTGGCAGGGCAAGGGAAATTGGCGATTCCAAACGGTCTTATGGGGTTGTATCCTTCCGGCGGAGTTGCGTTGCTTGACGGGGTGGACGTGCTTTTTAATAATCCGGCGAAAGCTTTGCAAACAGGCATGGCATTTGTATCGGAAGACAGGCGCGGTGTCGGATTACTTTTAGATGAACCGATCGATTGGAATATTACTTTCACAGTGATGCAAAGTAAAAATAAATATTTAAAATCATATTTGAACGGATTAATTTTACTACGAGATGACAAAGCGATTCGTGACACTGCAGATAACTATATAAAAATGCTTGATATAAAATGTACGGGACCGACACAGTTGGCACGAGAATTATCGGGTGGGAATCAACAAAAAATTTGTCTTGCAAAAGCATTTGCAGTCGGTCCGAAGTTGTTATTTGTATCTGAACCTACACGTGGCATTGATATTGGAGCTAAGAAGCTCGTTTTAGATGCGTTACGTCGATATAATGAAGAAAATGGCACTACGATAGTGATGATATCTTCTGAATTGGAAGAATTACGTTCTATTTGTTCACGTATCGCAATTGTTGATGAAGGCAGAATTGCCGGTATACTGCCGGCACACACACCTGCGGCGGATTTTGGGTTACTCATGCTTGGTGCAGAAAGTAATAAGGCAGGTGATACGCGATGAATAGGATATACGCTTTTATTGCAACGGCAGGATGGCCTCGGATTATTATAGGGCTGTTCTTGTTGTCTCTTTTTGTGGTCGCTCCCATGGTAAACGTACGTTTAGATGATTCCATTAACGATACCTTTGTACGGTTCGGAATGAGCGCAATTATGGTACTTGCTCTCGTGCCAATGGTTCAATCGGGATGCGGATTAAATTTCGGGTTACCGCTGGGAATCATCGCAGGATTATTAGGCGCGACATTGAGTCTTGAGATCGGTATTAAAGGTATTCCCGGTTTCCTTTCTGCACTTCTCTTAGCGATTCCTTTTGCGTTGATATTCGGGTGGGGATATGGAAAATTGTTGAATAAAGTTAAAGGCGATGAAATGATGATTGCCACTTATGTGGGGTTTTCGTCCGTCGCATTTATGTGTATCATGTGGCTTCTGCTTCCCTATAAAAACCCCACAATGATATGGGGATTTGGTGGAACAGGTTTACGTACGACAATAAGTCTGGATGGATATTGGTCAAAAGCATTGGATAATTTATGGCGTATCGAGATACCGTTTTCAGAAGCATTTGTCCTGAAAATACCCACCGGAATGCTGATTTTTGTTGCATTAATATGTTTATTGGTGTGGCTGTTTTTCAGAACCAAAACAGGTACTGCGGTTACCGCCGCAGGCTCAAATCCTGATTTTGCGCGTGCATCAGGTGTTGATGTCGATAAAATGCGCACTGTCTCCGTTATTTTTTCCACGGTTTTAGGGGCGATTGCAATCATCGTCTATGAACAGAGTTTTGGATTTATACAAATTTATCTTGCACCTCTTTTTATGGCGTTTCCTGCCGTAGCAGCTATCCTGATAGGCGGAGCCTCTGTTCATAAGGCAGGAATTGTTAATGTGGTAATCGGTACCTTTCTATTTCAAGGGTTATTGACAATGACACCCTCAGTGATCAACAGTATGATGAACACTGATATATCCGAAGTAATACGAATAATTGTGTCCAATGGCATGATTTTGTATGCGTTGACAAGGAAGATGCAGGTGAGATCATGAAACGCGAATCGAATATACGTCATCTTCTTGGCTCTAATATTGTTCCGATCCTTTTTCTCGTATTGAGTGCGGCAGCCATTCCCATGTCAGGTTTTTCAATGCCCTATCTGGTGCAGGAGATCGTCACACGCCTGGCTCGTAATTCATTTTTAGTTTTGTCGCTATTGTTACCGATCATGGCAGGAATGGGATTGAATTTTGGTATGGTACTTGGCGCAATGGCAGGCCAAATTGCGCTTATTATGATCACAGATTGGCAAATTACCGGTATCGGCGGACTTTCAATGGCGGTATTGCTTGCACTTCCTATTGCGATTCTTTTAGGCATACTGTGCGGATATATTCTTAATAAGGCCAAAGGTCGTGAAATGGTCACATCAATGATATTGGGCTTTTTTATCAACGGTATTTACCAGATGGTCGTCTTATACGCAATGGGTCCGATCATTCATATTAATCGTGCAGATCTCGTGCTTTCACGCGGTTATGGGATTCGTAACGCGGTTAGCTTGGACGGTGTGCGTCAGGTCATTGACAATTTACTTATGTTTCAGATCGGCCCGATAAAAATACCCGGGTTAACGTTTTTAGTGATCGCGGCACTTTGCGGATTTATTTTGTGGTTTCGCAAGACCAAGCTTGGGCAAGATATGCGAGCCGTAGGGCAGAATATGTCAGTGGCAGATGCAGTGGGTATACCGGTAGAACGCACACGAATCATTGCAATTGTTATTTCAACCGTATTGGCGTGTATCGGACAGATCATATTTCTTCAAAACATCGGAACGCTCAATACATATAACAGCCATGACCAAGCTGCGATGTTTGCTGTAGCATCACTTTTAATCGGCGGAGCAACAGTGAGTAAGGCATCTATCCCAAATGTATTCATCGGAGTTATGTTGTTTCACCTTATGTTTGTTGTATCTCCTATGGCAGGGCAGGAAATGTTCGGAAAAGCACAACTCGGAGAATATTTCCGTGTTTTCGTGTCGTATGGAATCATTGCATTAACGCTTGTTCTTCACGCTTGGAGACGGCAAAAAGACAAAGATAATGAAAGAATTCGTGTACGTGAAGCACATAATGCCGCTGTCGCTGAATAGTGAATTGTGTGCAACTGTTTTTAAGTCGCACCGGGAAAATACCCCGAAGTTTGCTTCGGGATTGCTGTCATAGTAGGTGACATGAAACCTTTGAAAACGATGCTTTTTGAAATTGTGCCCATCCTAAACCCCCTCTTGTGAAAATCGGGAGGGGCTTAAGTTTTTATATAACAGTGACTTCGTCACCCACATTCCTTTTTTGAGTGTCGCAATAGATCGGATATTTTGATTTTTGTAACGATCTTGATCTGAGAAGGGACGTGGTGATTTGTAGATGCTTCACGTATGAAGCCTTGACACAAATTGTGCATACTATGGATTGTGAAAAAACAGTCCGGTCGAAGGGCTGTTCGATCATGTTACTTACCGATAATGTGCACGGCACCTGCTTTAAATGTCAACCAAATATGGGAATTAACGGTTAATCCCAAACGTTCAAAAGACGTTTGGGTAACAAAGGCGTGAATGAAGACCCCTGTATCGGCAGTGATGAGGATACCATTATCATATCGTTCGATCTTTGTGATCGTTCCGAGCATTGAATTGACCGCGCTTGATTCAAGTTTTTCTGCAGAAACGATAATATCTCGCGGATCAATGGCCGCTGTTATCAACCCCGGTTCGTAAAACTCTGTAATGACGCGGCATGAATCATCAAGAGGGAGCTCATATAAACCTTCGGGTCTCATCAAGAGCACGCCGGTAAATATATTCTCAAACGGCATGTTTTTGATCGTTCCGTGAATCAGCGAGATTATTGAGTGTGTTAAACGAAATGCTTGATCTCTATTGTGTGTGGTGAGAAAAACGGTCGCATTTTTTTCGCGATTAAGATCCAGAATAACAGATTCTACCGCAGCAATATTTTTTTTGTCTATATTTGAGGTAGGCTCGTCCAGTATATATACTTCTGCATCTATCACAAAATTACGAGCTAATGCGACTCGTTGCGCTTCACCTCCGGATAATTCAAGAGGTTTTCTTTTTGCAAATGCGGTGATATCTAAGCGTTCCATCATTGCATGAACACGTGCGCGGATTTCATTCTCGGGGATATTGCGGATTTTTAAACCGTATGCGATATTATCATACACACTCATTGTGAAAAGATAGGTGTTTTGTAAACAATAACTGATATTTCTGCGCATTTCCGTCAATTTTGAATGATTATCGAAAGGGACCTTAATATCGTTAAAAAACACGTTCCCGTTATGAGGTGGATCAAGAAGAGCAAGAATATTTAAAAGAGTACTTTTCCCCGACCCATTTGACCCGACGATCGCATGAATTCCCCCGCGGTCGACAATAAAATCATCAATTGAAAGGGAGAACTCCGAATATGATTTTCGAATACCTGATAATTTATACTGAGCCATATCCCATGAACCGTTTCATTTGATTGAGAAGTATATTGACCCCGAATGCGACAAGAAGAAGCACCAACCCCAAAGCAATACCCATTGCAAATTCACCTTTGCTTGTTTCCAGTGCGATCGCGGTCGTAATGGTTCTCGTATAATGACGAATATTACCACCCAGCATCATAGATACACCGACTTCGGCGAAAACTCTGCCGAATGCAGACACAATGGCTGCCATGATTCCATACCGCGCCTCACTTATCACCATTCGAAATCCTTGTTGACGAGTTGCACCAAGCGATAAAACGGTCGGTTGTATACGAGCATCGAGCGCATTGACGGCAGAGACTGTCAGTGAAACGATAATAGGAATAACGAGGATCACTTGTCCGATGACGACTGCAGTTTGTGTAAATAATAATTGCAAATGGCCGAACGGGCCGCGATAGGTCAAAAATGAATATACCATCAATCCTACAACAACCGTCGGAAAGGACATTAACGTATTAGAAATCGTTATAAGCGTGCTGCGCCCCTTAAAACGAAATATAACTAATGCAATACCGGTCGGAATACCCAAGATCGCTGCAAAAACAACCGACAATAATGCAAGCTTTAATGATACGTAAACTGTATGCAAAAATTCCGGATCTGCTGAAATAATAATTTTTAATGCTTCAATAAAACCGTTTGTAATATATTCCATATTGCTCCGTCGATATAACCCGCTGCACGAAGTCCACTCCGCGCAGCGAGTATAACATGAATTATTGTAAAGGGACAGCGTTTTTGAAGTATAATTGTTTTCCGTTTGCTTTATAGTTTTCAATCATTTGCTGGCATTCGGGAGAAGTGAGCCACCAGATCATGGCCATAGCGAGTTCATAGTTTGATTCCGGATATTTGTAGGGGCTGACCGCAATTACACCGTACGGATTCAATAGTTCTTTTCCGCCTTCAACCATTATTTTCAAACGGGTTGTCTTTTCGGCAAAATTGAACGATGCACGGTCGATCATGACATAGGCGTTTTTCTCATCAGCCATTTTGAGAGTTTGGTTCATTCCCTGACCCGCTTCATAGTACCAAGGATTGTCTTTTTTATTTGGTTTCATATTATTCAATTTCCACAAATAGAGCTCTTTTACATGCGTGCCGGAATTATCTCCGCGTGAAATAAACGGTGATTTTGTTTCCCAAATACGTTTCATAGCTTCTTGGGGGCTGAGACCTTTGATTTTTGCGGGGTCCTTTTCAGGACCGATGATGAGAAAATCATTATACATGACATCACGACGGTTGACACCGTAACCGTCTGTTACGAATTTATCTTCTAATTCACGAGCATGCACCAGCACGACATCAACATCACCATTTTCTCCATGTTTGATCGCTTTCCCCGTGCCGACTGAAATAATGTGTACCTTCACATTGTACTTTGCTTCAAAAGGTTTAAAAATAACATCAAGAAGACCGGTTTCATAGGTACTGGTCGTGGTCGCAAGGCGAAGAATGTTTTCTTTTGCATTTACTGACGTAAAAGAAAAGAGGACAAGAGAGATAGCAAGCACAAGAAATAACACTTTTCTCATAAAGTAACCTCCTTTTTTCGATATGTTCTATATAACACATCAGTCGAATTATACGTATAACTAAAAAAAAATCAACAAGTAATTTTGAATTGAAAAATCAAAGGACCGATGCCACTGTTGGTCATCGGTATATTTCGATATTAATCGTCGATCCCCACCATTACATTCGATGCTTTTATGACTGCATATACATCCGATCCGATTTTGAGTTTTAATCCTTCCGCCGATTCTTTTGTAATGATTGAGGATATCTGAACACCAGATGCGATCTCAATGATCACTTCAGTGTTAACCGCACCTACCAAAAGTCTTACAACTTTTCCTTTGAGCTGATTTCTTGCGCTTAGTTTCATACTCCCACCCCTTTCTTGTAGTATACTGCGATATATGCATACGTCAATAAATGGTGACATATTCTGTGTAGAAAATAATCGGTTCATTTGCTGTGCATGTATAAGTCAAGACCCTTGCAAAATTCAAAATTATCAAAATTTCTTTTTTCTCTAAAAAGGGGTGTGGGGACGAAGTCCCCATTATATAATAATTTAAGCCCCTCCCGATTTCCATGGGAGGGGTTTGGGGTGGGTATAAAGTTAAAAAAGTGGTAGTTTTGCAAAGATATCAAGTCATATTTATACTTTTCACTGTTGCATGAAAATATCTTTTTCGCTATACTCAATCAAACGCGGAGAGGTGAGCATATGGAAAATATTTGTTGGGTTCCTTTTGATTTACTTGAGGGGTTTATGGTTGAAGTTTTCCAAAAAATTGGTATTCCCGAAGAGGATGCACGGATATGTGCAGATGTTCTTATCACATCCGATAAACGTGGAATAGACTCTCACGGTATCGGGCGGTTCAAACCTATTTATATTGATCGAATAAAGATCGGGCAGATTAATCCTGTTACAAAAATTGATATCATCAAAGAATCACCGACTACCGCAGTGTTGGATGCAAATAATGGAATGGGGCAAGTTGTGTCGAAAAAGGCGATGCAAATGGCTATTGATAAAGCAAAACAATACGGGATGGGTATGGTCGCAGTACGAAATTCCAATCATTACGGTATTGCAGGATATTATACATTAATGGCCACCGAAGCCGGTATGATCGGTATGACCGGGACCAATGCCCGACCGTCTATTGCTCCGACATTCGGTGTTGAAAACATGCTCGGGACGAACCCCATAACATTCGGTATTCCAACCGATGAGGCGTTTCCCTTTGTTCTTGATTGTGCAACGTCGGTTTCACAACGCGGAAAAATTGAAGTATATGCACGGTTAGGAAAAAATTTACCCGAAGGTTGGGTAATAGGAAAAGACGGTACTTCGCTTACGGACAGCGTACAAGTTCTGAAAGATCTTACCGACGGAACCGCGGCACTTGTCCCACTCGGAGGCATCGGTGAAGAAACTGCAGGATATAAGGGATACGGGTATGCGACAGTTGTCGAAATATTATCTGCGGCATTACAACAAGGTGCGTTTTTAAAGATGCTTACTGGTTTTGAGGGCGGTAAACCAGTTCCATATCGGTTGGGGCATTTTTTCATGGCCATCAATGTTGAAGCTTTCACCGAACTTGACGCATTCAAAAAGACTGCCGGTGATATATTGCGTGCGCTTCGGGCATCGGAAAAAATACCCGGAGCAGAAAAAATCTTTACTGCCGGCGAAAAAGAATATGAAGCATGGCTCGTACGTAAAAACAAAGGCGCATGTGTCGACGAAGTACTGCAAAAACACATAATAGCGCTAAAAAAAGAATATAATGTTACCGGATACGCCTTTGAATTTGAACAATAACAAAAATAAGGCATGTTCGAAATTTATAATATTCGCCTTATCTTGAGCTTTAAAGATGCTCTTTGTGTCATATACAACGGGCAGAGGCGTACCCTCTGCCTGATATAACCGCAACGATTGATTGGCGATATATCTTTCCGTAGGTCTCTGTTTGAGGGAATATTCATGATATGTTTTTGCGAATTTCACACAAATTTGGTATGATTGAATGAATAGATGCCGAAACACGATTAAGTTCATAAAGTTTTATTTGACACGTCTGGAATACTACACTATTATTATAGATGGATGCAAAAGGAGATGATTATGAAAGTAACGATGTTTGTTGTTTTTTTGATATTTTCCCTTTTCGCGTGTACAAAAAATTCTGATACTGAGAATAAAAAAAATAATGGTACAAACAATGCCTCCGGATATGTGTTCGGATTAACGACCGGTCTGGGAGATTTAGGTGATTATGCCTTTAATGATATGCAGTATAACGGTATGATTATGGCAAAAAAGCAATTTGGTATTAACTTCTACTATAATTCTCCAAAAACGGAAGATGAGGATGAGGCAAAACTTCTTGAGCTTATAAAGAAAGGATGTAATGTTATTTTCGCCGGGGGCGGCTATCATATGATCGACCCCATAGATAAAATTGCGCCGATGTATCCTCAGGTATTATTTATTTTATTAGATGATAAACCGAAGACCTTATATAAAAACGTCGCAGGTATCATGTTTAAACAAAATGAAGGTTCATTTCTCGCCGGAATGCTGGCCGCATCAATGAGTAAAACAAACTCGATAGGCTCTGTTTCCGCTATGAATATTGAAGTGATCAATGATTTTATCATCGGATATGAAGCAGGTGCTCGATATGTTAACCCGACGATTCGTTTTAAAAATATTTATTTGGCTGAAGATATGGGAGAAAAGAACCCTTTTTCTGCTCCTCAAACAGCATCTCTTGCATCGAAAAAATTGATATCTGATTTTAAGACGGATGTGATATTTCAAATCGCTAGTGCTTCGGGCAACGGTGTGTTTAATACTGCCAAAGATATGAAAATATATGCGATCGGGGTTGACTCCGATCAAGACTATCTTGCAAAGGGAGTAATTCTGACCAGTATGATGAAACGATTGGATATTGCAATACTTTTCATGGTGGAGCGGGTTTTAAGTAATAATTTCGAAAATAAAGTGTATAACCTCGGTCTGAAAGAGAATGGGATCGGCTTGAGCCCGATGCGGTATACGAAAAACATAATACCCGAAAATGTTCAAAATGCGATCAAAAAAGCCGAAAAAGAAATAATCGAAGGGAAGATGTATGTTCCAAGTTACTATAAATAAAGGAAAGATCAAAACACTCGTTGAACATTTACGTTTATCGGCGAAGATAAATAGTGTGTACGCGGTGGTTGTATTGTTGCTGTTTTCGACGTTCAATTATTTCATCATTTCCAATATAAAAAAGATGACAAGAAAGAATGCGGAAAAATCGTATCGTGAAATCACTGTTTTATTTGCACGGCTTAATTCACAACCATTGGAACGTGCGAGTTATTTTATGTTGGACAATAATACACGTGAGCTCATGAAGCGTCCCAATGTGCTATCTGTTGAAATTCTTGACGCGGCATCAGTGAGTCTTGCGTCTTCAGCTGTTGATGATCTCGATACGCACAAGGATCATATTTTAAAAATTTCCGAACCCATATTTGAAGAAGATGGGAATACGACCATCATCGGGTATGCCCATATTCAATTTTCATTAGAAGAGACATATACGGAAATTAATAAAAATACATTTCTTACGATAGGGTTGTCAGTGATAATTTTGATAATTACTATTTTTTTGATCAATAAGCTTGTGACGCTTATCATACGAAAACCGGTGTCGAAGCTTTTAGATTCAGTGAATAAAATTGCGAACGGTGATTTGAACCATAATGCACAAGTTGACTCGGCAGATGAACTGGGCGAACTTGCTGAATGTGTGAATACAATGAAATCAAGGTTAAAAGATACATTGGCGTTAACAAATAACATAATGGAATCAATGCCTTCTATGATGGCATCACTTGATGAGAGCGGTACTGTAATGCGGTGGAACACCGCAGCTGAAAAAATAAGCGAAATACAGGAAGCTGTCGCAGTCGGTAAGAAATTGTGGGACCTGATACCCGAACTTGGAAAATTTGAACCGTATACACATTATGTGAGCGATACGATGAAACCAATCACATTTCCGAAAGAAACACTGACAATGAATCTAGATAAAATATTTACGGTCTCAATTTATCCTTTGCGAGAATCAGAACACAAAGGTGTGGTCATGAGAATTGATGATGTGACCGATCTTGAAATAATGGACAGGCAGCTGCGACAGGCTCAAAAAATGGAAATGATCGGAACTCTTGCGGGAGGATTAGCACACGATTTTAATAACGTTCTTGGCGGAATAACCGGTACGGTATCGTTACTCAGTTTTAAAATAGCACGTGATCAGACGATCACTTCAGATGTATTGAAAGAATCACTCGCGACAATAGAGCAATCCGCACAGCGTGCATCCGATATGGTTAAACAATTACTGACGTTATCTCATAAGCATGATCTTGAATTTGCCCCCGTAGATCTTAATATGACCATTAAACATATTCATAAAATTTGCATGAATACATTTGACAAGCGGATCGAATTGAATTTCAATTATTATCCTTCAAATGCCATTGTGTATGCTGACCCTACACAATTGGAGCAAGTATTATTGAATTTATGTGTGAATGCATATCATGCAATGTCCATAATGCGTCCTGAAGGTGAAACAAGTCATGGAAAAATTTCGGTATCGATCGGAAAAGTCATTACCGATTCTATTTTTAATAAAACACATCCGGAAGCATCTCAAGGCACATATTGGGTGTTATCGGTAAGCGATACGGGTGTCGGGATGAACACGAAAACGGTATCCAAAATATTTGATCCGTTTTTTACAACGAAAGGAAAAGGTAAAGGCACAGGATTGGGCTTGGCAATGGCATATAATATTATTAAACAACATCATGGTTTTATAGATGTATATTCTGAGGTTAATCTGGGGTCAACCTTTAACGTCTATTTTCCTGTTGTTGAGACAATGAAAACGAATAATTCTGTTGAGAAAGCACGGAATCAAATACAAAAACAAACCGGTCTTGTTTTGATAATTGATGATGAAGCGACCATGCGCCACGTTGCTCATGAAATGTTGGCTGAGTGCGGGTATAAGATCATAACGGCATCTAATGGCGATGAAGGGGTTCAAATTTATAAAATAAAACGTGCTGAGATCGATATTGTTTTGCTTGATATGATTATGCCGAAAATGTCGGGGGAAGAAGTTTTCGAAGAATTGGTGAAGATCAATCCTGACGTCAGAGTTGTTCTTACATCAGGATTTCGAAAAGATGAAAAGGTTGAACGTATCATGAAAAAGGGTATTCGGTATTTTTTACAAAAACCATATACGATACAACGAATCTCATCGATAGTGTATGCTGCAATTAATGATCTGAAATATGACGAGCCGGAATAGAGTCTGTATTCGGTATTGAAAGAGGTGATCATATGCCGACGAAAAGACATTTTTGGCGTAGCGGTGTAGCGAATCTTATTGTGCAAATATTTGTATTATCAGGTGCATGGATTTTTATACCAAACGCGCTTATTCCCTCAAGCGGTTTCACACGGTATCTGCTTTTGATACTACTCGTGTGCATTCCGAGTATCGTCTGGGCATTGTTTTTTTATGTTCAGGATAAAAAGACTCCGGAACCCTTGCCTGCATTATTTCATGCATTTTGGTTAGGGATATCAAGCGCGGTGATTCTTTTTATTCCGCTTACGCAGTATGTTTTTCGGCTTCAAGATTGGTTGTTTTCTGACATGAAATTATTTTTATTGGGAAGTCTTTTCATTTATTCTCCCATAATAGTTATTTTGTTTTATATCATTTTGCGTATTGTTTTTTTCCCGATGTCCGATCTTGATGAACCGATTGACGGCATGGTTTACGGTTCTTTTATAGGTGCAGGATTTGCATGTGCAAAATCGATCGTTCAACTCGCCGGAACAGGGGATTATACCGTATTTTATGGGCTATATACCGCATCTGTGCATACGATTTTATTTGCTTCTCTTGGTGCATGTATCGGATATTTCATTGGTAAATCAAAATTTGAAAAAAAATTAATTGAGAAAAACACAGTGTTTGCGTTGGTATTCGGTATATTGATTGTCACTGTCTATCAATTCATAAATGAATATATTCTTTTGTCCGGAATTGCACATGCGTATGAATTTTCATTTATACTGAGCGCAGTGTACGGATTACTTATTCTCGCTTGGTGTTATTCCGAGATGCGTAGACTTGCAAAAAAATCTGATTTTAAACATAGTAAAGCACATGTCGGGATTGAACGATCTGCTATCGGGATCATCGTCGCCACCGCTACAATCGCGACAATGATTACCGTGTTTGCATTGCGAGATAAGACGTTTGAAAATGATTTACTTCGATTTGAATATTCATCGCAATTTACGACGTTTACTTCTTTCGGCGCAGTGACATATTCAGCTGAAGGGAAAGTGCTATTTTCCGCATCGGACGATAAAACATCGTTTGTGTGTATTCAAGCATCATCTGATGATCCTGTAGCGGGTGAACCGTTGAGCCCACTACTTAATTCACTCAGAGTAACATCCGGTTCGTTACAATCGTTACACACAAAACGGTATGAATACGCCTATATCAAAGAAAATGATAATACGTTACCGGACCTCTATTGGGTGCGTCATGATGTTATTCAGGTTGAAAAAAATGTGTTTATTTTTGTGTATTCTACACTGCCGCAGAAGTATGATGAGGATTTGCCACGGTATGAAAAAATGCTTCAAAGTGTGTCAATTGGTGCTGAAGGAGGCAAATAATATGAAAAGATGCTTTATTCAGATAGCCGTAATTGTATCATTCATATACGGATTATATGCCGAAGTTCCTTCTGACATGAAACCCTTTGTTCAATTGTGGTACACGGTGCAAGTAGAAACGTATACAAAGCCGGTAATAACTCAGGGGAAGATCATTCGGTATGGTACTCTTGTGAATACGGAAACTCGTGATATTGCGATCGGTTCGGGAACAATTGTGAGCAAAACCGGATTGATCCTCACAAATTACCACGTTTACAATTATAAGGGAGAGACAAGCTATGATGATGCACGCAATGTTTTGTATGTAATAAAACCTGTCGGTAAAGACATGGTTGTGTATGAACTTGCAGATAATGACCCGCTGAAAGAGCCGGTGCGGAAATATCGTGCCGAGATGCTTGCATTTGATACACGACTTGATCTTGCGCTTTTGAAAATTACTGCTACTGCTGATGGCAAAGCGTTAAAAAAGGCATCATTTTCGTATGTTAAGTTGGGCAATCCCTTTTCCATGAAGATCAATTCAATGCTCACCATCATCGGGTATCCCGGTAAAGGCGGAGATACGATAACTATCACTGACGGGAAATTTTTAGGATATTTTAAAACAAAAGATGCCGGCGGAATAGACGGTTACATCAAAACCAATGCATTCATGGCACCCGGGAATTCAGGAGGAGCCGCTTTGTTTGACGGCGCATTGATAGGAGTACCGACGTCTGTATCGCTTCCCGGAACTGCCGGATCGGATTTCGGTTATATTCATCCGATTACATGGGCTGCAGGGGTTCTGTCGCTCACGTCAATGAAATTTGATGAACCAATTCCCGATATTCCTATCGAGTGGGTCAATAGTGAATATAATACCGATGATACGAAGACGAAGACATACGTAGCAGGTTATGTCGAGGCGGCAGAGTCAAAAAGGCCTCTTCAGAAAGCGATCATTGTCATCAAACGCAAGGATCGTACCCTTGATCAAATAAAGGTATTAGACGAAGAGGTAACGAGTGTGAAAGCAGTATACATGATACAATCTTTGGCAAAACAAGGCGCATCGGTGCGTGATATTGCACAGTATTACAATTTGCCTGAATTGAAAGTACATAAATATTTGAGGACGACGGTTGATGAAACAACGTTTTCTGCAGATTTAAAATCATACATGAAGGGTGATTTCTTCTATGAAGTTGCAGAGACAGACGGGGATGGTTTTTATATTACACGAATCCCGCGTGAAGGAACATATGATGTTGCGGTAATAAAGGATGGGTATAGGGTAATCGAGAGATCTCTCAAGATTAAAAAAACGTTGCAATACAAAAATGATACTATCACGGTTTATAAATATTAATGGTGTGTTTGTAATCTTGTGATCCGGTAACAGCAATGTAAATATCAAAGAGGGGGGCGTTCTATTCACGGAAGGAAGAAATTGATTTTACAGGAATGAGATTTTTGTAAAGCTACTAATTTTTAACTTTGTGACCACTTCAAACCCCTCCTGTGAAATCAGGAGGCAGAAAGATCTGCCGCCCCTAAAAAAATTCCTTGTCTAGCGGGGGCATACCATGCGCCCGACTTCGTTCCCCCACCCAAAAAAATCAATCGGTGGAGTTGTTATTTGTAATGCCTTATGACAAAATCAAAACATTTGATGCCCCAACTACTTATAATATAAAATTCACATGTGAAGATTATAAGTCCGATTACAATTGGCTTCTTTTACATTCAACTTTCTACAAGTTACCAGGTCTTGTAAAGTTATTCTAGGGGAAGACAATTTTAGATTTAATAAAGAAAAACGGGATGTAATTGAAATAAAACTTTAAGAAATGGAAAAAAAATCGGCTTGTGAAATAAAAAAACTCAGGAGTGGTATACAACAACAGCAGAACACGGATCGAGAGAATATTTGTTATTCATCAAATTCATTTTGTCATTTTTATCAATGGAATGAGAGTAAACGTATCAATGATTTTGCATTGTTTTTGTGCGCTGTAATAATGAATTTGCATCGTCACTCCTCAAATACTACATTGAATGGATACAAGTCTTATCGAGTAACTTGAAATCAGATTGCAGATTCGTTATAAATCTGCTATAGTAGGCATATGAGAATTGTTGTCGGTATAGTCGCGGTGGTTTTGCTTAGTTCCTGTGTTCATACTGTTTCGGTAAGGGATTATAATAACTATTCATTTGTACTTGTTCAAAAGGGTTTATACAAAGAGGCTGAGTTTTATTTGTTAAAAGCCGAAAAAACAGAGCCTGAAAACTACAGGATCAAAAATAATCTTGCGATCGTATACGAAGCATTAGGGGATAAAGAGAAAGCAAAACGATATTATGAACAATCTTTGTTGTTACATAAAACAACGAATATTCAAAAAAACTATGAAAATTTTAAAACTGATACTAATCGGTAGTGTGATTTTTCTTTTTACCGGTTGCGCTTTTACGGGAGACGAGGTGACTCTTGAATATATTGAGCCGCCTGAAATTGAAGTACAATCAGGACAATTTTTAATCGCACCGTTTGTCACACAGACTCTTGATCGTTTGAGTGAAGAAACTGCCGCAAGAATATTTACTCAGTATTGTGAAACTCGCGAAAACACAGAGCTTGTTTTTTTATCATATGAGCATTACCCTTCAGATATCGTTCAAAAAACGATTACAAGCATTATTAATAGCGAAGATGTTGACAGTACATATTTTGTCGCTGAAAATATTGATTTCATCATCACCGGCACGGTGTGGTATGAGACGCGTTTTTTTGCGGACAATATCACATCGGATAAGATGAGTCCTGCCTACTCTGCTGAATATTCCGGTTATCCCGGATTTTGGGAAACTTCCGAGGAATGGCGAAGACGATCATTTGAAAATCTCATTTTTGAGGTACGGACAGAACTATTCGTTTGGCATGTCGCAACCAAAAAAACCGTTTTCAAGAAAAAGTACTCACAGTATTTTATTCTTGAGGAATATCGAGAGAAAAACGTGAAAGATGAGAGGGATAATGCATATCAATTGTTACTTCAAGAAAACGCACGACTTTTTCTTTCAGCATTTCAATCCGGTGTGAAACAAGTTAAAAGGATGTATATTCGATGAAAAAAATGTTTCTGGTAGTAAGTATTTCGCTGATACTGGGTGTGTCGGCTTTCGCACAGAGTCGTTTTAAAATTCGAACCGATTCATTCGTGTGGCGTGTATATTCGACAGAAAAATTTGATATTCATTATTATAAAGAGGTTGCACCGGTCATTGCTGAAGTCGCACAGGTTTTGGATGAGACCGCTGTTGAATATGAAAAAAGACTTGATATTACGCTAAAAAACAGAATCCCGGTGGTTATCTACGCAAATACCAATCATTTTGCTCAAACAAATACTATCGATGCGCTTCTTGATGAAAATGTCGGCGGTTTTTCGGAGTTAATGAAACGTCGCCTTGTGATGCCGTTCAACGGTGATATGCAAGCATTCCGTTTGATTCTGCGACATGAGTTGATTCACATTTTTCAATATGAATTTTTGTTCCCCGATACGACCTTTATCGCAGGCTTGTATTCAAATATGATCATGCCGCCTTTATGGTTGATCGAAGGAATGGCAGAGTATTTCAGCGGTAATATTCAAACAGAAGGTATGATGATGTTACGAGAAAACGTACTTTCTGACACAGTGATACCCATTGCATTAGAGGATGATTATGTGTTTTCATATTACGGATATTACAGTTATAAACTATCACAGTCTTTTTTGTATTTTCTTGCCGAGCGTTACGGAGAAAGAAAAATCGTTCAATATTTTAAAATATTGGGAAGAAGTTTTAAGCGAGATGTTCGTGACGAATTTAAGCGTATTTTTGGCGTAAGTATCATCAATGCATCCGATCTGTGGCTTGAAGAGTTGAAAAAAAACTATTGGCTTGAGGCGGCGACAAAAGAAAGTCCGTTTGATGCGTTCACAGTCGTTCAGTTCACTGATGATGAGCGCGTCAGCGTTTTCATGCCGGTATTATCTCCGACGGGAGAAGTGATCGCGGCATATTCAAATCATAAGTATGAGGGTAATATTGTTCTTATTAATGCTCAAACGGGGGCGTTAATAAAAAACCTCACTGCCGGGTATCAAGATCGACGATATGAATATATTAAGATAACCCCATCAAATCTTGTATGGCATCCTGACGGAGATTCATTGTTTTTTGTTGTTCGAGAGAACGGTGTCGATCATATCTCGCAAATTTCCATTTTTTCAGGTGCTATTACCCGATTTGACAACAGGTCATTTACGTCTATTCGATCGTTATCAGTATCGGAAGACGGTAATTATTTGCTGTTCTCTGCAGTACAAGGGTTATATACCGATATTTTTTGTTATAATCTTCACTCACATGAAATTACACAGTTAACGGATGATGTGTATCATGAAACAAGTGTTGGCGAAACCAAAGGAAAAATTTATTATTTAACTACCCGTGAGTATGGTGACGAGATCCATAGTATTTCGTTATCAGGCGGAATGTCCACAGTTCTGTATCGGAATGATGCGATCGCATCATTGAGCGTATACGACGGCAATGTCTTTTTCGACAGAGCATTCGGACATGCATATTATGTGTGCATGCTCAATCCCGTGACAGGGAATGTGTACCAACTTACGGAGACATTTAATTCAACACGTTACCCGACTGTTCGAAATAATACACTTGTCTTTTCGATGGTACGAAAAAATACGTATATAATCGGAAAGAAAAAATTTGATACAAACGATCTTGTGAAAATAGAAGATAATGCGTTACCGACACACATGGTTCAGATCATTCCGAACACAAGTTTTTTGGATGTAGTGAATGAGAAAAGCTTTGACTATAAACCGGTTTTGCGCCCTGATTATCTTTCGGGAAGTTTTGAATATAACACATCCGGTTATTTCCGCTCATACAGTACGATAATGGGTACTGATATGTTGGGAGATTACAGGTTCAGGCTCGACTTTGATATGTCTTCGGTGACAAGTTTTGATGATATCAATGTGCAACTTCAATATAACTATTTGAAGCATCGTGCAGTATGGGGCGGCGCGTTGTATTTTTGGAAAAATTCATATATATCTTTACATGACTGGCGATATGATTATACCGAACAACTCGCCGGAGGAACAGCAAGTATCATGTATCCGTTTACTCCGAAAAATGCCGTAGAAGCTGCAATTCTTGTCTATCAAAAGACCGTGACATATCCTTATTTTGATGATACAAAGCGTAATATGGCATTTGTTCTGTATACCGGTTTTATTCATGATGCAACAAAGTGGTTTGGATATTATCATCCCGTAACAGGATATAAGGTGCGTCTTGGATTAGAAAAAGCATTGCCGATCACTTCGGACAGCTTACAATACGGCACGCTGTTCACTGATTCACGAAAATATTTGATGTTGTCACCTCGTATGTCCATCGCTCAGCGCTTGGTCTATGGCGAATCATGGGGAGAGAATGCGCCGCTATTTAAAATCGGAGGGATTAACACCGTTCGCGGATTCAAAGAAGAGAGTTTGCAAGGGACCAATATTCTTCTCTATAATTTGGAAATTCGCTTTCCTCTTACTGATTATTTGCAATTTTCTCTTCCGTTCGGTATTCCACCGTTGAGAGGATTACTATTTTACGATATGGCATATACCGGGATGGGGAGTGATACATTGCGGTTATTTACATCAAAAAACGGATCCACCGTTTTTTCAGAACATGTTCATGGAAGTGTTGGAACGGGTGTGCGGATGTATTTAGGGAGTTTTTTTCATCTTAAGTTTGACTGGGCATGGGAAACGGATTTTGCGAACATCTACACCGATGAACATCATCGTACCTTCCATTTCGGTATCTCACAAGATTTTTAAGGAGCTAATATATGCGTATGAAAAAGGTTCTTTCTATGATAATTATGATGAGTTTGTGTTTAATTGTTGTTGCGTTTGATGTTCCTAAAGAAGATTCGGAAGAATTTCTTCGTTACTTGGAACTTCGAGATAACGGGAATCCTTCAGCTGTCGAACTTCTTATGTCGCTCAGGGAAACATATCCCGATAATTTATTTTTGAACAAGGAATGGTTAGAGGTTCAATTTCGGTATCGTCGTTTTGAAGAAGCATTGCACGTAGCAAATGACATACTCAAAAAGAATCCGCGCGATATTGATACTTTGTTGAAAAAAGCTGACCTTGTGGAGCGTATCGAAAAGAAATTTCCCGAAAAAATTTATCAGTCAATTTTGAAGATAGACGATCATCATACATTTTCAATGGTTCGATTAGCGGAATATTATTTTTCAAAGAACAAACCTCAAAAATCGTTGGAAATGTACACACGTATATATGAAATTGTGGGTTCAAATCAGCAGATAGAACATAAGCTTATTGTTTTGCATTATAAATTGAAAAAATATATCGGAATATTTGCATTACATGTGAGGAAACTGAAATTATCAGAAGATACACAACAACTTTGGGATACTTTTTTTGAGATTGTATATACTGAGAAGAATTTTACCGCTATTGAACAATTAATACGAAATCTTCGGTATGCGGATGACAAGACAATGCATGCTCGGTTTTATTTTATATTGTGCATGATGAAAGCACGAGACGGTAGCTTGACTGACTATGAACACAATTTACGCAAAAAGAAAATATTGCCTGACGGTGAATGGCAGTTTTATTTTGCATCGTACTACCTTGAGAACGGTATTAACGAAGATGATGATCGTGCATTGCCGTTGTTAGAAGAAATTCTTCGTAACGATCCGCACAATAAAGATGCCTTGAAGTATATGGTTCAGTATCACATTGCGAAAAATGATGTTCAGGGGGTATCCGAATGGTTACAAGCGTATAAAAAATCAACAAAAGATTTCTCTTTAGACATAACGGCATTATACCTTATCTCGCAAAAAAACGAAGAGAATGCTCGTAAAGTATCCGGTGAATATAATTGGAACGATTATGAAGAGAAACTGTTGCTTGAGTTGATCTATACGCTTCAAGCGGTGAAGAAAAATGAACTCGCATACTATTTCGGGCAAAAAATTCAAGAAGTACGTTTTGCGGCAAACGGGCCGTTTGATTTCTGGTACATTATGATGCAAATTGCATCTTCAAGAAACGATGAATCGGCGATGACACGTTATTATGAAAAAAGTATTGTATTGAAACCTGATGAACCGTATTTGTTAAATTATTACGCATTTTCGCTTTTAATAATGAATGTCAAGATCAATGAGGCGGTAACATTGCTTGAAAAAGCACATTCACTTGCTCCTGACGATGGAGCGATCCGCGATTCATTGGGTTGGGGGTACTTCTTACAAGGTAAAATAAAAAAAGCTCATGAGTTAATCGATAGCGCACTTACCCGTATCAGTGATGACCCGGA
This sequence comes from uncultured bacterium, assembly GCA_964423645.1. GTDB lineage: Bacteria > Macinerneyibacteriota > Macinerneyibacteria > Macinerneyibacteriales > CAYRFE01 > CAYRFE01. The sequence continues at coordinate 9,094 of CAYRFE010000025.1, read as the reverse complement.
AGTGTTGTATCATAAGGCTAAGATATTATGTAAAGAGGGTAAAATTGAAGAGGCTTTAAAGTATTTTAAGTTAGCACAAGAAAATGATAAGGAGAAAAGACTTGATTATGTACAGATTGAAAAAGATATTATTGATTGTACTCCTCGTGAGCGTTAGTTGTATATCATGTTCAAAAAAAAATGTTCGCCTTATAGACTCTGATCATTACAAGGGAAAGATGTATGTATATGTAAACACCGAAGTTCATAAGACCTTATTTTACATAAAATATACCGCTGAGGACTTGTCGATCACGCTTATATCGCAATTTGGAGAAACAGTATATGCCGCACAGTATCGTGTAACAGATAATTCACTTATCGTTTCATCATCCTCAATTGAACTTGACCGAACAGGTATTCACGAAGCAGCGAAATTATTATATTCAATCCTCAAAGAGCGCTTGTATTCTGCACCGGTTCATTCTGAACAAGGACGAGTTGAATTCTCGGATCACGATAGCGATGGTTTCCCGCGAGTATGGACAATTTCGACAACTCGGTTTCAAGTGAAGGCGATTTTTAATGATCTATAATGTTTCTGCATATGCAAAAATAAATTTATTTCTTGAAATTCTTAATAAACGTGATGATGGATATCACACAATAGAGAGTGTGTTTCATACAATATCATTACATGACACTATTAGCCTGACACTCACTCATTCAAATACGATTACGGTTGATTGTGATCTACCCGACATCACTGAAAATATTGAACAAAACTCAGCATATAAGGCGGCTCGTTTATTTCTTGATTATTTTCATATTGAGACCGGTGTCGCAATAACAATAAAAAAAGATATTCCTGTCGGTGGCGGTCTTGGCGGCAGTAGCGCTGATGCAGCCGGTGTTATTCGGGCTTTATCGATGGCATATGCGATCGAGCCGGACGAAAAATTTCTAAAATCGGCGTCAAAAATCGGAGCAGATATCCCGTTTCTTGTTCACCGAGGTTGCGCGAAAGTAGGAGGGATCGGAGAAGATATTACTCCGTTACCGTATGTATTGGATAAACCGCTTGTAGTAGCATTTCCGGGCTTTGGTGTGAATACCGGTTGGGCGTATTCGGCACTTACTTTTTTATTGACAGAACAGAAGATACCTTGTAATATCCTGCTGCGCTGCTTGGAAGAACGGGATTATGGCGGTATCTACGCCAATCTCTACAACCGGTTTGAAACCGTCGTGTTTGATGAACACCCTCAAATCCGGGATCTGAAAGAAATGTTTCAAAAAAGCGGTGCACGTGCTGCGTTGATGAGCGGGAGCGGTTCTTCCGTTTTTGGTGTGTATGATACTACCGATCAGGCGTATACAGGTGCTGAAATAATGAAGCGACACTGCGACTGGGTAAGAGTGGTAACACCGATAGGAAAGGATGGTAGACCATGAAAGTTACTGATGTGAAGATTTACATGGAAGACAACAACAAACTGAAGGCTTTCGCGACAATCACAATCGACAACTCCTTTGTCGTACGCGGTTTGAAAATTATTGAAGGCACTAAAGGACGTTTTGTGGCTATGCCCAGCATGAAGAAAAAGGACGGGACGTACCAGGACATAGCACATCCGATAAATAATGATGCACGAATGATGATAGAGCAAGAAGTATTTAAGGCTTATGAAGAGGCGCTAAAAAACCCTCAGCATCATATTACAGTAGAAGAAGATACGACAGAAGCATAACGTTTTTCGTTTTGGGCTGTAGCCAAGCGGCAAGGCACGGGACTTTGACTCCCGCATCGGTGGTTCGAATCCACCCAGCCCAGTTTATACACACGGGGGAAGTATTGTGATTGGTATTGTTTTAGCAGCAGGGAAAGGGACTCGAATGAAGTCCGATTTGCCAAAAGTATTATTTCCGATATGCGGAAAGTCTATGCTTTCGCGTGTTATAACCGTATTACGTGAATCCGGTGTGCTCGATATTGCAGTTATACTGGGATATCAAGGGGAAATGGTTCGCAAAGAAATTGAAAATTTCTCAGGAATATATTGTTTTGAACAACGGGAACAATTGGGTACAGGGCATGCCCTTATGCAAGTGGATTTATCATTATTCTCTGATGAATACGTTCTTATTATGCCCGGAGATGAGCCGTTATTTTCTAAGGACACGCTTTCTGCGTTTATTAACGATACACAAAAAAACGGATATGATGCCTCGTTGCTTACCGCAAGTTTTGATGATCCGACCGGTTACGGAAGAGTAATTCGTAATGAGAAAAATTTTGTTGTGCGAATAGTAGAGCATAAAGATGCGACGGATATTGAGCGAACGGTGACTGAAGTAAATACCGGCGTTTATTGTATACGACGCGAAAAATTAGTACACTATTTGCCGAAAATTTCAAATACTAACATCCAGAAGGAATACTATCTTACCGATATTTTCTCGCTCATGAGCAATGATGCCTGCAGAATCGGCGCTTTTACTACGCCTGACGCGATGGAAAGCATGGGTGTTAATTCGCGTGCACAATTGATGGAAGCGAATGCATATTTTACCAAAAGGGTATTACATACGCTTATGGAGAGCGGTGTAACCATTAATAATCCCGAATCAGTGGTACTTGAAGGTGATATCATCAGTGAAAATGATGTGACCATTCACTCTCCCGCTGTATTTCGTGGAACTGTTACGTTAAAAAAAGGCTCGAAGGTCGGGCCATATGTGTATCTTGAAAATGTCACCATTGACGGGGAGGACATTCGATGCATGTCGATTACCCCTGAAGGCAAAACCCGGTTAACGGTATAAGGAGGAGATTGGTATGAAAAAATTCGAATTAGCGGTGCAAGAACGCACAGAAACAGGAAAAGGCCCCAATCGCAGATTACGTGCAGAGGGTACAATACCTGCTGTTATCTATGGATTGGGAGAAAATCATTCTGTATCGTTCAGCAATCGTGACTTTTTAAAACTTTTGAATAATCCTGATGGTATCAATGTGCTTGTTGAGATCAAAGGTAAAAAATTAGAAAAAATGGCGGTTATTAAAGAAATTCAACGTGAACCGGTAAAAGAGAAATTAACGCATGTTGATTTTATGGAGATCGATATGAATAAACCTATCCGTGTATCGGTGCCGGTCCATTTGCATGGTACTGCTCCCGGCATCAAAGAGGGCGGGACATTGGAACAAAGCATGTGGCATATTGATATTGAAAGTTTGCCATCAGTGTTGCCTTCACATGTAGAAGCTGATGTATCTGAATTGCATTTGAATGGCGTTATTACATTAAAAAATGTCATTATTCCTGAAGGTGTAAAAGTTTTAAATGAGATGGACAGTATGGTTGCACATGTAAAAGCCCCGCGTGAGATTGAAGAAACAGAAACAACTGAGGTTGAGAACGCAGAGCCTGAAGTTCTTACTGCACGCAAGCCTTCTGAAGACGAAGAGTAGGTCGGAGATCTTAGAATGTTGTATATTATCGGTCTGGGTAATCCCGGTACCCGATATCGTGAAACCCGGCATAATGTCGGGTTTCTTTTTTTAGATTATTATAACGAACATTTCTGCAAGGCAAAAGTTCATTCGCCTGAAGATTATCATTATTTCAGCGGTTCAATTGCCGACCAAAAAGCGATATTCATCAAACCGCAAACATATATGAATTGCTCTGGGGATATTATTCCGCGTGTGCGAAAAAAATTCGGTCCGCCGGATTCGATTATCGTTATCTATGATGATGTCGCATTATCGGTAGGCAGAATGAGAATACGAAAAGATGGTTCAAGCGGTGGGCATAATGGTATGCAATCACTCATTAACGCCTTGGGGACTCAAGCGATCGGTAGGATACGCATCGGGATTTCTGCCCCTGATGTAATGGATATGAAAGACTATGTTTTGTCTCGTATCACGCCTGATGAAAAAAAAATACTGACTGAGCTTTTTGAATATACGGCACAAGCGCTTCGTGAAATAGTTCTCAATGGCTATGATCGTGCCATGGCTTCCTTCAATGGTATTGCCATTTCTGAATAATTCTGATATAATTTTTCGAGGGATGTGGTTTATTGTCACAGATTAAGGAGGGATAATGAGGGATCCAACACATTATGAGCGTGAAATACAGGATTTGCAGGAAGAAGTCGAAAATTTTAAAAAAGAAAAGGAAAGAGTGCGTTTAATAATCGGTAATATCGGAGGTATGCCGGGATTAAATACGCACATGTTCAATATATTCTTTTCAGTATTTATACTTGCCGATTTGTTGTTATCAATATTTCTTGAAGGAAAATGGCGTTTGGCATTGGTTGATCTTGCCATAGCAGCGGTATCATTTAAAATAATGTATTTTATGTATCATCAGATGCGTCTTAATCATTTACAAATATGGATTTTATCATCACTTGAGTGGCGGATAAATGAATTGTCCGGTCATGTGAAAACTTTTATGAAAGAGAAAAAGGAGTAACGTATGCTTCCATCAGATGTAACGGATTTTATTGAGAAGGAGTCTTTGGAACGTTTTTTACGGTATGTGGTAATTAATACCCGCGCTGATGATGAAAGCGGTACACATCCGTCATCACCACAACAGAAGATCCTTGGAGCATTACTTGTGGAAGAAATGAAGTCATCCGGTTTGAAAAATGTCGAGATCGATGAATTCGGATATGTATACGGCACACTCCCAGCCTCAGAGGATGTCGAATCATCGCCGATTACATTCTGTGCACATATGGATACCTCGCCCGATGAATCGGGGGAAAATGTGAAGCCGATGATACGTGCCAATTATGATGGTAAAACGATTCGTTATCCTGACAACCACGAGTTGGAATTGACACCCGAAGATTGCCCGGAGTTGAAAGATTTTATAGGTCACACACTTATTACTGCGAGCGGAAACACGCTGCTTGGCGCTGATGATAAAGCCGGTATTGCAGAAATCATGGCAGCTCTCGAGGCGTTTAAAGTATTTCCGCAGCTCAAGCATCCGGAATTACGTATAGTCTTTACTCCTGATGAAGAGATCGGTGAAGGTACTGCATTAATAACTATGGAAAAACTTGCTACGATAGGGTATACATTTGACGGTGGAATGATCGGTGAACTTGAAGATGAATGTTTTACTGCTCATGGTGTAACGGTAACCTTTACCGGAGCTAATGTCCATCCGGGATATGCAAAGAATCGTATGATCAATGCCGCAGGAATAGCTGCACGGTTTTATGCGATGATCCCCGAATATGAAACTCCTGAGCGGACAGAATTACGCGAAGGGTTTTATCATATGTCAAGTATCAAAGGTGATGAAAATAGCGCAGAATTAAAGTTTATATTGCGTGATTTCGAAAAACAACTTAACCTTACTCGCGTTGCATATATCGAGTCACTTGTAAAAACATTTGAAATCAAATACCCAGGATTACAAATTCATGTGAATGTGAAAGAGCAATACAACAATATGAGAGAAGTGCTGGAAAATCATCCCGAAGTGACTGAAAAAGCACGCAAAGCGATCGAGATGGCAGGCATTCCGGTACTTAAAAAAGCAATTCGCGGTGGTACCGATGGTGCGCGTTTGTCATTTAAAGGCATTCCGACGCCTAATATATTTGCCGGCGGTTTGATGTTTCATTCAAAGAAAGAATGGATCCCACAATCGGCACTGACAAAGGGTACTGAAGTCATGATACATTTGTGCGCACTGTGGGCATGATTAGTTTTTTTGGATCGTTCAATTTTGATCGGGCGGAAAATAATCCGCCTTTTTAACCTAAATGGGTCAATTTTCCCGACACTTGCGTCGGCTTTACTATTATAGCTTTGTTAATATTAGGGGTGTGGAGACGATGTAGAGACACGGCATGCCGTGTCTGTAACCGAAAATTAAAACCCCTCCCTAAGTCAAAGGGAGGGGTTTGGGGTTGGCAAACAAATAAACTGTTTTTTAGGGTGGTACCCCGTGGTTTGCTGCGGTGTAGGTCATTTTTCTAACTTGGTTAAATTCCCTGTAGCTTGCGTCGGAGTAAGTTTAGTCGAGCACTTGTATTTTTTCATAAACGGCGTTATAATACAGTGTGGTGTGTATTAAAGGAGGTACTATGAGAAAACTTATGGTGTTTATCTTCATTGTAATTGTTGTAATTTATAATGTTCATTCATACCCCATTATGGGAGCACGTTCATTGGCCATGGGAGGAACAGGTGTCGCCTCCGTTAACAATGCCTCAGCAGTTTTCTGGAATCCAGGAAGTCTGCCTTTTCAAAAATACGGGACTCTTTCTCTTCAGATTGATGGAGGCGTGGATATATTACAGAACATTAGTCCGCAGATAACACGTTTTGATATGTTGGGAGATGATTATGATACATTTATGGAAATTGTGAGAAATGATAGCCTCGATTGGGATGATATTGCATATATGGATAGATTTTCAGAGTTTTATATGAAGTATCGTGATATATTGAATACTTTTGATGATAATGGTGTCGGCACAAATGTCGCACTTGCTACAGGAGTATTTACGCATATTAAGGGTTTTCCTGTTTTGAATCTTGCAATTGGTGTAATCGGCACATCTGATATACAGTTTTACTCGGAAAATGCAGACACACGTTTTTCACGCGTTTTGCCTCTTGAATACCTGTCTCGGCAGGAAATACGTGACAATAAACCCACACTCAGCGAAGCAGAAATTACAGCAACTATACAAACGATTCTTGATGATATTTTATTGAGAGGTTTAGTGTCTACCGCGGAGTATGACGAGTTATATGCCTATTTAATAACCGGAGAAGGCGAAATCTATGACAGCAATGTATTCGGATTGAAAAACAACCAAAGCACCGTAAAGGTGAATGGGATTTTGCTTACCGAAGTAGTGTTTTCAGGAGCATTACGTTTTGATGCAGGACTGGCACAAATAGGCGCTGGCGTGAATTTTAAAATTATCAAAGGATATAATTATGATACGCTCATTACTGTCGACGAGATAAGCAATAGTGATGATAATGACGATTTTATACAAGACAAATTCAAGGATCCTTTCGAAGGTTCTTCGCTGGGTATCGATCTCGGGGCATATGCAGTGATGTTTGACCGTCTTCGTGTGGGACTTGTTATGCGCAATGCAGTTGTTCGTACGATCGAGTGGGGCGAAATAGAAGGCAGAATGACTCCGCCGTCGTATACTCCGCCTACGTATGCTCGAATTGGGATTGCTTTTGACCCGATCAAGATGCTTACTCTTACCGCAGATGCAGATATTACGAAGTTGAACGGTAAATTTGCAGAAGTACGCAATATAGGATTAGGATTAGAAGCGCGTATTTACATTGTAAATCTCAGAGCAGGACTTATTACTACCGGAGGTTTACATGACAATTTGGACGGTGCAGATACGCTGTATACTGCCGGAATCGGGCTTGATCTTCCTGTATTAAAACTTGACCTTGCTGTCGCAATTCCTAAAGGATTTGAGGGTTTTACATTTGATGATTACGAAAATTATCCGCAACGTGCTGCCGTGTCAGCTAGTTTAGGAGTGAAGTTTTAACCTAAAGATTGCGTTTAGTGAGTGATACAATGAAAAGATATGTTTTGATGTTTTTTTATGTTTTTAATTCCTTTTTTTTCGCTGAAGGGAAAAGGATATTGTTAAGTATCAAGCGATAGCCCGGTGAGTTTTTATGAAGGGTGATATCTGTTGGTGGATCGCCAATAAAGTGTTGGAAGTCTTCCGGATCATGACCTCCCAGAAAAACGAAAAACCCCTTACCTCGTTTTGCCATGATGTATTTTGCTTCCTCAAATACTTCGTATCGCCCGAGTATGGTGACATCTTTTTTTATCGTGTGAAGCGTAAAAGAAGTAGTCTGTCCCAGAAAGTCCTTGATTACATGGGTATGGTTTTGGTTGAGTAATGACGGCACAACATCAATTTTTGCCGCGAATTCAAAAAGTTTAAAGTAACGCTGTACAGAAAAATCTGGTTGATGTGTGCGGGGGGTATCGATAGTTGAATATTCATACATATACGGATCAGTAATCAATGTGAATGTCTCAAATGCGAACGTATCTTTAAAGGACATTTTTGCGGCGAAATTCGGATCAATCGGCGTGCCGTCGTATTCTTCGGGTACGATATCAGTGCCCTGTGTAGATAACGCGATGTCGAGTGTGTCGGTAGCAGAGCACATGGTGAAAAGAAAGCCGCCGTTTTCTACAAAAAGACGCAAAGTTTGTGCAGTTTTATATTTTAATGCAGCAACGGTGGGGTACCCAAGTTTCTGGGCGGATTCCAGTTCACGTTGTTTTTGGGCGATGTACCACGCAGTGTCTTTATAAGCAAGGAACTTTCCGAATTGTCCGGTGAAGTCCTCATGATGAAGATGTATCCATTCGTAATTGAATAATTTTCCGTTGATGACCTCTTCATCCCAAATTCTATCGTAGGGGATTTTGGCGTAATCCAAAGCAAGCGTAACCGCGTCGTCCCACGGATTAAAAATTGGCGGAGCATATACGGCGATACGAGCAGTTTTTTCAAGCGGGACGAGTTCCATATTGTTTTCATCAACGATACTCCGAATAGTATCGTATTCTGATGCACTTATGATCTGATGCGTCACGCCGTAATCGCGCGCTAACGAGCTTGCAGTGTCATCGAAGATGATAAATGAGCCTCCACGATAGTTGAGTGCCCATTCCGCTTTATAGCCGCTTTTAACGCTGTTATACGCAACTCCATACGCGCGGAGGTGGTCCTTTTGCTGTTTATCCATGGGAATCAGCACGATACAGTACGCGGTGTTAATTAATGTGAGTAGTAGAGCGCAGAGGATTATGAAATTTTTATTATACATATGAACGTTCTCCTATCAATAATAGCATTGTAGATGCCGAGTAACTATATCATGGAAAATGAACTATGACGATAAAAAATATAGATAGAAAGTACTGAAGTTCAATACAAGAAGGTTTTTTATCTTACATGCCCCCCACCCAACCGAGGGTATCGAGTGAAAGCGTTGTAGGGACACAAGATTTTGTGTCCTCATGTTCATTGAAAATCATGCCTTACTTTT
>CAYRFE010000024.1:0-56682 GCA_964423645.1 uncultured bacterium | reverse complement strand
TACTATATTTGTTCGCCCACCCCAAACCCCTCCCTTTTCTTTTTGGGAGGGGCTTTAATTTTCGGTTACAGACACGGCATGCCGTGTCTCTACACCGTCCCCACACCCCTAATAATAACAAAATTATAATAGTGAAGCCGAAGCAAGCTTCGGGGAATTTGACCCATTTAGATTAACGGGAGGAGAACTCCTCCCGTTGTTTATTTCAGGTTCTTGGTGAACGCTTCAGCCCATTTTTTGCAGTTTCACCTTTTGCCTTTGAAAATCCGACATACATCCCTTCAGAAGATACAACGAACAATTTTTCAAAAAAAACGACATAAATTAATTATATATCAAAAATCGTTTTTTTGCAACTCTTCGTCCGTATTTGACTTTACAAAATCTCGAGTTCGTATACAATCAGCGTATGAAAAATACAATTACCGTTAATCCCCGCTGTGAGAAAAAACTCCGCGGAAAGTATCCATGGATCTATGCAAATGAAATTACCGCAAAATCAGGCGATATCGCTGATGTTGATGTCGTCACTGTCATCACCGCAAGCGGAAGCGTGTTGGGCACCGCGTGTTTTTATCGCCATTCGCTCATTCAAGCGCGTATACTTTCCTGGAACGACGTCGATATTACGACAAAATTTTTTGTGCAAAAAATTACCACCGCACTCGAAAAACGACGAACTCTGTATCCTTCTCTCAGGTCGTTCAGGCTTATTTACGGTGAATCTGACGGACTTCCGGGTTTAATTGTTGATAAATACGAGCAATTACTCGTCATAGAATTGAACACGCAAGGCATGTACCAATTCAAACAAGAGATCACCGATGCGCTTACGATCGTGTGTGAACCGGTGACAATACTTCTTCAAAATAATTCTTCATCCCTTGCCTACGAAAAGCTTACCGCCGAAACCACGCTTCTCTATGGAGCAGAACCGCAACCGGTGGTGATCGATGAATTCGGCGTAAAATTCTTGGTCGATCCGATCAATGGGCAGAAGACAGGCTTTTTTATGGATCAAAAGGAAAATCGCCGTTTACTCGGTCAATTCAGTACCGACAAAACCTTTCTTGACACCTTTGCGTATTCCGGCGCATGGGGTATGCACGCACTTAAAAACGGTGCGTCGTCGTGCACCTTTGTCGACAGTTCGGCACAGGCGTGTGACCTTATACGTGAAAATCTGAAACTGAACGGTTTTTCTGCCGATGTCATCAAAGCAAATGCCTTCGACTATCTGCGTGAAACAACAGCACTGCCCGACATTGTCGTGCTCGATCCGCCGGCGTTTGCCAAAACGAAAAAAGACATCCCCAAGGCTGAAAAAGCATATACCGACATCAATCGTATCGCACTCAAGAAAATGCCGATCGGCGGCATTCTCGCCTCATCGAGTTGTTCGTTTCATATGTCGCAGGAAGCATTTTACGGTTGTCTGCATGAAGCCGCACTGCAAGCGCAGACGCAAGTATCATTGATCGGCTGGGGTACACAAGCGTATGACCATCCCGTCATGTTCAATCATCCCGAAAGCCTGTATTTGAAAACCTTATTCGTACGAAAGGAATTGGTATGATCCGTTACTTATCTATCGATTTTTGGGATACATTATTTCAAAGCACATCAAAGGACAATTCTACACGCCGTGATATTCGATCCCGTCTTTTTATCGACTATTGTGCCTCACTCGGTGTGACAGTAACACCCGAACAGGTTGACAACGGTTTTCATGCCGCATGGGACTACTTTGAACATCGCTGGCTGAATGAGCACCGCACACCCGATGCGATCGAGTTGGTACGTTTTCTCGCATCACACCTTGAGATACATACAGACTTGAAAAACATCAACGACATCGCCCATGCGATCGCAAAAGTGACCTCGGATATACCGCCGCCATTATGCGAAGAAAACTTGAAAACACTATTACCGACACTTGCACAGCACTATACGTTGGGCATAATCTCTGACACTTCATATGCAGGAGGAAATGTGCTTCGTGACGTGATGCGTATGAATGATATTGAGAAATATTTCTCCCGTTTTGCATTTTCCGATGAAGTGGGGCGTTCCAAACCGCATCCCGTGATGTTTGAGACCATCATCGGCGACCTCAACAATGCACACGAGCTTATCCATATCGGCGATCTCGGTAAAACCGATGTCGCAGGTGCAAAATCCATTGGCGCGTATGCGATACGCTATACACGCTTCACCGACGAACCGCACGCAACGATACGTGAAGACGCCGTCATGCAGTCGTGGGAAGAATTACCGGGGATTTTGGAAAGTTTAAGTAAATAAACGTGAACTATTAAATAACCCCTTAATTAGCATTCAAATACTTGACTTTAACAGATTTTCATTTTACAACTTCCTCGACACGATCAATCTGTCACCAAGCATAAGAAAAATATATTTTCATTAATCAAAAAATTATTACTTTAATATAACCATACATTTCTCATTTTTGAACCCAGCTAACTCAAAATCACTAATTTTACTTGATATATCCATGAGAATTTCTTGTTTGTCGTCAATTATATACACGTTACTATCTATCTTTGCCAGAGCCATATTGTTATAAAAAGCAGATATTTTGTCATATCGCATTGGTTTTATTATCCATTCTCCGGATGTTTTCATTATTCCCATTTTTATAACACCTGACGATATTTTTTTAGAAAAGAATATATTATCTTCAACTTGTTGCCCTCCGAATTCAGAATAATCAATTTCAATAATTACCTTACCATTTAGATCAATTATCATCCCCTTTTTCTCTTTCTCAACATAAGCGACATTATTTTTGAAATCATATGCTAAATTGTACTGACAAGGAATAATCATATTTCCACTCTTGTCAATATATCCACTTAATTTATTTTTGATAACTATTGCTCTATTACATGAGAATTTTCCAATTTCAGTGTACTCAACATTCAAAATCTGTTTTCCTATATTGTCTGTTAAACCAAATAATTTATCAACATTTATTACTTTAAGATTATATTGAGAAAAATACCAATTATCAAAATTGCCATTATCAACAATAGGGCTCTTGAAACTTGGTAACTCAAAAACTTTATTTAATACCATGTTTTTTAATACATTCGATGTTTTATACGAGTAATAATACCCATTATAATACTCAATATAGTCATATTCAGGCAGAATACACCAATCTCCTTTTTTATTTATTACACCATACTTAAATTTATTGCTACATTGATCCATTATTAACGATACAATCGCATGCTCATTTATAAATTCCGTTGCGCTACTAAATTTTGGAGTTATTACAACAACTCCATCATAATTCATATAGCCAATTTTGTCATAATACTCACTTTTTCTATCAAAATTCCTTACGGGTATGAGATTAGAAAACTCCTTCAGATTTATTGGTATCATATAATGTCCTTTAATAGTTATAATATTTCCTTGCTTATCAATAAGTCCAATTTTTGGTACAATCTCAATGGCATAAATATTGAACCTAAATAATTGGATAAGTAATAACAACAAGATCAATGTTACACTTTTCATAAGCATCCTCTTTAAACACTTAAAGTAAAATATTTGTATACTTCCTTTTCATGATTTACCCCTAAAAGAAACTATTATCCTCACTTCTTCCTCGATAAGATTCAGTAAGCCAACACAAAAAGCTAAGAACACAATGAACACCTACTACGGTAATAATTCATTATCTTCGACAGTGACGTTTAATTGCTTACCTTCAAACTTACTACTTACTTTCTTTTTCTGCAAGTCAGATATTTTAGGCAAACTAAGCTTTTTAAGTTTTCTTCCATAATTTCCTGCAAAACTTAATATCTCATCGATCGAAGCATCAATGTTCGTGTTAACAATATGAAGGTATTCCACAGATGATGGTTCCTTCGTGTTATATTTGAATACCAACTCCTTGAAATTTCGAATATGAAGATAATGACAATTTATTTTATAACCTCTCGGAATTTCTAGATAAAGCGTCGTGTTACTTCTATCATCATAAATAAATGCATATCCTATTATATCAATATTTAAACTATAATTATTAAGTATTTCTAAAGGAATCGATGAAATATTTGGTGAAGCAATAGTAAGTTCTTTTAATTCTTCACAAAGAGCAATTTCCTTTGGTATCTGCTTAAAATTACCAACTAATGTCAAATGTTGTAGCTTTTTAAGATTACCGATGCTCGATGGTATTGTCGTGTAATTTCCCCATATCACCAAATTTTTCAAATTTTCAAGTTCTCCAATACTTGCAGGAATTTCAGTTATATCTTCTCCCCAAATTTGTAGAAATTCAAGTTTTTTTAAATTTGAAACAGACTCCGGAATGTTTTTTGCAGGACTCACTGCCAGTCGTTGTAAGTTTGGAAGTCGTCCAATTTCATCAGGGATAATAATTGGTTCACGTTTTAAATTCTTATCCTCTTCATAGCTCTTTCTCGAAAAGATATTTGGCATTCTATATTCTTTAATGGTTAACCATTCAAGAGTTTTCAAGTTTTGAATTTCTTTTGGTATTTCAACATAACTATTATTATCTGTATAGAGAACTTTTAAGTTAACAAGATGTTTTATATCAGGGTCGATAGATGATTGCCCGGAAATTGACAAAAACTTGGCATTTCTTTTATTCTTTAATGCGGACTTAATATCTTTATAAATCCCTTGAGGATTCGAAATAGAATTACATGATGCTAAAATCAAGCTACTCAGGATAACAATGCACCAACTTCTCATAATTCCTCCACAACACATGTGTTTATCTACCAACTTCATGAATTATTCACTTCTTCCTCGACACGATCAACCCATCGCCAAGCGGAATGAATATACTTTCAAGCTCTTGGTGTTCACGTATCTGCCGATTGTATTCTGCGACCGCCTCGGTGATACCTTTTATATGTGCGGGAAATACGATCTCAGAAAACAACACATCATCGGTGATAAGCAACCCGCCCGGCTTTAACAGACGTATACAATGCGGCAATAACTCAACGTAGAGTTTTTTTGCAGAATCCTGCACAATGATATCAAACATATCGTTGAGCGCCGGCACGACATGCTTCACATCGCCGACAATAGTCTCTATTCTGCCCTCCACACCGAAACGCGTAAAATTGGTCTTCGCCTCTTCGATCAGATCGGCACGATGATCTACCGTCGTAATATGTGCATCTGCTCCCGCCGCTCGCGCCATGCAAATGGACGATACGCCCACACACGTGCCAAGATCCAGGATACGCTTTGCACCCGTGAGCGAGACAAAGAACATCAGCACTCGGCCGATCTCTTTACCTACCGTCGGGTTCACGCCGTCGCGTAATGGCGATTCATGAATGAGTTCCATAAGCTCCGGTTCGAAATCACGATACATTGCATCGGTAAACGTCGATAATGCCGGTGTATAGAACAAATGTTCGTTGGTATTCATGCGTCGTTGATACCGTAATCTTTGAGTTTTTGATAAATATACTTTCTGCTCACACCGAGTATCTGAGATGCCTTCGATTTATTGTTATCACACAATGAAAGCACCGAAAGTATATGCTCTCGCTCAACATCAGCAAGCGGACGAAGCGGATGCGCCACCGGACATTCACGTTGTCCGTGTAAAAATGCAAAGTCCTCATCGGTCACTACATGGTTTGATGATAAGACACATACGCGCTCGATTATATTTTCAAGTTCGCGCACATTCCCGGGGAACGGGTATGATAGAAGCGCGGTATGCGCTGCGGCAGATAATTTTTTATGTCCGTTACTGTATTGTGCGATAAAATAATCCGCCAAAAACGGCACATCGGCAGGACGCTCGCGTAACGGTAAAATATGGATAGGAATTACATTCAATCGATAATACAGATCTTCACGAAGTTCCCCTTTTTTCAGGGATTCTTCCGTACTTTTATTGGTGGCGGCGATAATGCGCACATCTATTTTTTTGACATTGCTACTGCCTAGCGGACGCAATTCCCGTTCCTGAATGACACGCAACAGTTTTACTTGAAATGCATTTGAGGTCTCTGATATTTCATCCAAAAATATCGTGCCTTTATTGGCAACTACAAATAAGCCATCTTTGTTCTTATTCGCGCCGGTAAACGCACCGCTCACGTAGCCGAATAATTCACTTTCCAAAAGTGTTTCCGGTAATGCACCGCAGTTTACTCCCACAAACGGACCGGTACAGCGAAGGCTACGAGCATGTATGTGGCGAGCAAAGCGTTCTTTACCCGATCCGCTTTCGCCGGTTATAAAAATATTGGCATCACTTTTCGCCGCTTTTTCCGCTACTTCCAGAAGTTTTTTCATCTTCTCATCATGAAACGTGATGTTTTCAAATTCATTCGTCCCACTGATGGCATTACGCAAATATTGATTCTCGTCAAAAAGGCGTTTTTTTTCAAGGGCGTTTTTGATCGCACCGCGAAGCGTCTCTATCTTGAATGGTTTGAGAATGTAATCGGATGCCCCGATTTTTATCGCTTCCAACGCTGTCTCAAGTGTCGCATAGGCGGTAATAATGATACAGAACATATGGGGTGCGATGTCTCGTGCCTGTTTGAGAAAATCAATACCGCTACCGTCTGTCAATCGCAGATCGGACACGACAAGATCAAATGCATTCTTCCTGATAGCATCCATGCCGCTTTGCACACTGTCACATAACGTTACGGCATACCCTTCTTTCTCAAGCATGACCTTCAGAAAACTTCGCATTCCCTGTTCGTCATCGAGAATAAGAATATCACTCATCGCGAAAATGCCTCCAAGACTGTTTTTAATTGAATCGGTAGGTCTGTTATTTGATCGTACACCGACACATCGTAATACACATAGCCGGCTAAAAGAGCATCAATGCTTTTTTTTATGGTCTCGGGCATTGGTTCGCATACAAAAATCAAAGAGATATTGTATTCACGAAATGCTTTTTCCCGTGCAGTAAAACTACCGTCGACCGGAATAAAAGGTTGTTGAAACTCTTTCAAAAGGTAATCAAAGCGATTCCCATATCGAAAGATCATCTTTTTCTTACATTTGACAGACTGTTTGATTGCATCAATTTCCTGAAATGTTTTTTTTAATATTTCATGAAACTTTTTTTCTTCATGAGGATAATGAAGAGATAATACGTCGGTAATATTATGAAGAATTTTTTTATAATTATCGAAAGAATAAATAACATTATCATTTACCTTGCCATCTTCAAGATTGATATCCTCAATCCCGATTGTATAATCATGCATATTTGCCCGTATCACCGAATGACGTAGCCCATTGACCAATCCTAATTCAGCTTTTTCGCTATTATCCGTATATTTGACACTAGGCAAGGTTTTATTCAAAAACGGTCTGATGTAAGGAGTATCGGTATACACCGTGAGTGCAACTGCGTACTGTACGAAACAAAGGAAAATACTCAAAAAAACAATTTTCATAACTCGACTTTTGTCTGAATGCGCACGAGAAAATTCGGGGGAAGCTGTGCTGAATGTTTCTTGAGGAAAGTATCCAAAGCGACGCGTTGACGCGCAGCAGTCGTCATCAACACACGAAATACATTCTCATCAGCAATCGCGAAAAAATCTTCTTTTGTTATAAGTGGGAAAAAAACATCCAAAAGGGGTACGACCTCATCAGGAGTGAGCCGTTCAACCACATATTTCAAAAGTGTTACAAATACTTTTTTGGGTAAAAACGATGCGAGAGATGAAAGTCGTGCAAAAGAATTCGATTGCAACACTGAAAAAAGGGGTTTCGCGAATGGCATTCTGTTTTCCGCCGCAAAAAACTCACCAAGCTCTTGCATCAATCCCGACTGATACAATGCCATAAAATAATACGATATAACTCTCTCATCATTAGGATAATATCGCAAAGACTTTTTACTGACTGCATACATTTGTTCATAATTTTTTTCTTGAGCTAAAATATCTAATGCTTCATAGATTGCTTCTCGATAATCGGGTTTTATTTTTATGACATTCAATAATGATAACAACGCTGATTTGAGCTCTCCCGATAAAACATGTGTTTTGGCCAATTTCACAAAAACGCCTACTCGCGCAGGATCAGACTTGACGACACGTCGATATGCCGATAATGCCTTCGGATATTGCTTCCTTTTGCAAAACATATCCCCCTTCAACTCCAACAATCGAACATCCTCGGGTGATTTTTCAAATGCAGT
The DNA here is from genome assembly GCA_964423645.1 of uncultured bacterium. Classification (GTDB taxonomy): domain Bacteria; phylum Macinerneyibacteriota; class Macinerneyibacteria; order Macinerneyibacteriales; family CAYRFE01; genus CAYRFE01. The sequence continues at coordinate 48,467 of CAYRFE010000024.1, read as the reverse complement.
ATCAAGGTATTCCTTCGCGGCATCAATTTGGTCTAATTCAAAATAAATCTCAACCAGCGATACATAGGCCGGGATAAAATCTTCATTCAGTTTTATCGCATTTTCAAATGAGATTCTTGCAATATCAAAATGCTTTGATGCAAAATACAATTCCCCGATATGATAATAACGTAAATAGGTATCGCCTCGTTCTTCGATACTCTTTTCAATTCGTTCAAGTAATTTCAATTTATTTATAGGTTTAATAATATAATCCGAGATACTGAATTTTTGGAAATTGACAATGTTTTTGATATTGCCATCACCCATGACTATAATAGGAATATCAATGAATTGCTTTCGAATCATTCGAAGGAGTTCCATACTATTGCCCCATTTAATAAAAATATCCAATAAAATACAACTTACAGGTTTAATAGTAAGAGTCAATAAAACGTCATCTGCCGTTGATGCGCCGAAAACATCATAATGATTATCCTCAAGAAACGACTTGAGATACGAAGATACTGTCATGTCACTATTGAGGAACATAACCGTTTTTTTGTTTTCAACATCCATATGGTTAATTATACAATAGAGACAAATAAATAACAAGAGAAAAGGTACGCCCACCGTAAATTCATGTATAAAAAAAACTTACAGTAGTACAAGAATGCCTATTGCCGCGGCATACATCAGCGGATGTCCAAATTGATACATCAACAAGAAAACCGTGAGTAATGCTATCCCTTCAACTATTTTTATTGAATAAATAAGCTGCTGAAATTTTTTTACACGATATAAATACATCATGATAATACATTCAAGGCATGTGAAAATATACACATACCAAGAAAAATATGAATACAAAAAAACTATTTGTGCAATCGGTATCAACGGCCAGGCGTAATGAAGTATATAGGTGCCATGGTACGACGGGTAATAACGGTGTATCTCATTAAAAACTTTTTTTGCTTTCGAAATATAATAGATCTCATACACTTTATACGTGATTATTTTGAATCCCAAACTCAACAATATTACAGCGACATCCCATCGCACAAACCAGACAATTGTATCAGCTATCATAAAAGACAATGCAAAAACCAAAGGGAAAACATACGATGTCGTGTTAATATTTTCCATATCTTTTTTACTGGTAAAAAGATTTTTATTGAAAAATCCGATCTTCATTACCCGCATTACAAAAAAAGCATAGAGTGCGGTAATCAGTGAAAGTAACATAAAAATCAGATAGATCATCTTTAAATTAATGGTGACGATTTCCATGACTCAATCTTTCTATGAGCAATTTGGAGACAATGCCCATTCCTGTTCCTGTGAGAATCCCTATCCCGAGTAGTATAGCAAAAAGCCAGATAATTTCAAGATGCGGTACAAAAAAAATAAAAACAATTATTGCTTGAGCGGCATTATTACAAAAAGCCGCACCGATACTGAGGGGAATTATAGAAAACAACCGCTTCCCTCCGATCAGAAAAAGATACGCTCCTATATTTCCGGCGATAGCGATCATAAAGCCGGGCGCACCTATTTTTCCGAAAAGTAATGCACTGATAATGACTTTAAACAAAATTACAAGCCCTGCCGCCCGAATCCCCACAAGATATAAGGCCACTATTGTCATAATATGTGCAATACCCAATCGTACATACGGAAATGGCATGGTGATCAGCATGTCTATTGAATTCAACACGACCGCACCTGCTGATAGCAATGCAATGAAAACAAAATCACGAAATACTATTTTTTTCACATTTTCCTTAATGCGTTACCGCATCCACTTGTTGCGCCGTTTCCTGTGCGACAATAACGACCACTTTGAACGGTGCACACACGATCACACCGTCGCTCACCCAGCCCGCTTTTTCACATATCTTATCCGAACAAGCGGCATGCGTGATTCGGACTCGATTATGTACAATTTCTATATGGTGTGTACCGATATCTATGATCGCATCTTTATCCAATGCATACGTTGTTTTTACGTCATGAATCAACAACGTAACGCTATTCATTTCATACGGTGAATGAGCACGATAATATATACCGACCACTGCCAGCAAAATCGTCACGATAAATGCAAATAATAATAGTACACGATCATTTCGTGTCATTGAAAAACTTCCCGTACACCGTTGAGCCGCACATATCGCATATGCCATTGAAAATATGATGCATATGTACAGAATATTGTTCTCGTTCAATTAATAATGCACCGCATGACGGACAATACGTATTTTCATGACCCGTCGCAGCAGGCATATTCCCCGTATAAACAAACGAAAGATACTCTCGTGAAATATTATATGCACGTTCTATCGTTTCGATCGGTGTTGCAGGTTCAGTAAATAAATATGAAGGACGATATCGCGACAAATGCAACGGAATTTGTGATCCGCATTCTCCGGCAATCCACTGAACAAGTTCCGTCATTTCTTGTGCAGTATCATTGATCGTAGGAATAATCAAATTCGTGATTTCGAGATGGGTTCCATTCGTCGCAATATCTTTCACCGTACGAAGAACCGCCTTTATATCTCCCCCGATATAACGATGATAGACATCGGCATTCATTGATTTGATATCAACGTTAAATGCATCAATATAAGGGAGAATATCGTGTAGAGGTTGGTGATTAATATACCCGTTGGTGACGATCACGATTGAAAATGCAGGATTTTTATTTTTCATGATCTCTGCAAAATCACGAATATAATCGATCCAAATCAAAGGCTCCGAATACGTAAAGGCGATCGCGGTATGATTACGTGTCTCGCAAACGCGTACAAGTTCCTCAGTTGTTACGAACTCTCCGGCATCATCTGTCGCCTGTGAAAGCAAATGATTTTGACACCACTGACATCGCAAATTACACCCTTGCTGCGCAACCGAAAAAACACTTGACCCGGGAAAAAAATGAAACAGAGGTTTCTTTTCTATCGGATCAACTGCAGCTGCTGCAACTTTCGCATACCGCATAGCATATAACACACCGTCCTGATTCTCAAAAGACCCGCATAATCCTCTTTCTTTATCACTTATCAAACATCCGTGAGGGCACACTCGACATTGGATCTTGCCGTCTTTAGAACTTCCAAAATATTGTGTCGTTTTCATCTTTCTCCTCAGTGGTATTATATGATGAAAATGTACTGTCTTCAAATAAAAATACTGCCACAAACGCTTCTTTCACTGCATCTGCATGTCGCACATGATCCTTGCCGGCAACGAACATCGCCGTCGATAGAATATCCGAAAGTGCGGCGTTTTGCGTCATAACGGTAACACTTGTTACTCCGGTGACCGGATAACCGCTCATCGGATCAATAATATGATGGTATCGTATACCGTTGTGTATAAAAAATCGTTCATAATTACCTGAGGTAGCAGCAAATATTTTTTGTTTATCGGTTTGGATATACCCGATTATTCCCGTCCCTTTAGGATTTTTTATGCCGATTTTCCATGTATACGGTTTTACGGAATATGCAGCAATATTCCCTCCCAGATCTATGATGAATCGTGTCGCACCTTTTGATTCAAAAAAACGAGCAAGTTCACCGCATAAATATCCTTTTAATAAGCCACCAAGTTCGACTACACCCTTTCCCGTGATGACCACTGTACCATCGGATCGAGTATTCACATGAGTGGTAAGAGACTCATGAAGCAGTTGTCGTAGCAGAGCAGAATCGGGGACTGTACCGCCTCCTTGTATATTCCATGCATCAACAATAGTACCGAGTGTCATTGAAAATAGAGTTTTTATTTCAGGCGGCAACGCGTTATACTGATGGATAATATCCACCAATTCAATACTTCGAATAGAACGATCTGAATTAAGACGAGAGATGTCAGATGTCGGAATATGACGACTCAAACGTTGTTCAAATTCTTTCACCATTTGCTCTGCTTCCGGTAAAAGGGCGACATGTGAAGAATCAATACGAATAGAACACAATGTATCCAGTGCAAAAAAATCTCGCGTTATCATTTCAGGTTTTTGGGTGCATGAGCTGAAAATAATAACAACAACAAAACTACATAATCGTATACACAAGAGGATTTTTTTCATATGTGTCACTGATTGTGATACTGTCAAATAAAAGCGGCAAGGCAGCATCTTTTTTTTCCTCACTCTCGAAATACACACGACAAATAACATCTCCTACATGAACGGCTTCACCTATTTTTTTACACATCTCTATCCCGACGGAGTGATTGACGGAATCTTCCTTTTTCAGCCGCCCTCCTCCGAGATAGATCAATGCTTTTCCTATTGAAAATGTATTCATCGAGCTGACAAATCCTGACATTGTACTCCGCATTTCATATATTTTTTTTATGAAATTCCCTTTTCTGATATATGCAAGCGCATCGATTGATCCGCCACCGCGTAATATCATTTTTTCAAAACGAACATAAACCTCACCGGAGGCAATAAGATTATCGCATTTTTGTGAAAACATTTCCCATGAATCTTGTGAATAATGTGATGCGATTGCATATGCCAAGCGATAGGTCAATTCTCGAACATCAGCAACAACAGCCGAACCATCCATCATGTGCAATATTTCTTGTACTTCAAGTGCATTACCGACCGCATACCCCAATACTTGATTCATGTCCGTAACCAAGGCGGAAGGATTCATTCCTAAACCGCGAGATACCGCAAGCAAACTCTTCGCCAACGCATCTGCATCCTCGCGTGTCTTCATAAATGCACCGTTACCACACTTCACGTCATAGACTATTGTTTGAATTCCGGCTGCTTTCTTCTTTGATACAATACTTGCCGTAATCAAGGAGATATTTTCTACAGTTCCGGTCGCATCACGCAATGCATACATTTTTTTATCGGCAGGAACAATAGCGGGGCTCTGTGAAAACATTGCACAACCGGATTCATGCAACATTGTTTTTATCACATCGAGCGGTAATTCGGGTGAATACCCTTTAATTGATTCAAGCTTATCCACTGTCCCGCCGGTATGCCCTAACCCACGTCCGGACATCATCGGGTTATAAAAACCTAACGCTGCCAACAAAGGAGCAAGCAAAAGAGAGATTTTATCACCGACACCGCCGGTACTGTGCTTGTCAACAATCGGATGATCATAATCATCGAAACTATATATTTCCCCCGAGTGTAACATCGCATCTGTAAGCCCAACAGTCTCTTCAGTGGAAAGACCTTGTAAAAACGAAGCCATAAGAAAGGAGGCCATTTGATAATCAGGCATCGTGTCATGCACATAGGATGAAACAAGGGAGCGAATTTGCTCCCCTGATAAGACGCCTCCGTCTCGTTTGGCTCGAATTAGTTCTATGACGTCAAGCATATGAAATAATTGAATCCTGCTCCATAATACGGATGGTAAATCCTTCTGCTTTTATTTGATTGATTTCACGAATAAGTTTTTCCTTATACAAAGGTTTCAAATGATAAACATAAACATCAATATTTTTCTCCCGCTTGCCAACCTTTTCAAGCTCTCCGGCGATAAGATCAGGTGTTAAATGCCCCGATGCTTTTGCAAGTCCGTGCATATCATTGGGAAATGAGGCTTCAATAAAAATTGCACGCAAATTGACCTCTTTTGCTGCGAACTCCCAAATACGATCGGTAATACCCGTATCACTGACATGCAGGACGGTGTTTTTATTATCACGAATAAAATACCCCAAGGTATGAACAGGATGCGGTGTTTGAACACCAAAAAAACGAATACCATTGATATCAAATTCTTTTTCTTTTTCAATGACATCAAGACCAAACACCGGCTTGTCAGTCGTTGGAATACTGGTAAAATCCGGCCAGATAATATTATTAAAATAATGCTCCGTAATAGCTCTGATCGTATGGGTTTCGCCATGTATGACGATAGGATTCTCTTTTCGTGCAATGACCGTATCTCCGAGAAACGCAAGGTCTTTAATATGATCAAGATGCGAATGCGTGATCACAATATGATCCAGCATCAATTGCTCTTCAAATGATAATCCCGCTGTTAATGCCCCTGCATCAATTGCAATAGTCTTATTCACAATCAGACAGGTTGTCCGATACTGAAGCATTTGATTTCCATAGCATCCCAGCACACGTATTTCCATAGTTCTCTCCCTTACTTTTCGGTCATGGTGAATGAACCATCCCAAGGTTTGGGTGGAGGATTTTCACGATAATAGGCAATGCGTTCAAGAAACAATTGTGCCGGATAATCATTCGGTAGTATATGAAGCGCTTCTTGCATGAACCGTTCTGCCTCATCCCATGATTCTGCACGATATGTCTTTAAGCCTTCAGAAAAATTAAATAAGAATGCTTCCGGTAAGATATCTTCCATTACCTGGTATAACCTTGCCGGCTCATTTTTCCCTTTGACCTTCACCAGATCAATCTCACGGCATCTCGTACGTAAATCCGGCTCGAGACGATTGAACGTTAATTCGGTTATTATTATAGAAATACCGTACACACGTGTTAATGCTTCGATTCGCGCACCAAGATTCACATTGTCGCCGATAACGGTATAATCCATTTTTTTATTCTCGGCACCGATATTACCCACAAGCATTTCCCCGCTGTTTATACCTATCCCCATGTCTAATATTTCTTTATCTTCCTCTTTCCATTTCTTTTTTAATTCTTTCAGTTTTTTACGCATGGCAAGTCCTGCACGCACTGCAACAGAAGCGTTATTGGGAGTATCGATCGGCGCACCGAATAATGCCATGATCTCATCACCTACAAATTTATCAAGCGTTCCTCCCTCATCAAGTATTGATTCGGTCATAGCTTGTAAATACTCATTCAAACGCGAGACCACATATTGCGCATCATGTTTCTCAGTAAATGTCGTAAATCCCACTATATCGGAAAACAACACACTCATATCACGTTTCTTGCCTTGTAAAGTTGCAAGCTGAGGGTTTAAGATCAATTCGCGGACAATACTTTCCGATACATATGATGAGAACATCCCGCGAATCATCTTTTTTTCTTTCTCTTCGGAAATATATTTATAATAGGTCGTGCCGATATACATAGAAATTAAACCAATAAATGTATCTCCCATTCGTATATAAACATCCGAAGAATACAAAACAAAACCTGCAAGAATAAATCCGATGATGAACAATACAGCAGTAATAGCATTTTTATAACCTTTATACCGCATATTCAACCATCCAAAAACTGCAACCAGTATAATAAAAACAACGCTACTTACGCCACGAGGAATTTCACGAATGAATTTTTTTTCAAACAAATTTATTGTCGCATTGGCATAATACTCCATACCGGGCATTTCCCCGACCGGAGTAATTTTCATATCGCCTATTGACATTAACCCTTTTGCAGTTATCCCAAAAAATACAATCTTATCGGTAAGATCAAATTGAAGATCATCGGACATAAAATCCTTAAATGAAAATTTACGTATCGTTGAATTTTCTCGAGAAACAGCACTATTAAAATGAACCAACCGTTGTCCAAGCGAGTTTGTTGGCACATACATGTCTTTAAGGTATAATTTATTGTTATCATATCGTATATCGGAAATTGAATACCCGTTGTAAAGCATATATAATACTGTTGAGATGGAAGGGTACAATCTGTTCTCGTATATTACAAATTCAGGTACATGGCGATAGGTATTGCCCCGATCACTTTTTTCAATAAAATCGTGTCCCAAAAAAGAATGATCAGAAATGGGCGAAATTGTCGGAAATATGCCTTTTACAACCGGATTAGACGGTGCATTTACCGGAATAGACCATTTTTCAATATTCCTTTTTGTCTGTTCGTCCATAGGGACCGGCGACTCAGTATAAAAATTATATACGAATCCAATATTCGGATATTTCCTTACGATCTCCGCAAGGTCTTTGTCATCATCAGATTTTTCAGGGAAATATATATCGACAAAGACTAATTTTACATTCATATTCTGCAGTTTTTGCAAAAAAGGAATATAAATTGATCTTTTCCACGGCCATTTACCATATACCGCAAGACTTTCATCATCGACATTGATAAAAACAATCTTTGATGAAGGAGCATCCGCACGAGTTTCTGCAACTTCAGTATCGCCCATGAAAAATGTCATTCTAAGGTCAAGAAAAAATAACTCAACGGAAGAAAAAAAACCCGGTAAAAGTATATACGATGCAAGAACTACAGAAATGATTATTGAGGCAACAATTCCCAACTGCTTATGCCGTTTTGACAACGTCATACTCACACTCCGCTGTAACGCTCGCGGAGATTGAGGTATTCCATGTAGTGGTCAAGTTCTTCGCGGTCACGTATAAGATAATTACTGCCGTTTATTATCGCCATTCTTCCGCGCACAACCGCTTCCAACACTTCAATGACCTTTGCGATAGGCAACCCTAAGCGCCCGGCAATCTCTTTTTGAAGACCTTCGTAATCAAATACGAAGTAACCATTTTCATCATGCTCTTCACACTTATCAAGCAACATACGCATTGTTCCAATAATGCGTGATGTGATATCTTTGAGTAACAAATTTTCGATCTGTTTATCGGTATCTCGAATACGAGTGCTCATTTTTTTCAAAATTTGCATAATAATCTTAGGATTTGTTTGAATCTGAGATTCAAACACTTTTTGGTCAATGACTATTAACTTGGTACTGTCCTCTTCTACAATAACGGTTGCACTGCGAGGGCTCTCGTCAATAATAGACATTTCGCCGAAAAAATCACCGGCTTGTAACACCGCGAGAGTGGTCTCAACGTCACGAGCACGTTTGGTTATCTTTACTTTCCCCTCGTAAATGATATACATGGTCTGGCCTTCTTCACCTTCATAGAAGATGACATCGCCCTTCATAAATTCTTTACCGAATTTTTCGAACACTTTTTCATTCACCAGGACACCCACGGTGGTACCTCCTTTGTTAACGTTTACTCAACGGTAACACTCTTTGCTAAATTTCTCGGTTGGTCAATATCACACCCGCGGTCAACTGCGACATAATACGACAACAGTTGCAACGGTATAACGTTAATGATTGGTGATAGCAACGGTAATGTCTCGGGAACATAAATGACGTCATCAACGATCTCTCTGATTTTTTTATTACCGACTGTTGCTACCGCGATGACTTTTCCTGATCGAGCCTTGATCTCCTGAATATTTGAAATAACCTTATCATACATAATATCATCATTCGTAGCGATCACCACACAGGGCATATTACTGTCGATAAGTGCAATAGGACCATGTTTCATCTCCGCCGCAGGATACCCCTCTGCATGGATATATGATATTTCTTTGAGTTTCAATGCGCCTTCAAGCGCAACAGGGTAATTTATGTGTCTTCCCAAAAATAACGCATGTTGCGTTTTCGTGAAAAAACTTGTTACACGGCGTATCTCATCTGCAGTAGAAAGAAGTTCACGGATCTTTTCAGGAAGTTTTTGAATCTCCTGAACCATACGAATACCGCTTTCTCGCGAAAAGTTACGCATTCTTCCAAGCAATAATCCAAGAAGTGTCAACACCATAACCTGCGAAGTAAATGCTTTCGTAGATGCGACACCGATCTCAGGACCTGCATGGATATACACACCCGCATCGGTCTCGCGTGAAATGGTAGAGCCGACGACATTACATATACCGTAAATCGGAGCTCCCTTAAGCTTCGCTTCGCGCAAAGCGGCAAGGGTGTCTGCCGTTTCACCTGACTGAGAAATCACAAAAACCACCGTTCCGGGCTCAAGTATCGGATTTTTATATCTGAACTCACTGGCATATTCCACTTCGACCGGAATCCCCGCCATACTCTCAATAATATACTCGCCGATAAGAGCCGCATGCCACGATGTACCGCACGCAGTCAGAATTATTCGTTTAGCTTGACGAAGAACCGGCAACATTTCTGACAAACCCGCCAAAATTGCTTCGCCGTTTTGCACATCAAGACGCCCTCTGATGGCGTTCAATACCGTCATATCCTGCTCATTAATTTCTTTAAGCATAAAATGCGGATACCCGTTCTTTTCTATTTCATCAAGATCCATGTCTATTTGTTGATATTCATGCGTTTTATTCACATTCTCAATAATATTCCGGATAATTAATTCCTGTCCGCGCTTCACATGCACGACATCACCCTCATCAAGATAAATGATATTACGTGTATGGCGAATGAGCGCAGCGACATCACTGGCAATATAGTAGTTGCCGTCATCGCCACGTCCTACGATAAGAGGACTTCCTTTACGAGCTGCAATTATTTCATCAGGATGTTCTTTATGAATGACTGCGATTCCATATGTTCCTTCTACTTTCAGTAACGCTTTGCACACCGTTCCATAAAGATCACCGTCATAATATTCTTCGACCAAATGTGCGAGCACTTCGGTATCGGTCTCGGTATAAAAAGTGTGATTCTTCTTTTCGAGCAATGTCTTAAGGGCGCGATAATTTTCTATTATACCATTATGCACTACTGCGATATTGCCCGTACAATCCAAGTGAGGATGCGCATTGTTATCATTGGGAGCACCATGTGTCGCCCAACGTGTATGAGCAATTCCTACTGTTGAAGAATAGTTTTTTTTATCGATCCTTTTTTCAAGTTCTTTAACCTTACCCGCAACTTTATCAATGATTATTTCATCATTTTTATCAAATATTGCAATGCCGGCTGAGTCGTATCCTCGATATTCAAGTCTTTTTAATCCGTCAACCAATAGAGGAACGGCATTCGCATTCCCCAAATACCCTACTATACCACACATACATTAAACTCCTTCGCTGAAATATCCGGTGTTCCGTTTAATTGTAACACGGCTATTGTTTTTTTTCAAGGCTTTTCCCGTTATTTACCGACAAAGACTGTTTTCTTTCCTTGCATGTATTGCTGTAAAACTGCAGGCACCGACACAGAACCGTCTTCATTTTGGTAATTCTCGAGAATGGCAACCAATGTGCGCCCTACGGCAAGCGCTGATCCGTTAAGAGTATGTACCAATCTGTTTTTACCCGTTGTGTCCTTAAACCGTATATTTGCACGGCGTGCTTGGAAATCTTCGTAATTCGAACATGAAGAGATCTCACGATAACAATTTTGGGCCGGTAACCACACTTCAATATCATACGTCTTTGCGCTGCCAAATCCCATATCCCCGGTTGACAGCGTGACAACTCGGTACGGTAATTCAAGCAGGGAAAGTATTTTTTCAGCATGACTCCGTAGAAGGTCCAATTCATCATACGAGCGGTCGGGGTGCACAAATTTCACCAGTTCAACTTTATCGAATTGGTGTTGTCTGATCAGTCCGCGTGTATCTTTTCCGTATGTACCCGCTTCACGCCGAAAACAGGGCGTATACGCGGTCAAATTTACCGGCAAAACCGATTCGTCAAGAATTTCGTCGGCATAGTAATTCGTAAGCGGAATTTCCGCGGTAGAGATCAAAAATAAATCATCATCACGCAAAGCGTACATGTCTTCTTCGAATTTCGGCAATTGCCCTGTCCCGGTCATCGCTTTGCGATTGACCATATACGGTACCCAGCATTCTGTATAGCCGTGATCCTTGGTATGAGTATCAAGCATAAAACTCGTTATCGCACGTTCGAATAATGCCATATCGCCTTTTAAAATTGAAAAACGTGATTCGGCGATCTTTACCGCACGCTCAGTATCTAACAACATCCTGGCTTCGCCAATGGCGACATGGTCCTGAATCGGAAAGGAGAATTCACGAGGTTTGCCGATACGCGACACTTCCACATTTGCTTTTTCGTCAACTCCTATAGGGATCGAAGGATGGGGCAAATTGGGAATAACCAACATGATATCACGCAGTTGTTGCTCAATTATCGTGAGCCGATCGTCAGTTTTTTTAATTTCATCTCCCATTTCACGCACTGCATCCATAATCCCGGACGCATCTTTACCCTCTTTTTTATATTGTCCGACCAATTTTGATTGTGTATTACGTTCGTTTTTTAACGCCTCCGTTTTTTTAATACATTCACGTCGTTCACCGTCAAGCTTCACAACTTTTTCAATTTCTTGGGAATAATCAGCGTTTCGTGTCTTCAAACGTGAAACAACCTCTTGCGTATTCTCAAGCACATATTTGATGTCTAACATGTATAATCAACCCCTCTCTCTCTTTTTGTAGCATATTCTGAGAAAAATGCAAGTAAATAAGCAATAACCCTCACACTCAAAGAACAGTTTTGGCCTTGGAGAATCCGTTTTTCGCCATCAATTTTGCAGGGATAACAAATTTTGAGCAAAATAAACCTGTTACCTGTTCGCAAAAACACGATTTTACCTTGATTTTTACTCTTCAGTGTGTATACTTAGGTCTGTTGTATTTATCAAAAGGAGGATGTATGAAAAAGTTTGTTTTTGTAGCGTGTGCGGTTCTGTTGTTGTCAACGTTGGCGTATGCGGGGTCTTCTCAAATGGCTCTGTCTCGCGCATCGGTAAAAGCCGGTTACAACTTTGATGCTGAAGCATTTCAGGTTGGCGGAGATATCAATTTGGGGACACTTACACGTAATGTATACCTTGTTCCCCAACTGGAGTTTATTTTTGCCGATGGCACCACGCCTGTCGCTATCGATGCGTCAATTCAGTATTATGTTCCGTCACGCGGAACTATTAAACCTTATATCGGCGGTGGTCCGGGAATTATGTTCGGCGGCGGTTCAACCAATTTCAAATTGCATGTCATCGGCGGTATGGATTTTAATGTATTGAACAGCAGTAATACCCTTTTTACCGAGTTTAAAATCCGTTTTATTGAAGGCACCGATATCGGCATTATGGCCGGCATTTCTTTTAAATTGTAATTGAAGCCATTATGTAGTAAAGGGCGGCTCAGCCGCCCTTTTTTTTAGTCTGCCTTCCTTGTGTGAGAAAAATGTTTTTCCACGAACATACCGTTGTGAAACCTTTGCAAAATTCAAATTCTCTCGTTTAATTACAACTTGAGAACTGGGGTGTGAGGACGAAGTCCCCACTATATAACAATTTAAGTCCCTCTCGATTTTAACGAGAGCGATGTGGGAAGAGCACAAATTAAAATTATTGTAGTTTTGCAAAGGTCTCTGTTGTGTATCAATGAACTGGGAAGAAAACTCGACTTTATCGAAATGGAATCAATCACCTTTTCAAAAATTCAGAAATGGGTTCATCGCTCTTCGTATGAAATAAATGGAAAAGCAACAACGAAAAACGTCTCTTCTTTTGAAATAATTCAGTTTTTTAAATGAGTCCCGCCTTTTTGAACGCGAAACGAATGTCCGCACGGAACTCTTCAAGTCGCGGTCCTCCGTTATTACGTACGATGAACGAAGGATGATATGCCATCAAGACCGGGATATTCTTGTAATCAGTCATTTTACCATGTTCTGCAGTTATTTTTATATCTTTTTGTTTAAAGAAAATGCGCCCGGGAACTTTTCCTAAAGTAACAATGATTGTGGGTTTGATCAACTCGATTTGTTTTTCCAAATACGGGAAACATGCTGCTACAGCCTCCTCACACGGATCTTCGTTATTAAAGGGTCTGCACTTAACAATATTCGCGATATACACTTCTGATCTCGGCACGCCTTCCGATTCGATGACCTTTGTGAGTAACTGTCCTGCACGACCGACAAATGGACGCCCCAGTCTATCCTCGTCTGCTCCCGGCCCCTCACCGATAAACATGATCTTTGCATGCGGATTTCCTTCGCCAAAGACAAACTTATCTCGAGCGTTACCGTACACGCACGCGTTACAGTCTTTGATGCGATCGTTGAATTGGGAAAGCGCATCACTGTGAGTCGATGCGCCGTTGTTCATGACATACGAAATATCATTCATCGCAAAAAACGTCCTTGCAAAATAATTCAATGATCAGCTTCCCGTGTTCTCCTCAACGTCATCCAATAATGAAAGATCAAAACTACCTGAAGAACTGGTAAAGGTTTTTTTCTTGATAGTCGATCCGGTAAACTCACCATCCCCGCTAATTGAAGATCCTTTAAACTCGTCAATAACACATTCTTCTCCGAAAAGATCACCGCTCACTGAGGAATATTCAAGTTTTTTAGCGGTCACTTTTTTCAGCATCGCATCTCCACTGGTAATCTTTACGGTTATAGTACCACACGAAGTGTCTTCAATGCGAATATCTCCGCTTGAAACCGTTGCGGAAAGTGTATCAAGACTGAGGTTTTTTAGGAGCAATTGCCCGCTCGTTGACGAGACAACCGATGACCCGCTGTCACTCTCGGAAGCAGAGATATTCCCGCTGACGGTTTTGTATATACTGGTCTTTTTTGAACGAACATTATCGACGGTTATATCCCCGCTGACACTGTAAAGTTCTATCTGTTGTGTTGCGATTGCCGAGGCAGACATGGATCCTGATACTGTTTCACCGGTAATTTTCAAATTATTCGGCACATAAATCGTAAACACGACCGGGACTTCCAACCGTACGGTCTTGGTAAATTTCTCGGAAATGACGAGTTTCCCGCCATCTTGATCTATGGTATAATGGTAACCGTCCGGTAAATTCTTTGGCCGCGTTACTTCCACAGATACCTTTGCATCAGAAGAACGTTTAAATACACACTGAGCACTTACGACATCTGCATTGACCTCGGTAATTTGTGAGTACGAAGTTTTATCAACTTTCAAATCCTCGTTAACAAAAGTGATATTCCCATTGTCGATATTGACGTTAAATGTTCCGCCAACAATATCAACATCAATCTCTTCTTCTTGTGCGACAAGTGTCAGTGTATCGGCAATAATCTTTTGAGAGTCAATATTGTGAAATACCGCCTTTCTCACAACAAAAGAAATGAATTTTCCTAAAATCCCCAGGCGAACTTGTTCGTCTTCACCTTTGATTACTGTACCTTTTTTTGATATTTCAACACGATCGCCTTCATCATCAACCACAGAAACGGATCCTTCTCCGATCTTTACAACAGTCTTATCATTTTGCAAAAAGAAACCTTTCTTATCAAAGCGAATAAATTGTTTTTCATTACGTCCGGTCAATGTAAAAAAATGATCTTTAAATGTAAAAACACCGCCGCTTGTGACAGAAAATACTTTCTTCGCGGGAAAAACTATTGAGACAATACTCACTTCACGGTTTCCTTTTATACTGACAACGCCTTTTAACTCGGAAATGGTCGCAGGACCATCTACAGACAACATGTCACTATCGGTAAAAGTTACCGTCGTTACTCGCGTGATATTGTCAAGTATAAGCGTATATTCATTCCCTTGAAGCTTCATAGTATCCCCTGCAAATGCAGAGAGCGTCATGGTCAACATCAGGATTGTGAGAAGTATTTTTGTCATACAAACCTCCTTGTATACTGTATATGACAGTGCGTGTCACGTATTTGTTTCATTTCAACGAAGCCATTCTTGCGGGGGCAATGCCTGTGTACCGCTTCTCACTTCAAAATGCAGAATAGGAAGTCCCGTGACCACATCCATACCCACATTGCCGATCTTTGTACCTGCAAGAACCGGTGTTCCTGCCGAAACCGCCATCGAAGCAAGATTAGTGTAAATAGTAAAATAACTATTCCCGTGATCAATGATTACCGTATTAATATTTTTATGCATTTGTGCAAAAACAACCGTCCCTTGTGCAACGGCAACAACGGATGCAAAAGATTTCGCAAGAATATCTATACCATCATTATGCGTGACCGTGTTGTAACGTTGATTTACGATCCGACCAAACGGTGCATAAATCGTGCCTTGCACCGGCCATGATAATTTTTTCTTTTGCTTATCAAATGTTCCATATTGCGGTGTAATGATTTGTGTTGTGTGCGTAGGATCTTTTTTGTCGGCTGTTTTCGGTTGTTTTTCTGCTTTCAATCGCTCTTCTTCAATTTTTTTCTGTAAAATCTTTATCAGATCATTCATTGATTCTTTTCGTTTTTCCAGTTCTTGTGCGAGTCGAATATGCTGAGTTTTTTGTGTACGAATTTTATCAAGTGCCGCATTCTGTGTTTTTTGCAACGAGGTCAATTTCCGTTCAGCAATTTTACTGTTAAGATATGCCAGTTGAACCTGATCTTTTTTTTCTTGTGTTTTCGTCACGATCGTATTCACTTCATCGAGCACTTTCCCTGTTCTCATAATCAGATAATAGTTGTATGATCCGATCTCCTGCATGAGCGGTTGTTCACGTGAACTTTGCATGGCAGTGTCGGGCATGAATGATTCAAAACCGCGTTTTTTTTGATGTTTAAATGATGAAACAATAATATGTTCCATAAATGTTCGTAATTCCTCTTTCTCTTTCCCCAGATCACTCGCTTTACCGGTTAACTCCTGAAGCTCTTTTTCTACAGCTGTAAGTTCTCGTTCGCGGCGTGCCTTTTCAACGTGAAGATCATTGATCCTTGTCGCAATACTCGACAACTCTTCGAGCATTTTGCCTTCTTTCAATGTTAATTCTTGGGATTTTAGTTGTGATTTTTGCAAATCTTTATCGAGTTGCTCAAGCTCTTTCGTTTTGGTCTTTATATCGTCTTGGATAGACGCACTCTGAAGTGTGCACACATACATTAAAAAAACAACAATACTGACCGAAAAATACTTCATCGCTTAAAAAAGCCGTTTATTGCCCGTTCTGTGGCAAATAAAGTAAGTAATATTACCATACCTAATGCGATACCGAGCGTTTCGCGTGATATGGCAACCATTCCGGGTAGTACATGCGCAATTTTTTTCATACCATATGACACGACTCCAAATGCCCCAATGAATGAGAACAAGGCATAAACAGTGCTTTCAAGCATAAATGGCGTACGTATATATAATTTCGTTCCCCCAACAACTTCCATTATTTCGATCTCAGTTTTTACGCGATAAAGTGCAACATGAAATAACGAATACCACATAGTATAACTCACCAAACTTACGGCAGCAACAAGTGCCAAAAGAATATAATCGATCCATTCAAGCAAATCAGATAATCTCGTAAACCATGCTTCGGGATAAATAACTTCTGTTACCCCTTCATTCGCTCTCAGGTCTTGGATAAAAGATATGATGCCGTTACGGGTATGTCGGTCAATCATGACATGGACCGTCATCGTTCCCGGCAATGGATTTCCTTCAAGAAGTGTCGCTATTTTCTGAATTTCGGGATTTTTTTCAAAAAACTCTTTGAGATTGTGTTCGGGGTCATGATATACCACCGAACGTACGGTAACTCGGGTCTCTTTTTCAATACGTTCATAGAGTGCGGTGACGTCATCAGATGAGATGGTTTTCTGTAAAAATATCTCAACTCTCGCCTTGTCCTGTAATCGTTCGAAAAAAACATCAGTATTGACGCGAACCGTAAGCAATACAAGATTTACCGTAAGAAGCACTATCCCGGCAAAAACAATCAATACTCCCAACGACCGATGATAATAACAATTCTTCACTGCGGTACGGATCAAAAACCACAGCTTATTCATGAACAGTGCCTCCATCAATATGTATTTTACGGAAAGGATACCTCTCGATCAGCGAATAGTTATGTGTTGCCATGATAATGGTCACGCCTTGTGCGTGAAGTTGTTTCAAAACATCCATAATGGATTCGGCAATTGCAGGGTCAAGATTTCCGGTTGGTTCATCGGCCAGAATGATATCCGGCCCTGTGACCAATGCACGAGCGATCGCAATACGCTGTTGTTCGCCGCCGGAAAGTTGATACACGGGGACATGTAATTTATGGCTGAGTTTCATCTGATTGACCACTTCCAAAATACGCCGATGGGCAAGCGACGGATACAAACCCACAACATTTGCCGCCAATGCCAAATTCTCATACACCGTCTTATGGATAATAAGTTTGAAATCTTGGAATACTACACCGATCCGTTGCCGGATTAACGCACGTTTATAGTGTGAAAAACGACCGACCTTATCACCGAATAATACTAAGTCACCGCGCGAAGGACGTTCTTCAAGATAAATGAGTTTGAGAAACGTTGTTTTTCCTGCTCCGCTCGGTCCGGTAAGAAAAACGAACTCACCTTTCTCGATTGACACTGAAATATCTTTCAGCGCAGGCCAGATCTTCATATACGTCTTGTAGACATGTTGCATTGAAATCATGTGGATATGATACCAAAGGAATTGAAAGAGGGCAAGGGGTTTTTCTACGCTATCAGCCTAAGGCAGTCGAAATGATCTGACGCTGAAAAAACGAGAAGTTACTTTGCTATACATTATGCCTTTTGACCTTTTCAATCTTTCTGATATATTTATTGTGGCTATCCAAGAAATAAGTAAAGACTGTGCACGTGTGATAGCAAAAAATTCGCTCCCCCCATCTCAAATCACAAACTACGCCCTTCGCAAAACTTGATACATTACATTTCTTTATTTTTCTTAAATAGGGGTTTGGGGTGGGCACAATTCATAAAAATGGTAATTTTGCAAAGCTCTCAACTATCATAGAAAAACCCAAACAAGTTTCGCGGTATTCGACCAATTTATAAAATGAACTACCCCGCAGCAAGCTACGGGGTATCTCCCCAAAAAATACTGTATTTGTTTGCCCACCCCAAACCCCTCCCTTTGAATTTGGGAGGGGCTTATTTTCTAATATAGTGGGGACTTCGTCCCCACACCCCTTATAATAACAAAACTATAATAGCAAAGCCGAAGCAAGCTTCGGGGAATTTGACCCATTTATATTAAACAACCGAAGCACCAAAGAAAATATAAATGAATAGAATTCAACTCGTACAAAAAAACTTCATTACCGCGCCGGTTCATATATATCATCCCAGAAATTGAGCTTTTTAATAAAACTTCTGAACACTTTCTCTTTGCCGACAATGATGCGCACTTCCGCATTCATACCGATTTTTATATCACCACGCATTCCGTTTCTCGCCGTTACATACGGAGTATCAAGAGTACCTATCAGCTTGTAAAAGGCTACTCCGTTCTGCGTGATGCTCACATCAGCCGGTATCAATGATATTGTACCTGCCCCTGTGTTGTAATCACGATAATCATATCCTGCAAAACGATATTCGCTATGATGTCGCTCCTTTATCTTCCCGATATGCTCAATCGGGAGATATATCTCGACATGCATGAAATCAGGCGAAAGAGGAATTATACTCAGCAATTCCGTCCCCGCGGTAACAACTTCTTTTGTATTAAACTGTTGTGCCATTTTGACTCTACCGTCGATTGGTGCACGAATCACTGTTGATTCGATACCGATTTCTACTTCATCAAGTTGATCGCGAATCGCCTTTAATCTCAACCGTTTTGACTCCATTTCATCATTGATCGTATTGATTGTATCGGCTGTATGTTTTTTAAGTGCGATATCAGCTCTCCGATACTCACGTTCGACCATTTCAAACTTTGATTTACTGCTATAATTGCTTTCGAATAATTGTTTTTCGTTCTCATAATTCGATTTTGCCTCGTTAAACGCCAATGTTAATTGTTCTAAGCTATATTTGTATGCCATATATCGATTAAGAGTAACGGCATCCTGTCGTGAAATACTCTCCGCTTTACCGGTTTGTATCGCAGTATACAAATTGCGTAACCGCCCAATATCTCGTTGATACGTTGCGACATCCTCATGCATTGATCCTTTACGGCTATCTTCGAGTTTAGTATCCAAAACATATAATATATCACCCTTTTTAACTTCTTTTCCATCAATAACATGAATCTCACTTATTTTTCCGGTGATAATTGTGACCACACTACTCACGGCTTCTGCCGGCCGCACTATTCCCGGAGATTTCACGACAATATCCATCTCCGAAAACCAACTCCACACAAATGCCGAACCCAACAAACACACAATAAGAATCATGAAAATGAGAAAAAAATTGGGCTCTTTGGCATACAGCATTTCGCGACTGTCGGTGAGTTCTGTAATTGGTATTATTTTGTGTTTCATAGTTGAATATCCTTTTCTCACTCTATTGCAGGTGTCGACAAGATATCGGAATCATCAATCTGAGTATTCCATAGCTGTGCATAACGTCCACGCAATGCAAGCAACTCATGATGTGAACCTACTTCAACGATATCGCCTTTTTCAAACACAACGATACGATCACATTTTCGAATCGTGCTTAAACGGTGAGCGATGATAATCGTAGTAATATCTTTAGTGACCTCATCGATTGTGGCATGAATAACACGTTCTGACATCGTATCAAGACTACTGGTCGCTTCATCAAGAATAAGAATACGCGGTTTTTTCAGTAAAGCCCGCGCAATAGCAATACGCTGTTTTTGACCACCGGAAACAGATGCACCTCGCTCGCCGACCGGTGTGTCGTAGCGCATGTACATTTCGTTGATAAAATCATGTGCATTTGCTTTTTTCGCGGCTTCAATTACTTCCTCAAACGGAACATCACCGTGTCCGAATGCTATATTATCGCGCACTGAGCCGCTGAACAATAACACATCTTGGGGAACATACCCGATTGCATCACGCAAAGATTCAAGGTTGATATCTTTCACGTTATATCCGTCAATCGTAATCTCTCCCTTTTCCGGCTCGTAAAAACGCAAAAGTAATTTTACCAATGTTGTTTTTCCCCCGCCTGATTCACCGACTACTGCTATTTTTTCTCCCGTTCGAATCGTAAGATTAATATTTTTCAGCACAAGATTACGCGTTCCATAACGAAAATCCACACCCTTATACACAATATCACCGCGTAACTCTTTCGGTTGAATTTTTCGCTCTTCATTTTGTTGTTCTATCTCGAGATCCTGAATTTCTCCCAACCGTTCCGCCGCCACCCCCGCTTCCTGCAAAGATGCCTGTAAATTGATAAGATTCTTCATCGGATCCCAGAAATACGCAAGTAATGCGTTAAACGTAATAAGTTGTCCTATAGAAATATCACCTTTAATCACATAGGTACTACCCACCCACAGAATGACCGTACCGCCAATCATTGCAATAGCCTGCAGAAGCGCCGAGTGTGTAATACTTGTCATGGCAAGCTTGAATCCTGTCTTGATCATCTTGATGAAACGTGACTCAGTAGCTTGTAATGCTTCATCTTCCGCATTCATCGCTTTAACGGTCGCAGCGCCATTAATGGATTCAACTAAATACGATTGTAATTCTGCGCCTTCAGCCATCACTTTACGATTGAGCTTTTTATACATACCTTTGAAAATCCATACCACCAACGCATACAAAGGCATCGCAAGTGCAGCAATAAAAAACAATGACGAATTTTGAAAATATAAAAATAACGCACCGCATACTGCCATAAGCGAATCAATCATGACGGTAAGTGTTGCTCCCGATATCGCGGCACGAATCTTTGCCGCATCTTGTAATCGCGAAAGGATCTCTCCTGTTTTTCTGCTGTCAAAAAAGCTCATAGGTAAACGAAGAACATGCTTGTAGTAATTCAGTATCATCGTGATATCTATCTTTTGCGCAAGATACACAAGCATGTGCTGACGAAACGCACCAAGCATAATCCTAAACACTGTAAGGACGATGATTCCGATCGACACGATATGCAATGCGGAGGTAAGTTTATCAACAAGAATATCATCGACAAGAAACTTAAAATAAAACGCTCCAATAAGTCCAAGGATCGTAAATAATATTGATGCAAAAAATAATTTGAACATAAGCATTTTATAAGGATAAAGAATATGGAAAAAACGCGTAAAAAGTCCCTTCGTCTCATCACCTTTTTCAAATGATTCGGCAGGTTCAAGAAAAATAAGCACACCCGACCATATCTTCATGAAATCGTCAAAGGTGTATTTCTCGATTCCCTTTGCAGGATCGGCAATAAATAACTTCGTTTTGGTAATTTTATGAATCACAACATAGTGTAGATAGCCGTCTTTCACCACGTGGGCAATACACGGCAACGGCAGTTCATTGGTAAGATGTTCTCGCTCAGCTTTCACGCCTTTTGCAGAAAATCCCAACTGCTGTGCGGCAATTACCAAGCCATACGCGCTTGTGCCTTTTTTATCAGTACCTGCTATCTCACGTATTTTACTGATCGTGAGTGATAAGCCATGCTGCTTCGCTATCGTCGCGATGCACGCGGCTCCACAGTCGGTTTCATCGTGTTGGAGGATGGAGTAATACATATTATACTACCCTACTACTTTCATCCATATACTTAATAAATCCCAATTTGAATTAACATGTCAATATTAAACTCTAACAATTACTCTCTCAAATATCATCTCTACAAAAAAAGTTACTCCTAGAATACCAATCGCTGAAACGAAAATATCCTTCAAATACCAACCCACTTTAGCATAATCATTTATTTTTTTATGGTAATCATATTTATCAATAAATTTTCCTAAAAAAATATGCTTCACAGCTTTTCGTGCGTTAATCCTTATAAACTTATATTCATACATAGAGTTTCTTTAATTTTCTTTTTGTTTTTTTATTACCGTATATACGGATATGAAACTACCTAATATTGCTGGTAATGCCAACATAAATCCAATAACTGATTCCTCGGCATCGGGATAAAAATAAAATACAGTCATAATAATTCCAACATATATAAATGTATATGATGATATAGTAAATGCCTTCAATACATTATTATTGTAATTTATTATATTGCTTAACTCCAATAACAAAAGAAATAATGCTGATATTACAAAAAATACTTTTATACCAATCTTATCTTGATTATTTTTATTTAGTTCATACAATATAATTGGCATAACAAGCAATATTGACAAAGCAAATAAAGCGATTCTGTTTTTTTTGTTTAGAATTCTCATAAACTTCCTTTATTTATCTATCGACTTGTTTTTCCAAACAAGTCGATAGATTTTTTTAATTTAATTTACTATACCATCACCAATAACAACACCCAAACTACCAGAGGTAACGCATAATAAAACCCCTGCAACCACCGGAAGAGCAGGTGCACAAGCAACGGCAAGAACTAGTCCACTCAATGCAGTAAGTCCTGTTGCTACCTGACCCCAATTTATTCCACCATCAATCATCATCATTTCTTCGTTCGTTAAAATTGTCATTTCCATTACGTCATTCCTTTCTTTTTTTTCCATCCAACAGATACACGTTACTTGGCCAAAGTAACTTTTTGCGCAAAAAAATCAATTATTTATAGACAACAAGTTCAGATACAATCTTTTTTTCCTGATTATTCATTTTTAATAATGTTTCCTCTTTAACGACACCAAGCTCTTTTGAGAAATGTCTATTTATGGACATAGCCCCCTGCACACCCATATCAACCTTTGTTTCAATATGGTATACATTTACTAATTTATTAAGAACTGTAATTTCTTTTGACCCGTTAACAATTGAAGACATTTTAATTCTATTCATTCCTGTACGCCCTTCCCAAGTCCAAAAATCATTATCTTTTACCTTGCTTCGAAAAAACAACTGCTCCGGCTCAATAACCATTCCATTTGCCTCATATAAATAAATTTCTTCATTATAAATATACATCCTTTGCTGTTGTGCTACATTACCGTTCATGTAGCCATTGAGGATGAAGTAATACCTATCATTCTTTACGCTAGCTTCTTCAATTTTTAAAACCAATTCTTGACTACCATTTACACGATATGTCCATTGCGCTCCCATCCTATATAGCGTAATCATTATCTAAGTCCTTTCATTTCGTATTTACTCACACATACAATATACTACAACATAGTTATTGGTTGAGCTATAATACCCCCCCCCCATACGATTTGTCAATACTTTTTTACATAGTTTTGTGATATATTTTTCACACTTCGCACCTTTTTCGGCTCTTGAATGACTTTATATTTAGTTGCGCGTAGCAACTATTTTGTCTTTTTCTATTACATCTCTTCACTTCGTGATACCTACGCATATCTTTTCACTCCTTGGCGGTGTTTCTTCCGGCTCCACAGTCGGTTTCGTCGTGTTGGAGGATGCAAAATTTCATATAATTTTTTAATTATTTATAAGTATAATAATTACACTTGCTGTATTATAAACACTATGAAGAATTAGAGGAGTCAAAAGCGAACTGGTTCGTATTCTTGAAATACATAAAAGCGCACCCATGGTTAAAAAATAAACAAATATAGGGAAATTGAAATCCATACCCAATAAGAAGTGCATTATAGTCCAAAAAAAAGCTGTGCTAATTACAATAATTGTCGTCCGAACATGTAATCGTTTCAACCAATTAAACAAATATCCCCGAAACACTACCTCTTCAAAAAAGGGTGCCACAAAAACAGAGAAAATAAAAACAAATATCAATTTTTGAAGCTTGGTCATTTTGGCAACACTTTCATTTGCCGTTGAAATTGGCAAAATGCCAAGTGCCCCATACACCAGTGTGAAAATAAAATATACTGTTAATAAAAGCACAGACCAAATCACTATCGTCTTTACTGAAACTTTTGAAAAGCCTATTCCAATTATATCGTTCCACAGATTTTTTTTATTTGTATTACCATCCATTTTATCCAAACGTATCTCCTTTTCTATTTTAAGAATCATATTTATTATACTTTAGCCTATTCATATAATGAACAGGCTAAAGTATAATATTTCAATATTGTATTAGTTCGTTATTTTTGCGGATGAGTTACTCCTGGAGTATACCCTGTTGGTGGTGTCGGGAAAAGCTCTTCCCATGTGACTCCATTTTCAAGGGCTTCATTGATAGCTTGTTCGGCATCTTTACCTGCTTGCATAGCCTCCTTAATATTATCCCACATTATAGCAAAAGCCAAATTTATAAGCCCAGTTATTCCCCCATCTCCCCCATTCACTCCCTGCATTTCTTCCACTGTCATAGTTTTGATTTCCATACTATTCTCCTTTTCTTACATACTGCCTACGGCTTCTACGGCTTCACAGAACGTCTTCCGCTAAACCGCAACTCTTTCACAACGCATATGCAATAAATATATTACACACACACACACACACACTTGTCAATACTTTTTTTTACTTAATTGTGTTAATTTTCTCACGCTTCGCACTTCCTTCGGTTCTTGATTAATTTTCATAATAGTTGCTGGTAGCAACTAATTTCTTTTCTGCTATTAAACATCTTCTCTTCGTGATACCTACGCATATCTTTTCACTCCTTGGCGGTGTTTCTTCCAGCTCCACAGTCGGTTTCGTCATGTTGGAGGATAACGTAATACATCTTAGGAAATATATTTTTTATTGTAATTTACAAATTTCGCAAAAAACACTACTGCTACAACAACAAGAATACTACAAACAACAATTGATAAATATGACAATTGGAAGTTAACTATTGAATTCTCATCAAAACTTTTTCGCAAATTAAAATATCCTAAAGCATTAAAAAAAGCATGTAAAAATATGGACAACGCAAGTCCATGCTTTTTACGTAATATACAAAGCATTATTCCATCAAATACTTTTGATATCAAATCAAAGTGTAGTAATCCAAACAATAATGATGACAAAAGAATAGCAATCTTAGCACTAAACTTTTTTTCTAATAGATGCAAGAATATTCCCCGAAAGTAAATTTCTTCAACAAATGGCACGACAACTGCAAAAACCAAAAACAACCAAATACTCCGGTCCATATATAGATCAACAGAATTAGTCGCAGCTTCTATGTGATTCTTCTTAAAAAAAGACAAAAAATGAAGCATGAGGTATGATAGAGAAAAAAATGACGTGGTTATCAAAATATACAGAATAGAATCAACTACCCTCGTTTTTAAAGGCATATTTTTCACAAATGTCAGTTTAATATTTTTTACTTTTATGATTCCCAAAGCCGTAATTCCCAAAATTACGACAAAAATACTTAGAACAATATTAACCGTCTGCAAAACAACCTCCTTATATTACTCTTGAAATTTTTAGTAGTAAGGCGGGAAACCCGCCTTTTTAATTAAGTTTGTGGCATACTTCCATCTTCACCGGCACCGATAATTGCATTCGAGCCCACTCCATCGGGAATTTCTAAATCCTTAAAATTCGCGATCAAATCCTCCACAGTTTTCATACCATAATAAAACAACAAATTTTTAATAAGATACTCTACTAATGGACCTACTGCTCCGCCATTAACTTCATTCATTTCTTCCAATGTCATCGTTTTCATTTCCATACTATTCTCCTTTTCTTACATACTGCCAACGGTTTCTACGGCTTCACAGAACGTCTTCCGCTAAACCGCAACTCTTTCACAACGCATATGCAAGAAATATATTACACACACACACACACACACACACACTTGTCAATACTTTTTTTTACTTATTTGTGTTAATTTTCTCGCGCTTTACACTTCTTTCGGTTCTTGAATGATTTTATAATTAATTGCACGTAGCAACTAATTTGTCTTTTGCTATTGCATCTGTTCATTTCGTGATACCTGCGCATATCTTTAGACTCCTTGCTAGGTTTTCTTCCGGCTCCACGGTCGGTTTCATCGTGTTGGAGAATAGAATAGAACAATATATATCACTTCTTGCGCTCTACCACTTGATATTTATCATTCGTAATATATTTAAAGTAGTATACTCTATCTTCAAATTCAATTTTAAATTTAAAAAAGGGTTCTTTTATATCCCGGATTTTGTTCTTTTTAAAATCATATATTTTAGGTTCATTCAAATAAAATAGTACATTAAAATTTTCATCAATACTCCGAATACCTGGAGAAGTTGTAGTGAAATGTTTTTCATATACATGTTCATCGCTTTTACCTAAGTAAACTTCAGCTACCTTTTTCAGCTGATGACCTTTTTTAAAAATAGTCATTACGTTGCTTGTCAATAAAATCATTGAAGTATTGTTTTCCCATATCAATGATGTTGAATAAGCACCCTTTTCCTCCCCGCGTGTACGAAAATTCTTTTTGTTAAACTTAATAAATTCAGATTTTTTCAAGACAACTTCATTATCAATCACCACCCGATAAAATTGGATACCTTCAGGATCACTGACAAATGCACCAATTTTTTTGCCATTTTGAAAAAAGCTATTTATTCGTGTTTTTTCATTAAAATTTATGACATCAATAAAATTGAAATCCACATCGTATACCAAAAATCTATATAACATCGAATCAAATAAATAAAAGTTGTTATTCATTGAAAATATCATTCGAAGATTCATCGCTTCTTCCGGACCTTTGCCAATTCTAATGTTTTTTTTCTCATGAACATTCAAGTTATTATCCAATGAATATACAACATATCCCTCTTTAAGGTAATCGGTTGGTATCCCAAAGAAATAATATGTATCATTTTTGTAGATTACCCCACAATAATAATCGCTCATATAAAATTGATTCACAATGAGTTTTGTTTTTTTGCCCTCCATGGTTATTGTTTCATCGTTTTTATAAACAAGATAAAAATCCTTGAAATCGTCGAGGGCGTGCACAGATGAATAATATATCACAATTAATAATAACAGTAAAAGTTTCATAACATCTCCTATCTTAAAAAAGAGTTTTTTTACTTGTATCGCGGTATTTTATACATCGTTCAATTTTTCTTTCATTCTTTTTGTATACACATAATTAGTTGCGGGGAGCAATTATTTTTTTATATACGTTTTGTGTAAAATCAGATAGAGCTCCGTATTCGGTTTCGTCATGTTGGAGGATGCAAAATTTCAAATAGTATCCTTTGTTTTTAAAACAGCCAATTTAAAGTAATGATACTTTCTCAAAATTTTCAATTAAATTCTTCAAATATTGAGAATACGTAACATACAACTTCTTTTCTTTAAAATCTACACCAACTGTTTTTAACAATTCAAAGCTATCTTTACTCCCCCCTGCTTTCAACATGTCAATATACGCCTGAATATATTTTTGTTGTGCCTCTCCTTGTAATGTGTGCATATTATGAAATATTGTAACAGCAGCAATTTGTGACAGTAAGTACCTGTCAATAATTGAGGCTTTCATTATTTTATACTTTTGCAATATGATAAAAAAAGCATAATCAATATCATCTCTCGAAGAAAAGTAGTTTTGTCCGAATATTTTTTTATTTTGATTAACTATAAATTTGTACAAAACATCATACGATATGTTTTTTTGATTAAATTCTTTTAAAACATATAATTCAAATTCTTTTAAAAACATATAATAAGCGAATGCTTCAAGTTTACTAGCCATATAGATGTCCAATTCAGCCTTAATATCAGATGATTGCTTATGGAGTTCTTGATATAGCATAAGCTCATTAAGCGCTGCAACTGTTTCACCAATTATCTGAGAATAATCTTGATTAAAATATTTTTGATTATTATTACATAAAATAGTATGGGATGCATGACCTATTTCATGCGTGAAGGTAAAAATATCATTTAATGATCCTAAAGAGAATAGAAACACAAAAGGCTTATCATCAAAATTATTATACGTAAATGAGGATCTATTATGTACAATAATTCGATTATTATCAAGCATAGCACTTAGGCATGATGCATATTCCGACCCAAGCATAGCAGTTGCTTTTTGATATATACCTACAGTCTCTTGAACAGAATATTCAATTTTTTTACCGGTGCGGTAAGGTAAAAGAAAATCATATATGGCTAAAGAAGGGATATTATTATAATTTTTTACATAATTTCCTTTCAATGATTGATATCTATGAAAATAGTCATATCCAAATTGAGCATTCTCAACAAGAAAAGTTTCTATATCTTCCGGAATATATTCTGCCGGAGTATATTTCAATAACGGGTTACCAATGGATAAATAATCCTCTTTATAAACAGGTGATAAGAATGCATTTGCAAATGAATGTAATTGAATATTAAAAAAATTTTGATATGCCGTATATGCTTCTTTTCTTTTTTCTTGCGTGTAAGTCGGACGCAAAAATTGCCCCATTAACAAAGCAGGATTCCCCTCTTTATTAGTTACTTTTTTCTTTATCGAATTGTCAGGTAATTTTTCTAATCCCTGAATAGTGAAATAGTAATTTTCCATTAATAATTGGAAGTTAACATCTAATGCTGTGTTTTTTTGTAAATTACTTCTTCGTTTTATCGTTGTATATATTGTCTTAAAATCTAATAGATTCTCATTTCGCATCATCCATTTGTCCCACTGTTGCTGTGGAATTGCCATGATTTTATTTTGAACATTTACCGACATAATATACGCAGAGTTAAAAAGTTTTGTTTGTGCCGTTCTATCGCCATTTCTGTTATATTCCGCATAAAATGATAATTTATTCAATGAATCAGAAATATAATTTATATTTTCTAATAATTTATATGCTTCATCTGTTGTTGCAAAACTATTATCGAGTTTTTCATTAATTTTGTTAATATTATCTTCAAGAGTTTGAATATACAAATAATATGCTTGCTCATCAGTAATTCCAAAGATATCTGAATAATTAGCTCCTTCAGAAAGCATATTTTCGTTAATATTTAAATATTTTGGATTCCCAAAAAGTTCTTCACGCTTACTTTTAAGATCTGCATAACATGCAATCGTTACAATCATGGATATTAAAACAAAAATAAACAAACTTTTCACTACCATATTTCACCTCTTGAAATGATGCGAGGCAACCTATGTTGCCTCGCTTACGTTTCTATCCTGTAATTTTTCCTCCGAGAGGACCACCAACTGTAGTCTCTCCACTGACGTTTTCAGTTAATGTCCAATTACCTGTTTCTGTATCTTCCATATAAATGTAGTCATAAATTAAAATTCCATTTTCAACTAAAGTTTCAGATTCAATGTACGTATCTCCGCCATTCACTCCCTGCATTTCTTCCAGTGTCATAGTTTTCATTTCCATAATATTACCCCTTTCGTTTACATGTTGCAACCGATTTCTTGCGGCTTCGTGTGATCATTACTTCACCGCACTCTTTTTGTTTTGCATATGCAAACGAGATAATACTCCGACACATTATACTTTGTCAAGAGTATTTTTGCTTGTATTGCAGTATTTTTTACATTGTTCAATTATTCTTTCATTCTTTTTATACGCACATAATTAGTTGCGGGTAGCAACTTTTTTTTACTTACTCCTCCCACATTAAATAGGCGCTTACGAGCCAAAAATTCATTTTATCCCCTTCAATTGCCTGAGCCTCGGGTATTGCAAAAGTAAAAGTATGTATGCCCGATCTTACATTATCCAATGGGATGATCTCCGGTTCTACAGAAGACCCGGGGCACCAATTCGAGCGCGACAAATCCGATGATGCGAGGGGAACTTGCACTTCTTCTGTGACCGATTTTCCATCTTTTTCGCTATAGTACCGCATTTTTTGCTTGGCCATCCAAACTCCCGAAGACGGATTATATCGACGAAAAGTTGCACAGTCGGTACGCCACGGTGTAAATGCATACACTTCGCGACCATCAACAGAAATACTATGTTTTTTTCGAGTAAATTCATCTCCGCCGGAATGACCTCCATGCCCGGTAGCAGTATACACGAGTCGGATATTTCGTGCGTTTTTGGGAAGCTCTGCTACGATGTCCACGGCTGAACGAGCAAAGATATCCGGGTAATTTTGCTGTGGCGAATAAAATACCGTGTTGAGCAACGGAAGTAATCGTGTGTTACCTTTCATTTGACGGTTCCTATCAGGTGTATAATCAATGCGAGCATCTACCGAATAACCTTGCGAAGTCCATGTGTCTATCCATATCCCAATGTAGACTTCCTTACCGCAGGCAGCAAGTATATCGGTTACCTCTGCATTCCATTCAACATACTCAGCCCAACCGTCAACAAATATTGGCGGTGGATATTTTTCGTTGTCTGAGAACTCCCCCACGCCAAACGGTGTCATAAAACGCATAAGCTCCACTGCGGGGACATAACCGTTATAACTCGTAATCGCTAAATATTTTCTATTCAAATCATCTGAAGGTTGCGGAAACACGCCGTTCCGAATAGCTGTCACGATTGTTGGATCTTCAACCGGAACAATAAAACAAGATCCCGCTTTATCCCATGGATCGCCGGCAGAACGCAAGCGTATTGTCACTTGTGCACGAAAATCATTCATATTGGGTATACGTATCCGCTTTACAATGAGTCTGCCGTTCGCCCCAATACCTATTTCTTTTTCTTCGTGATAGGTGTTTTTATATTTTTCAGGAAGAAATTGAATGAATTGGTGTTTAAAAATTTCCTCACTGTATTCATTGTCATTCACGCATATATTGCGCTGACAAGAAATGGTCAGGAATATCACCATAATACCGATCATGCTCGCGAGGAACTGATGCATAACAACCTCCTGTTTGTATCAAGTATATCATAAAATACGACTGTTTTGCGATTCCGTTTGCACTATTTCGGGTATTTGAATTTTATCTTGCACCTTCACAAATTTTGGCATACACTCACAGGTGTTGTTGTATGCGTCGAATAGTATGAAAGGAGTAGAACCATGCGAACATTTTTCTTTCGTGCGTTACTATTTTCAATCGCACTTGTTATCGCAGTTTCTGTTCAGGCGAAAGACCTGCATGTATCAAAAGAAAAAGGCGACAATCAAAATCCCGGAACAAAAGAAGCTCCGTTTAAAAATCTTGAAGCAGCATTCAAGATTGCACAGGCGGGAGATCGTATACTTGTCGCACAGGGTAATTATACGGGATTACGTGACAAAGGATATCTTGAAATTGCGCAACCCGTTGAAATCCTCGGCGGGTATTCTCACGACTTTAGCACACGGGATATTGTACGGTATCAGACAACGATCATGCCTTCCCGCGAGTCCGGTGAAAGCGGGCGAAAACCGCTCTTAAGCATTCTCAACGTTCCCTCAGGTACAACGTGCATAGTAGACGGTTTGATTTTTGACCGTGGCGAACAAAATGCGTATTCCACAAAAGAATCGGTTATTGAGAGTATAAGCGGACGAATTCTGAGCCCAACCGAAAAACCGCCTACCGGTCCGAGCACCGTTGATGAACCGCTTCTGTGCTTTACCAATAAAGTGAATGCAAAAATCGAAGGCGATCTCATTATTCGTAATTGTGTCTTTCTCAACGGGCATTTTGCGATTCAAGGCGGATTCAAAAAAGGAACCGTGCAGATTCTAAATAATATTTTTATTGCCAATAAAATGGCAGCGATCGAAGTATTCGGTATCGGAGGAAAAAAAGGTCCCAAAGGTCCTATTGAAAAAGACGGCCATGTGGAAATTGCACATAATACAATTCTTTTTACATGGAGCAGACTTAAAGATTTCGGTGATATGGGTTACGGTATCCGTATAATGACCATGGCATCCTATGATATCCATGATAATATAATCGGGTGTAACATTTTTACCGGCATTGATCACACCCGTGGAAATCTTAATGAGTGGGTGAAAATTGACAATAATCTTATTTTTTTAAACAAACAAGCCCCGCTTCTCTATGTTGAACCGGGGAAATCTGCTGCAGGAAAAATGGAGCGTGTGAAAATCGACGATATGAATGCCGATTTAGGTCTTTTGAGCTGTAAAGGGAATACTGAAAAAGTTACTCACACATTACCATTCAATAAAATCTATTTTGTGAATTTTCTAAACGCTCGTTATAGCGAAACTGCGGATTTTGATCCAAGTTCACCCGCGAATGTTCTGCGCGAAGTAATGGGATTACCAAAACAAGGCACCCTTACCACTAAGGTGAGCATGTTTGCAAACAGATACCCTTTAAACGACGCGTTGCTGTTTTTTGGTGCTATTACTTCAGCGGGAGCCCAACACCCCAAATAGACCCATACAATGAATAAATAACAGGTTGTTCAGGGGATGGCATTACAGCCATCTCCTGGAAGTGATTTGATGTGAAGCAAGTATACGATGGTGATTTCAAGTCTTTTATGATCGGATTGTGTTCAATTTAATAATGAATTAACGACCGCTTTGAAGTTTTATAATTGTATCTCCCGGTTTTTTCAAACCTAACTTCATATAAATCAAACGCTCACGCACTTCATCGGTCTCGTCCATATCCTTGAGAATGGTCTTCAAACGATTATTATCAATCTCTAATGCTTTTTTCTCAATACGCAATTTTTCACGGTATTGTTTCATTTTCCATAAATGTGAGACGTGAACGGTACTCTTAATAACCCACACTGCCAAAACGGCAGTGAGGGTTATGAGAATGATATACGCAGATTTGCGTTTCATTAGGATTTTTTAGTCTTTGAAGTTTCTTCAATAGTCTCAGGAAGCACATATCCGCTAATTTCAATGATAGCCATCTGCGTTGAATCACCGCGACGAAGACTGCTTTTATAAATAGCAGTATATCCGCCGTTTGTTGATGAAAAACGAGGAGCCACATCAGCAAATAATTTTTTAACGGTTTCTTTTCCATATACTTTTGCAGCAACAAGACGTCGTGCCTGCACTGTATCACGTTTGCCGAGAGTTATTAATTTCTCAACATACGACCGCAATTGTTTTGCTTTCACTTCGGTCGTCTCGATGCGGCCATGCATTATCAAGGCAGTCGCAAGACCACGGAGAAGCGCAGTACGTGCTGCTGAATTTCTTCCCAGTCTTACCGAATTCACTCTATGGCGCATAGTTCACACTCCTCTCAGGTGCTTATTCAATTTCATTTATATCCATGCCGAAATGCAGTCCCATATCAATGAGGACTTTCTTAATTTCATCAAGTGATTTCTTTCCGAAATTACGATACTTCAGCATTTCGCTTTCCTGTTTCTGTACAAGTTCCCCAATACTGTCGATTTCGGCATTCTTCAAACAGTTTGCGGCACGAACGGATAATTCAAGCTCATCAACGCTCATTTTTAATTTGCGTTTCAGATCATCTTTACCACGATCGGCTCCACCGCTGAAATCACTGTCATCATTGCTTTCTTCGACATTATCAAATGCGTTGAGATATCCTTTTACGATTTTTACGGCACGATTAAGCGCAACTTCAGGACGAATACTTCCGTCTGTAGTGATTTCCATCGTTATTTTATCATAATCCACGCTTTTACCGACAAGAGCATTCTCAACATCATATTTTACTTTAATAACCGGTGTATATATGGTATCAACCGCAATATAACCGTTTACCGGTTTATCATCCAACTGATGTTCTTCAGCCAAACAAAAACCGATACCGAAATCAAAATAAAGTTCCATATTAAGGATACCGCCGTCACTCAATTCGCAAATATATTGATCGTCGTTCATTACTTCAATGTCGGGATCAATATTATTGAAATCTTTCGCATATATTTGACAAGGGCCTTTGGCAGAAAAAGACATTTTCTTTTCGCCTTTACCTGTGTATTTAACTCTCATTTTCTTTAGATTCATGATTATATCAAGGACGTCTTCTTTGACGTTGTCCATTGATGAAAACTCATGATCTACGCCATCGATACGTACCCCGATCAGACCGGCGCCTTCTATGTATGATAATAGAACCCGACGGATTGTATTACCGAGTGTAATACCAAAGCCCTTCTCGAAAGGTTCGATGACAAATTTTCCGTAACGTTCTGTTTTTGTCTCGACATCCCATTCCAGTTTCTTCGGACGCTCGAGATTATACATCCATTCCATTATTTATAGCCTCCATCATTAACGTGAGTAGAACTCAACAATAAGATTCTCTTTGATATCCTGAGGCATTTCTTCACGAGATGGTAATCTTTTAATTGATCCTCTGAATTTATCAGGTTCGATTTCTAACCACTCTTGTGTACCTTTTTGTTTCGCAAATTCCATTGAGATTTTGAAAAAATCTTTACCTCTGCTGTTTTCTTTGATCTCAATAACATCACCTTGTTTTACTATGTATGAAGGAATATTCACAGTACGACCATTCACCGTAAAATGACCATGGTTCACCAACTGACGAGCAGCCGGACGTGATGGTGAAAAATTCAAACGATACACAATGTTATCAAGACGACATTCCAACATACGTAAAAGGTTCTCTCCGGTAACGCCTTTCATTTTTCCAGCCATTTCATAATAACTGCTGAACTGACGCTCCATTAAACCATAAAGACGTTTAACTTTCTGTTTCTCACGAAGATGCTGCCCATACACGGTTGTTTTCTTACGAAAACCATCTTTACCGTGCTGTCCTGAAGGGTACGGACGTTTGTCAAACGAACATTTGTCCGAATAACAACGATCACCCTTAAGAAACATTTTGGCGCCTTCGCGTCTGCATATTTTACATACGGAAGCGATATAACGAGCCATTCTTATCCTCCTTGGTCATGAGCGGGGCTTAAAGCCCTTTTCTCTTCTTAGCCTTGCAGCCATTGTACGGAACGGGAGTTTCATCCTTCACGCCGATAACTTTTATTTCGGAGTTTTGGAATGTTTTAATCGCGGACTCACGCCCGGGACCCGGACCTGCATAGGTTACACTTACCGTCTTCACTCCCATATCGCGGAGCGCTTTCATACAATTTTCAGCAGCAAGCTGTGCAGCAAACGGAGTCGACTTTTTCGATCCCGAATAACCAACTGTTCCGCCACTTGCACCGATGATTACTGCGCCTGTTTCATCAGTTACGGTAATAATAGTATTATTAAACGTCGACTTGATGTGAACTACCGCAGCACTCACACGCTTTTTAATCTTTTTTACGGTCTTTTTCTCAGCCAAAACAACACCTCCTTATACTATTTTTTCTTGTTC
The DNA here is from genome assembly GCA_964423645.1 of uncultured bacterium. Lineage (GTDB taxonomy): Bacteria > Macinerneyibacteriota > Macinerneyibacteria > Macinerneyibacteriales > CAYRFE01 > CAYRFE01. The sequence goes on along the minus strand of CAYRFE010000024.1, from coordinate 12,760 downwards.
GCAATTGTCTTCGCAGGACCTTTACGCGTACGTGCATTGGTATGTGTACGCTGCCCGCGAACCGGTAACCCTGAACGATGACGAAGACCACGATAACACTGAATCTCTATTAAACGTTTAATGTTCATAGAAATTTCAGTACGAAGCGCTCCTTCGACACGAAGATTCTTTTCAATTTCTGCGCGCAATAATGCGACATCAGACTCAGAAAGATCTTTTACGCGTATATCGGGACTCACACCTGTTTTTTCGAGAATCCTGTTCGCCATCGAACGACCGATTCCGAAAATGTAGGTCAAGCCGATCTCAATACGTTTGTTTTTCGGCAAATCAACGCCTGCAATACGAGCCACTGGTGTACCTCCTTTCAGCCTTGTTTTTGTTTATGCTTAGGATTTTCGCAAATCACAAGCACATTTCCGTGCCGTTTAATTATTTTGCATTTTTCGCAAATTTTTTTTACCGATGCACGTACTTTCATGACATCCTCCTTCTTTTGCGGAGTGCATTGTATAATACACATACCCGCTTGTCAACGATTTCTTTATTTATTATTTATACCTGTATACAATCCGGCCTTTTTTGGGGTCATATGGTGTAATTTCCACACGAACTTTATCACCGGGTAATATTCGTATATTATACATGCGCATTTTTCCTGACACATGACAAATAATTTCGATTGCATTTTCCAATTTTACGCGAAACATTGCATTGGGCATCTGTTCGGCGACCACACCGTCAATAGTAAACACTTGTTCACTGTTTTTTGCCATAATCCCCCTTGTGTGCACATTCAGTAAGTATAATAGGTCCGTCTTTTGAAATATAAACAGTGTCCTCAAAATGCGCTGCGTATCCTCCATCAAGAGTCACTGCCGTCCACTCATCTTCCAAGATCTTAATTCGCCATGACCCGGTCACTACCATCGGTTCAATGGCAAGATACATGCCTTCTTGAAGAACCGGCCCGGACTTAGGACGTCCGAAATTCGGTACTTCTGGAAACGCGTGCAAATCTCTTCCGATACCGTGACCGACAAAATCACGGATAACATTATATCCATGCTTTTCTACAAAATCTTGTATCGCATGTCCGATATCACCGGTATGATTGCCAACCCGTGCGTGCGCTATTCCGCGCACGAGCGATTCTTTCGTGACCGTGAGAAGTTTCAAATGGGATTCCGATACATTTCCTACAGGATACGTACGTGCAGCATCACCATAGCACCCTTTCACACGAGCACCGACATCAATACTTACAATATCGCCATCAGCAATTCGACGCATCGCGGACGGTATGCCGTGTATAATCTCCGAGTTAATAGAAATGCACAATGTTGCAGGAAATCCGTACATACCCTTAAAGGCCGGCTCGGCACCATGGTCACGAATAAACGATTCGGCCCATACATCAAGCTCGGCAGTAGTCTTACCGACAACTATCTCATCACCAATCACTGCAAGAAGATCTCCGACGATCGCATTCGCCTTTTTCATTGACTCAAAAGAAACGCCCTTCACGAATGCACCTCTTTCAGCAACTGCGCACGAATTATCTCGATAGAAAGCGATGCATCAATAATGCTCAGCATAGAACGCGATTTGTAAAAATCTACTACCGGTTGCGTCTTTTCACGATACTCGGTAAGACGCTTATGAATTGCTACAGGATCATCATCTGCCCTGCGTAACAATTCTCTGTTACAGGTGTCACAAATTGCCGCATGTTTCGGCGGATTGTAGCGATTATGATAAAACGTCCCGCACTCTTTACAATAGAGTCTTCCGCCGAGTCTGTCGATAACCTGTGCTTCTGAAACTTCAAAATAAAACACTCTATGCAGCGCAATACCGTCATTTTCAAGACTTTCCGCCTGCACAATGGTTCTCGGAAATCCGTCGAGTATAAATCCTTTTTGGCAATCGGGCTGTGAAACTTTTTTTTCAAGAATTGATAGCACTACCGCATCAGGCACCAACGATCCTGCCTCAACATAGCGCCGGGCATCAATGCCCTGCGCTGTGTTGTCGGCAATTTCCTGACGGAGCAACTCTCCGGTAGAAATATGAGCTATACCCAATTCTTTTCTTAAAAAATCTGCCTGTGTTCCTTTACCGGAACCGGGAGGCCCAAGGAAGACAATATGCATAACTTAATATCTCCTCGGTTTGCCCAAGCGCCCTTTCTTCGTAAATCCATCATAGTGACTCATCAAAAGATGCGATTCGATCTGCTTCATGAAATCAAGTCCGACACCAACCGCAATCAAAAGCGATGTACCACCGAAATACAAATTACTGTTCGATGATCCAAACATTGCTTTCGACATTACTATCGGCAATATTGCAATAAATCCCAAAAACAATGCCCCCGGCAACGCAATGCGGTTCAAAATAAAATTCACATGATCTGCAGTTGCTTGTCCCGGACGCACGCCGGGAATAAACCCGCCGCTTTTCTTAAGATTATCTGCAACATCAATAGGATTGAGTGTGATAGCAGTATAAAAATAGGTAAAAAACACGATTAAGAGCAAATACGTCAGTATGTATGTCGGTGATGCATAACTGAACATGGACCCGAGGACTTTTAAAAATCCGACTTTACCGGTTGGATCAAGAAATTGTTGCATCTGCTGCGGAAACATCAATATTGAAGATGCAAAAATAACAGGAATAACACCCGCCTGATTTATCTTAAGCGGTAAATAGGTGGTTTGTCCGACCGTCATTTTTCTTCCGACAATGCGTTTCGGATATTGTACGGGAATTTTGCGTTGTCCTTCCTGTATCAAAACAACAAAATAAACAATTGCTACCATGACCGCAAGAAGCACGATCAATTTTGCAATGTCCATTTGTCCGTTTTGAATATCACTGCCAAACTGCATAACGGAGGCAGGGATACGCGCAACAATACCGGCGAAAATGATAATTGAAATACCATTTCCCAGTCCCTTGGCGGTGATCAGCTCTCCGAACCACATAACAAGCATGGTTCCGGCGGTCATTGCCAGCATGGTTGTAATGATAAACATGGTGTTATAGTTGGTGACCAACTGATAACTGTCAAGAAGTTTTGCAAACCCGATCGCCTGAAACATCGTGATAAACACGGTCAGGTAACGAGTATACTGATTAAGTTTTTTTCGCCCGAGATCCCCTTCTTTAGCAAGTTTTTGCAATGAAGGAACCACGGCGGTCATAAGTTGCAAAATAATTGACGCACTGATATACGGCATGACACCGAGTGCAAGAATGGTTGCACGGGACATAGCGCCACCGGCAAACACGTCGAGCAATCCCAGAAAACCGCTTGCATTTTCAGCCTGATCAAAAAAAGCTTTCAACTTAACCGTATCAATTCCCGGAGTTGGCACATGTGATGCCAAACGATACACGAATAATATGAACAAGGTATACAGCAGCTTGGAACGAAGTTCAACAATGCTGAAAATGTTCTTTATTGTCGTGATCATTCTATCACCTGGGCTTTGCCACCCGCCTTTTCAATCTTCTCGGCTGCAGATTTCGAAAACTTGTGCGCTTCAACAGTCATTGCTTTGGTGCAATCGCCTGTGCTCAAAATCTTTACAAGGGTCGCATTGATGCGAACAAGCCCTGCCTTTTTCATTTCTTCTATGGTTATAACGGATGCCTTGATATCAACAAGATCACCGACGTTTACCACTTCATATTCGATACGGAACGGATTCTTAAAACCGCGTTTTGGCAAACGACGGTATAAAGGCATCTGTCCGCCTTCAAATCCAGAGCGTGCGGCATAACCGCTACGTGATTTTTGACCGTTGCTTCCTTTTCCGGCGGTACAACCCTGACCGGAGCCGTTTCCGCGGCCAACACGTTTACGTGTTCGTTTTGCGCCTTCATCCGGACGCAGATCATGCAGTTTCGTTGCCATGATGTTCCTCCCTTATTTCTCGGTCACTTCCAGAAGATATGACACTTTATTAATCATTCCTCTGATAACAGGCGTGTCGTCATGTTCAACAACACTGTTTGTTTTGTGCAAACCAAGTGATTTCACCACTCGGCGATGGGTCTCGGGCGTTCCGATAACGCTCCGTACCAATTTAATATGCAACATCTTTGCTTTCTTCGCCATATCAACCTCCCGGGATTACCCCAGAATATCCTCAACATTTTTACCGCGACGAGCTGCGACAGTAGCAGGAGAAGCAATTCTCATAAGACCGTCAATAGTCGCACGAATAAGGTTGTGCGGATTGCTCGAACCTAAACTTTTCGCATACACATCTTTAAAACCCGCAAGTTCAAGAACTGCACGAGCAGCACCACCGGCAATTACTCCGGTACCCGGTACGGCAGGTTTTAACAAGACTTTTGCTGCGCCATGACCGCCGGTAATTTGATGCCATAAAGTTCTTTCTTCTTTCAACTCAACCTGAATCAAGTTCTTACGGGCGCGTTGTAATCCTTTACGGATTGCATCAGGCACTTCTTTGGCTTTTCCCAAACCGATCCCGACAACACCCTTCTTATTTCCCACGGCAACAAGCGCACTGAAGCTGAAACGACGTCCGCCTTTTACGACTTTTGCAGTTCTCCCGATACGAACAACCATATCTTCGAACTCGTCCATCTTCAAGAGCTTAACTTGCTCCGGTTTCAAATATATCTTATCCACTTACAAACCTCCTTGATTAGAACGTAAGTCCGCCTTCGCGGGCGCCGTCAGCCAAAGCCTTAATACGGCCATGGAATATGAAGCCGCCGCGATCAAACACCACGGAGGATATTCCTTTTGCCTTTGCCATTTCAGCAACTGCGATACCGACCGCTTTTGCTGCATCCTTATTGGATGTGCCACTTAACTTTTCCTTAACTGCAACCGTTAAGGTAGACGCAGCAACCAACGTTTTACCGGTTATATCATCAATAATTTGCGCATAGATGTGCACATTACTTCTGAATACCGCAAGACGCGGACGTTCGGTAGTTCCAACAATTTTCTTGCGAACACGTCTATGGCGAACATACCGTGCAACAGTCTTTTCACTTGTTCTTTTATGCAGATTTTTCATACCATTCTCCTCGCTTAGGCCTTCTTGCCGACTTTCTTACGGATAACCTCATCAGCATACTTGATACCACGACCGGCTTTTGTTTTATTTGAAACATAGGGAATAGGTTTGCGCATTTTACGAATATGAGCAGCTTCCTGTCCCACAAGTTCTTTATCCATACCGGACACTTTAACGGTGGTATTGCCTTCAATAACCACTTTTATGCCCTGCGGCGGGGTATACTCGATAGGATGTGAGTATCCTAGGTCAAATACTACTGTCTCGCCTTTCAGGTTTGCTCTACAGCCGACACCTTCGATAATCAGAGTTTTTTCGAACGGTTTTACCACACCTTGAATCATGTTATTCAAGTGTGCATTGGTTGTGCCGTGAATCATTTTCATTCTCTTCAGATCATTTGGACGGGCTACAGTTACTGTATTATTTTCAATCGTTATTTTCATAGCAGGATCAAATTGTCTGGACATTGTGCCTAAAGGTCCTTTTACCGTTGCAGTGTTATCTGAAGCAACAGTAACGGTTACCCCGGCGGGTATCGTTAATTCTCTTTTACCTATTCTTGACATCTGAATCACCTCAATTACCAGATGTAACAAATGATTTCGCCGCCGATACCGTATTTCCGAGACTGTTTATCAGTCAACACGCCTTTTGACGTTGAAATTACGGCCAAGCCCAAACCATCGTTTACTCTGGGTATTTGATCTTTCTGTGTGTAAATACGAAGCCCCGGTTTACTGATACGACGTAATCCGACAATAACACTTTGTTTTTTCAATCCGCCGAAATACTTCAATTTAACCATATACATGTCACAGCTTGAGCCTTCATCACAGTACTTTTCAAAATCATCGATGAAGCCTTCATCCTTCATAATGCGCAAAATCTCACCCTTCATCTTTGATGCGGGAACTCGTACCGTTTCATGTTTCGCTTTCAATGCATTGCGTACACGCGTCAGCATATCTGCAATAGGATCTGTCATTACCATACGTATCCTCCTTACCAGCTTGCCTTGGTAACGCCGGGCAATTTGCCGTCAAGCGCATACTCACGCAGGCAGACTCTGCACAAACCAAACTGACGATTATAGCCGCGCGGGCGACCACATATTTTACAGCGATTATATGCACGAACTTTAAACTTCGGTTGCCTTTGCTGTTTATTCACCATGGATTTTTTTGCCATTGTTTCCTCCTACCGTTATTTCTGGAACGGCATTCCCAGTTCTTTAAGCAGCTCGCGTGCCTCATTGTCGGTCGGCGCAGAGGTAACGAATGTGATATTCATACCCCGTACTGCATCAATCTTATCATATTCAATTTCAGGAAAAATGATCTGCTCTGTGACACCAAGAGTATAATTGCCGCGACCATCAAATGCATTTTTGCCGACACCGCGGAAATCGCGGATACGTGGCAATGCGATATTTAATAGACGGTTAAGAAATTCCCACATCATCACACCACGCAAAGTAACGGATAATCCGACAGGCATTCCTTCGCGAAGTTTGAAGTTTGAGATACTTTTCTTGGCATTACGAACTATCGGTTGTTGACCGGTGATCGTACGCATCTCAACCATTGCAATATCGATGAGTTTTGCATTACGTGAAGCTTCACCCAAACCCATATTTACAACTATCTTTTTAAGTTTCGGGATTTGCATTACATTCTTATACTGAAAATGATTTTGCAAAGCCGGAACAACATGTGAACGATACTTTTCAAGCATCTCCGGTATCTTTTGAGCTTTTGCAGGGGCTTTTTTCTCTGACTTAGCCGGCTTTGACGCTTTTTCAGCGGTTTCAGCCTTTGGTGCCTTTTCGGTTTTTACCGTTTTTTCAGTTTTCACCGTTTTTTCCGCTTTCGGTTTCGCGGTTTTTGCAACTTTTTCGGTTGTCTCTGAAACAACTGCTTCATTCTTTTCAACTGATTCGTTTTTCTTTGCCATGACTGTCACCTGCCTTACAATGTCTCGCCGCAAATAACGCAGACACGCTTTTTGTCCTCACCCTGAACTACGGTATGATAACGCACGCCTTTGTCACATTTCGGACAATACAAAGCGAGATTGGACATATCAATAGTGCCCTCGCGTTTTACGATACCACCCTTAGGATTAGCCGGATTCGGACGGGTGCTTTTATGAATATAATTTATCCCCTCAACGATAGCGCGGTTTTTATCGACCATAACGGAAATGACTTTGCCCTTCTTCCCCTTATACTTTCCGGTCAATACAACGACCATATCGTTTTTCTTAATACGTAACGACATACTTGCCTCCTCTTACCATACTTCAGGTGCAAGCGACACGATCTTCATGAAATTCTTGTCGCGCAACTCACGTGCAACCGGCCCGAAGATACGGGTTCCTCGCGGTTCCATCTTGCTGTCAAGCAATACACACGCATTGTCATCAAATGCGATGTACGAGCCATCCGGACGTTTAAAACGCTTTCTGGTACGAACAATGACCGCCTTGGTAACTTCACCTTTTTTTGCATTGCTGTTGGGCATGGCATCTTTCACAGTTACTACCACGATATCGCCAATACCTGCATAACGGCGTTTGGTTCCCCCTAATACACGGATAATCAAGACTTCTTTCGCTCCGGTATTATCGGCAACGTTCAGCCTGCTTTCCTGTTGAATCATACCTGCCTCCCTTACGCCTTCTTAACAAGAATTTCGGCAACGCGCCAGCATTTTCTTTTGGACAATGGGCGTGTTTCGATAAGCAGTACCTTATCGCCGATATCGCAGTTTTCCTGCTCATCATGAGCCATATACTTTTTGCTGCGACGTACAATCTTGCCAGTTAAAGCATCCTTTACGAGCCGTTCAACTTTTACGACTACCGTTTTTTCCATTTTATCGCTTACAACGATACCTATACGTTGTTTTCTGGTGTTACTCACGGCCTTTCCTCCTTAATCTGTCTTTCGCGCAATACGGTGAGGACTTTGGCGATGTTGCGGCGCGCCTTCGGAATAAGTGTATTATCATCCAATGTATTGGTCACTTTTCTGAAGTTCAATTTAAACAATTCTTCTTTTAATTCTACAAGTTTCTGCTTCAATTCTTTTTCATTGAATTCACGCAGTTCATTCCCTGTCAGCTTCATAGTGATCACCTCAGCCTTCATTCCGTTTCACGAATTTTGCCTTCACCGGAAGCTTATACATCGCCAAGCCAAACGCTTCGCGAGCTAATTCTTCAGTAACGCCCTCAAGCTCAAACAAGATACGACCGGGTTTGATTACACATACCCAGTATTCCGGGTTACCCTTACCCTTACCCATACGAGTTTCTGCAGGTTTTTTGGTAATCGGTTTGTCCGGGAACACACGTATCCAGACTTTTCCACGACGCTTGAGTGAACGGTTGATGGCAACACGTGCTGCTTCTATCTGACGAGAAGCTAACCATCCGCATTCAAGAGCTTTCAATCCGAATTCGCCGAACGCAACGGTCGAACCACGAAATGCAACGCCTTTCATACGGCCTTTCATCATTTTTCTATATTTAACTCTTTTAGGCATTAACATAGTAGTGTTGCCTCCTTAATCCTGTGACTCGCCCTTGCTGAGCCATACTTTGACGCCGATACAGCCATAAGTGGTATGAGCTTCTGCAATTGCAAAATCAATTTTCATTTTGAGCGTATGCAAGGGAACGCGACCTTTCGCGTACCATTCGGTACGTGCGATTTCTGCTCCTGCAAGACGTCCCGAACAACATACGCGTATACCTTCTGCACCATACCGCAATGCATTTTCCATTGCTTTCTTCATGGCGCGACGAAACGACACGCGGCGCTCAAGCGACTGAGCAATATTTTCAGCGACTAATTTTGCTTCAATTTCAGGGATTTTAACTTCTTTGATATCAATATTGACATCTTTCCCCGTCTTTGCTTTTAAATAATCTCTGAGTTTATTGATTTCTTCACCTTTTCTACCAATGACAACGCCGGGACGGGCGACATGAATGGTAAAATTGATCTTCTCTTTGCTCGGGCGGCTGATAACAATACGTGCTGCACCTGCATCACTCTTGCTGTCACCGTTGCCGCGCAAACGTTTCATAAGTTCTTCACGCAATTTGATGTCTTCAACAACAAATGCTTGATAATCTTTATCGGCAAACCATTGTGAATCCCACGTATGGTTGATTCCCAACCGAAGTCCTTTTGGATGAGTTTTCTGACCCATGCGTCTCCTCCTCAATTACTCTGCGTCAGCTTTATCAGCGACGGTAATATTGATGTGGCTCATACGTTTCCGAATTAAAAAGCCTCTGCCGCGAGTACCCGCACGCATGCGCTTTAACATCGGACCACCATCTATAGAAATTTTTGTAACGAACAAATCATCAACAGATTTTTCTCCGTTTGTACGATCTGCCGCATTCGCAATTGCTGAATTCAACGCACGCAAAATATATTGCGCAGGTTTATTCGGGCAAAACTTCAAAATAGACTGAGCTTCCTTACATGCCTTGCCGCGAACAAGATTCGCAACAATACCAGCTTTACGAGGAGACATACGGACATATCGTGCAACAACATTGAATTCCATAATGTACTCCTCCTACCTTACTTTTGACTTTTTTTCGTCTTTTTTCGAACCGGCGTGACCTCTGAAGGTACGTGTCGGAGAAAATTCACCGAGTTTATGCCCTACCATATTCTCAGTTACATATACCGGTATAAACTTCTTTCCGTTATATACATTGATGGTGTGACCTATAAAATCCGGCGTAATGGTTGACCGACGTGACCAGGTCTTAATAACCTTTTTTTCTTTGGTCAAATCTATAGCGAGCACTTTTTTCATAAGATGATCGTCTACAAACGGTCCTTTTTTAAGTGAACGTGGCATACTTCATCCTCCTATTTCTTCCGTCTGGCTATGATGTATTTACTGGTGAGTTTCTTCTTGTTACGAGTTTTATAGCCCTTGGTCGGTACGCCCCACGGGGTAACAGGATGCGGATTACCTTGCGGTGATTTTCCTTCTCCTCCACCATGCGGATGGTCACACGGGTTCATGACAACACCACGAACTTTAGGACGTTTACCAAGCCAGCGATTTCGTCCTGCTTTACCGATCGTGATATTTTCATGTTCCGGGTTTCCAACTTGACCTATACATGCCATACACGCTTGATTAATCAAACGAATTTCACCGGAAGGCATTTTTAAGGTTGCATATTTTCCCTCTTTTGCCATCAATTGAGCCATTGTTCCGGCTGAACGCACTAATTGTGCTCCTTTACCGGGTTTCATTTCAATATTGTGAACAAAAGTACCGACAGGAATATTTTCAAGCGGCAATGCATTACCGACCTTGATATCCGCTTCCGGTCCGCTCATGACCGCATCGCCAACCTTCAGACTTACAGGTGCGATAATGTACCTTTTTTCACCGTCTTTATAAAAGATCAGTGCGATACGCGCTGAACGGTTCGGATCATATTCGATCGCTTTTACAACACCCGGTATTCCGGTCTTATTTCGCTTGAAATCTATCAAACGATACAATCGCTTTACGCCTGCGCCGCGGCGACGAACGGTAATACGACCATGGTTGTTACGCCCGGCCTTACGAACCAATTTTTCGACAAGCGACTTCTCCGGTGTGCTTTTTGTTATTTCAGAAAAATCATACCCGGTCATCCCGCGTCTTCCGGGAGTAGTGGGCTTATATATTCTGATACCCATGACTCATTCTCCTTTCCGACGATTATTCCATGTCGATCTTTTGGCCATCGACAAGTTTCACAACGGCTTTTTTCCAGCTCGGACGACGTCCGAGGGCGATCCTGACACGTTTCATTTTGCCGAGTTTATTCATGACGGCAACTGATTCCACTTTTACATCAAATATCTTCTGTATCGCATCTTTGATCTCGACTTTATTTGCTCTGGGATGGACTTTAAAAGTGTATTTGTTTTCGTTCTCACGCATAACAATGCTTTTTTCTGTCAACACAGGCTCGAGTATCACGTCATATGGTGTTTTCATCCGAACACCTCCTCAAGTTTCTTAGCGGCATCCGACGCAATAATAACTTTGTCTGCCCACATAAGATCATACACGTTTACATACCCAGACGACATCAAGTTCACACGATAAATATTACGTGCGATACGATGAACATCGTTATTGAAATCCTTTACCACAACAACTGTCTTTTCATTTTCCTTGGTAAATTTCCGTATAAACTGTGCCATATTACGGGTTTTATACTCAGAAAATTCAATCGTATCAATAACAATCATTGCTTCTTCGCGAAGCTTCAGGCTCAATGCGCTGCAAAGCGCCAAACGACGCATTTTCTGCGGCATTTTTTGACTGTAATCGCGAGGTTTCGGTCCAAACACAATACCGCCGCCAACCCATTGAGGTGAGCGTGTCGAGCCCTGACGCGCACGACCGGTACCTTTCTGTTTCCATGGCTTTCTACCGCCACCGCGTACTTCCGCACGTGTCTTGGTCGAATGCGTGCCGACACGGCGATTCGCCAATTGACGGACAACGGCCTGATGGATAAGGCTCATATTTGGTGTCAAACCGAATACGTTGTCTGACAACTGAATCGGCTGCGACTCTTTATTGTCCATGGTAAATACTTTTACTTCTGCCATAACTGATCATCCTCTCTTACTTTACAGTCTTCGGCGACGCATAGATGTATACGAGCGAGCCGTTTGCACCCGGAACTGCGCCTTTAACAAAAATAAGATGACGCTCGCTGTCTTTACGTACGATCTTGACATTCTCAATGGTATGATTACGTGCGCCCATATGCCCAGGCATATGAAGTCCCTTCAAAACGCGGCTCGGAAAACTGCTTGACCCGATTGAACCGGGAGCACGATGATGCATAGATCCGTGAGTGCTGACACCACCGCGTGCATTCCAACGACGCACAACGCCCTGAAAACCTTTACCCTTTGATACTCCGCTTACACTGACACGTTCTGGCAACACATCTGATGTGAGAGCCATGCCAACAGTATACTCAGCAGGATTCATATCAAGAAACTCACGTAAATGCTTACGCGCTTCAATGTTGTTTTTCTTAAAAAATCCCTCTGCAGGTTTTTTAACATTCTTTATTTCACCGAATCCAATTTGTACAGCATCATAACCATGCTTTTCCTGTGTGCGAATCTCTGTAACAATATTCCCGTGAACATCAATAACGGTAACCGACACCATGGAACCGTCTTCCATAATCAATTGTGTCATTCCTAATTTTTTACCAAGCAAACCCATCCTCATCACCCCTTAATTGGTTAATTTTATCTCGACGTCCACCCCGGATGGGAGGTCAACTCTCATAAGGGCGTCCATAGTCTTCGGACTGGGTTCGAGAATGTCGAGCAAGCGTTTATATACACGCATTTCAAATTGCTCGCGGCTTTTCTTATCCACATGCGGCGACCTCAGCACGGTGAATCGGCTTATGCGAACAGGCAAAGGTATGGGGCCGGCAACAATGGCCCCATTCTTTTCAGCTGTTTCAACAATTTTTTTAACCGATTCATCGAGCAGTTTGTGGTCAAACGCTTTCATCTTTATTCTGATTTTCTGTTTTTCCATCGCACTGCACCGCCTTTACGATTATTCGATGATTTCAGCAACAACGCCGGCGCCAACAGTTCTGCCG
>CAYRFE010000023.1:10472-58016 GCA_964423645.1 uncultured bacterium | reverse complement strand
ATTAATAATAAACATGAAGATCAAACGAAACATACATTTGAAAAATGGGGGGGGGGGCGGAAGGGGGGGCACAAATTCAAAAATGAAAGTTTTGCAAAGTCCTTAGAGTGAAAAATTTACGAAATCTTACTGTGTTCGCAGCTTACTCGTCATAGATCGAACGTGGTGATTACTGATGAAATTCGATTGTCCGCAATAATCACTCTTTGTCATAATACTACCGCCTGAGTGAAAAGATCGTGTATAGTCAAACCGGAAAAAAAGGAGGAATTATTATGTCGCATCACATAGCAAAAAACTTTCTCGTTCATATCTCGGTATTCATTACTCTTATTGTTTCTGTGCAATGCACAAAAAACAACAACATAACCTCTCCGATCGAAAACCAGGATCCTTTGAAAATATCTTTTATGGTGACCGATACCACCACGGATGATTCGAAGGACGGCGCAATAACTATTTCGGTTTCAGGAGGTGTTCCTCCGTATTCTTATTTATGGTCAACCGGTGAGATAGCAAAAAATATAGAAAATTGTAGCGTAGGCACATACATCGTTTATATTGAAGATGCACAGAAATCAACACTGACACAGTCAATAACAGTAAAAAGTCTTACACCTCCACATTCTCCCTTACACATTCTATTTGTCGGTAACAGCTTAACCGGGGCAAACGATATGCCTCATACGTTTGAAACACTTGCGTCACTCAACGGGAAAAACATCGAAGTCACGAACTATCTGGTCTATGGGCCGTCTTTTAGAGCATATTACACAAATGAAACATTTGCCAATATTCTGGTCGAGAAACAATGGGATTATGTCTTTCTGCAATCTGATGATTTGGTTGCATGCGAAGAATACCGTGCAAAAGAACTTGAAGCGTTAACATATGTAAAAAATAAAATTACCGCGAACAGTAAAAAGACAAAAATACTCTATTTTATGTGTTGGACAATGCCTGAAGGATATTTTAATTATACCTATGAGGAATTGTACCAGCACATACTCGACGGAGTGAAGTTTGTGTCACAACAGTATGACTTCGGTATAGTCCCTATAGGAATGGCTTGGCATGAAACGACAGATACTTCCCGAAGAAATGCCCTGTACATGACTGACGGGTGGCATCCGACAGCAACAGGCTCGTATCTTTACGCTTGCGTGCTCTATGCATCACTATTTAAAGAATCTGTGACAAATACGCCTTACAATGGTGATCTTTCAGAAAATGACGCTCAATACTTTCGGGAGCTTGCCTCAGAAACAGTGCTCGCAAACCGATCCCTATGGAATCTTGATTGATTGTGACGTGGTTTAAGCAGATAATATGAACATACACCAATGGCAACAGTTTGTAGCAACTGAACATCACCGCAGCAAACGGCGGAATACCTCAAAAAATAATAATCGATTTGCGATTCGGTGATTTCAGGCAAAGGCAATCCCTGTCGCTACAATCCTCGCACAGCTTCTCGTATCACAAACTACCTCAGTAATGCCTAAGAAAGCTTCGAAGAATTTGACCGGTTGAGATTAAATACTGAAAGAAAAAAAGAATACTGACAATATATTCTTTGACATAATCAGCAATCTATGCGAGTATTATTGAGATGAGCATGCCGATTCCAGCAATAAAAAGTATTGTCCGTGATCCGACAAGATTGGTTTCCCGGGAAGGAAGTTTTATGACAACGAAAAAATATTCCGCTATAACATGTGGAAAAAATATTCTGATATCACCAAAGCTGAAATCGGCTTCCGCGTGGTAAGAAGTGTAATGTAACATGCGCCTTTGGAGTTTGCATCCGAAATATCTTGATCGGCAAGGATTGACCGCTGTGTGGCGGGAAGGTTTGCTTGCACAAGCAGTTCTGCGCGGTGAGACGAAAGGCTACAAAAATCATCCGCAGCTTGAACGCTTCCGCGCCACGTCCGATCCGCTTGGTGCAATAGGCAGGTATCTGTTTGCGATTGCACAAGAGGCCGAGTCTCGTAAGTATTCATTTGATATGAAGAAAATTATTGTATGTGAACAAATCTCACTTCCTGTAACGCACGGTCAAATCGCCTATGAATGGCAACACCTGTTGCATAAGTTATCTATTCGATCGTATGAACGATTTATTCACTATCAACAATTAACCACACCCGTCACGCATCCGATGTTTTATTGCATTCAGGGCGGGATCGCCTCATGGGAAAAACCTATTATCAACAATTAAACGGTGTCTTCAGCGTTTGTCAGTGCTTTTCACTTGAACAACCCATATTGATGCCGTATACTCAATCATATGGAAGAACAACGCATAAATAATAATGAAACAACTATCCTGATAGTTGATGACACCGCAGAGATTCGTGAAATGATAAAAATGGTATGTATGAATAAAAAAATAAATGCCGATGAAGCTCAGGACGGCAGAGAAGCGGTAGAAAAAATTCTCAAAAATCATTATCCGGTCGTAATCACCGATATAAAAATGCCTCGTATGGACGGTTTGGAACTCACTCGATGGATAAAAGAGTATAACAAGGATATCTTTGTTGTTATCATGACAGGCTACTCCGATCAATATCTTTGGGATGAGATCGTTGCCGCAGGTGCGGATGATTTTCTCACAAAACCATTCAATGTGGTTCAAATGATAATAAAAATTAAAACTGTCATTAACTATATCAATATGTTGCATTCATCAGAAGAAGAGTTGAAAGCAATCTTAGAAATCAGCAATGAAATGATAGACGGATTACAAAATGAAGCTATGGATGCAAATCAGAGAGTTAAGAAATTGCTAGAAGAAGTTGAAGAAATGAGAAATAAAATTCACAATCCCGGTGAGGGCGTCACACAATAATATAGCTCATTTACCAATCACTTAAAAAAACGATCGTTTCGGAATGCAGTTATCGGAATGCAGTTACTTGATAAAAAAAATTGCATTCAATCTGTGTTATGCACAACGTTCACTCAAGATACGTCACCATATGTATTCGCTAATTCTTTGCATATGTCTTTGAAGCGCTTCTCAATGTAATCACCATTACTTTTCATTTCAGTCATCGTTTTTGGCATGCAGAGCGATTGAATAAGCATCGCTTCATCAGCGGGGTAGTCACGTTCGATATATCGGGACTGAAAATCAAATTTCGCAGGACGATATTTGAGATTCATGACTGCGATAAACTGACCGAGTATATTATTGTATAATTTCCAAGTTTCAACGATACTTCCTCTTGTTGCATTTTTTTTAAACTCAACAAACAGTAATGGGAAAAAAGCAACGGTGTGTTTATAGAGATCGCGCATCTTTTGTTGGTATTTCGTCATATCTATCGTCACCGGTACAACAAAATTCTTTTTATCAAACCACACTTTGGCATGTCCATGTCGTTCCTTTTCTAGCAATGGATCTTTAACATCTTCTTTCATCACCGCAAGATCAATATAAAAAAAATCAGGAGCCCCGTTGATAAAATAAAAACACTGCGACATCCCATGCCATGCAGGCTCAGGCATACGGATCGAATGAAGAATTCCGTATTGTTTTTCCAGAAAATGAGATATCAGCACAAACACATCCTCGACATGATCGGTACCAGACAATACCGCAAGATCAAGATCAGAATAGCTGTCTTCAAATCCTGTCGCGGCAGAACCGCCTTCCCAGGCGGCAAACACGGTATCTGATTGGAGTAATACTTGTTTAATTTCTTCCGATATTTTCTGCTTAAATGCGTTCATGGTCTCCTCCTTATATATCCTTTTTATTATTTATATTACGTAAAACGACAAACTTTGTTGCAGATTAAAAAAGTATGCTTGCATGAAAAGTTGAACCGCGATATACTCACCACAGAAAGAAGGGACAGGTATGCTTTTATATATAATAAAACTTATTATCTCCGCAAGTATCATTGTCGTCGCTTCAGAAATATCAAAAAAATACCCCTCGATCGGCGGGGTTCTTATTTCGCTTCCGCTCACTTCGCTCTTAGCGATCATTTGGTTATATCTTGACACAAAAAACACTCAAAAGGTTATTGAATTGTCATACACAGTGTTTTGGATGGTCATTCCTTCGCTCGCATTATTTATCATTCTTCCGCTTTTGTTAAAAAAAATGCTGTTTTTCCCTGCTCTTGCGATCGCATGTTCCGTCACTGTTCTTCTCTACAAACTTACCGCGGTCCTCATAAAAAAATTCAATATTCTATTGTGACCGAGGTTGTATGAGACTTATTGAGATCATCATTATCGGCTTTGGTTTATCGATGGATGCTTTTGCGGTATCGATCAGTAGCGGTTTTGCCATCAAAAATCTAAAAATTAAACATGCCTGTGCAATAGCGTTTATATTTGCATTTTTTCAAGCCCTCATGCCTGCCGTCGGATGGCTTGCCGGTACGACTCTTAAATCCTATATAACCACAGTTGATCACTGGATCGCATTCGGACTTTTAGGATTCATTGGCAGTAAAATGATTTACGAGTCATATATGATAGATGAGGCCGAAAAAGAAAATAATCCTTTACGACTTCTTGTTTTGTTAACACTCGCGGTCGCAACAAGCATCGATGCTCTTGCAGTAGGCGTCACTTTTGCATTTTTACAGATAACCATATTAAAACCTGCACTTATCATCGGGGTCATTACTTTCGTCGTGTGTTTTTTAGGAGTATATCTCGGGCGTCGTTTCGGTGCATTATTTGAAAAGAAAATGGAATTTCTTGGTGGTTGTATCTTAATAGCAATTGGCGTGAAAATACTTATAGAGCATTTGTTTTTTCAATAGAACAGGCGGAAAATCATGAATATGAATGAGTGGATTGTACCGTTATCAATTCTTGCAGGCGGTATTATTATCAGTATCCTTGTCGAACACGTGATTATTCGAAGAATCAAAAAAGCAACATGTAAAACCAATCAAAACACCCTCTGCATCGTTTCGATGTCCATGAAGGGTTTTATCGCGTTCTGGATCTTTCTCGGAACCGTGTTTGCTGCATATGAATTTATTGCAGAAATGTTTGAGCCATCCGTGAATCACATTATTATAAAAACAATTATTTCCATTACCATCATATCTATCGCACTTTTTATTGCAAATATCGCATCAAGTTTCATTCGCGCGTATGGCAAAAATGCATCAGGCGATCTACCTACAACATCATTGGTATCAAATATTGTACGAATCTTTGTCTATATCGGAGGCTGTACGATCCTTTTACAATACTTGGGAGTATCGATCACTCCACTCATAACAGCTCTCGGTGTAGGCGGTTTGGCAGTGGCTCTTGCACTGCAAGACACGCTATCAAATTTATTCGCCGGCATTCATATTTTGGCTGCTCATAATATTCACTCAAATGACTACGTAAAACTTTCTTCCGGAGAAGAGGGTTACATAACCGATATTACATGGCGAAACACCGTGATACGAACCATGTCGGATACTATTGTCATTGTGCCGAACACACAAATAGCAGCGACTATCCTTACCAATTTCTCATACCCCTCTCGCAAGCTTTATGTGGGAATACCCTTTTCGATCAACCCCGAAGCAGATCTTGAGTTCGCGGAAAAAATCCTTATTGAGGAGACAATTCATGCTATGGAGAATGTCGGCGGAACTGTCCATGGATATGCTCCTATTATACGTTTTCAGCAATGGACGGAATCCCGTGTAGAAGGTACAATATGGGTGTACGTCGAGCAATTCGACAAACAATTTCCGTTGCGACATGAATGTATCAAACGATTTATAACTCGATTCAAACAAGAAGGTTTACCGTTGCCGTATGCAGTTCGCACGATCGTCACACGCACCGATACTCCAAATCTTTCAAAAAAGGAGACCTTATGACATTCGTTCAAATAACTCTTTTTGCGATCGGCGCACTTCTTGTCATTGCCACATTATGGCATACGTTTTCATTTATCGGCGATAAGCGCACGATTAATAACGCACGAGCACGATTACTTTTTCCCGAAACGGATATCATTTTGGAATTACTGCATATGCTCAAAACAACGTACACACAACAGATGCACGGCGAGAAACGTTATGGTGTGTTCAAGTATAAAAATAAATATGAAATTATTTTTAACAACAAACATATTGCATTATATGGTTACCAGCCCGAGTCTCAAGTTAAAATCCTCATTTTACAAACGTCCACGTTTTACTCACGTCTTTCATCGTTTGATTATATTCACGTAGAAGAACCGTATGACAACAAAATCCTTTCTCTCATAGAACTGTTACGTGATGCTTTACAAAATATCGGTGATGAACGAAACATCCTTACCAAATCAATAGAAAAAGACCTTGAGTAATCCTCATCAAAATGCAATACACCGACCACTGCGAAACTACATTTTTTACTGCTCCGCGTAAAGACAAGACGTATGAGAGTGTTATAAAAAAACGATTGGTAAGATAAGACCTTTGCAAAATTCAAAATTTTTATATTTTCTTTTTTTCAAAAAAGGGGCGTGGGGACGGTGTAGAGACACGGCATGCCGTGTCTGTAACCGAAAATTAAAGCCCCTCCCGATTTTTCGCGGGAGGGGCGCTTGTGCTGAGCACTTCGGCTTCGCTCAGTGTAAACTCCGTCGAAGGATGGGGTGGGCACAAATTCAAAAAATGATAGTTTCGCAAAGGTCTCAACATTTATATTTTCAACAATGATGCCCCCTGTGATCACTAAAACCGTCTCTTGATTTTACTCATGGAATGTCGTATACTATTCATTAAACAAAGGAGACCATCATGAAATATTTTGTTGTCATCGTACTAGCACAAATTGGTTTATTGTTGTCTCTCAATGCCTTTGATCGAACGATCCAGGTAACCGGGGAGGCAGAGATCCGTGTGATACCCGATGAGGTCGTTATCACGGTCGCTATTGAGACATCAAACAAAGATCTGATCATAGCAAAGCAAGAAAATGACACAAAATCTCGACAAGTAAAAAGCATCTTTCAAAAATCAGGGGTCGAGGAAAAATACATTAAAACAGATTACATAACTATCGAACCACGGTATGAAACATACCCGAAAAAAGAATTTTCAGGATATTTCGTAACAAAGCGTTTTGTGGTCACGCTGAAAGATCTTACGAAATTTGAATCCCTTACGACCGATATTCTTGTCGGAGGCGTAAACTATATCCATGACATTACATTTCGGACCACTGATTTGCGTAAACATCGAGACACCGCGCGTCAAATGGCAATAAAAGCAGCAAAAGAAAAGGCTGTCGCTCTGGCGACTGAGCTTGGAATGAAAGTGGGAAAACCATTCAGTATTAATGAGAATCAGTCCAACTATTGGTACAACTATATGCGAAATGAGCGCCAGATGACACAAAATTCAATGGTCGAATTGGGTTCCGGCTCTCCCTCAAGTGATAGTTTCTCACCCGGAATGATCACAATTACTGCCACTGTAGCAGTATCCTTCGAGATGGAATAATCCTCCAGGAAAAACAATGCGCTGCATCTCTCTATAGACCTTTGCGAAACTGCCGTTTTAAGAATACATCCCTGCGGAGAGGTATATAGCCTCTCCCCACGATGAACTTTGTGGTATAATGCGATGCGATCGATCGATAATTGCCAGGTTGATCCCGGAAAGATCTTTCCTATACCACCCAAACTGTGACGCTTTTGATTTGCCTGACCTCAACCTACACACTTCTTCCCATGTCACAATTATCATAGTCAACCTAGCGTATGCTTCGGCGGATTTGCCTCATTTAGACTAAAAGAACGTATATCTTGAGATTTATGCAAAACTACCATAATTTTACATTGCGCTCTACCGACACCCCTGTTATCAACCTGCAAAAATGAACTACCCCGCAGCAAGCTACGGGGTATCGCCCCAAAAAACACTATATTTGTTTGCCCACCCCAAACCCCGCCCTTTTCTTTTGGGCGGGGCTTATTTTTTTAATATGTGGGGGAATTCGTCCCCACACCCCTTATAATAACAAAATTAATAGTAAATCCGAAGCAAGCTTCGGGGGATTTGACCCATTGAGATTAAACGAGAGAATTTGAATTTTACGAGGGTCTCATCTTTTACATTTCGAAAAGGTCACACTTGATTTATTTTCTTATTCTTTTTTCCGGAATACATCACGAAACTGACACAAGAATGAACAATATTTCTACGTGACATAATATTAACCGTGCACGTATCGCATTGCTTTTAATCATAAGAAAACAGGTGCTCTGTCAATTCAAGTTTTTATCGCACCGCAGGAGTGGAAATAATGCCGTTGATAGAATACAAAGTGCTCCTGTCACCCTCCCAAATGAGAGGGGGCTAATGAAATAGACATAATAATCGATTATTTACCCAGAGCTTGTGCCCCAATTTTAACTAAACAATTCATACAGCACATCAAGAGTATGTTGAAAATCATCAGGTAATACTGTCTCAAATTGCATAAACTCTCCGCTTACCGGATGATGAAAACTAAGTTTTTGCGCATGAAGCATTTGTCGTGTGACACACGCAAGTTTTTTTTCCGTCGCTTTTCCGCCATAAATAACATCTCCCAATATAGGATGCCCCATGAATTTCGAATGAACACGAATTTGATGTGTTCGCCCTGTTTTTAAAGAGAACTCAACTAAGGAATATCCGCGAAATACTTCCAAGACCGTATATTTTGTCTCTGCATATCGTCCGCGAACATTCACCGCCATTTTTTTACGGTCATCATCGTTTCTGCCTATCGGAGCTATAATATTCCCGCTTGTTTTTTCAAACTTTCCCACAAGTATCCCCATATACACACGTTTCACGGTACGCTCTTTCAACATATCACTCAATTTGCGATGTGCGATATCATCTTTCGCCACGATCATCAATCCCGACGTATCTTTATCAAGGCGATGAACTATGCCCGGTCGTGTGGTATCAACAGCAGATAACGATGAAAAATGATGCAAAAGCGCATTCACCAACGTACCGCTCTGTACACCGGCACCTGGATGTACAACCAATCCTGACGGTTTATTGATCACCACTAAATACTCGTCTTCATACACAATGGTAAGAGGTATTTCTTCGGGAAGAAGCAGTATTTTTTCTTTTTCAGGGACTTGAATATCAATGGTGTCACCATTATTTAATGCATATCCTGTTTTTATAATGATGGTCCCATTTACCGCAACACACCCGTCTGCTATCCATTTTTGGATGGCACTCCTGCTCGACCATTCCAATTCTTTACTGATAAATACGTCTAACCGAATAGATTTTTCAATGACTGCTGTTAATTGCATGGAATACTCCTCCTTGTATATTTGAAATATCATCATGTATCATACCGTTCTTCGTGTGAGTAATATACAATGAAAGGTCTTTTGGATTTCTCACCGTGAATACTTTCTTGTTGTGGACATATTTCGTGCTTGCGCCTGGTCCAAATCCAAATATCGTATGATGCTCTCCTATCATAGAAATATTATATGCTGATTCCTTCCCTTGTTTACTATACCCTATATTATCAGTATTGCCAGCTATATGCCGCTGACGGTACACATAATAGGGGTGAAATCCGTGTTTACGAAGAATTGTATCTGTTGATGCATACGATGCGTTCATCATACGCTCGCTTGACATAAATTGTTCTCGTGCACCCTTTTTTGGCGCAAGAGCATGTATTGTGATTGAATTGATGCGGTCCAAAGCGCATAATGACGATATGGTGTGGCGATGATTTTTCCTTGTTTCTCCGGGTAAGCCAAGAATACAATCTGCGTTAATCACATCAAATCCATAGGACGATGCCATATGATATGCCGCAATAAAATCATCGGTAGTATGGAGACGACCGATCCGTTGCAAAGTGCGATTATGCATTGTTTGCGGATTGATCGCAATTCGCGTGACACCATATTTTTTCAGCAATGCACATTTTTCATCGGTAAATAACTCCGGACGACCGGCCTCACAGGTGAACTCGACAAAATCACCACCGCAATAAAGACGTATTGTGGCAAGTATCTTTTCCAAATCAGTTGTTTTTAAGGTAAACGGAGTCCCTCCTCCGATGTATACCATACTCACGGGTTGAGCAATATGCGTCAAGCGTTCATGCATTTCATGCACTATCGCATCACAATACGGTTGGTAGAACTTCTCATATTTTTCTATCGGGTAGGATGTAAACGAACAATAACTGCATTTTGACGGACAAAACGGTACTCCAATATAGACTCCCATAGTGCCTTCAAGTTGTGCTAAAAGAGGTCTCTGTATGTGCTCGATCTCAAGTAAGAGATCTGCCTTTTTTTTATTCACCGCAAAGCGTCGGCGGAGTTCCTGTATACGTTCGTCGTCACTGCCACGAATATAATCAAGAGCTTTCCCGGGGCGAACTTGATACAATACCCCCCACGCAGATAATTTTTTATCCAAAAGAAACTCAATGTCACGATAGACTGCAAATTTCACGATCTGAGCGCTGGTTTTTTTAAGAATATGTTCAAAAAGCATCGAACCCTCATAAAAATATCGAACCCTGTCCGGTAATATCCATATGGTCAACACCCCTGCACCGTCAATAGTCACTTTTGCGCCGGTGATGACGGACCGAACAAGTTCAAAAATCGGCATACAGTAATTCCCTTTCACCGATATCGTCGGACATGGTAACGGGAAGCGTATACACCACAGCAAAAGAAACGGAATAATATCGGCAATCACATCGCCGTAATCTCCCACTCGTCCGGGAACTAATGTCTGATGATACTCGTCAAAGAATGCAAATATAATTCCGAAAATAAGCAATCTCCACCGAAAACCACGCACAGTCCGAAACGCGAAAAATCCGGTAAGTGCAAGCACCGAATATTCAAGAAAATGAAATAATTTATCAGAATGACGAAACACTAACGGAATATGTATCTGCGGTATCGCAGATACATAAAATATAGCAAATGGCAGTATAAAAAATATTATTTTAAATACATTATTTAAACGCCATAAAAGCGCTTGTATCAGCACTGAAATCAACCTTTTTTGGTACTCCGCTTTCGACGCGGTAGAGGAAAATATCCTTTACCATATCTCCTTCGGACGACATAGTGATGCGTCCGCATAATCCCTTCATATCCTTCACCGATTTAAGTGCTTGAACCAACTCATCCCCGCTTACACCACCGGTACGAACTAATGCCTCATAGGCGACATTAAATGCATCGAGGCCAAGAATATTGTATTGGTCGAGAGTGTAGTTGAAACTGGCCTTGAATGAGTCGTAAATATCTTTTTCGAGAATCCCGAAATCATTCGTGTTAAAATACGTCGCTATAATCATACCATTCGTATGCTCAGCCAATACACGGAACAGATATTCATCATACAGCGTAGAGTCAGCCAAGACCGCAATATTTAATCCGACATAGGGAATGGTCGGCACAAGTTGCTCTAAATCCCTACGGTTGGTTCCCTGAATAAATAAGCCTTCTACAAATGCAGTTTTAACTTGATTTAAATATGTTGTGTATGTTGTTTCACCCTTGTTGTAGGATTGAAAAACCGGCATAACGGCACGGTATGTTTCGACACGTCTTTTAAAAACATTACCGGTATTCATACTGCGATCATCATTGGGCACCAATACACCAAAATTTGTCAAACGAAGTTTTTTCACGGCATAATCGGCAAGCGTGATCGCCTCATCTTGTTTGCGAAATGAGTTCCTGAAAAAGTACGAGCTCTTTTTATGCAGAAGATCATCATTGGCAACGAGAAATATGACCGGAACTTTATGTTTCTCTACAAAAGGAACAAGAGCATCCGCCACTTGAGAATACAACGGCCCGATTATGATCTGTACGCCCTCCGCTACCAATTTTTCGTAAACCGCACCGATCTGTTTGACTTCATCGCCGGTATCTTCACGCACGACAAGAATCGGCGTTTCTTTCGGCAAATTCTTATTCTTATAATTTTGCATATGATTAATTGCATGATAAATTCGTTCCGCTAATTGACCGTACGATCCTGAAAATGGCAACATGACGCCGATTTTCACTTGCGGGTTTTTACCCTTTTGTTGTGCAACTTTCAGAAATGTTTCCGCTTCTTGTGTTTTCCCTGTCGTTTTCATTTGCGTAAATACTTTCTCGCTCTCCGTATACTGACGGGTATCAAGATAATGTTTCCCCAAACGCAAATAGGCTTGCGCCAAAGCAGGTGTCGGGGGAAGTTTGGTCACAATATGCTTTAAATCTTCAACCGAACAGTGATTCGTAATGATGGTCTCTATTTGCGCACTCACAATATCGCGAAGTGCTTTTTCTGCGCCATCCGACAACAACATCGTGTTATAATATTCAATCGCTTCGCGGTAGCGCTCCTGTTCATCATAACAACGTGCGATATAAAACTGTGCTTTTGAGGTATTTGACGCATCGGCTGTTTTTTCAATCACTTTTTTATAATAATTACGTGCCATGTCATAATCAAGGTTGTAACGGTACATATCCCCGAGATAAAAATACGACTTGATCGTACGGTCATTGTCTTTGGAACTTTTGATATAATCCAAAAAAGCTGCTGTCGATTCCGGATATTGTTGTTTGGAATACAATGCGACTGCCTGTTCATACGTTTTATCAATCACCGTTTGGTCGATAACCGGTTCCGGAGTGGTCTTTACAACTGTCGGCTCTTTCGTTGAAGTATCAGTAGCATCTTTTGTATTCCCATTTATAAGCGCACACGAAGACATCACCAAAAACAAAATAAAATAAACAATTTTTTTCATATACTCATTCACCGTCCTGTGCTTTTTTAAAATCAGCTGCAATTTCACAATAATGATGTGCAGAATCAGCTAATGCGTGAATTTCATCGGAAGTTAATTCTCGTTTTGGTCTTGCAGGCATTCCGATGGACAAGGTATTGGGCGGAATAACTGAACCCGGAGAAACCAATGCATTCGCACCGACCATCGCACACTCGCCAATAACCGAACGATCAAGTACGGTAGCTCCCATACCGATCAATGACGTATGCTTAATAGTACATGCATGAATGATCGCGCCGTGACCAATCGTAACATCATGTTCAATAATTGTCGGTATTGCATGATCAACATGAATGACGGTGTTGTCCTGTACATTCGTTCTATCTCCAATGATAATACTGTTGATATCTCCACGTATCACTACGTGAGGCCAAATATTTGCATGTTCCCCAATAACCACATCACCGATAATGACTGCAGTTTCATGTATATACGCAGAGGTGGCAATCCGCGGTGTCTTTCCTTTGAAGGATTGAATCATTTTGCAGACATTCCTTTCATTTTATGCGTACACTCATTGATGCATACTTTCATCCTGTCGGCATCGGCACCATTATGGATTGCCGACTCCCACATTTCGATCGCTTGCTTGTATCGTTTCACATTATAATAAAGAGTACCAAGATTCACGTATGCGGCAGCCCAGTCCGGCTTTTTAATGATTATATCCTTAAACAATTGCTCCGCTTCTTTATAAAAACCATCCTGTAGGTATACGTTCGCCAACAATAACTTTATATCATGATAATTTGGTTTTTTTTCAAGAATTTGATTAAATTTTTCTATGGCTTGCCTGTACATTTCTTTTTCATAATATGTTTTCCCCATATCCACCAATATCTCTATCTCATTTGATGTTTGCGCAAACCCTTTTAAATCTTGTCGCGTTACCAAACGAAGATTAAACAACGCTTCGGTATTATTAGCATCGATTTCAAGCGCTCTTTTGAATTCAAGGATTGCATTGACCTCATCGCTCAGATCAGCGTATACGATCCCCAAATTAATAATGGCATCAAGATAGCGTGCATTTAATCGTAATGCATTCTTAAACGCCTCGATCGCCTCATAATGCCGTCCTATATGATTGAGAATAATCCCAATTTTATTATACACATCGGGGAACTTTCCCCCGTTTTCAAGAACGCGATTATACTGATCAAGGGCTTTGTCATAATTACCCAATGTATAATATCGGTCCGCTTCCTTCAAAACATACTCGGGGCTTTCTTCATGAACAGCAGTTTTAACATTCATATCATCGGGAAGAATATATTTTTGCATAACACCCCCTTTTAACTTCAAAAAGTATACTGAATTTTCCTCGAAAGGGCAAGTGAAATCTGGAGATTACATGCATTTTCATATCATTACTGACATGATTGACAATATAACACATGCGATTAGGCAAAAATATCTCACATTATCTTAGTAAAGTAATGAACTAGCTACAGGGTATCTCCGAAAAAAACTTTATTTGTTTGCCCACTCCAAACCCCTCCCTTTTCTTTTTGGGAGGGGCTTTCGGTTACAGACACGGCATGCCGTGTCTCTACACCGTCACCACACCCCTTATAATAAAAAAACTATAATAGTAAAGCCGAAGCAAGCTTCGGGGAATTTAACCCATTGAGATTAAAATCGCAAGAAGCACGAACAATACACCCATGGCGATCTTTACTTTTACAACACTCTTCGATAACATTGTGCGGACTGTTTCTTTCTGCATCCCGAAAAATACTGCAATACCCACTGCGACAAGCGGCAAAATGAACGCAAGATTATATACCGTGAGATAAAGATAACCTGACGTTTTACCTTCTTTGATCATGTAGCCTATCACCGGAATATATATCTGCCCCGTGCAGGCGATCTCGATAACTGAGACGATGATACCGGTGATAATACTCCCTGCATACAGAGAGCCGTACTTGCTTCGAATAATAATGAAATGATTGATATAGCGTTTCCAGGATTCGGGTAGTTTGAGCGTAACGATTCCTTTTTTAATAAACAAATATGCATCGACAAACGACCATACCGCCAAAATGATCAATACTCCTGCAAGCACTGTGTTCAAATACTTCTTCACTGCCGCAACATTATACAATGCACTCAATACCGCACGTAATCCGATACCCATTGCAAAATACGCGATAAACACTCCTGCACAAAAGCACAGTGCCACGCCGAGTATTTCTCGTCGGCTTTTATTGATAGAAAAAAGAAATAGTATCAAAAACACCATTGTCGCAAATGCACACGGGTTAATACCGTCGAGAAGACCTGCGAGTGCTACCGCACCTATCGTAAAGTTACGTGTGCTGAAATCTGAGGTGCTTGTATCAGTTCGTCCTTTTTCAAGCAGTTCTTTCAAATCACGAAGGATAGCATCACCCTGCAATATGCCGATACCCTCAATTTCAACGACCGGCACTTGAGAAACCGATACGTTGTATGTTTTCTCCAACGCGAACAGTCGTTCCATATTTTCTTTCTCATATACCGATAATTTTTCTATTTTTAATGAATATGCAGGTTTCAGCTCCTGCAGATATGCGTCAACTTTATGACACGTCTCACAAGAAGGATCAGTGAAAAATTTCACTCTGCCAATACCATCCGCCTTGACCAACAATACTAACGTTATAATAACAATTATTACCATGAAAATATTTTTCATAGTTACATTCCCTCTTATTATTTTTTATTGCCAATACTGTTTTTCAACACAAAAATCCATCCTTGCATACGTTCAAGCTCATCTTTGGAAGCAAATTTATTTGCGACCTCATAATCATATACGGTCATCAAAACTACATAGTCATCGGTTACTCCGAGAAGCATATACCCATAACCGCTGTTTTTCAAATTTTTATTCCAGATAGTATAGTCAAATTTTCCTGTCTGTGCATTAAAAACATAGATTGTATTCTCACAATGATATGTTTCGATTCCTTTATCAGAATAATAGTACCCGATACCGAACGGAAGATATATATACCCGTCATGTGCAACCATCGTATCCACCATCATATTACCGACCAACGCAATTCTGCCGTTCATTTTCATCCACTTGGCTTCATGATACGAGCCGGATATTTTTTTAGTAATCGTCATTGTTTTTCTCATATTTCTATCATACCGCTCAAGTGTATAAGGTAAATTCATATAACCGATCCATAATTCGCTACGTACGTCATCAAATAGTATTCTCCCGAATCGTATAGGCTTTTCGAAAAATTCTTCACGTGTAATTTCACCATTTTCGTACGGTATACGCCGGACTACTTTACCTGTCATATCCATGGTAATAATCTTACTTTTTAATGCATCATGGACATATATACAATTCTTTTCATATTCTAATCCCTGTACATATCCCAAATCCTCGGTGATAAGAATATCGTCAATAGATTTACCGTAAAGATCGAAGATAGCAATCTTCTTAAGTGTGGAATCGTAAAAATACATTTTCTCATTCCGAATTTTGAAAATATAATTAAACACCACTTCCCCCGGCCCTTTCCCTTTCGGGATATCCACGAATCGTATTTCTTTACCGTCAAATGTATAAAATGTCACACGGTAGTGTTTTGATTCATTGGACATGATATAAATTGTATCATTATAAATACCGCATGAACGGGCGGGATTATTGCCGGTAACACTCGGCAATCCCCAGACTTTTACAATAGGTGATTCGAGGAAGTGCTTTGGAGAATTCGGATTTTGAATAATACTTTTGCTACATGAAAAAACAAACATTAATGAGATAAAAACATACAAACTGTTCATACCCACCCTCTCTTCGTTATAATTGAGCTGAAATAATACTTTTCTCCGTCACAATCATATCCATTTTGATATCATGAGGATCATGCGGCAGGCTTTCAATCACTTGGAAGTCATAGGCAAATGCGATCTTTTTTGCATTATTGAATGCAAGAAATCCGTCATAGAATCCTTTCCCGTATCCTATTCGATTCCCGTTCATATCAAATACTGCGCCCGGTACACACACCACATCCGGCTCATCGGTAAATAATCTACAACTGCGTTTCGGCTCATGCATACCGAATCGCGTGATCTCAAGATCTTCAAAAGAACGCACAATAAACGTATCAATTGTCCCGAGGTCAAAATTTGTACGCGGCATAAGCACTGTTTTACCGAGTGCAAAAAGACGTGTTATCAACGGCCGTGTATCGACTTCGTTGTTGATAGGATAATAGACGTGAAAGACATTATTATCAGCTATCACACCGTTTTTATCAAGAATGTGCAGTATTTCATGACCGACCTCACGAACCGTATCGATTGTCAATCTTCGTCGCTCACGTAAATATAACGACCGTAGTTTCTGTTTTTGTTCGCGAATTGTGCCGTTCATAGACGATATGCAACTTTTTCACCGGTATACGTTATAAAATAGTACGTATCTCCGTCTTTCTCAAACGATGTTTCGGGACCCAATAGTATTTTACCTTTTCCTCCGGGAAGATCTATCGCGTAGTACGGTAGCGCAAGACCGGAAATGTTTCCTTGCAATGCTTTCAATAACGCGACACCTTTTTCGGGTTCTACCCAGAAATGCGTCGTGCCTTCGGTCAAATCACATTGATGCATATAATAGGGCTTAACTCCCCAGGAAAGCAGCTGTGTATACAACTCATACAGAATATCAGCATTGTCATTGATCCCCTTCAAAAGGACATTCTGGTTCAAAAGAACGGCACCGTGTGCGCGTAATCGTTTAATTGCATGAAGTGCATCAGGTGTACACTCGATCGGGTGGTTAAAATGAGTAAGTACATATGTTGTCGGAAATATTTCACATAACGCAGCGATCTCGTCGGTCACACGCTCCGGATCAACAACCGGAACCCGTGTTCCGATCCGCATGACTTGTATACTTTTTGAATCTTTGCAGGCAGTTATACAATACTCAAGAATGTCTTTTGGTAACATTAAGGGATCACCGCCTGAAAGAATAATATCATTTATTCCATGGTCTTCACAATACTGCATCGCAGTATCGATCTCAGATCGTGTGATAAAAAAAGGTTCTTCCTTCCACTGGCGTTTTCGCATGCAATGTCTGCAATGCACAGCACAGACATTTGTAGTGATAAGCACTGCGCGACGAGGATATCGATGGATTAATCGAAAGACATGTTGCTTCGCATTTTCACAGAACGGGTCAGCAGTGCCATGAGTATCGTGTAATTCCTCTGCAGAGGGAATACATTGACGAAAAATCGGATCAGAATACTCACAGGATCGAATTAATGAAAGATAGTATTCGGATGATGAGAAGGGAAATACCCGCTCCGTATCACGACTCGCTTCACCGAACACATTACGAAAACGACAGTCATCCGTAGTGCGAATTATTGAAGACATTCAACCATGTGTGAGAGAATCGTTTTAAAACTATCTAATTGTGTCGGAGACAAATCTTCGGTAAGTTTTTTAATAAACTCAACCCGTTTTTTTATTACCGTATTCACTATCTCTCTGCTTTTATCAGTAATATCGATAACGATCTTACGTTTATCGATATCATTGCGATCTTTTTTGACCAAATCGGTATCTTCCATTCGCACCAACATCTCAGAAATAGTGCTTGGAGCCAACACCAACTCTTCACATAACTCTTTTAAATTTTTGGCACCATGGAAATAAATATACACGATGATATTGAATTGCGAATTTGACAAATTATACTTTGAGAGTATTGTGCGACCGTAATTAAACGTCTGCACATGAATTTTACGCATCAACAATTCGAGTTCATCAAATACTTGTTTTGCCATACTTTTTATTCCTTACTGTTTATTGATCATATCCCGTTTTACTTCCCAGACACGTTCACAATATTTACACATGACTTTTACCGGTCTTTTTTCAACTACTGCAAATTCACTCTCAACGTGTTCAACGTTCGTAATGCAATTCGGGTTCATGCATGTCAAAAAACCCTTTATGTTCTCAGGAATGTCAATAGGTCTTTTTTCAACAACTTTCCCGTTCTTAATAATATTTATTGTCGCTTCAGGAGCAACAAGAGCGATCTTATCTGTTTCCTCTTTACTGATGACTTTGTTTTCAAATTTTATCAAATCCTTCAGTCCGACTTGCTTTGATTCAAAATTAAGCCCTATCGAAACGATTCCTTCCTTTTTATGTCCCAAAATTGCAAATACTGTTAAGCCTTTTGGTGAAGGTATATGATCAATAACTGTTCCTTCTTCTATTTTAAAAACTTTATATCCGCGAGTTTCACTCATACACATCTCTCCTTATTTGATTGTCCCGATAACCAGCGCCAACAATGCGGAGCGAACGGGAACACCGTTATGTGCCTGCTCAAAATAAATTGCACGAGGATCATCATCAATCTCTGTGGCGATCTCGTCCACACGCGGTAACGGATGCATGATATACGTATCCTTTTTTAACAACTCAAGTGATGCTTTATCGAGCTTATAACTTCCCGCCACACGCTCATATTCCATCGGATCATAAAAACGTTCTTTTTGAATACGTGTACAATATAAAAAATCAAGTTCCTTTCCGGATGACTCAAGCGTGGAATGTACGAAATCTATTTTTTTAGCTTTTAAGTAATCGTAATATTGCTCGGGAATACTTAACTCTTTCGGTGCAATAAAATGCAATTTAACATTAAAATGAGTGAGCGCCATCGCCAGTGAATGCGTTGTCCGACCATATTTCAAGTCGCCCATCAACCCGACTACTTTCCCGTCAAGACTACCTTTTTTTTCAAGCATGGTAAAAAGATCTAAAAAGGTTTGTGTCGGATGCTGATTCGATCCGTCGCCACCGTTTACGACAGGCACCGACGCAACTTCAGATGCTCTTCGAGCGGCACCTTCATTGTTGTGTCGCATGACGATCGCATCACAATAGCCGGTCACAGTTTTGATCGTATCGGTAAGCGTTTCGCCTTTTTTAACTGATGTACCGCCCGGATCCGAAAAACCGAAAACCGTTCCGCCCTGGCTAAGCACAGCAGATTCAAAAGACAAACGCGTTCGTGTTGAGGGTTCAAAAAACAATGAAGCAACAATTTTTCCTTCAAGAATATTGCTGATTTTCTTATTTTTCACTTCTTTTGCACGATCCAAAAGATACAGCAACTCATCTTTTGCCATATCCTTCAACGACACGATTGAACGCCCCTTATACGGAATCATTCCCCACCTCCGGTACGTTGTTTAATTTTATGTTCAATAAAAAAAGAATAATACAAAATCAACGTGATGCCCACACAAATAAGACTGTCGGCCACATTAAAGACCGGCCAACGATCCATGATAAAATCCGGGAAATCAAAATCGAGAAAATCTCTCACGCTTCCGAAACGTATACGATCAAGATTATTACCGAATGCGCCTGAAAGGATCATGCCGACCGCCCAGGTAAGTGTTTTTGAGTCTGAGTGCGACGTAAAAATAACATGCTTAAAAAACCACACTATTCCGAGCAATACACATAAATTGATCACAAGCAAAAGTATCGGTATGTTTTGAAACATACCGAACGCAACGCCACTATTAAAAATATAGGTCAATTTAAAAAAATCAGCTATCACATCTACTGACTGATTAAGCGGAATTGTTGAAGTTATCAATTCTTTAGATACAATATCTGCAACAAATCCTACGATCACGATCCAAAGAATTGTACTATTTAGTTTTATGGTTTTTTTCATATTCCTCTTTACAATTCATACACTGAACCGCATAGGGCATAGCTTCCAGACGTTGATCTGAAATCACTACACCGCAGTCAATACACAATCCATATGTTCCCTCTTCAACACGTTTTAATGCAGCGTCTATCTCATGAAGAATATGTTCTTCGGAGGACTTGATCTTAAAATTGAGATCCGTATCAGCCACATCATCTGCTATATCAGCAAGATGTATCGGGTATGCGGAATCACCAAAATCCCGTATCCGCGAATGATGAATATACTCATCCTCAATCGCTGTAAGATTCTTGATAATCGCATCCTTCATGTCAAGGAGCACTTGCTTAAAATGAGCTACTTTTTCCTGTTTCATCCTGCCCCTCCTTTAGTTACGTGTTGGTAAGAACCCCTGCACATCGAGCACATACGGTCGGATGCGCCGAATCACTTCCTATGGTTGATGAATACTCCCAGCATCGCTCACATTTTGCATGCGGGGATTTTTCAGCTTTGCAAAGATATTCCGGAAGAGTTTCTAATGCAGACATTCCTTCCCGTTTCTCAACAAATACACCGGATACAATACATAACTGGCGGATATAATGTGCATTTTTTTGTAAAAATAAAAGATTCGCTTCATTCTCGCTGAATAAATACACATATGAATCGAGAGAATGTCCGATCGTACCATCTTTTCTAAGGGTTTCAAGACCTTTTTTAATATCTTCTCGTAAAATCAATATTTTTTCCCATACAGTCAACACAGCCTCATCTTCCGGGCACTCCACAGAAGGCCATAACGCCATATGTACACTTTCAGGATCATTGTTTGTTGACGAAATGTACCCCCACAATTCCTCCATAGTAAATGGCATAACCGGAGAAAGAGCAATTGTAAGCGAACGAACCGTTTCCCACATCACTGTTTGTATCGCACGACGTGCGACACTATCTTTCGCTTCGGCGTATAGTACCGATTTTGCACTATCAAGATATAATGCAGAAAGATCAACGACACAAAAACTATGTACCGTGTGGAATATCTTATGAAATTCAAACGTATCGTACGCTTGATCAAGCGTCGCAAGCATCTGTTTGAGACGTTGCATCATATATTTATCCGGTAACGGCATGTCGTCATAAGCAATTTTCATATCAGGTGTAAAACCGTTTAAATTACCAAGCATAAATCTGAATGTATTACGAATACGTCGGTACGCCTCCGCAATTCTATCGACAATTTCATTTGATATAGGAATATCATTACGATAATCCTCAGATGCAACCCATAAACGCAAGACATCGGCTCCGTATTTTTTGATAATGTCTTGAGGGTCAACGCCATTACCCAATGATTTCGACATTTTTTTACCTTGTCCGTCGACAATGAACCCGTGTGTTAATACTGTCTTGAAGGGAGCATTATTTCTATGAGCGACCGAAAGTAATAACGCATGATGAAACCAACCGCGATGTTGATCGGAACCTTCCAAATAAAGATCTGCAGGAAATGTTAATTCCGGTCGTTGTTCAACAACGGAATAATAACTCGCTCCGGAATCAAACCACACATCAAGAATGTTCGTGTCTTTCACAAGACCGCCTCCGCAATCGGGACAATGATTTAAATTACCGAGCATGGATTGTTCATCATGGGTAAACCACCCGTCAGCTCCATTTTGGCGTATAAAATCAATGATCGTATCAAATATTTTTTCTGAATACACATATTTTTTACATGTCGGGCATCCGAACATCGGCACGGGCACGCCCCAAATCCTTTGACGCGACAAACACCAATCAGGTCGATTCTCAATCATGCCTGTGATACGATTTTCACCCCATGACGGGATCCACTCGGTTTTTTTGATTGCATCAAGCGCCCGAGTACGAAGCGTATCATGGTCAACTTTTACAAACCACTGTTCTGTCGCACGAAAGATAACGGGTTTTTTACAACGCCAACAATGAGGATATGAATGTGATATTTTCGACTGTTTTATCAATGCATTTTTCTCGGTAAGCACGTCAAGTATCATTTTATTGGCGTCATAAATAAAGACACCTTTCATCATTGCAAATTCGTCAGTATATCGTCCCTCGTCATCAACGGGATTTAATATTGGTAATTTATACTTGAGACCTGTTATATAATCCTCGACTCCATGCCCCGGGGCTGTATGTACGCACCCCGTACCGGTATCATCCGTAACATAGTCAGCCAACACAATCACGCTTTTCCGCTCAGGAATAAACGGGTGTTGCGTCATATGCCCTTCCAACGACTTACCGCTCATTCGAGATAATATCTCCCCTGAGATCCCGGTTTCGTGTTGAACGGCCTGCCACAACGACTCTCCGATTACCCATATTTCAGTGCCTACACGCACCTTGATATATGTAAAATCAGGATGCAACGCAATCGCAACATTAGCAGGTAAGGTCCACGGTGTCGTTGTCCAGATCACAAAAAAAGTACCGGGTTCGTTGATATCCTCAAACTTCACATAAATTGAAGGTGACGTATGATCCTCATATTCAATCTCTGCTTCAGCCAATGCCGTACGACAATCTGCACACCAATAAACCGGTTTCTTTTGCCTGAAAACATACCCGTCCGTTGCAAGTTTCTTAAATATTGTTACGATACCTGCCTCATAATCAGAAGTCATGGTGAGATACGGATTCTCCCAATCTCCGAAAACACCAAGACGAATAAATTCTTTTTTCTGTTTTTCCACAAATTTCAATGCATAATTTCGACATTTTCTACGAAATTCAGGCACAGTAAGTGATTCTTTGCTCTCTTCAACTTGCTTTGCCACTGCAAGTTCAATCGGTAACCCATGGCAATCCCAGCCCGGCACATAGGGAGTTTCAAAACCCTTCAGGGTTTTATATTTTACGACAAAATCTTTAAGTGATTTATTAAGCGCATGCCCCATATGGATAACACCGTTCGCATACGGAGGTCCGTCATGCAAAACATAACGCTTATTGCCTTTTCGGCTGTCGATAATTCGCGAATAAATCCCCTTATCTTCCCACATTTTAATTATTTCTTGTTCTTTTACGGGAAGGTTGGCCTTCATCGGAAAATCGGTCGCAGGCAAGTTAAGCGTATCTTTGTAGTCCACGGCGATGCACCTCTTTCTTTTTGTTACCAATACATCGCATAGCTGACACGATGAGTTCCAATAACATCACCGTATCCGACATATGCATACTGCAAGGCACCGGTTACTTTTTTTACTGTTTCTTTTAATTCGAGACCAAAGGAAATATTATCGATCATATCATAATCATCATTTAAACGATACGCCGCCCTCAGTTTTACCCAGTCGGCAAGAGAATATTCAGCCCCGCCGCTTATGATCCAACTGCGATCATACGGGATTTCTATATCGGCTGTGATTATAATCTTATCACGTAATTCTACATCTTTAAAAACATATGAAAGACCGGCATTCCCCATCATGGGCATAGGCATTTCTGAACCGTCGTAGTATGACAACTGTGAAAGCGCAACGTTGCGTACTGCTCCGCCAAAACGAATAACATCGTGAAAAAAACTCATTTGAATCCCACCGTTAAGCGCCCACATGAATTGTGTGACATCGCCATAATCTTCGAGTAATACGGTAGCAGATCCGCCAAAAGAAAACGTAGGGCTGACCTTCATACCGACACCGAATGATGGTGCTAACGAATACACGCTCAAGGATCCGGCCGCCGCACCGAGTTCGTCAACAATATCAAAGGTATCATAGAGCGCCTTTATTTCAGCACCGAAATAAAATATTCCATATTTCTGAGCATACCCGCCATAAAGGATACGTATTCCCTCTACCAACTCAGTATCGCCAACTGCTGCCATACGACGTTCGACATGAGTTAAACCGGCCGGATTTAATGTAAGAGATTCTACACCGCCTATACCGGAAATGTACCCCCCGCCCAAACCCAAACTACGAATCGCGGGATTCATTTTCATTATCTGAGCACCGGTTCTCCCATTCCATGTTTCCCCGGCAAACACGACAAGGACGGAAACCATAATGATGAGACTAATTATAAATATTCTTCTCATTGTACTGCCTCCTTACCGTATAAAAAGCAACTTGCCGGAAGCAGTTTCTGTAGTTGCGCCGGTTGATGCAGTATAGGTTATTTCGACTGAATAAAAATACACTCCCGTGGCCACCAAAAATCCGGAATTATTTTTTCCGTCCCACACTATCCCCGTCGTAAGCTCTGATGATGATGCGGTTTTTTTAAAAACAAGATCCCCATTTAAGGTAAATATTTTTAAATGTGCCTCTGTAGCTCCCGACACAAGCGGAAATGTCATGTTCGTTGCAGTACTGGTCACATAATTCCATGGATTCGGTCGTGGTACAATTTTCAGTGCATATACCATCGCGACGCTCATAGTCACAATAAGCATGATAACAAATACCTTTTTCATGCGTATGCCCTCCTTTGGTTAGCAATACTATTTATTTTACACTCCCGTGTCAAGGTTTTTAATACATTCCGTAATTAAAAAACCAAGTTTTTTCCCCGCGTTACTTGCCACGTCGACAACGGTATCAAATTCCGCTTTATTTTCAGTCACATTATCTGCTTTAAATATGTTTGTTATTATCGAAAAACCAATTATTCTCATCCCTGCATGTTTTGCAGCAATGACCTCGGGAACAGTGGACATACCCACCGCATCACCACCTATCGCCTTAATGAGACGATATTCTGCAGGCGTTTCAAGCGAAGGTCCCTTAAACCATACATACACACCGTCCTTTAAAGACACGGAGTGTTTTTGAGCAATCGAATGAACAATAAATCGAGACGCTGCGTCATAAACATCATTCATTACCGGGAAACGTTCGCCCAATTCATCAATATTTCTCCCGATAAGGGGATTATCTCCTGAAAAATTGATATGATCATTGATAAGCATGATATCGCCCACTCGTAAATGATCGCCGACACCACCCGCAGCATTTGTTACAAAAAAAGTAGTAGCCCCCAGTAAGCGCGCAGTACGCACCGGAATGACGACATCTTGAACAGAATAACCTTCATACATGTGAAAACGCCCTTGAAGAAAAAGGATTACCAGAGTCCCCATTCGCGCAAACATCATCATTCCCTTATGTGACCCCACAGTTGACTGCGGAAAATCCGGAATATCTTTATAGGCAATAGTTTTAAACGCCGAAAACATATCTGCCACACCGCTTAACCCTGTACCGAGAATAACGCATACATCTACATGATCAATGCCCTGCGAGCGTATAAAATCAGCAGAATTACGACAACGCTCAAAATGATCCATTTTCATCCTTTTTTTGAAAAATATCTTTTCTCTCTTCAACAATTTTTTCTTCCACGATCCTGTCTATATCGGTATCATCCGGTATGGTTGGAGATACAGGTATCGAATCTTTCGTTGCGGAGGGTGAAGAAGTCACAGGTATGGTGGTCACCGACTGATTCTCCGCGGTCCTCGTTTCATTTTGTTGCATATAAACCGCATCTGCCGATTGTAATTCTGAAAAAAACCGTTTTTGATCTTCCATCAGAGAAAAATAACGTCGTATAAAATCATTGCGTTTCAGTATCAATGCTTGCACTTCAGACTCGAGACGTGCTTTCTGACGTGCTGATTCTTCGATCATTGTTCGTATGGTCAGTTCAGTCTCTTTGATACGAAGTTCTGATTCCTGCTGAATACGTTTACGCTCATTCTCGGCAAATGATTGCGCAGTAAGTAATATTTTATTTAAATTTTCATCTTTTTGACGAAACATTTCTATTTCTCGTTCAGCTTTTTTAGTCGCTTCTTTCAATTCGGTATTTTCAAGAACAAGTTTTTCATATTCGACCGCGACCATTTCCAAAAAATTACGCACTTCATCAATTTCATACCCGTTGAATTTCTTGGAAAAACCCATTTCCTTTATATCGCGTGCGGTGATTTGCATATTACCCCCATAAAAAGAAAAGTGTCGTCAAGAATACCATTGCTAACGCACACACAATAACAAGCGGAGACAGATCAAAGCCGACCTTATAGGGCGGAAATGCCTTTCTGATCGGTATAAACAACGGTTCAGTAAAAAGAATAGTGTTCTTAAGTATAAAAAACTCTTCCGAAACGCCACTCCAGGACAAAATTTGGCGGACAATCACAAACAATACCCACAGACCGGAAAAAAAGAACAATGCAGACTTTATCCCGATACGAAGATTATCACCAAACGCAACTGCATTACCCAAAAGTGAACTTAAAAACGTCATCGCGATCCCATTAAGAAGAATAATAATGAGAATGCCCCACAGTGGCGCATAATTACGATTAGAGAAAGATAATAATTTTTTCCAAAAACCCATTGCAGTATCAGACATCAAATGTACGACTCGGGCAAACTCCCCATATGCATGTTGCGGATTGAATGCAGCAATAAAGTCACCGATAAAAACAAATAACATGAAATAATACGAATATGTTACAAATGACGCAAGCATGTAGACAAGTCCCTCAGCATAAGACTGATGAATATTGACCCATGCCCAAAAAACCGAATACAACAAAACCAGCACAAAACCCGCCGCGAATGCACGACTATCGCATCGCCGGTTCAATCTCTTTTTACCGAACAAACGCATGACACCTTCCGTCGCCATATACAACAACCGATAAATACGATTAAACATCATTTGTTTGCGTAACGGCACAAAAAATCGAATCACTAACAACATTATATATGTGTTCACAAGAGCTATGATCAGTGTAAATTTATATATAATGGTAAGTATATGCATGTCTCTCATGAATGCATCGCCTGCCTTTCTCCGAAAATCTTTGTACCGATCCGAACCATCGTACTGCCGGCCTCAATACACATTGCATAATCCTGTGACATCCCCATGGATAATTCACTGATCTCGATCATCGTATTATTAAAACGCTTACTGTGCTCAAATAGTGTATACATCATATCTGCATGACGTCGCAATTGCTGTACATCGTCACTGAGAGGCAACATGGTCATGAATCCGATCAGTTTCATATATCGCAGCGTCGAGGCATGTTCAAAGAAAGGCTCAAGTCGTTGCGGACTCACCCCGAACTTGCTTTCCTCTCCCGAAATATTGACCTCTATCATGTATGTCATCCTTTTTTGATTTGCTTCGGCACTTTTTTCCAAAGCTTCAAGAATCGCAATACTGTCAACTGATTGTATACAATCGAATAATACCGGACAATATTTCACCTTATTCGTCTGTAAATGACCGATAAAATGTTTCTGAACGCTTTCTGTCACATACGGATATTTATCACGCGCTTCCTGAACTTTATTTTCTCCTATACAATCAACACCGGCCTTCACCGCCGCATTGATCTCTTCAACTGTTCGCATCTTTGTGGCCGCGCAAAGCTTCACACTATTTTTTATACGATTACGGGCACACAATAGCGCGACCTCTTCACGAATATATTCAATATTGTCAGAAATACAGCTCATTGATACCACCTTTTTCATGCGACATGTAATTTTAGCTCAAAACACGTAAAAACGCAAGGTGAAATTGCCATGAAGCACGCATTTATTTCGTTATTCGAAAAAATTTTGCACCATATACGCTGTTGACAACCCTCCTGTTTTTTGAGTATAATACGTCATGGGTCATAATAATTTTTCAGATTTTATTAATCGTCAGGGAGACTTCGTTTCTTCGGAAAATGCGGCAAAAATAATCAACAAACTTTTATCAGAACGAGAAATGACCGAGTCAATGCTCGAAAACATTGACGAAGGACTTCTTATGGCTCAAGACAACGGCAAAATAATGTATGCAAATATCAAAGCGATCTCGCTTCTTCATATACATGAGGACGTGAAGAACATTCTGCAGATCGATCCCCAACAAG
The DNA here is from genome assembly GCA_964423645.1 of uncultured bacterium. Taxonomy (GTDB): domain Bacteria; phylum Macinerneyibacteriota; class Macinerneyibacteria; order Macinerneyibacteriales; family CAYRFE01; genus CAYRFE01. The sequence goes on along the minus strand of CAYRFE010000023.1, from coordinate 29,508 downwards.
AAACCGGCATATTTACCGAGGCAGTGTTGGGGTATCATTTTACCATAAGCAAAACAGTGTCTTTTTATAAAAAAGAATTGCAAATAACGGTCTCTCCCTACATTGAAAAAAAAATCGTTGTCTTCTACATAGCCGATAAAACCATCTTCTATAAACATTTTTTTTCACAACATGAGCATTACAACGCACTCAATCATATTGTCACGGTGTTGAATCATGAGATCAAAACCCCCTTGCACGCGATGTCGCTGGATATTGAATTGCTGCAACGTAAATCATTGCCGGGATCACAACGTGCCATTGACGCGCTGCAATCGCAACTTGACAAAATCACTTCCACATTAGATACTTTTGTCCATTCGTTTCGCAAATTACCTTTTCGCTTCACGTCCCTGTCAATACCGACGGTGATCGAAAAATCGGTGCAAATCCTTTTTTATGATATTAAAAATAAAAAGGTTTCTGTTGAATATCGTGCAGAGAACATACCGCTTCTTTTGGGAGATGAATCATTGTTGCAAGAATTATTCATGCATATCATTCGAAATGCAGTTGAGTCATATACAAATGGCGGTATCGTTCATATCGAGACGACCGTCGAAGACAACTATGTTATCACTACCGTCACTGATACCGGGTGCGGAATAACACCCGAAAATATCCCCCGCCTTTTCCAACCCTATTTTACGACAAAACCGGGCTCTGCAGGCTTGGGACTTTCTGTCGTTTCCCAAATTGTTTATAATCATCTCGGAAAAATCGATATTTCAAGCAAGCCGGATGCCGGCACCAGCGTTCGAATAGCATTACCGCTCAGAACTTCCTCACAGCGATCATTACCGGGAGCCGACGGAGATATCACATGATCGGCATTCTTATCGTCGACTCCTCAAACGATACTGCGCTGCCGCTTAAAGAGTTACTTATTACCGAAGGTTTTGCAGTGGATATAATTCCCCATACGCTTGACGGTCTCAGATCGGTTTTAAAAAAAACGTATGAAATTGTCATAATAGATGCCGTACGGGCTACTGATATAACAGCTGAGATACGTACGGTAAAAGCAACTCTCCCGCTTGCATCGATTATTATTCTTTCGGCCGATACCGACCTTGATACTGCACGTACTGCATTTCGTGCCGGTGCATCTGATTATTTACAAAAGCCTGTTCGTTTTAAAGAATTGCGTGAATCGATCGCAAAACTTACCGCTTCCGGTGATTCAAAAAAACCGTATGAAGAGTTAACGAAAGGGTTCATCAGTGCATCCCCGTCTATGCATGCTCTATTTGAAATGATTCGACAAATTGCCCCAACTCACGCAACAGTCCTTATTACCGGCGAGACAGGAACAGGCAAAGAATTGGTAGCGACCGCAATTCATGAGCTCAGTACACGTGTCACAAATCCGGTAGTTAAGATCAATTGTGCCGCACTTCCTGAAAGTTTGCTGGAATCGGAACTATTCGGCTACGAAAAAGGAGCCTTTACGGGAGCAGCAAAAAACAAAATCGGAAAATTTGAATTCGCTCATGGCGGTACAATATTTCTTGACGAGATCGGTGAAATGTCATTACCTCTGCAAGCGAAACTTTTGCGAGTATTACAAGAAAAAGAAATCGAGCGGGTCGGCAGTAATGTACCAATTCAAGTGGATGTACGAATAATTGCAGCGACCAATCAAAACCTCCGTGCAATGATCAAAGCGAAACAGTTCCGTGATGATCTGTACTACCGTTTGAATGTCATAAATGTCCATATCCCTCCTCTTCGGGAACGCAAAGAAGATATCAGTGTTTTGGCGCAACATTTTCTGGCACAATTTAATACGCAATACAGTAAACACATTGAAGGATTTTCTCAAGAAGTATTGTCTTTATTCTCAGTATATTCGTGGGATGGTAATATTCGCGAACTACGAAACCTGGTTGAATCCTGTGTCATTCTTACTCGAGATCGATTTATCAGAAAAGAGCATTTACCCTATGCATTTTATGAGTTGGTCAAAACCGCCTTGCCCGAAACGAAAGCCACCGAACAATCATCGATTATCACCGTTCTATCGGAAGGTTTTAAAGGCTATACTCCTCTTGAAGAAGCTGAACGAGCGACAATCATGCATGAGATACAAAAGTCAGGTGGCAATAAGGCCCTTGCTGCACGTAATCTCGGTGTGACGAGAAAAACACTGTATGAAAAAATCGCTAAATATGGCATAAGCATCGATGAAACACACCTATGAGTGTGTCCATCACAAAGGTTGACGTAAATCACTTTGAATTTCGTTGCGACATTTGTAATAAACCTGCATGCATAATTGAAAATAACACTCCGTTCTATCTAAAAAAATTATGCGTGATTTTTAAAGGGATTACGCACAATAAAGCTGTCGATATCAAGTATGCACCAATCATCTACCGATTTCTTGATAAAAATGATGCCGCCGGATTACACAGGTTTCTCATAAAAAAACGTCTTCTCGATTTTGGCATTGATGCTTATTGCCCGCAGTGTGATGCATGTTATTGTCAGGAACACTACCATGTCAGTACCATAATTGATGACGAAGGGTTTTACGACTGCGCCGAAGGATGCTGCCCGAATATGCATGAACGATTACTTGATGATTGAATCATTTTTTCATACTCCATAATTTCTCCACAATTGCATCGTATACTCAGAATAAATATCTCGTTTGGAGGTTGTATACCATGACACCTGCATCACATCGTAACGGATTTGATATGAGCTTTCGAAAAAATGCGATCAAATTGTATAAAGATAATCACCAAAAAATGCGAGAAACAGCAAAAATCCTTGGGATTTCATGCGGAACGCTTTCAAAATGGATAAAAAAATATGAGGCCTGTGATATTCATGATTCGAGCACAGAAAACCCCGATATTCACCGGCTTGAACAAGAAATTAGAGAAATAAAAAACAATCTTGATCTTTTAAAATCTATTGTATTGAAAGCATTGATTGAAAAAACGGAAAGAAATTAATCACTTTCCACCCGCTACAACCGAATGGAAACATACGGAAACACATCGATTCTGCCGATATCTTGAGTACGGCAATCATGCAAGCAATGCCATAAGAAAGGAGCGATCATGGAAATCGGAAACGTATCCAATGCACAGATGCTCTCACGAGTATTCAAAAGATTTGATACCGATGGAGACGGCAGCTTAAACAACGAAGAGTTCGCAAAGTTAAATGTGAAAAGATCGATGAGTGCTGATACTGTCTCTGATATTTTTTCAAAGACCGACATCGATGGAAACGGAGGTATCTCGCAAATCGAGATGAACGATTCTATCAATGCACGCTTACAAGAAAAACTCAACTCAGTCCTTACCGATGAAATGCAAACAGAGCTGATCGATGCATTACAATCCGGTGACTTGGAGTCGGTTGCGTCAATAATGAAAACTGTTGCCGAAAAAATGAACCCGACCTATTCAAAACCGCAAGGAGCTCTCTCGCCTATGCGTGGCAATCACCCGCCACCGCCACCCTCCGCAAGCGATATGTTTGCTGATCTTGACACCGATGAAAGTAACGGCATTTCAATTGAAGAATTCATCAAAATGGGAAAAAACATCGGAAATTCTTACGACAAACCCGCGGCACCGCTATTCTCGCAGATAGATACAAACGGAGACGGCATCATCACGCTTGAAGAACTACAAGCGGATATCGAGACAAAGGAAACAGAACGTGAGCAAAATCAAACAGCCGATAACAACGGGGTCACACATTTTGCACAACAATTGTTACAATTACTCAACAATAGACAAGCAACCGGTGCAAGCGAATCAAGCCAATCTGATGCGGCGAACGGTCTTTTTGTAGATAAATACGTATGATACAAAGGCAGGTGAACGCCTGCCTTTGAGAGAGTGTGAAAAGATCATACGCCAATGAAACCGCGGTATTTTTTATATAATAGATACATACACAAAAAGAACCTCCTGCGACCTACGGGTTCAATCAGCACCATTCCCGTCCTTTAATTTTGGGTGGATCTACCGCTCTACAAACTTAATTCATTCTGACGTTAAAAATCCATACATTTCTGTATTTAACCCAAAATGAGAACGTTTTGCAAAATGACAATTTTTATGATTTGTGCCCACCCCAAACCCCTCCCTTTGACTTTGGGAGGGGTTTAATTCTTCGGTTACAGACACGGCATGCCGTGTCTCTACACCGTCCCCACACCCCTTATAATAACCAAAACTATAACAGTAAAACCGATGCAAGCTTCGGGGAATTTGACCAATTTAGATTAAATCATTACTACGATAGTACGTCAACTATTTTAAATCATTGTATCCCAAACACTTTTGTGATCGCATACTCCAGTGCATCGGTATTTACATGAGTATTCACACACGGTCCTTCCGGATGTGTGTTGAGCACACCGTAGACAGGGATGGGATATACTCCTTTAATCCCTTCGAAAAGATCATGGTGACACGCTACCGCAAGAATTGCTTTGGGCATATGCTCTTTGATGACTTTCTTAGCAAGCGTGCTTCCGGTCACGACATAGCCTTTGATTCCTCGTGACAATACGCTTTTTTTCAATGCACCGATCTCACATTGCCCGCATTCTTTACATTGACTCAAATCAGTGGTGATACGAATTCCGCACCGTGTATTTTGCAGACAATGCGGTAGAAGCACCAACACCTCATCCTTCGTAAGTAAAAACTTACGCTTTTCCAAAATACGATTGTTCATAGTGATAAATGCCTCCCATTGATGCAATTTGTCTCGGCAAAAAAGAGCCGTCAATGCTCCTGCTATGGGAAACACATAATAATGATACATATAATAGAGAAAAAGAGAATTGAGCGCAGAACCGGAAAGCAACAATAATACACCGATCGAATAAACTAAAATCGCACACGTGAAAATGGCAGCGACCACAAACACAAGCCAATCGGTTACAGCAATACGAGGTAAAATCAAATAAAACAACATTCCGATCAATAATGCATACATAACGATCGAAACGATAAGATTACGATTCTCCAAAACGATCCCCTAAACGTAATTGATGCCCGTTAAGAAAATCCCTGAAATGCATTTTTCGTTTTCCCTCGACTTGAAGTTCGCTGATAAATACAACTCCTTCGCCGCATACGACACCTATTCCTTTGGTACAATCTATGGAAAATATCGATCCGGGACGTTCGCGTCGTGAACCTTCTTCGTGGACACATGCATGTATCTTTAAAAATTTTTCACCCAAATGTGTGTGTGCCATAGGCCACGGATGATACGCTCTGACCATACGTTCTATACACATTGCCTGTTGTTCCCAGTAAATGTGTCCGTCTTCTTTATTGATTTTATATGCAAAAGATGCACGTGCATGATCTTGCGGAATTAGCTCAAATGTCTGAGTCTCAAATGCACGCAATGCCTTGAGCATGGTCTGTGACGACAGCTTTCGTAAACGCTCCCATAATTCACCGCCACGTTCATGTTCGCCGATTGAAATCACATCTTTTTCAACAATATCACCGGCGTCCCACTCTTCAGTAAGTTGAAAAACAGTAATCCCCGTCTCGCGTTCACCCTCAAGAATCGCCTTCTGGATCGGGGCGGCACCACGAAATTTCGGCAACAGTGACGCATGTGCATTAACCGCACCATAACGCGGGATTTCTAAAATCATACGCGGTATTTTGAGTCCATACGACACGACGACAATACAATCAGGATTAAGCGCCGCTATTATATCACGTTCTTCATTCGTTAATTTCACGGGAGTTCTTACCGTTAATCCTTGCTCAACGGCGTAATGCTTGATCTCTCCCTCAACGGTTTTCATGCCTCGGTCATGCGGTTTGTCGGGTTTGGTGTATACGGCAACAATAGTATATTTCTCGTTAACCAGCATTTCGAGAATAGGCATTGCAAATAACGATGTGCCCATGAATACAATTTTCATTCCGGAATCTCGGCAAGCTCTTTGATTTGCACCAATTTATCGGATATTGCCATTCGCTCGGCAGGACTAAGACGATCGACCATTTCAATACCATTACAATGATCGATCTCGTGTTGCAACACACGGGCAAAAAAATCTTCCGCATCAAAGCGCATTTTTTCACCTTTCAGACTCATCGCTTCTACGCTAATCTTTAATGAGCGTTTTACCGGAATATATAACTTCGGAAAACTCAAGCACCCTTCCTCCATAACATCAGTATCCTCGCTCAACGCAACAACCTCAGGATTTAATAACACAAGAATCTCATCATCAGACTTCCCGAATGACATATCGATCACAACGATTCTTTTGTTAATCCCCGCCTGCGGTCCCGCCAAACCGATACCGTTATATTTGAACATAATCTTTATCATTGCACGCACATCTTTTTTTATCTCGGGTGTAATTTCAGTCACGGTTTCATTCGGAGCGGTCAACCGCTTATCACCGTAATACACTACCTTGTGTGGTTTTCTTGTCAACATCACAGTAAGCCTTTCTCTTTCATTTCCTGTTCGACGATACACACTAATGACTCTTTCTCCTCTTTTCTTGTAGCATATAAGCGCTGTTTACGCAAGCGATAATCAGACATCCAGCGTTTTGCAAAATCGCCGTTTTCAATATCGTGTAATCGTGACTTCATACGCTCTTTCAAGTCATCGGTGAATAAGGATGCAATGACATCATATGCGCCAAACTCAGCTGTATCCGATATTTTTTCACGCATACCGCTTATTCCGCGTGTGTAGATCAGATCAACAATTGCTTTCATTTCAAATATCGTTTCAAAATATGCCATTTCCGGTGAAAAACCTGCGTCTACCAATGTCGCAAACGCTTCTTTCATAACATGGATCGTACCCCCGCAAAGTGACACCTGTTCACCGAAAATATCGGTAACGGTTTCTTCGCGAAATGTTGTCTCAAAACATCCGCGTTTCAACAAACCTATCCCGTCGGCGTATCCTACCACACTATCACGAAGTGAACCGTCATAATCCTGCCCGAAGGCGATAATTCCCGGTAATCCTTCTCCTGCAAGAAACCGTTCACGAACGGCTGTCCCCGGTCCCTTCGGCGCTACCAACCCGACATTAACGGGATATTTCGTCAGATCGACATAATTGAAATGAACCGAAAAACCGTGCGCAAAAATAAACGTCTGTCCTTCACGAATCGTCGGGTAAACATACTCATTGAAAAAATCAGCGTGAGCCTCGTCGGGTATCAGTACGACAAACACGTCACACGTGGCTAATGCGTCGTTAATCGGCAGTGCGACCAAACGATCTTCATTCACTTGTTGCCGATGCGGACTTGTGTCACGTAACGCAATCACAGGCAATAATCCTGAATCACGCAGATTCAACGCCTGCGGGCGCCCTTGGTTACCGTAGCCGATAATACAAATTTTTTTTGAACGGAGACTATTGTTTGCGTCACGGATTGTAAACATATATACTCACCTCGTTGCCTAAGTATATCACTTAAGAACTATTATTACAGATATTTCTTGGGTTTGCCTTGATATTTTTTTATTACTTGCTATATTTATATATGTCTTATTTTAAAAAAGGAGGTCTGAAATGAAAAAGGTTGGGTTGTTGGTTGTTGTCGTTGCTGTTTTGTTAAGTGCAACGTATGCGCAGATGTCATTTGGCGTGAAGGGTGGATTGGGATTGAATAATGTACGTGATTTTATGGTTGCTCCTGAAGGTGGCTTTGAAGGAATGACATATCCGGATCAGTACTACAAAAATGTATTCAACTTCTATATCGGTGCGACGGTTGAATTACCGATTAATGACTATCTTTCTGTTGAAACGGGCATATTCTATGCACCGCGAAGCGGAAAACTTGAGATTGATTCAGAATACTATAATGGAAGTGGCTTAATCCTTTCTGATCGCGATGTTCTAAAGTATGAAATCAATGCGTCATATCTTGAAATGCCTGTACTATTAAAATTCTCAGTCGATAAATTTACACCCTATGCAGGCGTGAGTGCCGGCCTTCTTGTCAGCAATTCAATGTCAGCGTATATAGCAGACTATGACTATGACGGTTCAGGAAATGAGACAGACTTTGAAATCGATATCGATTACTCTGACGTTGATATCGGAGAATGCTTAAAATCATTTGTTATGAGTGCACAATTCGGTCTTGAATATAAACTCACCGCGAACATCTCTGTCGACTTCAGATATGTCATGGGTTTAACAAGCCTTGAGAAATACTACGGGCTGACTGACGAAGAATATGCTCGTGTGGATGCCCTTCCGACAGCAGAACGTCAGCAATGGTTCCGTGAACACCCGTTTATGTATTCTGTCGGACACGATCCTGATTCCGAGAAAAACGCTTCTATAGAATCTGCTTCTCTGTATATTCTTTTCGGATATAAGTTCAATTAATCCGATAATCATTGTTCAAAACGGCAGGTGATTAGACCTGCCGTTTTTTTTACGATCTTTATAACACGCATATTTGAGATTAAGGGATTTGAGAAAAACGATTTTTATGAATTGAATTGCTCTGAACGCTCGCCATACGAATTAATGTGAATTTTTCGCACATCATAAAATTCTGACTTGACAAAACAATCATTTAAACTCTATAGTATGGACAACAAGGAGAAAATTATGAATACCACACTGATTATCTATTACTCGTATGAGGGAAATTGTCGTTTGATCTCAGAATTGTTGTCACCGATTTTTCCCGCGGATGTTGTTGAGCTTAAACCTAAGGCCGAAAAGCGCTTGACCGGTTTAAAAAAATATTTTTGGTTGGGAAAACAAGCGAAAATGAAAGAAACTCCCGAACTTGAACCGATCACGATCGATTTTTCTCACTATGAAACCATCATTATCGGTACTCCCGTATGGGCATGGACAATGGCTCCCGCGATACGAACTTTTCTCTCGTCAAAACCTTTTGTCGGAAAACGAATCGCATTCTACTGCACTCACGGAGGCAATCCCGGAAAAACAATTGAGCATATGGAAAAGATGCTTGAAGGTAATACGTTTATCGGTAATTGTGAATTTAAAGAACCGAAATCTGATGCGCTCGAAGGAGTGACGGAAATTTGCAAAGAATGGGCAGAAAAAATCAAGAAATAAACATTGTAATAGTGGTAATAGAGTGATAACAACGACGGGTGGTGTTTAACCGCCCTTTTTATGTACAAACTCTTCTTTCAGTATGGCAAAAACAACATCATCACACCATTGACCGTCTATCATGATGCTTTTTCGAAAATGAGCCTCTTTTCTGAACCCTGCTTTTTCAAGTACACGGATTGAGGCAAGATTTCCGGGGTCGACATACCCGCATAGACGATGTTTGTGCAACTCCGTGAAAAGATACTGAACCATTGCGTGTACACTTTCAACAGCATATCCGTTGCCTTGAAATTCCGGTGCAATAGTATACCCGATATCAACCTGATATCCTTCGGGATCAGAGAAATGAAACCCGCAATCACCGATAAAATAACCGTTATTTTTTAGGCAAATCGCCATTTGAAACCATGTACCGTAGGTATCAATCTCGATAGTGTGTTGCTTACTGATAAAATCACGGATCTCGTCAATTGTTCTCGGTTTCCAGCTTTGAAAACGGATCAAGTCCGGCAAAGAATGATCTCGAAAAAACAGTTCAGCATCATCCGCGACCAATCTGCGAAAAAACAACCGTTCACTGTCAAACAGTACTTCGTGGTTCATGCATCTCCTGAAATAAGGGGGCATTTGCCCCCTTCATATTACTTTTTCTCATGTTCAATTTTTTGATTTTTTCCCAACAATGTGCGAAACTTTTCGACCATAGAACCGTCAATCCCCGCTTCCTGCATAAATTGATTGAGATTCGCCCCGCCTTCTGCAGACAGGTCTATACCGAAGAATTTTTGTGCATTATCACCGCTCATTATCCATTTCAAATCTGCGCCTTGTAATGCTTTGGCAAGTGCCTCATACTTTCCGAGCAATACTTCTTTTTGAATATCAAGCACTTTTACATTGATAGCCGTATCATTGAACTCTTTCATTGCTTCAGCCAGTTTGAGCGTACCTGCTGCTTCAGCTTCTTTTTTGATCTGAATAATATTCGCTTCAGCTTTACCGACGGCGGTAATTTTGTTCGACTCTCCTTCGGCTTCGGTTGTCAGTTTTATTTTTTCAGCCTGAGCAAGTTGTTCGATTTTTTGTTTTTCAATCTCGGCTTCACCAACCGTTAATTTGCGTTTTGCTTCAACGCGGACGATATTCGCTTGAGCTTCTTTCTCGGCGATTTGTCGATTTTTGTCTTGTTCGGAAATACCGATTTCCATATCTTTTGAAATTTGACGTTTGCGATATATTTCTTCTGCCTCTGCTTTTACCAGTTCAGCTTCCTTGGTTGTATTTGCAACAATGATTTCAGCGTCTCTACGGATCTCTGCCGCCACCTTACGTTCAATATCAGAAATAATTGTACTTTCGTGTGCATCCTTGATGTCTTTCAATTCAAGGTCAACAAGTTCTATACCCCATTTTGGAAATACCGCAATTACTTCCTTTGTAATTGCCATATCAAGCATCTGTCTATCCATATAAATGTCGAGAATACTTTGTTTGGTCGTCACAGTACGACCGATACTCTCCATAATTGCACGTAAATCCTCAGACAATCGCACAAAATCAAAACCCATGCTATGCGTCGTATCGGTCAGAACAAGACGCTCAACGGCCAGATTAATATCATTGATATTGATAAAACACATGATATCACACACAAATTTTGCCATATTTTTATCATTCAGCTTTATGTCATTAACGGGAATAGCGAGGTTACACAACGGTAATTTATGAATCCTTGTAATAAACGGTATATACCAATATGCCGTTTTGCCTTCACGTGCGGAAAATACTTGTTTCTTATTCTGCAAGATACGAATATGCGCTTCATTCACCGGTACGATACGATACAACCCAAAAAAACCGCCGATAATATGACGCATAAAAATAGCCGCAATACCGATACCGGTATACATCAGAATGGTTCCGACTTCCATGATCTCCTCCTTTTCAGTGAAACGCAATTAACTTATGGATTATTACGTTTTCTTGTGCTTTTCGTTGCCACGTTTATAGTTTCCTGTTACTTTAGCCATGATCATTTGAGCTTCATTATCATCAGCTCCGGTAATTTGAGCCAAAAACTCAATCGCACGTTTTTCTGAAAGCGTGGTCACGGTTTTTCCATCACGATAGATAAACACCTTACCGCTTTTCACTGCTTGATATGAAAATCCCAGATCTACGGTATTATTTGTCATATGAGTTCCTTATTATCTATGTTTATTGATTTTCATCAAGTTTCAATGCCATTTCCAAATAGTTTTCAACCTTTTCATATCCCAAACCGGTATATACCGGAAACCCCATCTCAGAAGCATGCAAACTTACCGTATGTGCGCCATGTTGTTCAGAGCGTTCATGCAATGCATCCATCATCTTTCGGGCGAGCTGTTTACCTCTATGTTCAGGCATCACAAACACATTGAGTATATATGAAAATATATTTACAGGATGTTTGATACTTGGCGGACGCAGCTGCAGCAGTGCGGTACCGCAACCAACCGGTTTGCCGTCACACGTTGCAATTACACTTTGCAACTGTTCCGTTGCTTCATGCTGTCTGAAATAACGTTCGGCTTCGGCAATGAAAGAATCCTTTTTTGCCGATAAATCTTCCTTCGGGTACATCGCGGCAAACATCGCATACCTGCATTGTGCAAGAAACAATGCATGATTTTTTGTGGCATCAATAATGTCATAGCGCATGTTATTACCTCGTTTTAATATATCCGTCACATTCAAACATTTCTGTTATCAATGGCAGAGCGAATATCAAATTCCAGACAATTTTCATTATGCGTATATCCTAGTGCTAAATATAATGAATATGCTTTATCGGCAGCATGAAGATCAATCACTGCTACATTTTTCCGTACTGCTTCTTCATGAAGCGCGCGCATAAGCATCTTTGCTATTCCACAACCGCGAAATTCAGGTTTGACAAATACATTCAGTATATATCCGCGTTTATTTTCATAAATCTCAATGTGCGGTAAGCGCTCTTGAACAATAAGAGTACCGCATCCGATTGTACAAGCATCCGTGACCGCTACAAGCGTGATCACGTTTTCGTCTGACAAATGATCTACAAAATAATTCTCGGTAATACGAATAAAATCATCTTTACGCATTGTGTAATCTTTGTCGTCACGAAAAACTTCATATCTGCTTTCAGCGCAAAATCGGAGATGCGCACGTTCTGCCCGAATAATGCGATAGTCTGTCATTATATGCCGACTCCGCGCTTTTTCACGTCTTTTTGCCATGAGCAAATGTAGTATTCAGTGTTTCTCTGCATTCAACAGTACTCCGTCAAATTATGTTTACCTCTTTTATCAGTAACGTTCGAATTTCAGAATATCGCACTATACACATTTCGTCAAGTATTTTTTAAAACACATTTTTCCGCATCACGTAATTGTTTCCAACTTTTCTCATATACGTATTTATATCAACACTTGAAGATCATCATTGTAACGGTTATACTGGTGTATGATGAAGTACATCCTCACGGTTGGTGCAATTATTCTTTTTCTTCTCTGGGGACGATATATTTTTACATCCGGTGATATTCTCGGTTTGTTTTTTATTTCAGGATTTATACTACTCGGATCATGGGCATTCTTCTTTTATGAAAAAAATCCACGAAAAGAAAAAACCACACACTATTACATTTGTGTCTATTTCACAAAACGAGGAGAACGATTGCGTATTTTTGAGAATCCCATTGGCCGTGTCGTCGGTCAATATCATGTAAAAAAGACAGACTATTTAGACGTCGTTAACACTATGAAAAACTTGAGTATGCAATTACACATTCCTGTTTTTCGTGAAGAAGATGACTTTCTCAACCAATAACAATAAAATAATCAGTTTATTGAATCTCATTTTGATTATTTGACCTTTGCAAAACTACCATTTTTGAATGTGTGCTCACCCCAAACCCCTCCCATGGAAATCGGAAAGCGGGCAGAAAGATCTTCTGCTACAAAAATTCCCAATGTAGCGGTGCATAGTATCGGGCAGGGACAAGCCCTGCTACGGTCCCCACACCCTTTTTTAGAAAATAACGATGATTTGGAAATTTTGATTTTTGCAAAGATATCCATTTAGTATAGAAAAAAAACGAGATGTTGGTGAAATTCAATAACTTGCTATTTTTTTACACCTTAAAAAGACCGTGGAGAAAATTCTTCACACCATAATAACGTAAAACCCTCCCATTTTCGGGAGGGTTTGAGAAAAACGGAAAAATAGAAATTAATACTTCGATGATAATTCTTCAATAATACGCACGTAATCCTCAAGAATTCGTCTGCGGCTCGGATGTTTGAGTTTTTTCAGTGCTTTCTGCTCAATTTGACGCACGCGCTCACGAGTGATACCGAATTTTGAACCAACCTCTTCAAGAGTGTACGACCGCCCCTCTATCCATGAATAACGTAACCGCAGGATCTTCTGCTCACGATCTTCAAGTGTGAGCAAGAGTTCGTTAAGTTTTTCACGAAGAAGTTTTATCTGCACCGTACGTTCGGGGGATTCAATACGAGTATCTTCAAGAAAATCACCAAGCTGACTGTCGCCTTGATCTCCGACAGGCGTTTCCAATGAAACCGGATCGATCGCAATTTTTTTGATCTGATTGATCTTTGATTCAGGCATATCGACAATCGGTGAAAGTTCTTCGGTAGTAGGCTCACGACCGTTTTCCTGTTTAAACACACGCATCGCTTTATTTATTTTATTAATATTTTCAATCATATGCACAGGAATACGAATGGTACGTGCCTGGTCGGCAATTGCACGAGTAATGGCTTGACGAATCCACCATGTTGCATACGTGGAGAACTTATAGCCTTTTTTATAATCGAATTTTTCTACCGCACGCATAAGCCCGATATTCCCTTCCTGAATCAGGTCAAGAAATTGTAAGCCGCGATTGGTATATTTTTTTGCGATACTGATAACCAGACGGACATTTGCGCTGATAAGATGATTTTTTGCTTTCTCAACCTTACGCAAGCCTTTATTGACCTCCAAAAGAATAAAATTGAGATCATCGCGTTTCAGACCAAGTCTTTTCTCGTTTGCACGAATCCGCTCTTCGTGTCCTCTAATTTCAAATGCTTCTACGTCTTCTTTCAAGCGAATACGACTCAATTCCTTCTCTTTTTCATCAATGTCCTTCATGATACGTTTGAATCGCTCGGCAAGTTTTTCAACTTGTGTATAATTAAGATTGGTCTCTTCAACCGCGATGCGCAATCGTTCACGTTTTGCCTCAATCAAAAGGGTGTTCTTATCACGTTCTTTTTCAGTCTTTGCTTTCTCAATCTTCTCATACGTTTCCGATATTTCCATGTGAATAGCAACAATACGTTCATAATTCATTTTAAAGTTGCGATAATATTCTTCCTGTTTATCTAAATTATTAATATCACCGTAGTCCATATTGATAACGTCCTCACAATGTCGTTCTTCACATCGGGGAATACGTTGCTTCAACTCGTCGACGATAAAATCGAGTTTGAAAATATACTTTTTGATTATATTGTAGCCTTCTTCAATACGTCTGGCGACCTCAATCTCGCCGTCTTTATCAAGCAACGGCACTTTTCCCATCTCGCGCAAATATAAGCGAACAGGATCATCAAGAGTATCTTCGGCTAATGCATTTTCAAGGATTTCAGAATTGAGTTCTTTATTCGACTCTTCTTTGTCTTCCAACAACAAACCTTGTTTTTGTAATTCACTCACGATTCGCTCAAAAATCTCCGGCGACACGACCTCATCAGGTATCAGGTCATTTAATTCTTCATAACTGATACCGTTTTTCTTTGAGGCCTCTTTAACAATCTGTTCAATCAACTCTTCCGGACCCAGCGTTTTTTTCAAACTACCCCTCCTTCTTTGTATAGAGAGCAATATTCCTATCAATTTTCTTCAGCATGTGTTCAAAATTGACTTTTGTCAACTGTATTGCATTTTTTGTGACATATAGCGTCATCTCAGATGCAATATTCTTATCCTCTATAAACAAATCGACATTTCCTTTAACAAAAATGTTTTCTCCGCTTGCGTGAGCATTGTAGACTCGATGAAGTTCTTCGATAATCACCGAAGATTTTAAAAAATACTCAGCCTTATCAATGCGGTCAAAAATCTCACGCGCAAACGTACTGTTTTCCAGTACAAACATAAGTAGAAAAATATCATCCTTCGCAAATACGGGCATATGTGCCAATGTTCTCTGTTCCGGTGCAGTAACGGCGTTCCGGCGTCGTATGATACCAAATCGTCGGTCCAGTTGTTGCATATACATCAATCGAAGGGATTCATCGGTTATTGTTCCGAAATATTCTTCCAACTTTTTATACGCGATCGCCTTTTTTTGCGGATTTTCAAAATCCTTCTCCTGTATATGTCGCTCGATGAAAAATTCAAAACCTGTCTTTGCATTCGAACGCAGATCGTCGAAGGCAGATTTCCCTTCAGTACGCATGAGATCATCAGGATCCTTACCATGCGGATTAGAAATCACATAACTGCTGAGTGATGACTTAAACAATATCTCAAGGGAGCGCAGCGCTGCTCGTATACCTGCTTCATCACTGTCGAAAAATAAATACACTGTTTCCGCACGATTGACAAGCAATTTTACATGATGCTCAGTAAATGCGGTTCCTAATACTGCCGCTACATTCGGCACACCATGCTGCACCATGCTTAAAAGATCCATATATCCTTCAACGAGTATCGCCTCTTTTCGACGATTGATTTCCTGCCGCGAGGCATGATATCCGTATAACACATATGATTTTTTAAATAACGGTGTCTCCGAAGAATTTAAATACTTTGGTTGTTGTGTGTCATCAAGCGTGCGTCCGCCAAACCCGATCGCATTACCGCCGGCATCTAGTATCGGGAACATCAATCGATTTCGAAACACATCATACGTGGAACCATTATTCGTTTTTACCAAACCAAGTAATTCCGCATCGGAAAGCGTAATTTTCTTCGACTTCGCGTAATCGGTAAACCCTTGCCACCCGTCGGGTGCATACCCCAAGCGAAATGTCTCAATAGTTTCTTTGGTAATTTTTCTCCCCGATAAATACATACGTGCGTCTTTTCCCACATCACTGAACATAAGATTTTGGTAAAAATAATCCATCGCTAAATTATTGACTTTTTTCAGTCGATCAGTCGCATCATTTTCCTTCACGGATAACGCAACCCCCACTTCACGAGCAAGTCGTTCCAACGCTTCGGGAAAAGACAAACTTTCATATTCCATAAGAAAGGTAATTGCCGTGCCTGATTTTCCGCATCCGAAACAATGAAACAATCCTTTTTCGGCACTCACCGAAAGAGACGGCCCCTTGTCATTATGAAACGGACAAACGCCCATATAATTTTTTCCGGATTTTTTAAGCGGTATATACCTGTTGATGAACTCAACGATATCCACTCGTTCGATAACTGCTGTTGTTGTTGGGTTTTGTATACTCACATTAATATAGATGCATATTTTTTGAAAAAGTTACACTTATCTTCAAGTTATTCCGATTATTTTGTTTTTTTACTATTTTATTTCTCAAGGACTTACAAAAAGTGGCGTACCTATTGAAAGACAACGCTTTCTCATATCATGAAGTCACAATAAAATTACACAAAATATCTTTCAAATATCTTGACGTTTTTCGCGAACGTGCTATACTACGGTTGGTTGTGAAAGAGGCATACTATATAAAGGAGGAAAAAATGGAAGAGAAAAAAGGGTTTATCGGTTCATTGTTTGATTTCTCGTTTTCTGAATTCGTGACTCCGAAAATCGTGTCGATACTGTACATGATCACATTGGGCCTTATCGGTCTCGGTTTACTCGTCGGACTAATCATGTCCTTCATTGCAAAACCGCTTATGGGTGTTTTCTTCTTGTTTGTCACAATACCTATCGGCGGTGCGTTATCAATTATCTTCACCCGTGTGTATTATGAGATACTCATCGTAATCTTCAAACTCTATGAAGAATTACGCAAAAAATAATTAATACTTTTTATTATTTTAAAGGACGGTGTCAACCGTCCTTTTTTGTTTCATGATCAAATTAAATCATGGAGACAACCAAGATTGTTTGATACAGCAAATTTTTCAATCTTCCCTATGTGTCTTGAACGATGATCCCAAATTAAGACCTTTGCAAAGCTTCCATTTTTTGAATTTGTGCCCACCCCAAACCCCTCCCGTGAAAATCGAGAGGCAGGCAAAAAGATTGTCTGCTACAAAATTCTCAATGTCGCGGGTGCATACCATGCACCCGACTTCGTCCCCACACCCCTTTTTAGGAAAAATGGAACCGTGAATAAATTCGAATTTCGCAAAGGTCTAACACTATACGCTGCGACATTGCATTTTGCGACGGTCTTAACGATTTCATATGATAAAAGGTTAATTGTTAATTTGTTCGGTCATTGCATGTTTTAATACTCGGAGATAGCCGTACCACTGTAACCCTCGAAAGGTAAGTGACGCACTTTTTGAAGCATTTTCCAAATATTCCCATGCGGCAGACGTATCACCCTTTTTTACAAGTGCATTAAATCGGGTTATCATCTCCTGATCGGTAAAAAGCTTGTCACTGCGGACACTCATATTAAAATATTCAGGAATTGAATTCCCGTTGATCCACGATATCGAATATGTGTAGATGGTATCATCATTTTCTTTTGTCACTCGTACGGTATCGCGCGGTTTTGTTTCAAGTTGAGATTTTCCTTGTATGATCTCCAAACTCATTACCGAGCTTTTGCTCGTGTCGGGTATATAAAAACGTGCATTATCAGTTTGATACATGCGTAAGCGTACCATGAAACCTTTCCAGATCCATCCTTTTTCATCCGTATTGTATTGTGAAACCTTCATCCATCGAGACTTCATCTTTTCGCCGTTATAATCGACAACTGTTTCGTGAGTTGAATCAATGATAAATTCTACACTATTTGGAAACTCTAAAGTAGCGATAGACTTACCGTTAAGATCCGGTGTCGCACGAATCCTTACAGCATCCACAAAAGGTGCATACTCTTTTGTTTCTTCATGCTCCCCATTACGGTAAATGGTAAAATCAGCATTCACGATTCCGATCACGCCCAAACATGCGATAATAAAATACATACATTTTTTCATGGCATTCTCCTTTCTGTAAAATTCATGCCGTTTTTAAAACCCGGACTGTTCATCATCTGATTTCATTACATATATAATATATATAACAAGAAATATCAGAAATATCATTTGCTCGAATAATCCGGAAACCGTAAAGATCAAATTTGAAGAAGAATACCGTGTGATATTTGCGACCAATGAATAACCTGCCATAAGCGTTACCTTAACTGCAATAAGAATAGTACACGCAAGGACACCCGTGCGATATAAGCCTTTTACGATATACATTCCTAAAAACACAAGCGTAATAGAGTACAACACAAAACTAACTAAATTTTGCGCAAGAAAAGCATATTGCATACGCGGGATATCGCTATTTACGGAATATACAAGCATTGATATACTGCCGCTAACAATACGAATGATCGAAAACACCAGTATTCCGAAAAACATGGAAGACAGATCGAATTTTTTCATTGTAATCTCCTTTCTATAGGGTTAAGTGTAGGTTGATATGCTGTGCATGTCAAGAAAAATGCCCCCCAATACCCTGATGAGAGGTTTAAACTACCATTTATTAACGATGTGAGAGTTTTGCAAAATTCAAAATTTCCGATTTTTCTTTATTTCCAAAACAGGGGTGTGGGGACGAAGTCCCCACTATAAAACAAATGAAGCCCCTCTCGATTTCAACGAGAGGGGTTTGGGGAGAGCACATAGTAATATT
>CAYRFE010000023.1:0-10372 GCA_964423645.1 uncultured bacterium | reverse complement strand
TGAAGCCCCTCTCGATTTCAACGAGAGGGGTTTGGGGAGAGCACATAGTAATATTGTAGTAGTTTCGCAAAGCGCTCAATGATGTAATAAAAAAAAGGCATGCCGAAGCATGCCTTATATCAAAAAACACAGTTGTTTAGAACAATGTTTTACTGCTCAAATAGAAATCTTTGACGACTATAGCCGGTGCAAACACCGAATACCACGAATCGATCTCTCCGACACCCTTGCCGATCTCAACGATACGATTCAGCATTTTCATCGGAGAATCATTCCAACGGAAATGCTTGGAGCCGCCGACGATCTTGCCGTTTTCGATCGCAAAAAATCCGTTTCGCGTCATGCCGGTAAGCGTAAAATCATCCATTTTCACCATACGAATATACCAAAGGTCTTTGATATAAAAACCGCGTTCTATACCTGCAAGAAGTTCTTTCTCGCTTTTCGTACCTTCCGACATGATAAAATTACTCAAACCCCATGCTTCGGAATTTGTTTTTTGTGCCCAAAAACGTGAACACGGAAGATCGATGAGCTTTCCGTCTTGAATGATATGTCGCTTGGTGATAGGCATGCCTTCGCCGCTGAACGGTTGAGAGACCGCACGAATATCTGAAGGATCCGTAAACATACTGATACGGCTGTCGCCGATCTGTTGCCCCATTTTCCCTACATACGGTGAATATCCTTCATCTACCGCACGCTTGTCAGCACCGTAAAATGCCATGTATGCAAACAACTGCACCGCTGCATGCGCGGACAACAATACCGTATAACGCCCGGGCTCATATTCACGAGAGTTTTCAGCGATGGCGGCATCGTTAAAGGCTTCAGAATACAACAAATCTGAATCGACAGCGCTGCGTTGTGCTGAGCTTACCGTTGCATTTCCTTTTTCGCCTTTACGATCTACCGTATTTGAATACGACACAATTGCCGATTCAAAATAATGACATGCACCGTTTTTGGTAGCGATTCCTGATGCAGACAGTGTGTTTGACACCGAGCCTGCGACGGTCACACCGTCTTTTTGTGCGCGTTCAACAGGTATTTTTGCAATTGATGCACGCTCATCGGCAGTCATTCCTGCGATTTTTTTATCAATCGGTGCCGTCGCCGGTGTTTCGGTCTTACCCAATGATGGCAAATACTCTTTATCTTCAACTGAAAGTTTAGCGGTCGCTTCACAGGCCTCAACCATTGCTTTTAAGCCTTCATCGGTAAGATTGGCACTCGAAACAGTCGCTTTTTTTGCACCGAAATAAGCGGTAAAATTCACGGTCTCACGTTCGACATCAATATTTTGCGTCACCATATTGCTTGCAAAACGCGTGAGTGCATTGACCTCAGATTCATAATTTATGCGAAAATCATCAGCTTTTGTAAGCTTTTTGATTTTTTCCGATACATCTGAAAAACGTGTTTTCTTATCCATTAAAAGCACCTCCCAGCGAAATATTTCTAAACCGCGCAGGGGCTGAGCCGTGCGTCATTTGAGCTACCTGTCCCGGTTCACCTTTTCCGCAATTAAGCACGCCGTACGGTTCCCAGAAACGCTGATCGCATATTGCGTCGCATGAATTCCAGAAATCGGTCGTAATAGCTTGATAGATAACATCTTTCAACGGCTCGGTCACTTTTCCGTTTTTGATCTCATAGAACATATCGCCGCCGAATTGGAAATTGTTTCTGTTCTGGTCAATTGAGAAACTGCCACGTCCGTCGATAAGCACACCGTCTTTTACGTCTTCGATCATTTCATCAAGTGACATCATGTCTTTCCCTGCCATAAGGCTCAGGTTCGGAATTCTGTTGATCGGCTGTGATGCATACGAATCGGCACGGTTACATCCCATACTCTCGGTGTCACCGATAATATGCGCTGTTTCACGTGTCGTGCCGTAATTGACAAGTGTTCCGTCTTTTATGATATGCCATTTTTTGCCTTGAATACCATCATCGTCCCAACCCCATGTGGCTAATCCGCCTTCAAGAGTCGTATCCGCCACAAAGTTGACAAGCGGAGTCGCATAACGGAAATTACCGCGCTTTTCAGGTGTCGCAAATGACGTGCCTGCATAATTTGCTTCCCACCCGAGCACACGGTCGAGTTCTGTCGGATGACCGACCGATTCATGAATAGTAAGCACGAGGTGTGACGGCAGCAACACAAGATCGCGCTTGCCGATAGGACCTGATTTTGCGGTGAGTTTTTTCACGGCATCTTCAGCAACCTTTTCTGCATTATCGACAAACGGCAATGCTTCGATCCACTCATACCCTGCTGATTTCGGGAATTCCTGCATCATACGGGTTTGGAATGTATTGTTGCCTACTGCCGTAACCGTGTACGTCCCGGAAGTCAAATATACTTCGTTTTCAAGATCAGCACCTTCCGTTGACATAAAATATTGATGCATTTTTTTGAAATATAAATTGCCGTCGACGCGTTTTACTTCTTTTTGCTTACGCGCACGTTCTGCAACGGTAAACAAAAGATTCAATTTTTGATCCAACGGCACGGTGAATGGATCTTTCTTCACTGCCGTACGAAACACACCCTGCTGAGGTTTATCCGCCGTTTGGCGAATAGGATTCTGCTGAATACTCGCGGTCGAGCGTGCTATTTCGATTGCCTTTTTTGCAGTTTCGGCAATTTTTTCCTTCGTTAAATACGGAGTCGCCGCAAAACCCCAACGCCCTTTTACCAACACACGAATACCGATACCCACTTCGTCACTTGATGAGAGATTGCGCAACACATCGTTGAACGTATAGATGTTCTCGATCTTCGTGCTGCGGAATCGCACGTCGGCGTAATCAGCGCCGAGCGACTTTGCTGTGTCCAACGCATACGATACCAGATTTTTCATACACTCACCCCTTTTATTTCGGTTTGCTAAACAAATTATAGGCACAATTTATTTCGGTGTCAAGAAATAATTTTTCATATTCCGAAACATTTTCTATTCACCCCGCATCGGCACAATCCGCTTCGGCGGATCGATTGTATAATTGAACTTCTCAAAAGGATCCTTACCATCGGATGGCGGAGTAAATGCCAGTTCAAAAAGGTGTAACCCATCCTTAGCGGACATCAGATAATATAATTTTTCGTTATTAACAACAAAATTATTTTTCAATGGTGCAAAATATATTTGCGGTACTCTAAGCCTTTTTGTTACTTTCTTTTCTTTTAGTGAAAAACATACTATCTCATCCCAAAATTCGTCCATATTTGGTCTTTTTCGTTCAACAAAGATGATTAAATCATTTATTATCCCTAGATACCTTGTTCCTCCGGTCTTAGGTATTCTGTAAATAGAATTTTTCCATTTATTAATAATAGTCAATTCTAAATAATCTCTCTTAGTTTGATCAGCAATGAATGTTTGCTTATCATTAATTGGATAACCATATTCTTGATTTAAATCAATCGGATCAGTTATTTTTCCATTATCCCATATTTTGTATATTCTATGACCACCATACATAGTAAAATACAACTTATTATTGTCAAACAACGTACTATTAGAACTTAATCGAACCTTCATGTCTTTTGTACGATACATTTCTCTAACATAGTTCTTTGTTTTCTTATTATATACATAAAAAACCGGGTCTGCCATAATAAGAATTTCATCGCCGGCTACAACAAAATGTGGATCACGCGAATATGAACCTATTACATTTTTATAAGTATTACTCGCTATACCTTTAGAGATAGAAAATTCTTTGATCTGCTCATTATAATAGTCCATTATATACAGACTATCTCCATCAACATAAAAATAATCAATTCCACATTTTTCAAAGTGAGAATACGGTATCTTTACAAGTTCCTTCGGATATAACGTATCGGCAGCTGTACCTAGCCCGATACTGACAAAAATTATAATGAAGATACATTTTTTCATACAAATAGTCTAAAGGATAATGGCAAAAAAATACAGCGTTTTTTTCGCGGTATGAAATAGAATTAAAATGCGGGCTATGCAAAACTACTAAATTTTGAGTTTGTGCCCACCCCTGCGGAGAGGCATATAGCTTCTCCCTACAGGGAAATCCGTTTTTTTATTTTCGGGCAGGGATAAACCCTGCCCCTACTGTCCCCACGCCCCTTTTAGGAAAAATAGAAAAAAACGAATTTCGCAAAGCTCTTAATCCGTTAACGCACACTATCCCCGTCATCCTTTGGATGACACCCCTTCAGTGTGAAGGGGAATTAAATTCAGGGTATTCAAAACAGGCCTTAAAAAATCAGCGTGAAGCAATTCAAGTATTTTTCGTAAAATAAGTATCAAAGGTGTCATTATCGGGCTTGACCCGATAATCCGGAAGCTTCCCAAATACATTAATTCCCGTTGGAATTTATCCTCGTGAAAACGGGGACGGGAATGACACGATCCCCTTTTTATCACAAGGTATCACCCCCTATGCCAAAATTCACGTTATTCTGTAGTTTCAAAACAGGGGTGTGGGGACGAAGTCCCCATTATATAATAATTTATGCCCCTCCCAAATCCTGTGGGAGGGTTTTGGGGTGGGCACAATACACAAAGATCAATTTTATGAAATGGTCTCGAAAAACATCATGCATAGGCGACTGCACTTCGACGAAATTTATCCCAGTATCGTATTCAGGATTTTCTCGGCACTGTTGCCGTCGCCGAAGACCTTCTTCAATTCTTTTCTGCTGAAATCCACAAGCGACAACGCATCCACCGCCGCGGGGATCAAATGCAGATCCGACACAAGCATATTCCAGCCGGTATCAACGGTCTCCACCCATTCGGTCTCATCACGAAGCGTGATACATGGCGTACGCATAAAATAGGCCTCTTTCTGGACACCGCCTGAATCGGTCATGATAAGCGATGCGTTTTTCTCCAATAATATCATATCCAAGTATCCCACCGGATCAATGATCTGCACATTGTCGGAGACCTTTATACCGTATTGCGCAATGAATCGCTTCGTACGCGGATGTAACGGCAATATGACCTCGGTTGAAAGTTTTCCGAATGCATCAAAAATGATCTTCAAACGATTCTGATGGTCGGTATTTTCAGCGCGATGAATGGTCGCAAGGATATATTCTTTCGGTGTACAACGAAGCTGCGACAAAATGCGTGATTTCTTTTCCGCAATTTCAGAATTATACAATACCGCATCGTACATCACATCGCCGACATTGGCAACATGCAGAACAGATCGCGAAGCTTTTGTGGGTTTTTCATCATACAAACCTTCATTGCGCAGATTCACCACTGCAGTCTCGGTAGGACAAAATAAAAACTGCGACAGATGATCAGTGATCACACGATTCTGCTCTTCAGGCATAAACATATTGTAACTGCGAAGCCCCGCTTCAATATGCACCACAGGAATGTGCAGTTTCGCTGCGGCAAGTGCACCTGCTGCGGTTGAATTGGTGTCGCCATAGACGATGAGCACATCGGGCTTTTTTTGCAAAAGCACGTCTTCTATCTGTATGAGCATTTCCCCGGTCTGTTTTCCGTGCGAACCCGACCCGACATTCAGATTATAATTCGGATGGGGGATCTCCAATTCATCGAAAAAAACATCCGACATATTTGCGTCATAATGTTGTCCGGTATGCACAATCGTATGTTCAATCGAACTATGATGCAACGCCAAATACCGTGATAATGGTGCAAGTTTTATAAATTGAGGTCGCGCTCCCACAACGGTTAACAGCTTCATTTTTTCCCTTTCTCAAGATGATCCGCCAATTCAAGGGCATGTTCCATAACTTGGGTCATATTATAATACTTATATTCCGCCAATCGTCCGATAAGATGAAAATTTTTAATTTTTTTTGCCGCTTCGGCATATTTTTCATACAACGCCTTATTCTCAGGACGCGGTACCGGATAATATGGTTCTTTTGAGGTATCATAATTTTCAGGATACTCGTAAACTATGGTCGTATAGGGCGCTTTTTGCCCGGTAATATGCTTGAACTCGGTGATACGGGTGAAGTCATAATTGTTGGGATAATTCACCGTGCCGACAGGTTGAGTGAATTCTTCATGCACCGACTCGAACTCAAACCGCAGGCTTCTGTACGGTAATTCTCCTTCGCTGTAATCGAAGAAATAATCGATCGGACCGGTATAAATGACTGAGCCGTTAAACGGTTTTCCGAATAATGAAAATGACGTATTGTCTCTCGTGAGCACTTCTTTATAATCGGTATTCAGCATTATTTTGATCGCTTTTTTATTCAACATTTTCGTAAACATCGGTGTATATCCTTCAAGCGGCATGGCTTGATACGAATCATGAAAATAACGGTCATCACGAGACACAACGACAGGCACACGCGCAGTAACCGCTTTATCCAATTCATCGGGGCGTAATCCCCATTGTTTCACCGTGTAATGATAAAAAATATTCTGATAAATAAATTTTGCCAAAAATTTCAATTCGTCTTTATTGCTTTGGATCAGGTCGAGTATAGGGATTTCCTGTGCATAATTAAATTGTTTCAGTAAAAGATTTTCAAGCTTTTTCGCCATTTGATCGGAGAACACGGCATACAGACTATTGATATTGAATGGTACGGGAACAAGCTTATCCTCAACCACCGCCAACACTTTATGCTGATACAAATGCCATTCCGTGAATGCCGACAAGTATTCAAAAAGCGGTTTGCTCGCAGTGTGGAAGATATGCGGACCGTACTTATGCACAAGAATACCGTTTCTGTCGTAATAATCATACGCATTGCCGCCAATATGATGACGTTTCTCGATAATAAGCACCGTCTTACCGTATGAGGTCAATCGTTCCGCAAGCACACATCCCGCGACTCCGCCTCCGACAATCACGTAATCAAACATGCGTCCTCCTCAAAGGTTATTGTTTTGCGCCGTATAATGCGTAATATTCGTCTATTCGTGCTTTCATAGCGTCATCGATGTACACTTTTCCCAACACAGTTTTGTTATGTAATGTTTCAACCACATCTTTCATCGTAACGATCGCATAGGTTTTTATACCATAGGTTTCAAACACTTCCTGCTGTGCGCTGATCTCCGTCTTTCCACGCTCCATACGATCGACGGAAATGATAATTCCCGACAGTTGCACCTTCGCTTGAGCCTTAAGTAACGGAACACTTTCCTGAATGGACGTGCCGGCGGTCATCACATCCTCAACGATCACCACACGATCATTGTCCTTTAACGTATGACCGATAACGACACCGCCTTCACCGTGGTCTTTTGCTTCCTTGCGATTGAAACAATACGCTGTATTCACATCATGATGCGCACTCAACGCGACGGCTGCGGTGACCACCAAAGGAATTCCCTTATAGGCAGGTCCGTATAATACGTCATAGTTTTCATGTAAATGTTCTTCTATCGCTTGAGCATAAAATTCACCAAGCTTGCGAATTTGTTCACCGGTCTTGTATTTTCCTGTATTGATAAAAAACGGCGTCTTACGACCGCTTTTTGTGGTAAAATCACCGAACATCAGCACCTCAGACGCCAACATGAACTCGATAAAATCTTTTTTATATGACATATATCCTCCTTGTATCTTTTCAGTATCTTAACTGCATTTTGAATATCCGCAAGAATAACATTTCAAACAACCCTCTTCATACGCCAACGAACTACCGCAGTCAGGGCACGAATCAAGTCCGCCGGCTTCTTTGTTATGTTTTTGTGCTGTAGCGATGAATGTCGTATCTTGTTCTTTCATTTGCTCTTTCACTTTTTCAGGTGCGCCGTTTTTACGATGTATATAACTTTCGATCGCACGACCTATTGCATCAGGACAAGAAAGGATCAGCTCACCCTTTTGCCACATCGGCGATTGGCAACGAATGCCTTTCAATTGTGCTTTAACCTCACTCGGATCAACACCGGAGCGAAGGGCCAGCGACACCAATCGACTGATTGCTTCGGTTTGAGATGCGGCACATCCTCCTGTTTTCCCGAGACGTGCAAACACTTCAAAAAGTCCGTCTTCGTCTTCGTTCACGGTGACAAACAAATTCCCGCATCCTGTGCCGATCTTCTCAGTCGTACCCCACACTACTTCAGGACGAGAACGTGGTTTTAACTCATGTGTTGCAGGCTGGGTTGCTGACTCCTGCTTTTTGTCGGCTGTTCCCAACGTGAGAACCTGAGCGTCTCTGCTACCGTCACGATATATCGTAAGACCTTTAACTTTTTCATGATACGCTAAAATATATGCTTCACGGACGTCGTCAACGGTCGCTGAATTTGAAAAATTAATGGTTTTTGAAACAGCATTGTCAGTATATTTCTGAAAAATTGCCTGCATTTTGATATGACCGATCGGTGAAATATCATGGCTTGTCATAAAATAATCGCGAATATCCGCAGGAATTTCTTCAATATCATGTGCAGTTCCGTGTTCAGCGACTTTTTCAACTATTTTTTTCGAATACACTGCGCGTGCTTTCAATGCTTTTTCAAATATCGGATTGACCTCGATAAGTTTATCATTATCCATGACATTGCGCGTGAATGCGATCGCAAACAACGGCTCAATACCACTGGACACACCCGCTATCATAGAAATCGTTCCTGTCGGAGCAATTGTCGTCGTCGTCGAGTTACGTATCTTCAGACCTTGATCTTTATATATACTTTCTTCCCAATTCGGAAACACACCGCGTTCTTCTGCAATGAGCACCGATTTTTTCTTACTTTCATCCTGTATAAATTTCATAACTTTCTCGGCAAACTCAAGTGCTTCGCTTGATTCATACGGAATGTGTAGCTCAAGTAAGAGATCCGCCCACCCCATAACACCCAAACCGATTTTTCTGTTACCTTTTGTAATTTCTTCTATTTGCGGCAAAGGGAATTTATTCATATCAATGACATTATCGAGAAAATGCACTGCGGTATGCACCGCTTCACGTAAAAGGTCGAAATCCAATTTTCCGTCTTTCAACATTGCGTGTAGATTCACCGAACCGAGATTACACGATTCAAATGGCAATAATACTTGTTCGCCGCATGGATTGGTGCTCTCATATTCCCCGAGTTTCGGCGTGGGGTTATACTCATTCATGCGATCGATAAATATTACGCCCGGTTCACCGCTTTTCCACGCACTGTGCACGATCAGATCAAACACTGCGCGAGCATTCAATTTACCGGCAACTTTCTTATCACGCGGATTGTATAAATTGTATTCTGCATCCTCAAAGACCGCTTGCATAAATTCTTCGGTGATGGCAACAGACACGTTGAAATTCGTAAGCTTGGTCATATCGGTTTTATAGGTGATGAATTCAAGAATATCGGGGTGATCCACGCGCAAGATGCCCATATTGGCACCGCGGCGTTTTCCGCCTTGCTTCACTGCTTCGGTAGCGGTATCAAATACTTGCATAAATGACATGGGTCCTGACGAGACACCTTTTGTTGACTTGACCATATCATTTTTGGGACGTAATCGTGAAAACGAGAACCCTGTTCCTCCACCGGTCTTATGAATTATTGCGGTGTTTTTTATCGCTTCGAAAATACCTTCCATCGTATCTTCTATCGGTAATACAAAGCATGCTGATAATTGCTGAATATCAGTGCCGGCGTTCATCAGAGTCGGAGAATTCGGTAAAAACAAAAGCGAAGTCATCATATCATAAAATGCTTGCTCTGTCTTTTTCACATCAGCATGAGTATCATATAACAAGTCCGCTTGAGCAATATTTTTTGCGACACGACGAAATAATTGTTCAGGCGTTTCGGAGAGTTTTCCGTGTTCATCTTTACGTAAATAACGTCTTTCAAGTACTGTTATCGAATTTTTCGTGAGCTTAGTTGATTTTGTCATAGTCACCTCTTTTGTCGTATATGTAAGAATTCTTACTGTGTTTTGACGCCTGCCTCTATCCTTTTTTCCTTTTTCAGTATAGGGGATTGCGCCCCTTTTCGCAAGAGGAATTGCTGATTTTAACATCTACTACCCCGTCATCCTTAGATTGCTACACCTTCAATGTGAAGAGGAAATAAATAGAGATATTCAAGAGCAGGCCTTAAAAATTCAACGTGAAACGATTCAAGTACTTTGATCGTTAAATGATACTTGGTGTCATTATCGGGCTTGACCCGATAATCCAGATGTGAGCCCTTTGCAAAATTATTATAAAAACAATTTGTGCCATCCCCAAACCCCTTCCGTTGAATTCGGAAGGGGCTTCATGCATTTAATAGCGGGGACTTCGTCCCCTCGCCCCTTTAAAACTGTACGTAATAAAAAATCCCCTAAACAACATTAAGTAATCAGTAATAAAGCACAATAAAATAATTTAGCTCCCCCTCGCGGTTACGCGTTTCCCCCTCTTTGCAAA
>CAYRFE010000022.1:0-62131 GCA_964423645.1 uncultured bacterium | reverse complement strand
CAGCCTTGACCTTTTTGTTACTTTTTGTGGCAAGACAAAAAGTAAGACATGATTTCACAGACAGACCGTGCCACCTCGCAGGCAGGAAGACAGACTAGTATAAGCAATTACCAACAGACCATCTCATTTAGTTCTTGACACGAAGTAGATTTCTGCTATCGTTTTTGAAATTCGAAAGGAAGGTGATAGCATGAACATGCTATTCGGCCCGCACTGCCGACAAAGTTGCACACATCATGAAGCGTTCTCGGCTCAGGAAATTCAATTCGTCAATTCTCTTTCTTCAAAACACAATTCTTCAAAAAAAAATCTTCGAAAACGTATAAAACGTCTTTCAAAATAATCGCTACCCGTTTTTTGCCATAGACCAATTGCATGAACACTTGTGTTTGTGAATAGTTGTATACACTGCATCACTGCGTGTACGTGTATATCGAACCATACAACTGCTTGTACCGCACGACGGTACGCAACGAAAGGAAGAATACTATGATAGTAATGAAGTTCGGCGGAGCATCGATCGCCGCCGCAGACAGGATAAAGAATATCGCACATATCATTGAAAGCAATCGTGCGTCACAACCTGTGATCGTAGTATCGGCAATCGGCGATACTACAGACCTTTTATTGGACGCCGCACATCGCGCTCTTGAAGATTACATAGGTCATGCAAATATTGTGCTCTATCATCAGGAAATCTGTGCGCAGCTTAGTGTGGACGCAGGATGTTTAAAAGAGATCTTTGCAGAGATTGACACGTTACTGCAGGGAATCGCTATGGTCGGTGAAATATCACCTCGTGTTCGTGACCGTTTAGTGAGCTGCGGCGAACGCATGTCGGTGCGTGTTATCGCTTCGTATCTGTGCTCGATCGGTATGAATGCTCGCGCATGTGATGCGTGGGATATCGGCATGCTCACTACCGATGTATTCGGCAATGCTGATGTGTTGGATTCGTCATATTCTATGATCGCGGCACACGTCAACGCATTAGTGCAGGACGGTGTGATTCCCGTCATCACCGGTTTTATCGGCAAAGATGAACGCGGTGACATAACCACATTGGGACGCGGAGGCAGTGATCTTACCGCCACAGTTATCGGTGCTGCGCTTAAAGTGGATGAAATTCAGGTTTGGAAGGATGTGAACGGTATCATGAGCGCAGACCCTCGCATTGTCGACACCGCACAAGTAGTAGATTCGGTATCATTCGATGAAGCGGCAGAACTTGCCTATTTCGGCGCACAAGTACTACATCCTCGCTCGATGTTTCCCGCACGTCAACACGGGATTGCGATACGCGTCAAGAACGCACTGAACCCCACGCACCAAGGAACTCTCATATCATTTCAAAGCGATGGCTCACGAATTTTCAAGTCGGTTACTTGCAGACGAGACATTACGGTAATCGACATTGTATCGAACCGTATGCTCGGACAACACGGATTTCTTGCAGAGATATTTGCCGTGTTTGATGATATGCGCATTTCAGTGGATATGATCACCACCAGTGAAGTAAGTGTGACGCTTACGCTCGATAATCCGCATCATATGGAAGCATTGATACGTCGGTTACGCTCGTATGCTGAGATCACCGTCAAAACCCGCAAGGCAATGGTGAG
The DNA here is from genome assembly GCA_964423645.1 of uncultured bacterium. Lineage (GTDB taxonomy): Bacteria > Macinerneyibacteriota > Macinerneyibacteria > Macinerneyibacteriales > CAYRFE01 > CAYRFE01. The sequence continues at coordinate 60,509 of CAYRFE010000022.1, read as the reverse complement.
CATTATCGGCACGATGGCACATTCATCGGCACTGCTTGAACAGGTATTCCGAGTGCTTCGCGCACAAGATATCGCGGTAGATATGATGTCACTCGGCGCATCAAAAGTGAATATCGGTTTTGTCATCGATGATGACAGTGTCGAACAATGCGTGCAGACGATACATGCGGCTTTTTTGGAGGGAGCGAGGGTGTAAAACTGATACATTAACAAAAGATATAATTATCAGGACTAACACTCCTGATAATTATATTAAATATATGTGGAATTACTCACCTAATGCTACTAATCATAAATACTAATTTTTTAAATAATCATCCCCAAAGGCTTTATCTACAAAAAGCGAATCAATATTTTCACCCTATCACACTGTCTCATTACAATGGCTCGTAATTATTAAAAGAGCATTATTTTTCTGATGAAACTTTATTTTAAAATTTTGCGTATCAGTACCATAAGGATTTCTTGTAGGTATAATAAAAGCCTTTTTAGGAATTAGTTCATTTTTTACAAGCTGTATTGTTGATTCAAGTTGTTCAATAGCTTCCTCTATTTTTTTTCCTTTGATTTCAATGAAATACGCACCTTCAGTGACTATATCAAGAATATAATCACATGTCTTATGCTTTCCACTATTATAATTACGAATATCATACTGCCTTATACTCAACCGTTTACTATTATTTAATTTGAAATAATTATTTTTTTCACCAGAAAAGCGAAAAAGAGGTTTATTAGTTTCTTCTTTATAAGAATCGAAAATCATGGTTTCATCAAGTTTAATAAGTTATCAAAATCATTATTGATATTATTGGCAGTGTTATCAATGATTACTGCATTTATAAGAAGAGTCTCAGAGTCAATAATATTTCTTAAAACACCATCTTGTATAGAATAAGCAGAAAACTCTGTAGGCTTAATAGCAAAATCTTCATTTATAATACTCCCAATTTTCTTTTTATTTACACCACTCTCAACCATATGACCTGCTTGAAGGAAATTATTCATTAATGAGAGAATATATGGACTATGTGTAGTAATAAACAATTGATTCTTATTTACGGATTTCTTACTAAAAAACATAAGTGCTTTTAAAACTCTCTCTTGTGCATCCGGAAATAAATGACTTTCTGGCTCCTCAACATATAAAGTACATCCATTATCAATTTTTAACTTACCAAATAACAGTGCTTTTAGGATTACACCAAGGGTATAAAATGTCTGCTGCCCTGATGAGGCAGATGATATTATAATTTTTCTTGCGTCAGTAGAGATATAATCTCTACCATTCTCGACTATTATTTTTCCACCAAGAATGGGTAGTATAATTTTGTTAAAAGCTTCCAAATGTTGAAATTTCATATGAAACTCTTTTTCGAGTATATATATTTCATTTTTAATGTCATTATAAAATCTTAAATATTCACTAAATATTGAATTAATTGATGAAACACTTGGAAACACAGTTGACATCATCGGTATAAGATTTCTCTCAGCAGGTGAGTATAATTGGAATTTAGTTAAATGTTCATCACTTTTAAATATCTTACTAACTTCCTCAAATATTACTGATTTAATCAAAGAAGGATCACTTTCAAAAGAAAAACCCTTTCTTTTTTTGTCAATTTTCAAAAATATATCTTCAATTTCCTTTGTATATTCAAAATAGAGTTTATTTGAACGACTTGATTTTCTCGTAATCTTAAAATGAAAAGATCCATACTGATATTCAATCTCAAATTTAGAGTTATTCCAATATTCAAAGGGAAAGTAATCGACAAATTTTTTATATTGGTATATTTCAAAATCCTCAAGGTTCATAAATTTATTCCAATTGTTCATTAAATCATAAAAAGTCGTCTTGAAGAAAAAAAGAAGCTTAGCACATACGCTTTTACCTGATGATTGAGGACCAATGATAACATTTATTTTCCTAATATGAACTTCTGCATTTTTTATACATAAAAAATTGCTTATTTTTAAAATTTCACTCATTACTACCTCACCATCTAAGTGACTTGATTATAGCCTTAATAAACAAAAAATCAATATCTGGTTTATAAAATCTTCTCAAACTTCATCCCCACTTCAAAGAACATCCTCGATTTTGTCACTTCCATCGAGTCGATGTTGCCGTTTCCATCATGGTTGAATCGGAATTCAAACGGGAAGCTTTCCATCATGAATTCATTGTCGGTTTTCGGTAGGAGCGTTAGGTTCGGCCAGAACGCGTTCATTCGCAATCTCCCATCCGCCACAAACACCGTATACGTCAATTCATATTCTTCAATTTTTAAGTAGTAATCGCCGCAAAACCGCCTGTCGCTTTCGCGGAATACTTCTTCGGGGTAATGATCGATCTGTAAAAAATCGAGCGCATTCTTTCTGTATGTCGCCCAATCCTGTGCGGAATTTTCGATCAACAACTTCGGCACGTCGTATTCCTTCGCCAATTCAAGCGAAATATCGTGCATCTCTCCCAGTAGACCGTATGCCGCAAATTCGCCGACGAGATTGTGCTTCTTCGCAAACGCCGTTTTCTCACATCGTCCGATATGCCATTCTTTCCACTCCTCGCCGCGTCGACTCCAATTTTGCTGAACCGCCGCAGGGACATCGTTTTGCCAAAATTGAATGATGACCGGATTCAGCGATGCAACCTTTGAAAAATAATTCCGCGCAAAGGCTTTCACTTCTTCACGAGAAGTGTTATTACGAATCATGGTCACAAGCGGGTATTGGAACAGGTAACATTCGATGATGAACACGGTATCGTTATTAACATTCGCATCAGCAAACTTTTGCCAATGCGCTGCATTATGCAACACAAAATAATCTTTTGCGCGAATTTCCTCATCCTGACTCTTAAAATCTCCCGAATGCCGCAAAGGATGTCCCGTCTCTTCTTCGTGATACCAGCGCACGTTGATGCCGTTCTTTTCCATTTGCCGTGCGAGAAAATGCGCCATCGTGGATTTCCCTGAGCCTGAGATACCATCGATGAGGATGAGCTTCGTGTGTATCATTGTAACAATCCTTTCTCACTGTATCCCATTCCGTGCGTATAAAATGAATTATGCAGTATCAAGCGAGTTCAGCAGATATCGAGGACATTCCGTTCTCCCTTTGCATCATACTTACATAGAGCATTTTCCCGTAAAAATGTATTTTTCCTCATAGGATGAAGAATAGTACCACAAAACGAAATGATTGAAAAGTAAAATCTCAATGAGTTGATTCCTGAACAGATACGTTCTCAGTTTTTTGTTAAAAATGAACGGATCAACATACGATAGCTTGCGCCGATAGGTATTTTTTCCTGCTCAATATATAGAAAATCCTTTTCAACCTTTTTGATCTTGCTACATGCTACAATATATGACTTATGCACACGGACAAAACATGTCTTGGGAAGTAATTCCTCAAATGCCTGCATTGTTTTCTGCGTAAGATATTCTTTTTCTCCGGTATGAATCTTTATATAATTACCATACGCGCTTATGTATAAAATTTCTTCAAATTGTATGCGACGATATCCTTCATCCGTTTTTACGGATATTGAGTCGCCTTCACTCGCTTCATTTTTCGGCACATCCGTCGCAGAATGCAGACGTTGCACTGCCTTATTCACCGCCTTCACAAATCGTTCAAAAGAAAACGGCTTCAAAAGATAATCCGTAACATCAAACTCATACCCGTCAAGCGCATATTCGGAATATGCACTGGTAATAATCACACAAGGAAGGTTATGCGTGGATTTCAATAAATCAATGCCGGTAAACTGCGGCATTTTGATGTCAAGAAACATGAGATCAATTTGATTGGTATGAATATACGATAATGCTTCGATCGCATTATCACACGCTTTTACCAACGTCAAGGAGGGAAGCATGGCAATATATTTTTCAAGCACTCGTTGCGCAAGAGGCTCATCATCAACGATCATACATCTGACCGGGTTCATTGAAAGAGAACCTCCTTTTTGCTGTTTTGCGTGAGTGACAGTTTTACGGAGTATAGCATATCATTATGTGTAATATCGAGCGAATGATCTTTTTTATATAACAGCTCAAGTCTTCTCTGTATATTTTCAAGACCGGTATTCGTTGTGGAAACCTTGCCGTTCATACGAGGAGGGATGCTGTTCGTGATACTGAAAATAATCTTATCGCCTGTAACGGATAGCGAAATCGTTACAAAAAAATCTCCCGTTGATTCCCCGACGCCATGCTTAAAGGCATTTTCAATAAACGGTATGAACAACATCGGCGGGAGGGTAATGTCCGCGCTTGATTCAGGAGCGACAAATTCAATTTTTGCACCTTTTTTCAAGCGAAGTTTTTCCAATTCAAGGTAATTACGAATAAAGCTGATTTCATCGGATAATTGTACCGTATTTTTCTTTACCGTTTCAAGCATATACCTCATCAATTCAGCTAATCGAAGCACGGTCGCAGGTGCCTGATCAGATTTATCAAGTGTTAACGAATACAGATTGTTCAATGTATTAAATAAAAAATGCGGATTGATCTGCGCTTGCAACAAATGCAATTCCGCCTGAATTTTTTGTGTTTGAGCCTCTTGGAGAGTATAATAATCATGAATGGTCTTTTTCACCAATTTTAATCCCGTGAACATAAGCATAAAAAGAATAAGATTATAAAATACCAAATAATACGTGCTGTAGACAAAAAATATATGCGCGTCAAGATACTTATTGATAGGCACTGCAATCCCGAGGATCAATACCACACTAAGTACGTATAAAAAATATTTTTTCCCGAAAAGAAACTTTTTTAAAACATAAAATTGGAGATATACCGGCACAACAGTTGTTGCCACAATACCTGTCGCGATTGAAAATGCTTCTGTTTTCGTAAGAAAAGCGAACGTAGAATACCGAAAATAATTAATTGATATCATAAATACCCAGAAATAAAGGTGCAACAATAATTGCCTTGTGAGTATTTGATATACTGTCATCACTATTTTTCGCGTGTTCATGTATTAGTTGTAACACAATTACTATTTTTCGGCAAACAGAATCTGTTGAACAGTATATGTCAGCAATAAACGTTGTTGGTCATAACGAATCACAATTAATCACAAAAATATAAAATCAAATAATACTACCCCTATCATCACTGAAGAGGAGGTGTCTGTGGTAGTTTTTTTCGCACTTAAAATTTTTCAAAGTAATTCTACCCGCAATTCATGCGGTATGTTTTGACACATAAAAGAATACCGGAGATCATCGGAATTTTCTCGATAATACCCCGCACCTTTGCATGTACGTTTTTTATCGAAACAGTAATGCTGAACAGTTCGTAATGTATGTTTTCATGTTGCGTCTCTTGATAGGTATGAACAAAACAAAGGAGTACAAAGATGAATCGTAAAAATCACATTCAAGCTATCCGGTTCCTGACAATCTCTCTGATCGTAGCTGTGCTTACTGCGTGCGGTGCCTCGGAGATCACTTCTCCGAAAATCGTAACACCTCTACCCTCGGAAACGGTCACCGATGTTGACGGAAATGTATACCACACCGTAGTAATCGGAAACCAAACATGGCTCGTCGAGAATCTTAAGACCACGCACTACCGTAACGGCGATGCGGTGTCGAATTATACCGCGAATACCGATTGGTCAAATGCGACCTCCGGTGCATATTGTGATATTGATAATACGCCGTCGAATTCAGATATCTATGGGAGACTTTATAATTGGCATGTGGTGAATGACAGTAGAAATATTTGCCCCGAAGGCTGGCATATTCCGTCTGATGAAGAATGGTTTGAATTAGTCACCTACTTAGGCGGTGCATCCGCTGCCGGGGTAAAATTAAAGGAAACAGGAACTTCACACTGGGCAGCCCCCAATTATGCATCCAATTCAAGCATGTTCACAGCATTACCGGGTGGCTACCGTAACGATGCGGCAGAATTCGGGCATATTGATACTCACGGCTTTTTCTGGACAAGCACAATCAATCCATCTGATTCCACCACAGCCGCCGCATATTATCTTTATCATCAATTTGAGGGCGTCTGGGCAAATTATAGAAGTTTAAAGAATGGACATCCGATTCGTTGTGTAAAAGACTGATCCATTAAAGTTTCATATCACACACCTTGCATGATCGCGATTTTTTTGTTGTTCCATCCCCACACCCTTTCCGAAAATAAACGGGAGGGGTTTGGGGGTGGGCACAAATTCAAAAAATGGTAGTTTTACAAAGGTCTTATAAATAGTGTCATTATCGGACATGCCCCGCGATGATCCAGATGACTTTAAGCAAGACATAATTTTTATGAAATTCAATATTGTATATTTTTTATTTTGAAATAGGATACTACACTCAAGGGTTTACAGATATTTGATCATGCTCACGCGTTCAATGGCATCCCACAATGGTCCGATACGAATAATCCGATAACCGAGGTTCACATTGAATTGAACAACATGCGCGTTTTCAGTTTCGGTATGCGTGTATATCATAGAATAACCGTGTTCAGAGGCAACTTTTTCCGCATGACGTTTTAAAAGAGTCGCCACACCTTGACGGCTGATATCACAAGTACGGCGCCGTCCACACAATTTAACGCAGATTCTGCTTGTGAGGAAAAATCGTCATGCCCCGGCGCATCGATGAGGTTTATGGAAATATCGTTGTATGTGAATGACACAGTAGCTGCGTGTACAGAGATACCACGTTCTTTTTCGACATCCATATCATCGGAAACAGAGTTGCCGTGATCCACTCTCCCGGTGCTGCAATTGCACCGCTCGCATAGAGCAACTGTTCGGTGATCGTGGTTTTTCCCGCATCAACATGTGCAAAGATCGCGATATTTTGATTGTTATATTTTTTTAGTCATACGCAAATGGTTAGTACCATAAAAACAGTTGTTGGGAAAGATTTTTTTATGCCGTTTCCCTGAGCCTTTAAACAAACAACTCCTCCCTTTTGTGTGAAAGGAGTTGCGATGTTCAAATAGAAATAAATCCTTGAATCAATTATAGTTTTTTAATTTCTTGAGAGCTTTTTTCCCCGTTTTATTTTGTGGATTTAATTGAACGGATTTTTCATAATTCACGCACGCAAGTTCATAATTTTTTGCTTTTAAATATGCTTCGCCTAGACTATCATAGGCATTCCAAGACGTCGGGTACATTTCTACCGCTAATGCAAAAACTGCTATGGCTTCCTGTGTTTTGTTTTGATTGATCAGGTCATATCCGGTTAAAATCAAATGATTTTCATAAGCTGCGACTGAACTGTATTTCTTTTTATCTGCTGATATCAAAGAAATCGCTTCCTCAATTTTTTTCAGGGAAAACAACTCCATAGCGATAGTATAACCGTCAGGAGCGCGTTTCATCTCTTGTTTTTGCCCATCCCATTCAATAGTAAGCGATGAGTTATAACCGTACAAACCTTTTTTAAACTCAAGACTTACACCCGAAATATCCGTTGCAAAAACCATATTCGTGAGCGGATAAAGGGTAGTCTGTACTCTAAACAGATTCCCTTCAATAAAATCATCTATCACAAGCATAAGATGCCTGTCAACTACCGATATATCGGCAATAATCAACGGACTGACAATAAATCGTCCGGTATACCTATGTAAATCAGTTTCACCGATCATATATTCTTTGCGTTCAACAACAGGATACGTCAACACCTTTTCAATTACTGGATCTTTCCCGGCTAAAAAATCCTCATAGCGATATGAAACATTTATATCCGGGGCAATAGAATTTTTACTTTGAAAAATCCAAGGGGCTTGCGTACGAGCAGTCGTTGTTGTGGCGATAGCAAACATGAGTTTTGAATTCGGTAATTTTACAAATGTCGGATTACCGCCGAAAACAGGACCTTGCGAGGTCGGTTCGCCGATAAAGATCGCTTTCGTTTGCAACTTAAGTTTGTTTGCAAATAAAACCCCAGACGAAAACGTATGTCTCCCTATAAGCACAAATAATTTATTCGGTTGATTGATCTTTTTATTATCACGGATAACATCCATAAGATATTTTAAATAAAAATCATTCCCGCCCATATTATTACGCAAATCGATTACGAAACGATCAAACTCATGGGCATTCACAAAATCATTCAATCGGCGAGCAAACTTTGCAATGCTCTCTTTTCCTTTTTGGTTCTCAACTTTATTGAACTGAAAATACAGCGTTTGGGTGTCGTTTAGCAATTCAAACCAATAAAAGTCCTTTCGAGGATTAACAACCGCCGGTGCCGTACGATTATCCACCGGAAAAACAAATGACCAGTAAAATTTATTAATAAATCTTACCGGCTTCATCGAGGCAACTGTTTGCTTGCCATTGTTTTGTTCGAGTGTCAGATCAACATGTTTCACCGAATCAATGATTCCAAGATATTTTAAAAATTCCGGGATGAAAGCAACATACGTGAATCGTTCAAAATATGCGTACTCGTTTTCGGCAGAAATAAGAGGTTTGAATTTTTGAGCAACATCTTCGATAGGTAATGCGCCGATTTTAACAATCTTTTTCCCTACTAGATTATGGTAATCTGAAGCAGCATCAATTATGTACCATCCGTCTTCAAAGCGATGTACCTTAATTGGTATATCATGAATATTAAAGCATGGTATAAATACTGCTGGTATTGTGTGTGCGTCATTCGGCAGAGCTGAAAGGCGAAACAATTCCGCGATAATATCTGAATCGGATAATGAAGGAATACGCGCTTCAATATCATCTACTGTTTTTGTAAACACTTCCTGAGAAACTTTTGTGGAAAGATTCGGATATATGGCATTCATTTTCTCAGCGAGAAAGCGAAGGTCTTTTTTCCATTCTTCTTTGGTAGGTTTAGGCGGAATCCAGTAAAAATAAATCATACGGATATCAAAGCTGATTGATATCGCTACAACAAAACAAACAAATGCCAATAGTAAAGGAATTGCTCCGAGATATTTCATACATCTTTTTGACGATTTAAAACTCAAAAACGCTCCATTAATCAACCCCAAGATCAATGCCCCACTCATGAGAAAAAAACTTGCGTTAAATATCAATCCAAAGGGATTGCGCATAAATGTTAAATAAAAAACTAAACCCATCATCAAAGCGATACTAAATGGTATGATAATCCCGAATATATTCTTTTTCATATCCCTCTCCACATGTTATCATCAGTCAAAACCAACAATTCAACCATTTCACTGCAAACAACGCAAATGAAAACCCTTAATCCTTAGTGAGCTCCATCTATAAAGACAACAATACCAGATATTTGTTTCAAAATCTATCTACCATCGGCACAAATCTGCGTATAAACTCGGTATTTGATTGCACATGAAGAGCACGCTGCATCGTGCATCAAATGACATCGGTCGGGGATGGAGATGGCGGGAATCGAACCCGCGTCCAAAGATGGCTTACAGGAACATCTACGTGTGTAGGTTGTTTTTAATTTTTTAGGTGCCGTTTTGAAAAACAATCAAACCGTTCAGCACCGATCCCTATAAGTTCTCCGTCAATGCGCTGGGCGCACAAGGTCGGAAAAGCCTGCTGCTTTTTGCCTTTCAATCCCCGCAGGCATTGAACTGAAAGACATGCTGCGCATTAGGCAGCTAAAGCGTAATCGTTTGCAGTTACATTTTGTGCCGTTTTTACGGTTCCGGCGAACCGACACGCAGTTCAAGTTACACCTATCCCTGTCGAAACCTTGTCATCCCCTGACAAACTGAGTATACCTACTTTTTCGTATTTATCAAGAGTGAATCTGATGGCCGCTTTCATCGTATCTGTCAACACGAAAATCAAATCTTTACGACAGGCGATAGTGCATGATAATGTGCATTTTATATTGATCATGCAACAAACAACTATTGATTCCGTATAAATATGCATTAGAAAAAAGGGGAGGCCTCTATGAAAAAAATAATTTCAGTAGTTATTTTCGCGTCACTTTTACTTATGCTTTCATGCGGGAAAAGTACATTGGAGATTGTAACTGTACCAATCAGCACCACCTGGATCCCTGTAAATCTGAATTTATTTAATCCACCTGAAAAGTCAGGAACGTATGAAGGTATGCTCTATTACACCGAGGCATTCCCAGAAAAACTCGTTATGCATTTTACCGATGAAAATGGTAATAAACAAAAAACCTTAACTTTTAAACGCGGGAAAGGTCCTGGCGAAGTGGAAGCGATTTCACTTATTCGAGTTCAAAATAAGATAATATACATGTATGATCTAGCGCGGCAAAAAGTAAGCATGTTTGATCTTGCAGGCACTTATGTTGATGAAATTCCATTATCAAAGGACATGGGCATGTTTGGAGTAATGGATTTTATGGACAAAACCATGTATTATCATGCATATTTTGGGAAAAAACTAAGTAAACTGGAACTGGAACATGGTCAATTGTTGAAAAGCATTGAACATGAAAAACCATCGTATGAACCAAACGATATTGCCGGAAAAGACTTTGAACAAGGGATCATCAGAGCAGATAGCTACGATAAAAAAATATATATTTCCTATTATATAGAACCCTACCGAATAGAAGTATATAACACCGATCTGCAGTTGGAGCATGTATTAACCCGAGATCTTCCAGAAGCATATGAGAAGATGAAATTCGATGCACAAGGGGGTGTTAACGGTAATATGCTGGTTTCATCCCTTGAAGCAGATGAGCATTATATTTATGCACCTTTCGGAGGTGGTCAGCGAACTATAATTAAATCACCGCAAGATGTGAAAATTGAAGGCGTTCCGAAAAAATTCTATATTTCCGTATTTGATAAAAAGAAAAAAAAATGCATACGAGAAATCCATATCGACAAACTGGTCTCTCTCAATGGGGTCATCAGTATACTTGGCACTACTCAAAAATCAATTTTCTTACTTGTAATTGACATGGGAAATACTCTTGAAGGTATTATTCACCAAAAAGAAGAAGATAAAACAGAAGCTCAAAAACAACTGGGATTGAATTACAGTATCATAGTGATTCCGAATCCGATGTATGACTCTGTAAAAAAATAAATAATAAGGGATGGGAGTTCGCAAATGATATTCTCATCCCTACATCTCAAATGAGATTAATATGTAAAAAAATAGTTACTATTTATAAGATATGGGACTTTAAAAAAGATATAATCGCTCTCTCAAGTTCAAGTGTGCGTTCCATAGAAAAAAACGCATACAACTCACTCAACTGTTCCTGGGCACAGTCTTTATTGCGTTCCAGAATTTGACTGAAAAGTTCAGCGATCACATAGGTGGCAAAATATTCTTTATCATCATCGTTTTGACCTTGCATCACCAATCGCATACGGTCAGAGCCGTCTTTCGGCATATATTCCATGATGATCTCTGCATATGAGTGATGAGAAATACGCAACATCTTCGTGTCAAAATCAACTTCGACATAAGCCTTGCATACTGAAAAATTAAAATCAAGATTGATATCGGTCATGTGACGATAGTACCATTTTTTTTAAGAAATGCAAGTGTTTATTCATCATTCGGTATTGCAAGTGATGCAGCCATAAGACGTTCAAGTAAAACGCCCGCAACAAAGCGATAAAAACGCTTTTCGAGAAGCGGTTTTTGCGAACCCTGTTTTATTTGGAAATACAAGCCGTATTCGCAGTCTTTCCCCGGTCGAGCAGCAAACAGTTGTGTGTGTTCATCAAGTGATTCAGATAAATAATCTTCTGTAAGTAACGACGCAAGTTGCCGTGGAAATACTTGCTTTTTTCCGTCACAGAAAATGACAAATAATAGTTCTTCGATCTCAAGATAACGACTACACACATTTCGCAGTTCATCAACCATGTTTTCAGCTCCGTTTAGAAGCGATACGGTATCAACAAGTTCAATCACACAATCAATTTTATCTTTTTCTCGCGAAGGATTCGATATCACCGGCACTGCATGCCGTTCAACTTTATCGGCAAACGATGCAGATTCTTTCCATGCCATACAACGATTTCTTCCGGACTCTTTGGCTGCCAACAACGCCTTATCAGCCTTTTCGATCAAATCACTTAATAACGTTCCATCGAACGGGAAACATGCCATTCCTGCACTCAATGTGACCTGTTTATCAGTCAGTATAGAGGCATGTTGTACGGCAAGTCGTAATCGTTCGGCCGCTTTCATCGCGGAATCACCTGCAGTATCTACCAGGCAGTAAATAAACTCTTCGCCGCCGTATCGGCCACCGATGTCGATCACTCGCAACGATTGCAATGTGCTTTTGGCTACCTTCTGCAGCACCATGTCGCCCGTTTTATGTCCGTACACATCGTTAACTGCTTTGAAAAAATCAATATCGGTCATCATAATGGTCAGACGTTTGTTCTGATCAGCGGCCACGTTAATAAGACTTTTGGTCATATCAAACCACGTTTCACGTTTATATAAACCTGTAAGCGGGTCAAGAAGCATATCCTCTTTAAGTTTATTATGATACAGGCCTAAGTTAATCAATTCTCTCAAATAGAATAAGTGATATACGTCTTCACGATTCGGTTGCACAAGTGCAAATTTGGTATCAAAATAAAACGCCCCCTTCAATGATAACAAATGAAACAGCGAAGTTGACGATGAACTTTTTTTCATGTTACGATCTCGTGCCATTGTAATGTCGATGACCGGAAAGCAGATTGCCTCAGTGACCCCTAATCCGCCTTCAAAATGTTTCTTTTTAAAAAACAACAACTTATCTTCCTGTTCACGTAAAACATCGGTCACAATTTCTTCAATATGTGCTTCATTTTCACGATACCAAATCGGATTATGCACTTCATTTCTCTTGATCCACCCCTGGGACTTGTCATATTCAAAATAGATACCCCGCTCAAAACCGCTCACCGTCAGTGCTTCAGATATAGAACGCTGAATCATTTGCGATGTCTCTGCAAGATTTGAAAATGTGGCATGTTTGAAAAACTCATTCCTCCGTTGTTGTATATATTCTGTTCCCTTCAAGCGATATTTTTTGGGGAATACATTGTATTTGAATGTTGCTATCGACAAACCATGCTCTATCACAAAAGGTTCATACGCACAATAAAGCGGTGCCTGTTCGCAATACATTGTTCTATATGTCTCAGGAAGTGTTGAATACGCAAAATGCAGTAATCGAACCATGTGATAAAAATGTTCATACCACATGATATCAGAATCTTTACGATTTTGACAATACAAATAATGATATAAAATAATAAGATTAGGTTCTTCTATCAGACCTATACACACACAATCATTGCGAAATTCATCAAAGCCGACCCAAATCCTGAGCAACGCGATGAGGGCAATAAAATTGTAATTCGTCGTATTGGGAATTTCGTCAGGATGTTCTTCTATAAAACGCAACAGCTCTTTGACGAATTCCTTGTCTTTTTGCAAAAAAAGATAATGGAGAATGTAAAGATACACAAATATCAATGCTTTCGTAGAGACAACTAGTTTTTCCCGTTGCGGAATATTTCGTACAAAGATCAATGCGGATTCTCGCCCTTGTGCATGGTAGATATGCATTGCTTCTATCGCAAAATACTGGAATTCTTCTGCAAGCGAGAATTGATGCCCCTTCAATAATTCTTTTATTTGTTCAAGATACACATCTCCCTCATCCCATGAGCCGATCTCATAATATGTCCACGCGGCAATCTTTGAAATATTGCTTTTTTGCATAATACTTAGTGCGGAAGGCAAATATTCAAATCCTTTGTGTAACGCTTCAAATGCATGCGAATATTGATGTACAGAATCATAGTAATCAACAATATTTCTCGTGCCGAGAAGAATATAATCAGCAACCTTCGCTTTAAATGAGTTTTCAAGACAAAGTTTATAATATTCACAGGCCTGAGTGCGCTGATTATTCCAAAATAATCCCGCACCCATATTATTATATATGAGCGCAAGTTTACGATAATCATGTGATTTTTTTGCCACTCCGATCGCTTTATGTGCATATTCAAATCCTTCAGCATCTTTTCCCTCTTGCCGTAAATGGACAAATATATTATTATACAACGTAAAAACAAGATTCTCATTGATAAAATCCGGATTTTTCTCGGCCAGATCTTTCATTATTGTAAGATATGCCCACCCTTTTTCTTGATTTCTCAAACGCGAATACATGACTTCCGCGCTATTGTATGCATCAAATTGCATCCGGGGGTTTAATTCTTTAATACGAGGTTCTACATAGTCAGTATAGACGCTGATCCCTTTTTCGTAATTACCGCTTTCACTCAAACAACTCACATAGCTTGATAACAATCGCCAACGAATGGTGAACGCGATACCTTCGCTTTTTTCAAACAAAGGCAACGCTGCATCCAATTCATTTTCAGAAGGATTTTTACTCCCAAAAAGAGCTGTCAAATACCGAATATTTTCTTCTTGAGAAGACATGTTTTCTTTCAGTTTACGTAATAATTCTTGGTTGTCATACTTTCCGTGACGAGTATTGAGCCATAAGAGATTTTCATATATAAAAAACTTATGAGAACGAGTTACATTATCAATGACCTTTTCCGATTCGATGATACATATCCATATATAGCGAGATATATCATTATTTTTTGGTTTTTCATCCCTCATTTTAAGCAATTTCTCTACACTTTCAACAAATTCATCATATCGTGAAAGATCAAATAATATTTTCATGAGCGGAACCATTAAAAAGGAATCGTCATATAATTTATTACACAACACATCGACAATACTATTAAGCATCGGATTAGGTAGTACCTTTTGGATGTGCTGAAGAAAAAATGAATACCGGAAATGATATGAATTACCGGTTTTTATTAGAAATTGTTGCGCAACCGCCTCATGAAATATTTCTTTATACTCAGCAGATAAGTCATCAATCACGTTAAAAGGAATACGCCCTTCAAAATAAATCATGACATGAAGCACGCGACAAATCTCATCAGAAACATTTTTTAATGCGATTTCAAATGCCCCCACGATATCAAAGTAATACGCAGAAGGACGACGAAGTGATATCGCCCCGTTGTCAACGAAAAACTCATGTAATTCTGCCGCCTTAGCAAATCCATCGGCAATTAATGCACAATCTCCGCTTGTAATAGTATAAATATCATCTTCAACGGTCTTTGTCAGCGGATAATAATAGAATACTGTCTGCAAAAGACGAGAAAATTCATTTTTGGTCAAAAGACGGCTCTCAAAATTGTATGCCGATAACCAGTCAATACGTTCGTGAGAGGTAATAAGAATTTTTATTTTCATCGATGATGATTCGGCTATGTATTCACATACTTGCTTACTTTGCATATCGAGCAATGACCAATCAGGGATAACGATCACTAATGGATGAATCTCTGCAAGCGTCTCCATAACATGCACAATTAACCGAAGAAGTTTCGCATCTTCATCTGCAGGAGATGCTAACACAGGTGCAGAAGACACTTTTTCATTCGGAATGATTTTACAGAACTCCCGTGCATATTCGTGAAGCACGGTTTTAGTTTTTTCGTAGACATCGGCATATCGATAGAGTGTTCTGAAAATTGAAAAAACAACAAAAGGTTCGGCTGATTCGATGAGAATCGCGCGGTAACCGATCACCTCATATTCCGGCACACATGATTGTACCCAAAAATAAGCATTGCGTACATCTGAAGCCGTGTGTACAACAACAGCATTATGTGAACGAATGGCATCAACAAGTATCTTCCCGTAATCGGGAAAGGTGATATATAACGAAGGTTTAAACTGCAGTGCATTTGCTTCAATAATACTCAGATGAACTGCCGACACGTCATGTTCAGGTGCAATTTCACGACTGTCTTCAGGGGGCTTTTTCACGGTAAGTGAAAGTAACGGTTTTAAAAATGCGTGAATTTTTTTAATATCGTCTTGTTTTCCGATCGTATACGGCACAAATGGACTGATATCAAACAACACGACATTGTTATCGGAGAGAAATAAATTCTCTGCGCGAATATCACCATGAAAACAGTCATTCGCATGTAAAAACACAAGTGTGTCAATGATCTGGCTCATCACCGTATCATTAAAATTACTCTTATCGACATGAACAGGATTTTGATAAAACGGTGTGCAAAAAAAATACTCGGGCTCTGCCATATCGTTACCGTCTATAGAAACGCATGTCTCAAATGCTATCGGATTACGAATCAGCGAATGCTTCAAAGAAGAATTGATGACATACTCTTTCTTAAAATATTCAAGAGGAAAAGGATGTTTCACATTCCGGTTAAGCATTTTCAATAAACACATCGAATGTGTATATTCATCCTCGACAAGATAATTGAGACTGTTAAGCGTCTCACTGATCTTTTTGACAATACGATAACGCTCGTTAATAATTTTCAACTTTCACCACCCTTACTGACTATACCAGATGGCGACGTTATGTCAAGATTATACATCAATTTTGAGCCAATAAGATTGCAGACATTGCTTTTCCCGCAATAACTTCAGCTAAAAACGAATAATATCGTTTTTCGAGTAATGCTTTATGTGAATCTTTCTTAAGTATAAGATAAACTCCGTATTCTTTGTCCGCAATACCATACGAGGCAAAAAGCGAACAATCCTCAAACAGCGTTTCCTTCAAAGGGAACGTAATACTTATTTGCTCATAATACTCAGACGGATAAACCGCATACTCATTTCGCGAAGCTGCTATAAAAAGCACATCATCGATTTCCAGATAACGGATACAGATATTGCGGATCTCGATTATAATTTTCGACAAACCGTCCGCAACCGAAACCGTATCAATGAGGGCGATTATAAGATCGATCTTCTCGGTTTCACGGGAATAATTTTCAATAATAGGGATTTTTTCACGGTGAGGTGTCACACCGGAGGTAAGCAATTCCTGCCACGCTATGCATCGGTTTCGTCCGTTTTTTTTCGCGAATAAAAGCGCTTGATCCGCTTTTTCTATCAGATCGCTCAGTAACACTCCGTCATCGGGAAAAACAGCATAGCCGGCACTGATCGAAACGGGATGATCTTTTAAAAGTTTTGCCGACTGTACCGCATGACGAATACGCTCAACCGCTTTTTTCACGTTATCATAGGTTGTATCTATAAGACAATAAGTGAATTCCTCACCGCCAAAACGTCCGCCGATATCGTTCATACGTAATGCGGCCATAGAATGATGCGCCACATCACACAACACATTATCCCCGGCTTTATGACCGAAAATATCATTCACTTTTTTAAAATAATCAATATCGGTTATCACTATTGCGTGGCGCTTCTTGTGATTACGTGAGGAAGAAATTACATTTTTTACCATATCTAACCATGTCTCGCGTTTATATAAACCGGTAAGCGGATCAAGAAGCATGGCTTTTTTCAATGCAGAAAAATATAGGATCATATTCATCTTATCTTGAGTGAACGTCAGATACTGCGAAGTTTCTCGTGATGGGCACATGATACCGAATTTACTGTCCACATACAACACACCGCGTAACATCAATCGGTTAAGAGGTGTTTCATTACCCTTTTTTGTGCGATTCCCGTGATGATCCTGACGACTCAATCCGATATCAATGATCGGAACCGCCGCCGCAACGGTCAGCGGTAGCAGGTCGTGTGGTAATAAAGAATACAAAATCTCTGATTTTCCTGACTCTATCATCATTGCCAACAGATTATCGGCATAAGCCTCATCAGCTTTGTACCAAATCGAGTCATACACCTCGGCTCGTTTAATCCAATGCCCGGAAAATGTATACTCAAAATAAATCGCTCGAGAAAATCCGCTGAGGTCACGCGCGTCGTTCAAAACATCCCGGATCATGTGCGCCGGGTCACTAAGTTGGGAAGAAATATTTTTTGAAATATTTTTTAATCGTTTTTTTTCATGCATAACGAGAGAAACATCAACATATGAACGCCTCATTGCAAAAAGATTACCGTTTGTTATCGAATACCCGTACGCCGCTAAAAACGGTTCGTATTTTCTTATTAATTTTGAATGGAGTAAAAACAATTTCTTATCTTTTCTCGAAAGCCGACTATACGCTGCATGTAAAATTGCCCGGCATTGATACACATGTTCAGCAATCATCAGTGTATCTTTTGTATGAAAGCTTGCAAGATAATGGTACAATACCCGTAAACCGATCTCTTCAATGTTCCCCAAACTCACACAGTCCTTTTTAAAATGATCCAACCCCGCCCAAATTCGCAAAAGCGTCAATAATGCATGAATATTATTATAATCGATCTCCTGCGGTAAAAGGTCTTTGTGATCTCCAATGATCATTAATAATTCAATCAGTAATTCTTTTTCATCGAGATAAAACAGTTCGTTGATCACATAAGTATACAACAACACCTTGTGGCGATCCATAAGAGCCGGATCGGACGTTGTCGTGAAGTCATTCAGTTGACGTAAAGCAGCTTCTCTGCCTTGAGCACGATACGTATACCTGAACTCAAGTGCCTGATAAAATGATTCATCATAGAGTACTGTGCCTTTTTGGTTAAGTAATATTCGACATTGTGCCAGTATGTCATCACCTGCGTGAAAGTCCCCGAGATCATACATTAGCCATGCGCCGATAACGAGAATGTGGCTACGCTGATTGATATTTTGTGAATGGTCCAACGACGGAAATGCCTTGAGATAGGCTTTTTTGGCTTCAGCATAATCCAAAATCGTCAAATAATACTCCATAATATTTCCGGTACCGAGCAGAATCCAATCATGGATTTTTCCTTTGAAGGCATTCTCAAGTGATCGTGTAAACATTTCAAATCCGGTTTTCCGCTGATTTATTGTCGACAACAATACGCCCATATTATTATATACCAAGGCAAGCTTTCTATAATCCCGTACCGATTCGGCTATTGCAATTGCTTTATCGGCAAAATTCAATGCTTCGGTATATTTCCCTTCCTGCTGAAGCATGGCAAAATGACTGTTATAGTAAACAAAGCGACAATTATCATCAATACGGTCAGGATGCGCTTCCATGACCTCCCGAATTTTCTCCAAATATTCCCATGCCTTCACTCTATTTTGAATACGAAAATACAATACCAAATTACGAATAAAAACTTCAATCTTATCCATAACATCGAATGTGTCAATGTACGGAGACATATATCTGTCAGACGCCTGTATGGCCTTTTCATAAAATCCGGAATTTGTCATTCGATTGACATATGCAGATATAAGGTTCCAGGTAATCTTCGATACAGGCCCAGAAACAGTACACAAAAATGATTCGACATCAGTAATGTCACGTTCATCGGGTTCACCAAATTTCAAAAAAGCAGTTCTGTACCTGAGTAATTCATCGGCAGTAAATACAGCCGCCCGAAGCTTCGCCAACAAATCAGAAACGGTGAATGCACCGAAGCGGTTATTATATAAAATCAATTGATCATACAAAGTGAATCTGTGCTCACGGCTCAATTCACCGTTGAATTTTTCCGTTTCCATAAGACATGGCCAAATTACATTTGAGACATCTGATACAATTGCGGTTTTTTTACGGTCTTCAAGTACGGACTCCATGGTTTCGACATATTCATCATACCTGCCTTGTATAAAAAGCAAAAGACGATACGGCTTCAACAACACCGGTTCTTCGCGAAGCAACTCTTTCGTCACTTCAGCAACTCGTCTTATCAAGTTCAGATCGTTAAGTTCGTCTACACAGTCTGAGTAGATCGCATAACGAAAACTAATCGTCTCATCGACAACCGCGAGAAGTTGCCTTTTGATACATTCATCAAATGCTTTTTTATATTTTTTTGGTAACTCTCGTAGAATTTTGATTGGCAATGATCCGCCGAACATACGCACAAGACCGAGAACCGAATGAAGTAGTTTGTCCAATTGGGTGTACAGATTCGAAAATGTCCCGGTTATATCGAAATAATACTCAAACATTTTTTTCAGGTGAATCTCTCCCCCTGCCACACATAATCCATCTTCTCGGAGTGCTTTTTGAAACCCGTCTGCCAATATTGACAAATCACCTCCTGTTATAGTATAGATCAAACGGCACGCATCATGTGAGAATGTATAATAATAAAAATAATAGCGTACGATACGAGTAAATTCATCTTGATTCAATTTCGGGCATGATATTTGCTCAAATCCCTGAAGATCACCGGTGCCGGATGAAGCGGCAAGTATCTTTATGCGTGATAACTCGCTGTTAGATTTTATTGACCGTAATAATTTAATACTTTGCGGGTCAAGTTTTTCCCAATCGGGAATAATCAAAAGAACCGGATGTAACGATGCAAGTTCATTGATAAGGTATAATGACAATCGATTCATTTTTTCTTCTTCATCCAACGCCGAGAGAGAACTGGGACGAGGTTGCCCGCCAAGCGCCGGGACTATCTTACAAAATTCATGACCGTATTCTTGCAGAATCAAATGTGTTCTTTCATACATATCAGCCGCGTGTATGATTTTTTTCATTACTGAAAATGGCTCATGCGCTTCCGAAGTATCAATTATTACTCGTCGATACCCCAGTATCTCACATTCAGGAACTACGGAATTCATCCATAACCGGGCTGTACGTACGTCGGATATATCGGTAAAAACCACTTCTTGAGCAGTTTTAAGAGTTTTTTTAACTGAAGGGATCGCATCGGGTAAAAGAAGTGTGAGTGGGGGAGAAAAAACGGTCAGTGCTTCGGCGATAATGGATAAATGAATACTTGAATCACTCGTGGAAACCGTAGGTGCATATCGGTCGGCCATAATGTCCATCAGGTCTTTCGTCGTATATTGTCGAAACAAGGCTGATAATCTCGCAAGATCTTCTTTTTGGCCTGCTTCATATGAGGCATAACAACGAAGATTGGTCAATAGTATCCGATCGCCCACAAGCCAGATATTTTCGGGACAAATATCACCATGATGAAAACCATTGTCATGCAAAAAACTCATCACATCACCGATAAGATATTTCACATAAAGCGAACACGTGGTTTTTGATAAAAATGAGTGCAATTCATAAAACGGAGTACAAAAAAAATACTCATGCTCGGCAAGCACATTACCGTCTATATTCACACATGTTTCAAACTCATACGGGTTGCAAATGAGCGGATGCGCCAGTAATGCATTGCGACAATATTCTTTCATAAAATATTCGACCGAATACGGAGTCGCCACATTCCGATTGAGCATTTTAAGAATACACTGCTGTTTCTTGGCAATATCTTCCACAAGATAGATGAAACTGGTATGAGTCTCACTGATTTTTTTTATAATCTTATATCGTTCATTGAGTAGTTTCACAATCCCTCCGCCTCTAAATACTATAACAGAGCGCGATACACTGTCAAGATATCTTCCTCTCTTCAATCCACGTAGTCAATCGGAAATATCCTGTACGTAGTATTTTTTACTTGAAGTTTTTAAAATATTACGTATCATCAACTCACTT
Source organism: uncultured bacterium (assembly GCA_964423645.1). Classification (GTDB taxonomy): domain Bacteria; phylum Macinerneyibacteriota; class Macinerneyibacteria; order Macinerneyibacteriales; family CAYRFE01; genus CAYRFE01. The sequence continues at coordinate 39,030 of CAYRFE010000022.1, read as the reverse complement.
GGGGCTGTAGCTCAGCTGGGAGAGCGATTGGTTCGCAATCAATAGGTCAGGGGTTCGATCCCCCTCAGCTCCATTCGATCATATAGATACTTTTTATACTCCACTTATACATTCCATCGTGTGAGCATACGGGCAGCGATCAAACGATCTAAGATAATATTGGCAATAAAGCGGAAAAACCGTTTTTCAAGAAGTGGTTTTTCAGGCTCTGTTTGTGTCAAAAAATACAACCCGAAGGAAAGCTTTTCTCCCGGTCGTGCCGCAAATAACGCGCATTGTTCTGATAATTGCTCGGGAAGTTCATTATCTTTTACCAGTAAAATTTCATATGAAGGCGGTTCAACGAAAACACTCCCCTGCTCTAACTCGACAAAAACGACTTCGTCAACAGCTAAAAATCGCTTGCAAATATTTGCACTTTCTTCACAAACATGCGCTACCCCGTTAAGCACCGAGATACTATCAAGTAACTCAATAATAAGATCAACTTTTTCCTTTTCTCGCGCGGGATTTGAAATGATCGGAACTATGTGCGCAAGCACTTCAGATGATTGCGAGGCACACTGTTGCCATGTTACACATTTATTCCTTCCTGTTTCTTTAGCCACTAAAAGCGCTTGATCGGCTTTTTCTATCAATTCATTAAGCACGGTACCGTCTTCGGGGTAGAAGGCTATACCGGCACTGATACTAATCGTTCTTTCAGACATGATCGCAGATTGTGCTATTGTTTGCCGCATTCGGTCAACCACTTTATATGCAGATTCTCCGGACGTATTGAGTAAGCAAAATATAAATTCTTCACCACCGAAGCGCCCCCCGAGATCGATGCCGCGCAACGACTTCAACGCAATACCTGCGGTTTGCGCCAGAACAACATCCCCGCGTTTGTGGCCGTATACATCATTAACGGATTTAAAAAAATCAATATCGGACATCACTATCGTCAAATGTTGTTCATCGTCATTGGCAGAACCGAAAATGATCTTTACAAGATCAAGCCATGTTTCACGCTTGTATAAGCGCGTCAGCGGATCAAGCATCATGGTTTCTTTGAGTTTGTTATAATACATTGCCACATTGATCATTTCACGCAAATAGAACAAGTGATCAAGATCCTCACGTATCGGCTGTACCAATGCGAGTTTTGTATCAAAATAGAATGCCCCCCGTAGCGACAATAAGTGATGTAACGACGTCGAAGAAGAAATATCCTTTTTTACGACCGTATCACGAGCCATTGTTATATCAATAATCGGAAAACACACCGCTGCTTCAACTTCCGGCCACTCATACGGATTCGTGCGATGCCACAATTGCAGTTTATCTTTTCGCTCTTGCAAAATACTGATAATAATATCACCTACATACTCTTCATCATCGCGAAACCATGAGGATGCACGTACTTCGTATTTTTTGATCCATCCTTCAGTTTTGTCGTATTCAAAAAATATTCCTCGTTGGAATCCTGAAATAGCCATCGCATTCTTCATCGCTTTTTCAATCATAACCTGAGTGTCGGCAATGTTTGAAAATGACACCTTTCGGTAAAATGCGGCTCGATTTTTCGCAATAAAATTACGCGTCTTCGACATATGTTTTCGCAAAAAAGCTTTTTCATTAAAGGTCGAAATAATAATTCCCTGTTCCTCAAGAAACGGCATATAAAATCGTATGATCGGAGAATATGCAAGAAACGTCTGTTGTAATTGTTCAGGTACATTCAAATACGCTACTCGAAGAAGTCGTACAAGATGCAAAAGATGTTCGTAATACAAGGCATCCTTTTTTTTCGCGTTGCTGCAGTATACATAAAAATAAAATGCCATAGTATTGGCATCTTCAATGTTACCGACTTTACAACATTCGGTGCTATACGAAGCGTTACCGAGCCATATATTCAGGAGCACAACCATAGCAGTAAAATTATAGTTATCTGCAATTGCCAAGTCAGCCTTGTGTTCCTCTATAAATTGAAGCATTTTTGAAATACTCGTTGCATCGCGCCAGAGCAACATATAATAGATACAATCCATATATACCATGATAATTGAGCGGTTGTCCACAGGATTAGAAGGATCATTAAACACCCCTTCTAAAAACAACCACGCGGCATCGCGCCCCTCAGCGTAATATCTGTACACAAAATCCAACCCGTAAAACTGATGCTCCTCAAGAAGTGAATGCGTCGTCGATAATACCAGCTCCCGCTCTCGTAACAACATGTCATATCCCTTTTCCCATAACCCGAGCTCAAAATACAATGACATGCCGTTCTTTAAATTATTACTTTTAAACGCAATATTAGGACACCGATCAAATGCTTTCATCATATCGGCATGTAACTCCAACGCTCTTTTATAGTTAAAAACGGTCTGAAAGTTGATGGTCGCATTCCCGCCTGCAAGAAGATAAATATCGTATACTTTTCCCTTCAAAGCATACTCTATACTCTGAAGAATATATCCCATCGCTTTTTTCAGTTGATTGCTCATAGTTAATAAAACTGAAATATTGCTGTTTATCAGTGCCATGCTACGATAATCCTGTGTTCTTTTCGCAATTGCAAATGCTTTGAAGGCGTATTCGATCGCATCATCGTTTTTACCGACGCGCGCATAAAAGATCATATAATTATTATTTAAGCTGAATAATTGCCCCTCATGGATCAATTCAGGAAACTCTTCACTTAAAACTCTCATTTTTTCAAGAAAATGCCATGTTTTTTCGTCATTTGCCATGCGATAATATGCGTTCTGAACGATGGTAATCGCCATGAACTGCATATTTGGATTTACGTCCGGAAACAACGGCTCCATATAGGTATGGTACAGGTGTAATGCTTTTTCATATAACCCCATAGCGACATACCGCACCAAAAACGAATGCGTTAGCCGCCATTTGACCATCAGTACTTCCGACGGAATGGCAGCGATCTCACGTTCTATACTTTCCAATTGCTGCTCAGTCGGTGTGCCGCGTTGAATCAATACTGTATAATAACGCCAACGCTTCTCATCGGTTTGTGCCAGAGGCTGTAACTGTTCCAATAATAAAGAAGGCTCAATACCCCCGAAACGTTCACCAAGCCATATTAATTGCTCAAGAATAAAAAACGCATTGTCCCCATTGAAATGCGACAATTCTTTCTCGCACGCTGAACAACAATTCCACATATACTGACCGGGATCTTTTAAATGAGGATTTTTTTCTCTTTGCAGAGTCAATTTTTTTAATATTTCTGCAAATCCGTCAAACCGTTTTGTTTGAAAATAATGCACCTGTAACGGTTCTAGAAAACGTGGAGTGTGCGAAAGCTGTGTTGCAACATATACACACAAAGCTTCAACAACATCTTCGTTTACAGCATTTATAAACACTTTGAGAGCATTTTTGCTTTTCACACGATACATGTCATTGATCACCACAAGCAACCCTGCTTTCTCTGTCTGTAAAAAATAATCCTGAAAACGTCTATCAATATGCGCCACACATTCACATGGCAATGAACCGCCGAATACGGCCATGGCGTGCATAACTGAGTGAATTTCTTGTGGTAAGACTTCTGCCAACGTGCGAAGCACATTCTCACTGTTAAAACAGGAAAGTGCATGCGAAGGCACACGAATGCGACCTTCTTCAAATGAAAAAGCATATTCATTTTGAATCCGTTGTAATCCGTCAACAATGTTTGCAGGCTCACCTCCCGATATCTCGGCAATTACCGCAATATCATCATGATGCAACGGATAATAATAAAATACATATCGTAGTAACACTTCTATGTCCTTTTCGGTCAAAGCCGAACATTCATACATCCGCATCCCCGAAATTTCAAAAGGCACATCTGATGCGGCAAGCACTGTGATACGTTTGGAATCAAGAAATTCATTCATCTTCATGACAAATGCGACACTTACCTCATCAAGAGTCGATATATCGGGAATAATAATCGCGATCGGATGGATCTCTGCCATCACTTCAAGAAGATGCAAACCCATGCGAATCAGTTTATCTTTTTCTGCAACCGGATTTGAATTGATCGCTGCAGGTGTGTACGGCAATGACGCATCTATTTTTGCAAACTCATGACCGAATTCGTGCAATACCGCACGACTCTTTTCATACAATTGCGCATGCTGTAACAACACTTTGAGTAACGCGAAATTTTCGCTTTTATCGTAGCGTTCAAGAAGAACAGTTCTAAAACCGGCGATCTCGATCTCGGGTATACGAGACTGAATCCAATACCAGGCATTACGTTGATCGCCGACATGATAAAGAAGTATTCCCAGATCCTCATTCGGTGTAAATATGCATGTTCTAACGTGCTCGGGAAATAATAGCGATAACGGCGGCATCCATTGTGCCAGCGCCTGTTTAACTATAGACACATGATAGTCTGTGTTTTCACTTTCACGATCTACATCACGAATATCTCTCAATTGATTTTGAAACTTCTTACCTATTCCTTCAGTAATAATTGCCTGTATTTTCGCAAGATCATCTTTAATACCAATTTCCTTCGGGATAAAAGCACTTATATCAAATAAAACAAGCTTATTGGCGTTTAAAAAATAGTTCTCCTGCCGAATATCCCCATGAAAAAACCCGTTTTCATGTAAAAACGACAATACATCCGCGATCTGCGGAATAAACGTATCATAGTCAATAATTTTCTTGGTTGGATCTTCATAATACGGTGTGCAAAAAAAATAATCGGGTTCCGACATAGTGTTACCGTCAATAGAAACGCATGTTTCAAAACGAAGAGGAGAACGAATCAACGGATGACGCAACGATGCATTCAAAACATATTCTTTTTTAAAATATTCCAGAGGAAACGGATGCGCGACACTTCGATTGAGCATTTTCAATAAACAATGTTCTCCGGTCAGTGCGTCAACGACAACATAGTTTAAGCTGTTATTGGTCTCACTTATCTTTTGAACTATGGTGTAGCGCTCATTAATTACATGCATGTATACCTCGAGACCTTTGCAAAATTCAAAATTTCAAAATTTTCTTTAATTTCTAAATAGGGGTGTGGGGACGAAGTCCCCACTATATAACAATGTAAGCCCCTCCCGACTTTCACGGGAGGGGTTTGGGGTGGGCACAAATTCAAAATATCGTAGTTTTTCAAAGACCTCACCTCATATCATTACAGAAATAATTATAGTACCCCGTTTTAGGTTTTTTCCCGCATGTAATCGGCAATTCGTCGTGCGTGGTTCTCATCAGCGCCATTGAGATGTTTAAAAACTCCTAAAAGATCATCGTCACCGCTTTTTTTGATCAAATACTGCAAGTGAAACTCAGACGCGGAACTTTCGAGGAACAAGGCAAATTCACAGGCCTCTCGCTTGGTCGGTGTTTTTTCTTTACCTTGAGCAATATACTCATTGATTTTTTGAATGGCATCGCGGGTCGCATCCGTATGCGGATAAACTGTTTTCACTCCGGCCACTTCCTTCTCTTTATGTAATCCTGCTTCTTCCAGAAGTTTGGCATGTTCTGTCTCTTCACGGAATAATTGCATCCAAAAACTTTCATCGTCAGGGAACCATTGTGCATAAAAACGATATAATTCACCGACGGTTTTTTCAAGCACCATATTGAGTTCAATTATTTCTTTGATTTTTTTTCGCATATATACCTCCCTATACACTTGTTATTTTATACGCTTTTGGTCTCAAGAGCAATAAAAAAACAGAAACAGAATTCACCCCTTGAAAAACGTCGGTTACGTGCTATCTTTAGTATTCTGCACATAAGGAGGAAAGATGAAAAGTATATGGGGAAACATCATCGTTGTTGTCATAGTATTGAATTTCGGTTGTTCACACTCTGAAAAGAAAATCTATTCTACCGCGTATAGCACTGTCTATCGAGAGGTAAGCGATATTATCGATATAAAAGGGTACGGTACAAGCGAAATCGCGGCCAAAACCGTTTGCAAATCAGTTGCCTCAAGGCTACTAAATGTAACAGTCGAAAAAAAGGAAAAAACGCTTACGATCCTAAGCCGTGGCACACAACTTAAAACACCGCCGATCGATGTTACACAAGTCAGCGAGTTTCTTTTTACCGCATCAACCAAAGTTGCGACTCCCTTAAGAATGCAATCAAAACCTTTTGATACAATAAGTTTTTATATGTTCTTTCACGAAAAGCCGTCTCTTTCTAGCGAAACAGAAGTATCAGAGCATCTGAAATATATCACCGCTGAAATTATGTTTCAAATGGAGAACCGTTTAAAAAAAGCATTGAAAAAGAACAAGCGCGTGAAACTTGATTTTCTTTATATTGACTACGACCCTCTACAACAACGTGTACCGGTAACAATTCACTATGCCATAGCTACGATGCAGTAAACACTGCCCGAGCACCTTCTTTTTGAAATAGTATAAAATGTATACCTTTCCTTCTGATGACTTTTGTAAGGAATATGCGAAGGCCTAGTGTGTTATGGTGAGGTGACTTCGTCCCCATGTTCGTGTGCTGATCTTTGGTTTTGAATTATGAGAGCTTTGCATAATTACTATTTTTGTGATTTGTGCCCACCCCAAACCCCTCCCGCATCTCGGTACGATTGCTTACGCAATCACTCGATGACCGACGGGAGGGGCTTACATTGTTGTATAGCGGGGACTTCGTCCCCGCGCCCCTTAAAGAATTTCACAATCGGCATTAAAAAATTATCGTGAAACAATTCAAGTATTTTTTCGTGAAGCAGCGCATACTGTTTGAGCGTAGCGAGTTTATGCGCGGTAGAAAAAATACACAGAATCGTAGATAATTTTTTACAGCCTTGACTTTTTTGTTACTTTTTGTGGCAAGACAAAAAGTAAGGCAGGATCTTATAAGTTGTGCCATCCCCATACCCCTCCCGCATCTCGGTACGATTGCTTACGCAATCACTCGATGACCGACGTGAGGGGCTTATATTGTTATATAGCGGGGACTTCGTCCCCACACCCCTATTTAGGAAAAATAGAGAAATGAAATATTTCGAATTTCGCAAAGGTCTCATTATACAAAAAACGAACAACACAAAACTATAAGCATGGAGTGTTTGTGAGGTATGTCTCCAATAACAGAATGCACTATTTTTGTTAGGATAGATACGACTAACACTAAAGGTCATTTTACAAACACTCTGAGAAATAAAAAAAGGCAGCGTAACGCTGCCTTCAGATACCGGAGAAGGGACTCGAACCCTTACGAAGTTGCCCCCACTGGATTTTGAGTCCAGCGCGTCTACCAATTCCGCCACTCCGGCGTGACCGAAAAAGTATAACTATATTTTTCTTTCTGTCAAGCGAGATATTGTAGTTCTCCCGACAATTAATACTTTATTACCACCTCAATTTTGCCCTCGAGCAAATCAGCAAAACGTTGTGCATCATCTTTTGTACCTACAACCGAACCGTAATGCATGGCAATCGCTACTTTCGCTTTTAAATCTATCGCAGCTTCAGCGGCTTCTTCAGCGGTCATCACATACGTTCCCGAAACCGGAAGTAACGCAACATCGACATTAAAATTTTTCATTTCGGGAATACGATCGGTATCACCGGCAAAATATATTTTTGTGTTTTTTATCGTTATGATATACCCAACCCATCCGCGATCTTTCGGATGATATTTTTTATTCACATTATACGCGGGTACTACTGTTACGGGAATACCGGCAACCGTTATTGAATCACCCGGGCTCACGGATACTACTGATCCGCTGTAGGGGTGGCGAACTGTTTTCGGGAAAACTATAATAGTATCATCTTTATTGATCTTTTCAATATCGGCAAACGACATGTGGTCTGAATGTTCATGTGAAATAAAAATTATATCTGCTTTTGGGCTTGACGCAGGAATATTATAGGGATCAATGTAGATCATTTTATCACCACTAATCCTCACTGAATCATGCACAATAATATCTATTTTCCCTACCGTATCCATAATATCCTCCTTTGCTGACACAAAAACCGTGGCGAACAATACGAACATAGCACACAACCACATTTTTTTTATGAGACACCTCCCGCGTATGATAAGTATACAAAATCTTAGAGCCGTATTCAAGAACTTTCATACGTACTACAAAAATGGCAACCGTCATGCCGGCCTCATCACTACATTCACGCTTCCCGCATACTATTTTTTGAATATTTATTACATAATTATATCACTTATTATCTATTGGAAAATTTATTGATTCATGCGCTTGTCATAATTTGTAATTATAAAGCAAGATACATATATTTCTATTTTGGCACAAATAGTGTTATATACATCTGCAAGGAGGTTACTATGTTGAATAAATACTTTAGAAATGTTGCGACCTGCGATACGATGGAACTGGAAGACATCAGAGAGTTGCTTGACAGAGACACCAGCGATGAGTCGTATTCAAAGATAGTTGAATCTAACCTTCGTCTCGTGATCTCTATCGCCAAACGTTATCTTGGCAAAGGGTACAGCCTTGAAGATCTTATTCAAGAAGGCAATATGGGTTTAATGCATGCCGTAAAAAAATTCAATCCTTCTTTAGGATACCAATTTTCCACGTATGCATCATGGTGGATCAGAAATCAGATCGAGCGTGCCATTTATAACAAGAAAAACCTTATCAGAGTCCCTATCAATACCATGCGTAAATACTATAAAGGTAAATATGCAACAGAAGAAGAACAAGAAACTGCAATAATGCACGATATACCGAGCAGTTATATTTCACTTGACGCTCATGTGGGAAATAACGAGAACTACTCGCTTATTTCCGACATTTTAAATACTGGAGCTGCATCACACGACGATATGCTCTGTGAAAAAGAATTACTTGAAACGCTCACACAAGTAATTGAGCAGCTCCCGGAAAAAAAGAAATTTATCGTAAAATATAGATTCGGTTTTGTGGATGGCATAGAGCACTCATTGAAAGAAACCGGCGATATGCTCGGTATTTCTTCTGAGGCTGTCCGTCAGAACGAAATGAGCGTTATTACTATACTGCGCTCAAAACTCCGCCACATGGCATCCTGAATATTTCCCACACACCTTCCCCTCTCCAATTGAAAAGCAGGGTTACCTTTCCCTGCTTTTTTATTAACGTCAATCTTCACCAATCTCGATTGCCCCAATATTAATCTTTGCGAAATTTATTTTTAAAAATGTTCCCTCTCCAAACCGTTCCCGAAAAAGTCGGAAGGTGGGCAGAAAGATGTATACTACAACATTTCCCGCTGAAGAATGGTATTCTAGATACCCTTTGTTTTTTTACAGTGACATAAAATAATGTCGCTTAATACCGTCGTTACCGACACAACCACTGCACACGAGAAAACGGCACACCACAACACGCAACAATTTTTCACAAGAGATTGTTGCGAGAATTACACATGAGATACTCATGTCAAAGTTGATCCGTTATAAAAAAGACGACTCTCTGTTTATGTCAAATCAGTTCTAACCACTGCACGTCACCGCGACTCCTTCAAACCCAATTCTTTCATGATTTTTGATAAATATGGGGGCGAAATTTTCATTGCTTTTGCGACATCTACCTGTTTATTTCTAAATTCACGCAATTTATATATCACATAATCCCTACGAAACAGCGTTACTGCTTGTTTATACGGGAGAACCATGTATTTCGCTGATCCGTCACTTGTTGTAAAAACCGTGGGCTTTACATGCGGTTCAACATCAGCAACGGTCACTTCTTTTTTGTCGGCTAAAAAAATTGCAACACGTTGTACGGTATGCGCCAATTCCCTCACATTCCCGCGCCATTCAAATGAAGAAAAAAATGCATACACCTCGTTATGAATAACCGGAATATGGCCAATATGTTTTTTAAAAAAATATCTCACTAACCCGGGGATATCTTCTTTTCGTTCTCGAAGTGGCGGAATATGAATCGTGATCACATTGAGTCGGTAATACAGATCTTCACGAAACTGTTGTTTTGCGATCAAATCTTCAAGCGGCTTATTGGTTGCCGCGATAAAGCGCACGTCGGCGATCAATGTTTTTACGCCACCAAGACGTTCATAGCTTTTATCCTGCAGCAGACGTAATAACTTTACCTGCAAGGTCAATGGCAGATCACCGATCTCGTCAAGAAAAAATGTCCCTTTATCCGCCAACTCTACTTTACCGACCTTCATTCTTTCCGCACCGGTAAACGCGCCCTGCTCATAGCCGAAGACTTCAGATTCGATCAAATTTTCGGGAAATGCGCCGGCATTAACTGCGACGTACGGACTATTTCGACGGGCGCTGTAGTAATGTGCCAGCTGAGCGGCGACATCTTTACCGACTCCGCTTTCTCCGCGCAGAAGAATGGTCGCATCAAATCGTGCGACACGTTTTATCAATGCTCGTATCCCACGCATCGTCTCAGATATGCCGATCAGCGCAGGCGGTGAGAGCATCGGTTCAATATTTTTTTTTACATCACCGGTCATTCAATCATCGGTGCGATACACACGCACCTTACTCCTTTCGACACTTGTATGCAGCATATCGATTGCTGAAAATATGATGTCGTATCACTCCATAAAGACGCACCGCAGTGCGTCTTTATATCTCAAGTGCTCCAAAAAATTATTTTCCCAAAAGCTCTTTTTTAATATCGGTCTCAAGTGCCTTCACGAGCAACGCGACCGTGTTTTCAACATCATCCTTTGATACAACCTCAGTAATGGAGTGAACATAGCGTGTAGGGATCGATAACACGCCTGCAAGTATTCCGGCCTTCGTGAGATTAATAGCGCCACCATCTGTTCCACCCGCGGTAAGAATCTCCATTTGGTACTTAATTTTATTTTTCTCTGCCAATTTTACAAAAAATTCTTTTACCTTTTTTGGTACCAATAATGATGAATCGGAAATCTTTATGGCGACACCGTTACGAAGTGCCATCGACATCTTGGGCGCTTCCGGTGTATCACCGCTTCCGGTAACATCAATGGCGATACCAAAATCGGGCTCATATGAATATGCAGCAGCTTTCGCTCCGCGCAACCCGACTTCCTCCTGTACGGTAAAAATAAACGCTATTTCGTTCGGCGTCTTTTTCAACCGACTTGCAGCTTCTATCATGACGGCACATCCAAGTCTATCATCCATTGCTTTTGAGGCATATAGATCATTGAATACTTCAAAATCAGATGAGAAGGCACCGAATTTACCAACGCCCAGCATTTTCTCCGCATCAGATTTATCTCGTGCGCCTATATCGACAAATAACTTGGTAAAATCGATCTCATTAGCGTTTTTCACCGGTTCCATCGCGATCACACCGCGCACTCCGTTCTCGAATACGACACGTTTATATAAACAACGGATCGGCGATACGCCACCGACTGACGTGAAAGATAAAAATCCCTCTTTAGACACATGTGTGGTCACAATACCGATCTCATCCATATGACCGGCTACCATTACTCGCGCACCGGAACCTTTTTTTATACAGATGAGATTCCCCATTGCATCCTCGCGGATCTCATCAACCAACCCCTTCATCTCTTTTTTTATAACATCACGAATCGCATCTTCGCGTCCCGATGGTCCAAATGCTCCTACAACTTTCTGGATAAGCGCTTTCATAGAGCCTCCTTCAATGACTTAATCATTTCTATTGCTAATGTGACCGTATATTTATAATCAGACACGGTAAGAATCCCTTTCGGGGCATGAATATAGCGCACCGGCACAGAGATAATTATTGAGGGAATACCTCCCTTTGTGTGTACAGCACCAATATCGGTACCACCCGAAACTGTTCGTTTATATTGATACGGTATTTTATTCTTTTTTGCAACTTCTTCAGCACGCGTCAAAAGGCAACGGAAACCGATCGTCTGCATATCCATAAACGATAACGCCGGTCCCTTACGCAGCTCCGTACTGGGCGATGCATCTTTTTTCATGGGCACATCCCCCGCAGTTGTTCCTTCGAAACCTATCATATAATTCGGCTTCACGCGTTCCGCTAAAATTGATGCACCCCGCATGCCGACCTCTTCCTGGGCGGTAAATACGGCAATCACATCGACGGGAAAACCTTCTTTATGTGCTGCTTTCATGATCTCGGTAACGACTGCACAGCCGGCACGATCATCAAATGCTTTCCCCATCATCACATCGTCTTGTGCATCACATTGTATGTCAAATACCGCATAATCACCCGGTTTGACATGAGCAAGTGCCGCGTCTTTCGATGTCACCCCAATATCAATATACAGTGAATCAAGCCCGATCGGGCTTTGCCATTCGGATCTTTTTTGCAAATGAATGGGTTTTGCACCTATGACGCCCGATATTTTTGACTTACCCACAACAACCGCCTTGGATACCAATACACGCGGGTCTATCGCACCAAGCAAGCGAAATGTCAAAAGACCGCTATCGGTGATTCCGTCAATTAGAAATCCTACTTCATCCATATGTGCACTGATGACAAGTTTCTTCGCATTCTTTTTGCCGCAAGAATAATGAACATATAAATTACCCATAAAATCGGTCTCGGTAAGGGGGAAATTTTTTTTCAGCTCTTCTTTAATCAAATCACGAATCTCTTGTTCACATCCTGATGCACCCGAGGCATTTGAATATTTTTGTAATAACGAGATCATAGCATTGCCTCCTCATATATTGTATCAAGTTCACTGATAAATACCGCAAGCAAGTGCGCAATACGTCGTATGTCTTTGAGTGAGATCGTCTCTACGGTCGTGTGCATATAGCGCAGCGGAATACTTATGCCCAACATGGGGACGCCTTTCCCTGCAATTTGCATGCTTACCGCATCAGTGCCGCCCGGACGAGCAACAAACTCATCTTGCCAAGGGATATCCCATAAATCCGCAAGTTCTTGAATTTTCTTGGTTAATATCGGGTGAAAATTCGGTCCCGTAGCGATCGCAGGACCTTTTCCCATCGCATTCGTTGAACGGCTGTCACATCCGGGGAAGTCGGCAAATGTCACATCAATCGCAACACCGACCGTCGGTTGCAAACCGTACGCAGTGACCATTGCTCCGCGAGTTCCGACCTCTTCCTGTACCGTTCCAACCGCATATACATCCCATGCATGGCGCATTTTCTTTAACACTTTCAATGTCTCAATAACTGTGAGAACGCTTGCACGATTATCCATGGCAGGTGCCGCACACACATCATTTTTCAATTCACGCATTGTACCCTTGAACGTGACATAGTCACCTATTGAAATGAGTGCACGTACCCGTTTCTCCGTTAATCCCGTGTCAATGAACATATCGGGAAGCGATTCTGCCTTTGAAGCCTCATCCCCGTTCTGCAAGTGAGGAGGTTTTGAACCTACTATACCGCATAATCGTTCCTTGCCTAACACAGTGACCTCTGTGCCTACCAAAACGCGAGGATCTATACCCCCGACAGCGACACAGCGTAAAAACCCGCCGTCTTCAATAGCGTGTACCATCAACCCTATCTGATCGATATGGGCCGCGAGCATTATCGAGCCTTTGGAAGTGTCTCCTTTTTTGAAACCTATTACATTATTCAATTTATCAATCGTTACTCGATCGCATAACGGGGAAAAAAAAGAACTGACAAGCTCCGCTACTTGCGCTTCATCACCTGCGATACCGCTTGCCTCAGTAAGCGCTCGAATTACGTCCTGAGTTTTCACATTCTATCCTCCTGTTCCATATTACTCTTGACACCGGCTCTATTCTATTATAAATATTGAGTGTGTCAAGTAATTACCAACCGAATAAGGAGGAAGAAGGATGAAATTTGTTATTTTAATACTTACCATCGTATCGCTAACCGTATCGTTGTGGGCACAATCACCTGCCGATTTATACAATGAGGGTGTTGATCTTCTTAAAAATCAGCAATATGAACAGGCTATTGAAAAATTTAAAGCTGCTGCACTTGCCGATGCGGCACACAAAGATGCTCGCCTCGGACTTGCAAATGCATATTTTAGATTACAGCAATGGGACAACGCCATTGTTGCGCTCAAAGAAGTAATGACTCTCGATCCCGCTGATACCGCAGCGCTTGAAATGCTTGCAAAAGCACAATATAATGCGAAAAAATACCTTGACGCAATTACGTCTCTTGAGAAGCTTATCGGTGCAGGTTCCGATAATGCTGAGTTCTATGCATTGCTTGGGAACAGTGCCTCGGCTAATAAAGATGAAATAAAAGCAGAAAAAGCATTTTTGAAGGCAATTGAACTCAAAACGACTACCGTGAACGTGTATCATAAACTTGCCATTATGTACCAAAAACAGAAAAAAACAAAAGACGCTATCGTTGTTCTTGAAAAATCCCTTCCCGTCAAAGAAGATCAAAAAACATTTTACTACATCGGACGTTATTCATATTTGGATAAAAACTACGTAAAAGCGGAAGATGCATTGAAAAAAGCGATTGAACTCGATCCGAAAGATGATGATTCAATGTATTACCTGGTAAAAACCTATATTGATATCAAAAAATTCGAAGATGCTGCCACACATGGCGAGAAATTAGTGCTTTTGAAAAAGGACGCAAAATATTATGCGGTGTTAGGCGACGCGTATCGCTTTAAAGGTGACAAGGCGAACGCACTGAAAACATATCAAGAGGGCTCTCAGTATTCGGGTGAACACGGCAAATACTGCACTCAATATGTCGATTTCATGAAAAAACAATAAAATAAACCCTCTATTTTTAAACGGGTGCATCAGCACCCGTTTTTTAGTTTCTCACAATATCATACAATAATCAGCACAATAAAACAGCAAGGTTCTTCTTTAACAAAGGAATTACCTCATACGCATATTCTGTGGTAAACATTTTTAATTTTTTTGCCAAAGATGTCGTTATTTCTTCATTCCAATCGCCGGAAAGAATCGCATCTGTTTCCTTCTCGGTTAGTGCCTCAAGTTTTGTTACTTTTCCAGGTAATGATTGAATAATCGGACAAGTCAACTGACAACGCATGCATCCGATCAAAGCGTTATGCATTTCAGCTGTTACCCAATGAGGAAACGGCTCAGAGCGTTCGCTGTGTACTGATAGGCAACGCCCTGCATCAATAACAAACGTATCATCAGAAATACAATGTGTTGGGCACACTGATCTGCAAATATTACATGTAGCACACTCTTTCATCATCACGACATCACGAAAACTATCCGTATCAAACTCAAAATCGGTTAAATACGCGTGAATTGTATGATATGTTCCCATTCCATCTACATACACAAGATTATTTCTTCCGTAAGAACCCAAACCGCTTCGCACCGCCATTTGCTTGAGTAACATTCCGGACACTTTCTCAATACGAAACCCTTCTTTTTTTATTACTTTCTGATGAACCGTCACATCCAATTGCTTTCTGGTCAGACCGCTTGAATAATATTGCGGTGGGAGAATCACTTCCGTTAGCTTTCCCTTATGATGAACGGGTACCACAGCCGGCGGCGTAGCAACGGCCATGATAATGATTGAACGGGCATCAAGAAAAGTATCAGGAAGAGAATATTTCGCTTCAGAAATATAACTTTGCACTATCTCATCGTCAGTAATCAGTTTTTTTGTATAAAGATCATCAATAAACGCCTGCATTTCCGGAAAATGTGATACCGACATTGTGCCATATCGAAACATGTCCTCATGCAAACTTATAATCTCATCAGCTTTTTCTGTTGAATTCATACTACACCTCTTTCTTTTTTACACAAAGTTATTTCAAAACGGCCTTTTACTTGGACGTCAAAGCATTTGAATAAAAAAAATTACTCGAAATTATCAAATACTTTTTTCAAAACATTAAGAAATACTTTTTGCTCTTCTTCCAACACACCCTGATATTCTTTTAAAAACATTTCATCTGATATTTTCATAAATATCGGTTTTAAAGCACGTCCTTTTTCAGTAAGAGAAATGATACTATAGCGACGATCATCGTTATTTGCTGTCGAAAGCACATACTGTTCTTTAATAAGTTTTTTCACAAGCGTTGTAACGGTTGAACGATCCCGGTGAATAGCATTCGCAAGATCGGTCATACTCAAATCGCCTCGTGCATATAGAACTGAAATAATATCTCCATGTGACGGATAAAAATCGGCAACACCATACGACTCCAGTTCACGCATCAAATAGTCGTGAACCCGCTCCCTGATCCTTCCGATTAAATAAATACTGCTATCGCTTCCCATGTGTAAATATTACTTGGACGCCAAAGTATTGTCAAGAAAAATCTTTCCTTAGTGCCCTACTGTGGTGAAAAACCCCGTGGTTTTTCTCAATAGTATCATTTTCTGTAGAGACAAGATACTATTTATCAATCCAAACAATTTTCTGTAAATCAATGTTTACATACGCATACTTGCGTTTATAAGAATTTGTTTCTGTTTTTTTCCTTACGCTAATAAACCCAATCATTTTATCATCAGAATAATTAATTTTCTTATCAGGAACGGTTATCCTTTCTCCATTTAAAAACTCAATCGTAACCCCAGTATCTTTTCTTTTAGTATCTTCAATAATTATCCATTTTCTTTTTCCAAATTCAATGCTTTTCATTTCAGCTACGGAAATCCTTTGACCGTTTTTTTTTATTATTATTTTTTCATTATTTAAATATACTTCTGCGAAGCCATTTTCAAAATCCTTCACTTCATCGTAAATTGCCGGAACTGCAATTTTCCCGTTTATATTCAAATAACCCCATTTTTCTGTCGTTGTATTAAAATAATTAATCATCCCATCATTACAATATGAGTTGCCAATATCAATTTCAAGAGTTGATTTATGCAAAACTTTTCCTTTCCTGTCTAATAGTGCCCATTCTCCTCCTTCTAAAGGTATACAACAACTATCACCTTTTCCACCAATGTTTACGATAAATATACCTTCCGGCCAGTACCTAATTTGTGAAAACCACATTGGGAGTACAAAGTTATTATTTTTATTTATTAATCCTTCTTTCCCATCTTTCTTTATTACTGCATGCCCATATTTGAACGAGCTTGCAGAATGCAATAATCGGAAAGGAATAACAATCTCACCTTTGGTATTCATATATCCCCATTTCCCAACTCTTTTTTCTCCGGATTCAGGTTTGTCTTTAATATATACCGGACACAATCCCTCATAAAAAATAGCATCGACTGCGTCATACGTAAAACCGGTTATATTATATCCATCTTTTCTAATCAAAGCCCATTTGCCACCCACTATGACGTCTGAAGCACTGCGCCCACCTCTACTTACCCATATTACTTCATCCTGAAATTGCCATCCGATACTTGAGCACTCAACCGGAACAATCAACTTCCCCTCACTATTAATAATTCCATATTTTTCATCTACTGATACAGAGAAACAATCTTCTTTTAAATAGCGAATATAATCGTAAATAATATCTACAACAACTTTCCCTTGAAGGTTAATTACTCCCTTTTTTGAATTTTTACTAACAATAAAGTACTTATTCTCAACAATTTCAATAAAATCATATAGCGGTTCAACAATACCATTAAGCATAGTATCGATTACTCCCCGCTTCCCATTAAAGCTGTATAGGAAAAAATGATCCATATCATTACGCATATGATAAGGAAGATTTAATTCAAACTCTAAAAGCTTACTTTTTAATAACTTCCCATCATTGTTAAAAATATAATAATTATTATCCTTAACAGCATATACCATATTATGAAGAAATGCACAATTTTCGTAAATAGGATCAATTACCATTTTCCCTAATTCATCAATAAGTCCATATTTTCCTTCAACGGATACAGGATATAATTTTTTACTAGACTCTTCAGATGTGTCTGCGAATACAACTGAAGCCATCATAAAAACAAAAAATACAACTTTTATCATATATCCCTCCAGGTTTACAAGGAATTATATCAGCTTATAATTGGATTTCAATTAAATTGAACAATCTATGAGTATTAAGATTTTTTTTGAAGGGCGACCCTTCTTGATCGCCCTACTACAAAACTCGCATTACTTCAACGTCGTGTGCACTACTTTCCCGTCAATGATCGTGCAGACGCAGTTACTCTTCATATCAAACGGATCTCCGTCAAAAATGGCGATATCTGCATCTTTTCCTGCTTCAAGTGAGCCAATACGTGCATCAACACCGCATATCTTCGCTGCATTGATCGTTACCGACTTATATGCACCGTCATCGGTCAAACCGTGCTTACGCGCATACCCGACCATAAGCGGTAGATAGTTGATCGGAATGACCGGCGCATCCGTCATGATGGCAAACAACACGCCTGCCTTTTCCATCGCGGCGACCGTCTCAAAGGTGATGTCTTTCAATTCTTCCTTCACACGCGCACTGAGTGACGGCCCGATAATGGCATTCACGCCGCTTTTAGCCATATATGGTGCAATTTTCATACCGTCGGTCGCATGTTCAATACTTACATCAAGATCAAATTCTTTTTTAATACGAATGATCGTTGCGATATCATCGGCACGATGCGCATGACAGCGAACCGTAATTTTTTTCTCAAGGACTTGGCTTAATATATCCAGCTTCATGTCAAAATCAGGGATTTTCTCAGGATCAGATTCGCCTTTTTTCTTTTTTGCAAGGTAATTTTTCGCTGCGTACAGATTCTCACGCAACACCGCCGCATTTGCCATACGTGTCGACGGATATTGGTTTTTGGAACCGTAACAACGTTTCGGGTTTTCACCGAGTGCCATTTTCATGCCTGCAGGGTCTTTCACTATCAGATCATCCACCACATGTGACACGCCGGTTTTCATAACCACCGATTGGCCGCCTATCACATTCGCACTGCCGGGACCGGTAAATATTGCAGTAATTCCTGCTTTATACGCATCGATAAACCCCTGATCATCAGGATTGATCGCATCAATTGCACGAAGCTGCGGTGTTGACGGTGAGGTGATCTCGTTACCGTCATCCCCTGCCCAACCGTTCCCCTCTTCCCACATACCGACATGACAATGCGCGTCAATCAAACCGGGCATTACAATTTTACCCGTCGCATCAATAACTTTCGCATTTTTGGGTGTCGCCAATCCCTTACCAACCTCTACTATCTTGCCTTTATCGATTATCACATCGCCCTTTTCAATGACGCCTTTTGTTATTGTATACACTTTTCCGTTCTTTACATGTATCATAAAAACCTCCCTTTTTCTGTGAGTATAATTCGAAGCATCTGAATTGTCAATCGTTAGGTTAGCGAATATTTCGCTTTGACAGCATTTTCCGGCTATATTTCTTGACACGAAATTATACTCTAGTATACTTTTCAAAAACGGAGGAATCATATGCGACGAAAAGACAAAGAAATTACTGATGTACAGCATATTCATGCAATCATAAAAAACGCCGAGTTTTGCCATCTCAGCATGTGCAACGACAATATTCCGTATTGTGTCGCAATGAATTACGGAGTAGATCCTGTTAATCCGTCGGTGCTCTATCTGCATGGTGCGTCGCTCGGACAAAAATTTGATTTTATTCACAGTAATCCACGCGTTTGCATAACAATCGAGACAAAGTGTGAACTGATACGCGACGATGATGTGTGTGAATGGGGTATGCGCTATGAATCGGTCATTCTTCAGGGCAGTGCTGAAATACTCAGCGATGATGCGGAAAAAACACATGGACTTCGTTGTATTGTGGGGCATTTTACCGAAAAGCTCCCCGAATCATTTCCTGAACAGATGCTTAGTCGTACAGCAGTCATAAAAGCGACTATTACAGAAATGACAGGAAAGAAAGCATAAACAAGTTCTTCGGTTTGTATTTTATAATTTTTTGACTTTAGTGTTAAGACAAAAAGTAAGGTATGATTGCTATGCCGATTATTTACATTTGAATTTTCAACATTTTTTTTGATTTGTGCCATCCCCACACCCCTATTTAGCAAATAAAGAAATATTGGAAATTTTGAATTTTGCAAAGGTCTGGCTACAATACAACTGAGTTTTCTCCTCACATGTATGTTCGTCGAAATGACAACAGCACTTAACGTCTCCCTCGCAGGTAATCATTTCTCCGAAGAAATTAAATGATCTTACAAGATCAGCATACCCCTACTGTGCTATTTCCGTACATAAAAAAAGCGGGGATAACTCCCCGCTTACAATATCATTATCGTTGCATACAATTATTCTGCAGCAGGAACTTTTTTCTTTTTAAGAAGAACAACCGCAACTACAACACCGATAATTACTACAAGGCCGACACCAACGATAATTAGAATCATAGGATTCATGCCGCCGGCACCCGGTTTCACGACCGCTTCCATATTCTGTTCGCCTGTGTTCTTCACGATATTATAAGTCCACTCAACAACACCGGAACCTTTTTTTACATTCGCAGCATCGGCATTTGAACTTTCAATAGCACCCGGCAAATGAGTAGTAAACGTCCAGTTATATTTTTCATTACCCGGAGTAATGTTCACTTTACGAGTATACGCAAAGGTGCCATCATCTTTTTTATCAAAAGTCATCGTACCGATAATACCGGTTTGTCCCAACTGAGTCGTTGATATCTTCATAAACGCATCAATATTGGCAAAACCGCATTCAATGTGGATAAACTGTTCTTTATCCTTTGTTTTCACATCAGCCGACTTGAAAGTAATTCCTTCGATCGCTGAAAATTCTTCTTTGATCTTCTCAACCGTAGTCGGCTGAGCATTATTCTCAAGCGACATGATAATGTCCATGACTACTGTGCCGGTACCGTCTTCTTTTAAATTCAATTTCTCTTTGTAATCCACACACCCCACGAGTAATACGAGAGCAACTAACCCTGCCATCAACAATTTCATACACAACCTCCATTTCATTGTTCAATTAGTATACGTGAATTCTTGTTATTGTCAAGTATCTTTCCGCAAAAACGCCGATTGCATATGTGCCGTAAGTCCTTCAGCTTCTGCTAAAAGCGCAGCTGTTTTCGCCAACCCGCTGCTTCCTGATTGAGTCATTTCAAGTGTTGTGCGAAATGTAAGAAATTGTCGCACACTCAACCCGCCTGTATACCGTGCGGAACGCTGTGTCGGTAAAGTGTGATTGATGCCTGCGCAGTAATCACCGAAAACTTCCGCAGCGTACTCTCCTATAAACAAAGATCCGTATACCGAACATTCTTTCGCAAGGATTTTTGCGTCAACAGTTTGAATAGACAAGTGTTCCGGGGCAATTCGGTCTGCAACATACGGCGCGTCGCTCATTGACGAGACCACGATCGAAATTGCATTACGCTCAATCGACTCCGATAACCATATACAGTTCGTCATTTTTTCAGACTGTGTTTTCAGTTCTCTTGCAACACTCACAGAAAGCTCCGGCGAATCAGTTATCAACAATGCTTGTGCATCAGGATCATGCTCAAGTTGCGCAAGCATATCGGCAGCGACCAACACGGGATTTGCACTCGAATCGGCAATAATACAGACCTCTGTCGGACCGGCAATGAAATCAATCCCCACATCTCCGTAGACTTGTTTTTTAGCACCGGCAACATATTTATTTCCCGGCCCGACTATTACATCCACCGGCGCAATCGTCTCCGTACCGTATGCCATAGCCCCGATCGCCTGCGTACCGCCTACCGCATATACTTCAGTTGCACCTGCACGAAACGCCACCTCGGCAATACTCGGATTAATTCCTTCTGTTGACGCGGGAGAGCATACCACAATACGCTTAACCCCCGCAACCACTGCAGGCACAATCCCCATTAACACGCTGGAAATCAAAGGAAATCTGCCGGCAGGCACATATACACCAGCCGACTGTACAGGCATAACACGTTGCCCCGTGAATACTCCCGGCATGAGCTCGCATTGAAAATCACCGCATTGCTCCATCTGCCTTTCAGAGAATCGTCTCACCGCATCCCCGCTTTCCTCAAACGCCTTCAAAAGATCGCTCGTCAATATCGATTCTCGTTTTTCAAGAAGATTTTCAATCCGTAATGCCCCGTCATAGCCATCAAAACGTTTGTTGTATTCATACAGCGCCGCGTCTTTTCTTTCTCTGACATCTCGAAGAATGGATTGAATTATCTGTTCGTCATTCGAACAAACGTTCGCTTTTTCCGCAAAAAATTCATTAAGGGAAACATTCTTCATACACGCCTCCTCCTGCGCAATTCATTCACCACTTCATTATACGTAACGCCGTTTTTAGCACACCGTGCCAGCGAAAAAAACAACACATCCGCCGCTTCCCAAATTATCTCTTCTCGCGTGTTGGCATCAATTAACTCTTGTGCTTCTTCAGCTATTTTTTCTTTTATCATACCGTCTGTGAGCCGAGCAGTGTACGAACCCTCGGGGGGATTTTCAAATCGATCACAAATAACATCATATAATTCATTCAACGAATACCGTCTGTCACCAAAACAACTGTACGATAATGTGTGACATGCGCTTCCCTTTTGTCGCACCGTACATAGCACGGCATTCCCGTCGCAATCCGTTCGCAGCGATAGAACACGCTGCGTATTACCGCTCGTCTCTCCCTTCTTCCATAAACCTTGTCGTGAGCGCGAATAATACCACATCTCCCGAGTCGCAAATGTTCTTTTGAGTGACTCCTTATTCATGTATGCGGTCATCAATACTTGTCCTGTTTCATCGCAGGTGATCACCGGCACCAATCGTCCCGACGTGCAGTTTTCAAATTGCACCGATGCCATAAACGCATCTTCTAATGATAACCGTTTCGTGTATAGTGCCATTCCCAATTGCACATTAATACCTATCGCGGTCATTCTCTCTATCGAGCCTGTATCAGAAAATCCTCCCGCTGCAGTAAGCGCCATATCGGTACTTCGGCGCAATACACTAAAAAAAGCTTCATCGCTTCCCATTTCCATACCTTCACGATCAACACAGGTCACAAACAGCTCGGCTGCATACGGCTCAATCGCTGAAACTGCTGAAATAGGATCAATGCGGGTCTCTGTCCTCCATCCGTTTACAACGATACGATTTCCTCTAAAATCCATCGCTACGGCGATACGTTCTCTTCCTATTGCCTTTGAAAGTGCGTCTAAAAACGCAGTATCAACACCGGAGTCGGTAAATGCTGCGCTCCCGACAACAATTCTGCTCGCGCCCCATGAGACAATCTCTCGTGCACGTTCTACCGTACGGATACCGCCGCCTACACGACACTCATACTGCCGACACAACTCCTTGATGCATTCATCGTTTGAGCCTTCGCCAAACGCCGCGTTGAGATCCACAACCCCGAGCACTCCGAACCGAGAAAATTCTTCTGCCCGCGCACTTACATTGTCGTCCGTCATGACAACATCCTTACCTTGTCGTAATTGGACCACCTTACCGTTTAACAGATCTATTGATGGAAATATCATCGCACCTCAACTCCTTTCATGGTTAAAAATGCCTTAATGTCACGAATACTGTAGGTTCCCTTATGCAAAACCGACGCCACTAATATCGCATCCGCGCCTGCACCTACCGCTTCATACATACTTTCCAAACTCCCACCACCGCCTGATGCAATGATCGGTATTCGCACTGCTTTTCGCACGGCTTGCAGTAATGCAAGATCGTAGCCTGCACCGGTTCCGTCGTTGTCAATGGAGTTCACGAGTATTTCACCTGCGCCACGTGCTTCAGCTTCTTTCGCCCATTCGATGGCATCACGTCCGCTGTTGGTTCGCCCCCCTGCGGTAAACGCTTCCCAACCGGATTCGCAACGTCGGGCATCAAGCGATAACACGACACACTGACTGCCAAACTCAGTCCCCGCATCAGTCAGTAATTCGGGGTGAGAAAGCGCCGCTGAACATATACTCACTTTGTCGGCACCTGCACGCAACACTGCACGGAAATCTTCGATCGTTCGAATACCGCCACCGGCACATATCGGCACAAACACTTTTCGAGTCATATTTGTAAGCATTTCACTTGCAAAACGTTGACTCGCAGGTGTAGCTTCAACATCAAGCACCGTGATCTCATCAGCACCGTCGGCATAATATGTATACGCGCGCTCAATCGGGTCACCGCATTCGACAAGATCAGAAAACCCGATTCCTTTTACGACTCTGCCCCGTCGTGTATCAAGACATGCAATAATACGTACCGCACTCATTGCTCACACCACCGTTTCAAAAATGCAAGACCTGCATCACCGCTTTTTTCAGGGTGAAACTGTACACCCCATATATTCCCTGCCACCACTCCTGCGCAAAATCCGCTCTCTTTTTCTCTCATAGAAACTATCGCAGAATCGTCGGGTATAACGCAAAAGCTATGTACGTAATAAAAATACTGTTCTTTCTCGGCGTTACCATTGATCGTCTTACACCATCCGATATTGGGAACACGCGGTGTCGGCACACGCACACATCGGCCTGCGATCACTCCGAGTCCGTTCGCATCAGGGCTTTCATCACTTTCTTCAAATAACAACTGCATACCAAGGCATATACCCAAAAATGGAACTCCTTCGCGAATTCTCTGGGTAAGAGGAGCGATAAGACCTCGCGACGCAAGTTCCCGCATCGCCGCCCCAAAAGCGCCTACACCCGGAAGGAGTATTTTTTCGGCACGCAACACCTCATCAGCCGACATCGTGACGATTGTCGGTACACCGAGTGCAGTGCACGCATTCTGCACTGATCGTATATTTCCCGCACCGTAATCAACGATTGTTACCACGTTCTATCACTCCTTTTGTACTCGTTTCAACAGTTCCCGACTTTTCACATGCACGCGCCAACGCACGTCCGAATGCTTTAAACGCTGCTTCAACCGTGTGGTGCGCATTTCCGCTTTTCATTGCCGTTATGTGCAGTGTCATTCCCGCTCCACGTGAAAAGCCTGCGAAAAATTCTTCGATCGATTCAGTATCGCACATACCGATAACGACACGTCCTAGCCCGAATTCACACTCGCAATACGGCCGACCTGAAAAATCAAGAGCCGCCATCACAAGAGACTCGTCCATCGGCATGATGCAACTTCCGGCACGAAAAATACCGCGAAAGTCTCCCAATGCATCGGCAAATGTTTTACCGATCACAAATCCCGTGTCTTCAACAAAGTGATGCACATCAACCTCGCAATCACCTTTACCTTCGATCTCAAGAGTGAATCCTCCGTGACGACACATCGCATCAAGCATGTGCGTAAGAAACGGTACAGGAATATGACACTCTGCGGTACCGTCACCATCAACTGTGACGGCAACGCGAATATCGGTCTCGCGAGTTGTACGCGAATACATTCCTTTTCTCATATGCTTTCCTCCTTTTTACAATATGAATCAATGATCTGAAATAACATGTGTTGTAGTGATTCAGGTGCAACAGTGATACGCACCCATTCTGACATACTACCCGATAATGAACGCACCACAATGTCGTTTTCAAACAAGTAACGTATGAATAACTCTTTCTTACGCGGTTTGACAAGAATAAAATTAGCCGCTGTCTCTCTGCATTCAATTCTTTTTTTGCGAAAATAGTTAGCTATCACTAACCTATCTTTTTTAACCAAATCTACAGTTTGTTCAACAATCCTCCGTTGTTCGAGTGCTCGTAACAGCACTGCGCACGCGAGCGTGTTCACCGAATACGGTAATCGCACTGCTTTCATACGCGCGATAGTAGCAGCGTCTGCGATCACACACCCAAGCCGAAGCCCGGCAATCCCCCATGCTTTTGAAAATGAGCGGATTACAACCATTCCGTCAGTACGTTTCCCGATGACGGTCGCATTGCAAAACTCTGCATATGTCTCATCAACTAAAACAACACCTTGTTGTCCTGCGGCAAAAGATACGATCTCATCGGCTGTATATACCACACCTGAAGGATTTGCGGGATTGACAATAACGGTGAGTGCAGGGCTTTCAGATAGTGCAAATGATGAGAGCGATACACGCTTTTCTCCCACAACGACTTTTTTCACGTTATATCCATAGAGCGATGCACGTTCTTCATACATTGAAAACGTAGGTTCAGGCACCACAAGTAAGCGTTCGCTAACCGCCTGCATGACGCAATCAATGGCTTCGTCAGCCCCGTTTGTAAGCATCAATTCATTTGTTGCCACACCGAAATAGCGTGCTAATCGCGATTCTGCTTCCTCGTATTCAGGATACAGACCTACCGATACATTGACAAAGACAGACGCACACAATGCATCGGCAAAACCGTAAAGATTTTCGTTTTTATCTAACCGTATCATAACAATACCTTTCTCATATCATATTCAAGAATGTCGGTAGCTCCCATTTTTTTAAGCCCTGTGATTACCGAGGCAGCATCTTTTTTTAAGACAGCGACTTTCACCGCATAGCCTTTATTGCCGTACAGCGGTGACACTGTCGGTGACTGCATACACGGTAACGATGCGATCACTCGCGGAAATATTTCTTCACTTACATTCATCTCAATCAAAACCCGTTTACGCGCCTCCAACACTGAGCCGAAAAGGGTAGCAAGCTCCAGAATTTTTTCACGTTTTTCGGGATTTTTCATCGCTTCTTTATTGGCAATAAAACAAGTAGACGACCGCATTATTTCGCCGATAACGGTCAATCCGTTTTCTGCTAATGTACGACCGGTAGCAGTATTATCAACGATCATGTCCGCATCATCCGGCGGGAACACTTCTGTTGCGCCGAAAGTTTTCAACAAGCGATACCGATAACCTCTCGAATCAAGAAAGTTACGCGCCAATCGCTCGTATTCAGTGGCCACCACAAGCGTTTGTGTTGACAAATCAATTTCAGCCAACGACACAGGGCATGCAGCAATGATCGAGACCGGATCAAATCCGGTATCACAGACAATTTCAACATCAGTAGCCGTTTCTGCGATCCAATCTCTGCCCGTAAAACCCGCATCGTGCGACCCAAACTCTACAATTGCAGGAATATTCTGCGGCTTCATAAGTTTCAGGCTGATCTCGCGATCAGTACACAAAGGTCGGTATGACCTCTCAATCATTTCAACTTGTTTTCCGGACTCTGAAAATAATCGTGATATGTTCTCAAATATTCTGCCTTTCGGTAACAATAACGAAATGTTCATAGTACACTCCTTTGTGTATACACTACGCCATATACGGCTAAACTGCCGATTTTGAGCGCAATGCGGTTATGGTTTAAGCTTCAAGGTAACCAAGGGGGGGATTAATTATGATGTCGATGGAGATGAAGATGATTGATAGAAGAGAAAAATGATAAAGAAGAAAATGAAATGACTTGGAATGAAAATAACCCTGATACTTGTTGCTGTGTACCTCGTGATGTTTTTTGTCGCTCTCGACATTCTAGCGTTCGCATACTGCTACCTCCTTTTTTAAAAGCACAATGAAAATTAATGTGAATAGTATAAAGAAACCGTCAATGGAGACGGTGAATAGAAATACCGCTTGAGATCACGGTTACATTGGAAATAATATACACTGACTTTTTCATACTTACCTCGGGAACACAATATAACATGAATTCATTCGTGTCAAGAACTTTATTGCATTAGCAAATAACTCAAAAATACGATTTTCCTACTTCGCGATGCAAAGCCATCACATGCAAAATTTATTGACAATTACAAAAATACAGATATACTCCGCTCGAAAAGGAGAGTAATGCAACCAAACAAAAATGATTTCTCCAGATTTACAGGAATGCTGTACCCGCACCTTCTTGAATTGGAAAAAATGCGGAAACAAGGAATTATTACCCTTATTTTAACAAAAATACTCTACTTTCTTGTTCCATTCTTACTATCTTTTGCATCAAGACATCGTATCATTGAATTACCCCCCGGTCAAATTTTACTACTAATTATTCTTGGTCTTATTCTTATGCGTGTACTTGACAAACTCATACCAAGAGAAATGTTTATCAGAAACAACATACGCAACTATTATAAAACCACCATAGTTGAACCTATGGTTTCATTATTTTCTCCTGACTACGAATATGCAGCTAATGAATCCGTGTCATTATCCTCATTTATTGAGAGTGGAATATTTTTATACGTACCTGAGAAATATAGCGGCGATGATTTTGTCTTTGGGAAGTTAAATGAAACTTATTTCACCTTTTCTGAAATTTCCGCGGAACGTCTTGTTTCTGGTAAAGCTTCCTTACGAACCAGTAATACTGCATTCAAACCTGTTTTCAAAGGTATTTTTGCAAACATCGAAAGAAAAAGCAACGTCTTCGACAGAGTGCTGATTATTCCAAAGTATTCAAACTATTTCGATGAAGTGTCACAAGGTCTTTTCCAAAAACAAGACCAAACACGTACAATATTTCCTGTTGTAGGCAATCGTGATTTTGAAAAACTTTACAATGTATATGCACATGATGCACTCGAAGTACAAAATTTTGTTACGCCGGAGCTCATGGCATACTTACTGCACCTGTATGATGAATTACATACTAAAGTAAACATTTCTTTTACGAAACGTTCAACCTTTTTTGCGCTTGAATTTAAAGATCCCTTATTTGAGCCTTTTTATTTTAAAACTGTAATTGACAAGAATCATATTTTAAAAAATTTCTCGATATTTTCAACGACCTTTTCATTAATTGATTTTCTTACAAAAAATTCACATCAAAAAACCACATAAAGGCACTCTTTCTACACTCATATTGTCGTTTTTTATTGAAATTACACAGTGTGTGGTATACCAAAATTTGATATTGAAAAGGAGGAATTGTAGGGTATGGGTTGTTGATAATCGGTTTTTTGTTATTCTTGTTCCTGTAGTAATGTATAACTGTCTTATAGGTAAACAAAACATGATCGACAATGCTTTTCAGCAGTTGATACGCATTAAAAAAGCGTTATGACCTTATCCCTAATCTTGTATCCTCGGTAAAGAACTATATACAGCGCGTCACACTCACGAAAATTACCGAGCTTTGTACTCAGGCAACGTGGTGAACAGGCTCACTTGAAGAAAATTGTTCAGCATTACACACAAAAAACCAATGACACAAATCACAATAACTACACTAGTATTTTTATCATAATCACGCTACTATCATTTTTTTAAAAAACACAATGAAAATTAATGTGAATAGTATAAAGAAACCGTCAATGGAGACGGTGAATAGAAATACCGCTTGAGATCACGGTTACATTGGAAATAATATACACTGACTTTTTCATACTTACCTCGGAAACACAATATAACATGAATTCATTCGTGTTAAGAAGAAATGCCTCGATGGTAATAGAAAGTGTAATAATTTGTTCCTCTCGTAGTCATTACAATGGTCATGCCGATAACATAAAGTGGTCTGATTAACCACAACTTAAAATGAATTACCCACATGAAAGCAACAAAAAAAGGCTTAAGCTCAATGAACTACCCCGCAGCAAGCTACGGGGTATCTCCCCAAAAAATACTATATTTGTTCGCCCACCCCAAACCCCTCCCTTTTCTTTTTGGGAGGGGCTTAATTTCTAATATTGTGGGGACTTCGTCCCCACACCCCTAATAATAACAAAATTATAGTAGTGAAGCCGAAGCAAGCTTCGGGGAATTTGACCCATTTAGATTAAAATTCTATATCATATGGTAATCGCTACACAATAAAGTAGCCTAATACTAACGATTCTCCAATCCTTCTAGTGCCATCGGATATCCCGGATAAGTTTGCAAGCATTGTTCATATGCTTTTTTTGCTGAAGTTTTATCTCCGGCTACAGAATATACATCACCCAAAAAAGCATAGATTTGCCCCATTGTGGGAATTACTTCAGCAACATACTGCAACAATGCGATTGCCTCTTTATGCTTCCCTGTTGTAGATAATTCTTTGGCATATTCACAAAAATCGATAAATCCGGGCATAGGAACCTTTTCATCAGCCAATATTTGTTCTAATTGCTTGATGTTTTTTTTACCCTTACCGTAATCTTCTTTCCATTCGCCAAGAATCAACAAGCTTTTTCTATATTCATCCGCAATAACCTTTCCGTCGTATTTTTTTGAAATCCTTTCAGACCATACCGTAAAATTTTCACGTGAAGCGTTTTTAAATCCTTTGGATTTTAACCACGCGGAGAAAAATAATTCAGTTATTAAATACGATGATGGCTTGGGAATACACCCATTAACTTTTTGATAGTAAGACCGGAAAGATTGAAACGAATCGATTGTTTTTGTTTTATTATTTTTTTTACACCAGTACGAATAGATGACTTTCCATAAATAATCAGTTGCACACGGTGCTTCAAACCAACGTGCGGCACCCGCATCATATTTCCATGATGAAACGATACCGACAAGTTCACCATTTGCATTTATAACCGGTGATCCGCTCATACCTGCACTGTTTTCCTGAATGGTATTATCAACCAGTAAACTTGATCCGGAATTTGCATACAGCGTCAAAGAACGCATTTGAACAGGTCCGTTTTTTGTCTGAAACGACCACCCGACTTTATATAACGTATCACCTGCTGAAGCTCTTGTAGCCGCAAGCTTTAACGGTTTAATTTTTGAATGATTTTCTTTTATTTTAAAAACAAGGTAATCATAATCAGTGTTACGTTCTCCGATCATTTCCGTCGAATCTTCATTAATCAAGTCCCCGAGAATAATGTATTGGGAAGGATCATTTTTTACATACATTCGCCATTCTTTCAGCAACCCGTTGAAGCTAATGGTTTTCATACTTTTGGGTTTATTTTCCCAAAACACATGTTTACACGTAACAGCAAGGATTTCATCACCGATATCTATAAGAAATCCGTTGCCCGGTAAATCTGTAAAGGAAACATCAGAATATTGAATTGCATTAACCAATGTTATATTCGGCGCTGATACTGCTTCATCCGCTGCCAAGTGCTGCGTAAAACACACTTGATAAGTACCAAAACAAAAACCTATAATTATGCAAATGATTGTTTTCATGTGATCTCCCTGTGTCATTTTTTTAAAACGGGTTTCCACGACGGATTTATCGCTTGACCGTTCGTTTCAGTCACTCGTGATTGGTTTGAACCGTCTGCATTCATCACATAGATCTCATAATGCCCGTCACGTAATGAACTGAAAGCGATCTTTTTACCGTCAGGCGACCATTTAGGCTCTTCATCATCAGTTGAATTGTTAGTCAGACGCACCAGACCACTGCCGTCAGCATTCATGGTGTATATCTCGAAATTACCGTCGCGTTTGGATTGGAATACAATTTTTTTACCGTCAGGCGACCATGACGGCCACCAATCTTCCGCGCTGTGATCGGTGATCTTTTTAACAGTTGAACCGTCCGCATTCATAGACCAGATATCACCGCCGCCATCGATATAATTGAAATAGATGACCTTCTTTCCATCCGGCGAAAAAACACCGCCCTGCGCATCATTACTTATTTTTTTTAACCCGCCATCATCATTAATTACCCACAATTCTGAACGCCACACCGGGGTCATATAACTTCTTGTAAAAAGAATCATTCTTCCATCAGGAGACCATGACGGGCACCAGTCGAGTGTATTCACGGTATCGGTCAATCGTCTGGAATTTGAGCCGTCGCTATTCATGATGCATAATACCCACTGCTGATCACTGATATGGTTGTAATACGCAATCTTACTCGTATCGGGTGACCAGGTCGGGCTCACCGGTCTTCCGGTAAGTTTTGCCAATACCATTTTTCCCGTACCGTCAGCATTCATCGCAAACATGACATTTGAACCGTTTTGATAGGTCACCGAGTAAGCTAGGATACCGCCGCCACGCCCATCCAGAGGAATGTTTTGTTCAGAAAAAACATTTTTTGAAACAATCAATAACACTATTAAAAAAACAAACAGCGGGAAATATTTCATCGGGTTTACCTTAACCTCTCTTGTAGTTAAAAGCTAATGATAGTCTCTTATTTCATGTCTTTCAATTTTTTCAAATTTTCTTCAGCACCTGTGTTTTTTGGGTTCAATTGTAGTGATCTTTCGTAATTTTGTATTGCCAGATCTTTATTTCCAGTTTGCATATATACTTCTCCAAGACTGTCGTAAACATTGGCTGATTGAGGATGATTCTTCACATTTTCCCCGAAAACAAAAATTGCAAGTTCCATACTACCTCTAACAAGCAAAGAATACCCAAGGTCATTAACCGAATTCTCATCAGGATTTTTAACAATCTGTTTTGCTAAAACAATTTTCACTGCCGTATTCACTGCATCGCGGCTTTCCGTTAAAATATCGGGGGTTACCCCTGTACCTTCCCAACCTTTTTGTGTAATAGGACTGATTATATTCCCGACAGGCATTTGAACGACAAAATAATCATTCAATATTTCAGGTCCACGCGTTGAATGTCCGCCAAAATTCGTTTGTTCACCGATAACCGTCGCTCGGCCAAGTTTTTGCAAACAATATGCAAAACCTTCCGCAGCAGATATTGAACTTTTATTGACCAAGATATACAACGGAACGTTAGGCATCCTTTTTCCAACAACTATAGGCAGTGTAGCGTAGGCAATAATTTCTTTAGAATAAGTAATGTGCTGCTCAAATAAAACGGTATTACCAGACTCGTTATACTCAAAAAAATAACTTGCAAGAAGTTGTGCCATTGATGGCCAGCCGCCGTTGTTGTAACGCAAATCAATTATTACGGAATCAGTATTTGATATGAAATTCATAGCAGCAGCGGCTGTATCACCTGCATACTGCGAATTTGCAAATGTGGTAAGTTGAATGTACCCAATATTTCCCGGCAAAATCTTTACTGCCTCAAACCCAAAATTATTTTTACTTTCATTCATTTTCTCTTTGAGCGCAAAATCGTTTTTTTCCTGCATTGAAGCATCTTTCAATTTCTTCAAGTATCCTACCTGCTGCGGATTGTAATAGATGTTGAGATGATTATCTTTTGAGATATCGAAAAGATCCTGTTTTATCACCATAGCAAATTGGTGAAAATTTTCTATTTTATCATATTTACCGTTCTTTAAATTCGCTTTCAGCTGCTTTACCATTTTTTTACCGATCTCGGGATTAACATAAAGCTCTCCAAGCATCTGCGACAACTTTTCAATGGTTTGAACACGAACTTCAATCGGCATTTTGTTCATTTGCGCTCCTACTGTGTTTTGAGATAACAATAACAATATTCCTAGTAACAAACCATAATAAACTGAATTTCTACTCATAGACATCTCCTTTTTATCGTTCGTTGCAACTATTTACAAAAACGCTTCCGGTTGTCGTTATCTCTCATTCATATCTTTTGCAAAAACTCACGTATTGACGATGATACTTTTTCAGGCTGCTCGATCCACGAATAATGCCCTGCTTTTTCGATAAATATCAATGTTGATTTCGAATAATAGTGCGAAAGTTTCTGCGGTATGGACTCTCCGAGCGGATCCTGGCGACCGTGCAATATCAAAACCGGACCCTTAAAGGTCACTTTCATTTTCAACAGGTCCAACTCTCTTTTTGCAATATCCTTTTCCATCAGTTCGCCGGTCTCAAAATCAAAATCGGTATCTTTGATGATCTGACTTACAAGCAACGATTTTTTACGATCAAAGAAATAACCGGGCATCATAGAGCGGATGATCTCGGTGATCGCATGTTGTTTGTCGGCATTCATACGTGCCGGATCTGCCCAGTAGTTGTACACCCACAGGTCCTGCGGTAACATGCGAGAGGTGATATTGTCGGAAAAATAAACGGCATAATCATTATTAAAGCCTGATGAGTCCAACAATACCATTGACTTGATGGCGGCAGGGAAAAACGCCGCATACGTTGATGCAAGATATCCTCCGTATGAAAAACCGAGAACATTCCATGTTTTCAATTTCAATTGGTTACGTATCGCTTCAAAATCATCCAATGTCAATGCCATTGTGACCGTGGTCTCATCTTTGGGATTCGGCATTGATTTGCCGGTTCCGCGTTGGTCGACAAGGATGCATTTGAAATCTTTCGATAACAATTCACACAAGCTGAGATAACGGTCAGACACATCGCCCGGCCCGCCGCCGAGAATAAGAAGCGGCTCTCCTTCGCCGAAGATACGATAGTGTACTTCCATCCCATGACTCGAAACCTTTTCATAATCACCGAAAACAGTACCTGCCGAACATGCTCCTATCACTGCCATGATCATCACTCCAATCAGTTTTTTCATAATTTATTTCTCACTTTCGTTCACTATTTATTCAACTCCATTACAACAATCTCATCATACCACGTTAAGAGATATCTATCTGACAAAAGATAATGTATTTTTGTTTCACGTTTTATCATACACACGGTAGTATATACTATATTTTTGATTTTGAAAATGGAAATTATATGTGACATTTTGATTACTACTAACAACATAACTTCTCTCGTGATTTCTTTCAGAACAATAAACTCTTTACGTACATCATAGAATGATCGCCTTTTCTATGCCTCGTCATCATTCAAACATAATAATTTACCTAGTATTGTCGTTTTATTATTGAAATTCATTTATCTTTGGTGTATACTGAATTCGATACAAAAAGGAGGAGTATTATGTTAATTGTTATTTTAATTGTCCTGTTTTTCGTTATTCTGGTTCCGGTTTTGATGTATAACGGTCTCATCGGCAAACGTAATATGGTCGACAATGCGTTCTCGGCGGTTGATACCCATTTAAAGAAACGGTACGATTTGATTCCCAACCTTGTCTCATCGGTCAAAACGTATATGCAACATGAAAGCGGTACGTTAACAAAGATCACTGAGCTTCGTGCGCAAGCAATGCAAGCGGGCTCTCCTGATGAAAAAATAGCGATCGACAAGGAAATGACCGGTCTTATGCGTTCTATTATGGTCGCTGTGGAAAATTATCCTGATCTCAAGGCAAGCGAAAACTTTCTTCAGCTTCAAGCGGCACTCAATAACACCGAAGAACAAATCGCAGCCGCACGCAGAGCATACAATGCCGCGGTTCTCGATCTGAACAATGCCGTTCAAATGTTTCCGACAAATATTATGGCCGGTATGATGCATTTATCTCCGAGAAAATTCTTTGAGATCACCGAGCAAGAACGTCAAAATGTTAATGTCGGTGACCTTTTTAAAGGATAAATAGTATGCGAACAATAGATGAATTCCAACGTTTTGCCGGTACTGATTTGTATCCCGCATTACAACTTCTCGAGAATGAACGCGTAATTCTCAAAAAGCGCTTTTTGGTTCCTGAAATATTGATATGGATAGGGTTCGCATGTATAACTGTGCCGATATTTTTTGTCGGAAAATCATGGTGGATGGTTGCAATATGCGCGGTTGCGTGTCTTGTGTATGCAATTATGCATTCCGTGAAAACGAGTAAAGAAAAAAAGGCCTTTCGCAGTCGCTATAAAGAACGTATTGTCGGACCAATGATTGCGTTTATCGATCCGGCATTACAATTTACTCCTCACGATTATATTCCGGAGGGGTTGTTTATTGAAAGCTCATTATTTATGCGTACTCCGGACCGTTATGCCGGTGAAGATCTTGTTGCAGGAGTGGTCGGGAAAACCGCTCTAACATTTTCAGAAATTCACGCTGAATATAAAACAGAGCATTATGATAGCAAGGGGCATAAACGCACTCAATGGCATACACTTTTCAAAGGCATATTCTTTATTGCCGATTTCAACAAACACTTTACCGGCAGAACTATCGTTCTCCCTGATTCAGCCGAAAAAACATTCGGGGCATTGATCGGTAATTTTTTTCAAAAAATGAACTTTACTCGTGGAAAACTCATCAAATTGGAAAACGTTGCGTTTGAGAAAGAATTTGCGGTCTACGGTGATGACCAAATAGAATCTCGCTACATTCTGACACCTGAACTGATGGAGCGTTTGCTTGATTTTAAGAAAAAAACAAAAACGCAATTGCACATCTCTTTTATCGCGAGTCGGATGTTTGTAGCGCTTTCAACTCATGAGAATTATTTCGAACCCACTTATTTCCGTACGGTCATTGACCGAGACATGATACAAAAATATTATTCAATACTTGCATTGGTCATTGGAATGGTTGAGGAATTCAATTTAAATACCCGAATATGGGGAAAAGAATAACAACGTATTCATATGCCATTGCATGAAGAGCCAATAAAAACAGTGAGTGATTTTCGGGTCGAATGTCTCGACCCGATTATTTACTCGGCTCAACTGTCATACCGGGCACAGACGCGAAGACAACTTCTGATACTTTGTATTTCATTCCTTTCATCCGTGAGTCTTTTTGTATTGTCGCGCATCTTTCCCTCCGGTTCATATGTATCAATTGTACTGGGGATCCCGGCTTTTCTGGCAAGCATACTGACCGTCATAATGACCACCCACCTATGTACGCGGCGTGTTATTTATAAAACACAATTACAATCTTCTCTAATATCAGCGTGTTGCGGATTTATTAGTCCTGATCTTACGCATATTCCACGTTGGTTTGTTTCCAAAAACCATTTTAAAGCAAGTAATTTATTTTACTCTTTTCCGGACCTATACTCCGGAGATTCATTGATTGACGGGTTTGTACATTCTATTCACTTTCGTGCTTCTTTTGTTCACGCATCATATAAAATCCGTAAAATGTATGTTCGTGTGCCGATAATAAAATACAGATCTTTTTTTGACGGACTATGCGTCGCACTTACACTCCCGCATTCTTCAAACAATGATTTTTATTGTATACCGCGATTTCATTCGCTTTTATCGATTAATGCAGATTCTTATACGTCATTTTTAACATCTCACGAGGAACTCGATAATACGTATATTTTTCTTTCACAAGACGGTACGATTTCCGAATCAATGAAAAATGCGGTCACATCATTCATACTTCACATCTATCAGGAAACCGCTCAATCACCATTGATCTCATTTCGCGACAAAGTGCTTTTTATTGCTCTCAATGATTCCACGGTGTCATTCAACACAAAATTCTCGGGAGAACTTATTCACAGACGTGCAACAGAAAAATATTGCTACATTCTTCAAGAATCTGTTCATTTGGCACAGCTACTCTCTTCGATATCGCAATAAGCTGTATACGTGTAGCTATACAGCTTATCTGCGAAAAGCTCTCTTACTTGACGATTATTTCAGTACTTTTTATACCTGACTTATTACAAACAGTGCTCACCTTAATCTTTGATCCGCTTTTTACATCGAATAATGTATATAAGACATCTTGCGCCAAGCCGTCTTTTTGACTTTTAAATGTTTGTGTAATTACTATCTCTCCGTCAACGAACACTTCAATCTTATTAATATAGTGATCGTTCGGTTTCTGAACTGTGTGTTCAGCAATGACACGTAGTTCCTTTTTAACGCTATCGTATTCGGCTTTCACGCTTTGCGCAGGGTGTGACCACGATACTCGTGATAAAACCAGCACACAAAGAATAAGAAATACATACCTCATAGATATTCCTCCTTTTT
This sequence comes from uncultured bacterium, assembly GCA_964423645.1. GTDB lineage: Bacteria > Macinerneyibacteriota > Macinerneyibacteria > Macinerneyibacteriales > CAYRFE01 > CAYRFE01. Next base: position 1,539 of record CAYRFE010000022.1, on the reverse strand, counting down.
TTACAGTATAGCATAATCATATAAAGAAAACAAGCGCGCGGAAATTGATGATATCGGTTATTAATCATAGCGAACGAATTGTATCAATACACGCTATTTCGAAAGATATCACGAGCTATTTTGCGAATATAGCCGCATAGTTGTGACAGTTGAGCCTATTGTTATTCAATATACTGCATAACTCGCTATTGACATGATTTATTGAAAGTCGTATACTGGCTAAAGAATTTGTGCGACAATTTCGGAGGTGATTCTATGGTACGTACTTTTATGATCGAGAATAGTAAAATTGTCGAAACCAATCACAATTCAGCAAACATTTTGGTTTATATACATCCCGATGAATCTGAAAGACAATATCTTGTTGATACCTACAAATTGGACGAACATACGCTCGCCTCAACGCTTGACCCTGATGAATTAGCTCGTCTTGAATTTGAACCTGATCATGCTGCATTTATCGGTAAACGTCCCAAAAACTATTCCGGAAAAGAACAATTTTTGTTTCGAGTCTCTTCATACGGTATATTCCTTTTTAAAGATCGTTTGATCTTTATAATCGCTGAGGACTATCCGATTTTTGACGGTAAACTTTTTAACAAATGTGCTTCCGTTCAGGATGTCGTTTTAAAGCTTATTTATCAGACAATTTTTCATTATTTAGATCACTTAAAAATAATCAACATGATTTCAGAAGCTCTCGAGCATAAAATCAATGCATCAATGGAAAACACCTATTTACTCAATCTTTTCAGTTTAGAAAAAAGTCTTGTCTATTATGTGAATGCCATCCATACAAACGGAGTAGTGTTGGAAAAAATACGCAACGGAACTTCTAAAATCGGTTTCACGGCCGAACAAATAGAAATTCTTGATGACATTATCATAGAAAACAATCAATGTTTTAGACAAGCAGAAATTTATGCAAATATTCTTGCGGGGCTCATGGATGCCCGTGCCTCAATAGTGAATAATAATTTGAATAATCTCATTAAACAACTGACCATAATAAGTGTCGTGTTTATGCCATTAAATATAATTGCAAGTATGGGCGGAATGTCGGAATTCTCTGTTTTAACAAAAGGGTTCCCACCATTGCTTTCATACGGTCTTTTCAGTATTTCAATGGCAGGGATCGGTTATCTGACATATTTAATTATCAAACGGATCACTGAAGGAAAAGATGTCCGCATAGCTCGTCAACAAAAAAAAGAACGGCGAACGCGTTAAATTATTGTTCTCGGTTTTACTAACATAATACGATACATCATTAGAATACGATACTTCTTTGAAATACTACTATCATATTGAAACTGTGCTCTTCGCAAACTCATCTCGCGAAAATCAGAAGGCGGGAAGACAGTTTTTCCACAGCTACACATTTTTTAACATAAAGGCGTATAGTATGCACCCGCTACATTGAGAATTTTTTTAGGGTACAAATTCTAAATTTTAGAACTTTGCAAAATTCAAATTATCAAAATTATCTTTATTTTTCAAAAAGGGGTGCGGGGACGAAGTCCCCGCTATATAATAACG
>CAYRFE010000021.1:0-64769 GCA_964423645.1 uncultured bacterium | reverse complement strand
CTTGACACAAAAAGTAACAAAAAAGTCAAGGCTGTAAAAAATCATCTACAATCCTTCGTATTTTTCCTACAGCGTATAAACTCGCTACGCTCAAACAGTATGCGCTGCTTCACAAAAAAACACTTGAATTGCTTCACGATAATTTTTTAATGCCGTTTTCTTTCACCCTCATTTTCGTAAAGATGGGGAAACGCGTAACCGCGATGAGGAACTACATTATTTATATGAGAATTTTGCGTAACTAAACAATTTATAAAAAGGGGTGTGGGGACGAAGTCCCCACTGTCAAAACTTATTAGCCCCTTCCAAGTGACATGGAAGGGGTTTGGGGATGGCACAATTTTTTAAATCATACCTTGCTTTTTGTCTTGACACAAAAAGTAACAAAAAAGTCAAGGCTGTAAAAAATTATCTACAATTCTGCATATTTTTCCTACAGCGCATAAACTCGCTACGCTCAAACAGTATGCGCTGCTTCACGAAAAAACACTTGAATTGCTTCACGATAATTTTTTAATGCCGTTTTCTTTCACCCTCATTTTCGTAAAGATGGGGAAGCGCCTATACGTGATGTGGAAACGGGAACCTATGTGTTCGGCGTTAATGATTGTATCAAAATTTTCCCGTAAAAAACGCATCTTTGCAAAAAAATCGGTTGCACTTACGGAATATTCTGCTATTATCCGTGTCGGGAAGCAGTCATTGTTACCAATACCCATGCAGTAATACGGTTTTTGACGTTTTGCAGTGAGTATGTGTGATTTCTGCTTGACATAGCAGGGACTATATGATAGGGTTCGCTTGTTAAAGAATGAGGGGGTGTCGAATATATGTATGCAGTAATTAAGACCGGTGGCAAACAATTTCTCGTTCGCGAGAAAGATAAGTTTTTTGCTGAAAAATTAGAAGCGGCTGAGGGAACGACAGTTGAATTTACTCCGATCATGATGAGCGAGAACGGGTCTGTGATGACCGGGGACGCATGTTCATCAGCGAAGGTTGTCTGCCGTGTAAAAGAACATTATAAGGCAAAGAAGATAGTAATTCATCATTACCGTAGAAGAAAAGATTCCGATGTTACCAAAGGCCATCGCCAAAAAATGGTAACACTCATCGTTGAATCTATTACAAAGTAAACGGAGGTGGCAGCATGGCACACAAAAAAGGAGTCGGTAGTTCTCGTAACGGACGCGACAGTAACGCAAAGCGCCTCGGCGTAAAGGTATATGCCGGTCAGACGGTAAAAGGCGGAAGCATTATCGTTCGGCAACGTGGTACGCAATTTAAACCCGGAAATAACGTAGGGTTGGGCAAGGATTATACCATTTATTCACTTATTGAAGGTGTGGTTAAATTCTCGAAACGTCTTGGCAGAAACGTCATAAGCGTTGAGCCCAATTCATAATTGCGTTTGTAGTAATCATACATTTCTATGTTCATAGATAGGGCGAAAGTTTATGTCCGGGGCGGCGACGGCGGTTCCGGACTTCTTAGTTTCAGGAGGGAAAAATTCATTCCCAACGGAGGACCCGACGGCGGAAACGGCGGACGGGGCGGAGATGTGATATTTCGTGCCTCTATTTCGGTCAAAACACTCTTTGATGTTCGATATCATCCGCATATTACTGCAACTTCCGGAGAATCCGGCGGTACAGCCAATAAATACGGTAAAGACGGTAAAGATCTCACAATAATCGTTCCGTGCGGTACCATGGTCTATAATGAGGACGGTCAATTGTTGCATGATCTTATTCATGATGGTCAGGAAATAATTATTGCTCACGGCGGACGAGGCGGACGCGGAAACGCTGCGTTTTTATCCAATTCGAACCGAGCACCGTATATTCGTGAAAAAGGTGAACCCGGTGATTATAAAGCATTAATATTAGAATTGAAAGTGCTTGCCGACGTGGGGCTTATCGGATTCCCCAATGCAGGCAAATCAACACTTTTGTCTGTCTTAAGTAATGCCTCGCCGAAGATCGCGTCATATCCTTTTACAACCCTCGAGCCGAACCTCGGTGTGTGCGTAGAAGAAAAATCGTATTCATTTGTCATTGCAGATCTTCCCGGTCTTATTGAAGGGGCCAGCGACGGTGCAGGGCTTGGTCATCAGTTTCTCAAGCATGCAGAGCGCAATAGAATGTTAATGTATCTTATTGATATGGCAGGTGTTGACGGGCGAGAACCATGGACGGATTTCCATATATTACAACGTGAGCTTGGGAAATTCAATCCTGAGATGCTTGAAAAGGCTGTGCTTGTTGTCGGTAATAAAATTGATCTTGCTGAGGCTGAAGATAACGCCCGTCTTTTTGAGGAAAAAACAGGCATCAAACCGTTGATGATATCAGCAGCTGCACACATGAATTTAGATGTATTGAAAAATACGATCGCCAAAAAATTATCCGAGATACCTTTTGTCGAAGAAGAAATAATCGAGCAAATCACCGTAAAAGAAGATAAACGTGTATTTACTATTGAACGTGAGAACGATTGTTTTTATGTTGACGGTGTTTTTTTACGTAAACTCATGGCGATGACGGATATGGCACTTCCCGCGAGTGTAAAACGTGCAAATGATATTATGCGTAAGATCGGAATTTACGATGCACTGGAAAAAGCAGGTGCGAAAAACGGTGATACGGTTTTTGTTGCTGAGACATTCGAATTCGGTTACGAAGAAGATTATCATTCATACTGATTGATTTCACTTTCTATTGACATATATAATCAACCGTTCCAATTCATTGATATCGCCCATGCTTTTCTCGAGAGTCTCGCAGGATAGTTCATTTTGTATTTTATTGTATATTTATATTTTGTAGTGCGAAACATTGTGTATGTGTAAAATTTAGTCCTTGATATTTTTTAATATTGCGTTAAAATCCTCTTAGGTTGGAAGAACTTTGGAGGATGACATGGTTAATATTACCTGTTGTGCGGTTGGTGCGATCGGAACGAATTGTTATATTGTCTCAGATATTCATGGAACATGTTTTATCATTGATCCGGGAGCGGATGCTTCGATAATAATCGATACTGTTACCACTCACCATCTTAAGCCCAAATGCATCGTCAATACACACGGACACTATGACCATATTGGAGCCAATAAAGAGATAGCCGATTTTTTTACCATTCCTGTGTGGTGTCATACCAATGATGCAGGGATGTTGATCGACGCGGCATTGAATTTTTCACACTACTCGGGATATCCTGTGCAATCCCCGCCGCCACAACGACTTTTACACGACGGAGATGATATATCGCTTGCGGGCACTGTTTGGCGAATCATGCATACTCCCGGACATACAAAAGGCTCTATGATTTTATATTCATCGGAAGCTCGTGTAATGTTTACCGGTGATACGCTCTTCAATGAAGATTTCGGGAGAACAGACCTTCCCGGTGGAAGTGAAACGGAAATGAAGGATTCTTTACAAAAAATTGCCGCCTTGGACGGTGATTTTACGATATATCCCGGACATGGAGAATCAGCATTATTGTCTGAACAACGGTCTGTGATTGCACATTTTTGCAGGGAATAGTTGTAACTACTAAAAAGGGGGAGACACGTATGGCAGGAGTAAAGGTTGCTATCAACGGGTTCGGACGAATCGGACGACTGGTATTTACTGCACTCGCAGACATGGATTTATTGGGTAAAGAGATCGATGTCGTCGCAGTGGTTGATATGAGCACTGATGCAGATTATTTTGCATATCAACTGAAATATGATTCGGTTCACGGGAAATTTAGCGGGACTTTGGCGACAAAAAAAAGTTCTCCCCAACTGGAAGAAGAAGATATTTTAATTGTGAACGGACACGAGATACGATGTATCGCTGCTCCGAAGGTTCTGAGTGATCTTCCTTGGAAAGCAATGGGAATCGACTATGTCATTGAGGCGACGGGATTGTTCAATGATTCTGAAAAAGCGAAAGCACATCTCGAAGCAGGAGCTCAAAAAGTTCTTCTTACTGCGCCGGGAAAAGGTGAGGTAAAAACGATCGTCATGGGTGTGAACGAAAAAGAATATGACCCCAAAAAACATGCCATAGTATCGAACGCCTCTTGTACGACCAACTGTCTGGCACCCATTGTGCATGTACTGCTCAAAGAAGGTCTTGGTGTTGAAAGCGGACTGATGACCACAATTCATTCATACACGGCGACACAAAAGACTGTCGATGGGCCTTCGAAGAAAGATTGGCGCGGTGGACGTGCTGCAGCGATCAATATTATCCCTTCAACCACCGGTGCCGCAAAAGCGGTCGGTGAAGTTTTGCCTGCAGTGAAAGGCAAAATGACCGGCATGTCATTTCGCGTACCGACAGCAGATGTATCGGTTGTTGACCTTACGTTCCGTTCCGAGAAGGATACTTCAATTGAAGAAATCGACTCGTTGCTCAAGAAAGCTTCACAAACATATTTGAAAAATATTTTAGGTTATTGCAATGAAGAAGTCGTCTCTACTGATTTTATACATGACAAGCGGTCATCCATTTATGACTCCCTGGCAACGCTTCAGAACAATATGAAGGGAGAAAAACGATTCTTTAAAATCGTATCATGGTATGATAATGAGTGGGGGTATTCAAATCGGGTGGTTGATTTGTTGCGTCATATGATTCATTCGAAATAATTAAGGGGGGTGGCGGTATGCTGGCGGATGTTTTACAGAAAATTCGTTCTGTTGACAGACTTTCCGTGCGAGGAAAGAAAGTATTTGTCCGTGCCGATTTTAATTGTCCGGTTAAAAACGGAGAAGTGACGGATGATACACGTATCACCGGGGTACTGCCAACATTGCGATATGTGTTGGAAAATGGGGGTTCGCTTGTGATTGCATCACATTTTGGGCGACCAAAACAGGGGTATGAAGAAGCACTTTCGCTTGCCCCGATCGCACGCAGATTAGAAAAACTTCTGGGAACACCGGTAGTGCTGGCCGGTTATGAGCTCAATAAAGAAACCGTTGCGGCACATTATGCTTCCAAATCGCCGGTGATATTATTGGAGAATATTCGGTTTTATCCCGAAGAAAAAAAGGGAGACGAAGGGTTCGCCACATTACTTGCCGGGATTGCCGATGTATATGTGAATGATGCATTCGGTGTCTCACATCGTGAAGATGTCTCGGTTTTTCATATGTCACGTCATTTTACAGAAAAAGGTATCGGTTTTTTGATCCACAAAGAGTTGGATGCATTTTCAAAAGTGCTCATTTCTCCTGAAAAACCGTTTGTGGTCATTATGGGCGGTTCAAAAGTTAGCGATAAGATCAATGTATTGAAGAATCTTATGAATGTCGCCGATTCTTTTCTTATCGGTGGTGCGATGTCGTATACACTTATGAAGGCACAAGGATTAGAAATCGGAAAATCTTTATTTGAATCAGACCGAATTGATGTTGCGCAGGACATTTTGCAAATGGCAAAAAAGAAAAAAATCGACTTTTTACTCCCGAATGATCATTTGTTGGTAAAAGATATTGACAATCCGCAGGACAAAAGGTATAGTGAGCGCATCGAAGAAGGCTGGATGGGCGTTGATATCGGTCCCGGCACTCTCAAGGTGTTCAGGGAGAAAATTCTGTCTGCCAAAACAGTTGTGTGGAATGGTCCGATGGGTGTGTTTGAGCGTTCTGATTATGCAGATGGCACGATCGGTATCGCGAAAGCGCTCAAAGATAGCCAGGCGTATTCAATTGTCGGCGGCGGGGATTCTGCAAGCGCGGTTCGTTCATTACGATGTGATGCGTTTGTAGATTATATATCAACCGGTGGTGGTGCTTCGTTGGCTCTTTTGGAGGGCAACGGATTACCCGGTATAAATATTCTTGCGGAGGTGTAAGTAATCATGGTTGGTGTTTTAACGGTAATTTTCATAATCCTTGCAGTGTTATTGATTCTGATCGTATTGGTTCAGGAAGGGCGCGGCGATGAGCTCGGCGGTTCTTTCGGCGGCGGTTCATCCAATTCATTTTTTTCGGCAACCGGTGGTCGTGACTTTTTGGTCAAACTTACAACGTGGATTGCAATATTTTTTATTGTAACTGCATTGGCGATCGCATTGGTATCTCCGAAAGATACACAAAAAAAGTCCGATTTGAAGTCTGAGATTGAAAAGACTCAAACTACTGAGACCAAAGATACGACAGCGCCTGATACGACACAAGACAAAAAAGACCCCGATACTAAAGATTCGTCAAAAACAAAATAAGTATGAGGAAGGCGCATGCACCGACATACGCACATACTTATCGTAGATGATGATAATGATTCTCTGAATATTCAACAAACCCTCCTTTCTAAGGAGGGTTTTTCTGTTGATACTGCCGATGACGGACTGACCGCATGGGAAAAACTCAATAAAAATGAATATGATCTTTTAATATCGGATGTGTTATTGCCCGGAATCAACGGTTATGATCTGTTAACCCGTGTAAAACAAGATCCGTTACTGCAAAATATTCCTGTTATTATGGTTACTGCCGTGTATGTCACGGCAGATGATATGGATTTCGCTTACAGTCTCGGTGCAAATAAATATCTTTTTAAAGCGGATGCACTGATTCAGAAACCATTTACCAATGAGATGCTTATTCGAGCAGTCTATGATGCACTTCATATACAACAAGGCGAGAAAATCAAAAGCGAACATGCATTACGTCTTGCAGTTGTCGAGGATGATCTTGATACACTTGAGTATATACGGTTACTCTTGGAGGCAAGCGGGTATGAAGTCGGAAGTTTTTCGGATCCGCTTTCGTTTGTTGAGACATACGTGTCGGGAACATATGATCTGTTGTTACTCGATTATAACATGCCCGGCATGACGGGGATGGATGTGATCGATGCGATTCGAAAAGTTGACAAGACTGTCGGTATCATAATAATCACCGCATACGGAAGCGATGAGCTCGCGTACGATGCGCTCGAAAATGGAGCGAATGATTTTATTTCAAAACCGATACGTCGAGAAAATTTCTTGCATCGACTGCGTGAAAACATTCGTACGTTGCACTTACAACAACATATACGAGGGCTTATTTATGAATTGAAGCGTGCAAATATTAAACTTATGCAACAAAATGAAAAATTGAAAACTGCCAACGGCAAACTGAAGGATATGGCGGAGCGTGATTCACTGACCGACCTGTACAATCGCAGAGTATTTTTTGAGCATTTGAGCCGGGAAGTTAAGAGAGCCGCACGTTATAATAAAATATTTTCTGTGATACTTTTCGATATTGACAATTTTAAACTTATCAACGATACCCATGGTCATCAATTCGGAGATGATGTCTTGCGACATGTGTCAAAGACAGTGCTTGAAAAAATACGTACCATTGATGTTGCGTCACGATACGGAGGAGAAGAATTCATCATTCTCTTACCGGAAACTCCTCAAGAGGGTGCTGTTGAGATCGCTGAACGCTTACGCGCTGCCATTGACCATGAAGGTGAATGCACCGTAAGTGTCGGTGTCGCAGTTTTCAATAAGGAGTTTACGTCAGAAGATATTGTAAAAAAAGCCGACGAGTATCTGTATATAGCGAAAAGTGCCGGAAAAAATCAAGTCGCATACTAACCCGGTTATTGTTTATCATATGTAGTATCGGGTCAATTCCATTCATGATGAATATTATTCGTAAAATTCACAATCAAAAATTTGAAAACAAACTTTTATTCTGAAATTCTTAAAAAAACATTTGACAAGTGGTTTTTTTATTGACATAATCTGCGGACATGAGGATTGTAAGGAGGCAAATATGAGTGGTGAAATGTTGTTCTTGGTGGCACCGTTCAGTGCTATTGTGGCTCTTGGTTTTGCGTGGATGTTTTACAGGTCAATGAAAAAAGAAGACGAGGGCACGGAGACAATGAAAAAAATTGCTTCCTATGTTCGACAGGGAGCAATCGCATACTTACGCCAGCAATATAAGGTTGTTGCGATTTTTTTTGTTGTTGCTGCCGCATTTTTTGCATTTTTAGCATTTGTTTTAAAAGTCCAATCCCCTTGGGTCGTAGGAGCATTTCTTACCGGAGGATTTTTTTCCGGAGTTGCCGGTTATTTCGGTATGACTACGGCTACTCAAGCTTCTTCACGTACAACACAGGCGGCTCGCACATCGTTGGATAAGGCATTGAAAGTGGCTTTTCGCAGTGGTGCGGTAATGGGATTGACGGTTGTTGGCTTGGGTTTATTGGATATCTCCTTGTGGTTTTACGTTCTTTATTACAGTATAGGGATGGAACTTCAAGAAGTAACCACTATTATGCTTAGCTTTGGTATCGGTGCATCCACTCAGGCACTTTTTGCCCGTGTCGGAGGGGGTATTTTTACAAAAGCCGCAGACGTCGGTGCTGATTTGGTAGGAAAAGTTGAAGCGGGAATTCCTGAGGACGATCCGAGAAATCCTGCTGTTATTGCCGATAATGTTGGAGATAATGTCGGAGATGTTGCCGGTATGGGCGCTGACCTGTATGAATCATACTGCGGATCAATTCTTGCGACTGCCGCATTGGGAGTCGCTGCATTTCCCCTCGTGACGGGGATGACCTATAATGCAGTCATATTACCCATGTTGATCGCAGCCATCGGCATATTTTTGTCGATAATCGGTATTTATGTCGTACGAACAAAAGAAGGTGCGACTCAAAAACAATTGATGGCATCGCTTAATAATGGAATTTATGTAAGTTCTCTTTTAATTATCGCCGCATCATACGGTTTAATTAAATATTTGATGCCTGAATATTTCGGAATATTTTGGGCTGTTATTATAGGGCTTGCAGTCGGGATCGTTATCGGAAAAGCAACAGAATATTACACATCATATGACTACGCTCCGACCAAACAAGTTGCCGGACAAGCACAAACTGGCCCCGCAACAGTTATCATCAGTGGTATTGGTGTGGGAATGATCTCGACGATTATTCCGGTACTGGCAGTGTCGATCGGCATTATGCTTTCGTATTATCTTGCCGGCGGTAACGCTGATTCTGCAAGAGGATTATATGGTATTGCTATTGCATCGGTTGGAATGCTTTCAACACTTGGAATTACGCTTGCAACAGATGCATACGGGCCTATCGCCGATAATGCGGGCGGTAACGCTGAAATGAGTAAGTTAGATAAAGAAGTTCGGCAACGAACCGATGCACTTGATTCACTTGGTAATACGACCGCTGCGACCGGAAAAGGATTTGCGATCGGTTCAGCCGCTCTTACGGCTTTGGCACTGATCGCCGCGTATATGGAAGAAATTCGTATCGCTTTGTTTAAATTTCAACATATATCGGTATTAACAATTGGTGAACGAGCCGTGAACACTATGGATGCAACTTTATCAGATTTTATGGCATATTTTGATATAACACTTGCGAATCCTTTGGTATTGGTAGGATTGTTTTTAGGTGCTATGTTGGCGTTTGCGTTTAGCGGTATGACCATGAATGCGGTAGGTCGTGCGGCGGGGAAAATGGTTGATGAGGTACGACGTCAGTTTAAAGAAAGAACGGGAATACTCGCCGGTACCGAAGAACCTGACTATGCGTCATGTGTTCAGATAAGTACAAAAGCTGCTCAACGTGAAATGATGTTGCCGGCGTTAATGGCGGTCATCAGCCCGATTCTTGTCGGTTTGCTTTTAGGTGTTGCGGGTGTCATGGGATTATTGTCGGGAGCATTAGCTGCGGGTTTTGTATTGGCGGTATTTATGGCGAATGCAGGCGGCGCGTGGGATAATGCAAAAAAGTATATTGAAACAGGTGCATACGGCGGAAAAGGCAGCAGTGCGCATAAAGCCGCAGTAACAGGTGATACGGTCGGGGATCCGTTTAAAGACACATCAGGACCAAGTTTGAATATTCTTATCAAGTTGATGAGCATGGTGTCTGTTGTGGTAGCCGGATTGGTCGTCGCATATCATGTGTTAGGTAAATAATCCTGAATAGTTGATAATAATAGCGATAGAAGAGGGAGCATGCTCCCTCTTTTAGTTGTTAGAACAACTGTTTTTGAATCGCTGTTATTTCGCACAGATCATTTTTGAGAAAGTGAAGGTCACCGATTTCCTGTAATAAAATCTCTTTAGTATTGACAAACTTCAGAAAAAGTGGCATAATAATAATCAGCACGGAAGCATGGGGGTAGAGATGGAATTTAGCGTTATAAAAGTCCAAAAACCGGAAGATGTGAATGTTATCATCGGACAGTCGCATTTTATAAAAACGGTTGAAGACATTTATGAAGCGGTGATTCAATCTGTTCCGGATGCTCGGTTCGGAGTGGCATTCAATGAGGCAAGCGGACCGTGTTTGATCCGATTTGACGGTACTGATGATGAATTGGTCACACTTGCTGTCGACAACGCCAATGCGATCGGTGCCGGGCATGTATTCATCGTTTTTCTGAAAGGAATGTTCCCTGTGAATTGTCTTAATGCGATAAAGCAGGTTCCTGAAGTATGTACGATTTTTGCAGCTACAGCGAATACTCTACAGGTGGTAGTGGCAGTCACTGAACAAGGCAGGGGTATTGTGGGTGTTATTGACGGCGCATCTCCTAAAGGCACCGAGGGAGACGACGATAAAAAAACACGTAGCGAATTCCTGCGAAAAATAGGATATAAACGATAATATGATTAAAAAAAACATTAAGTGGTCAAAAGAATTAATACTCGAACGTATCAAAGAGCTTTCAGATGAGAATATTCGATTGGTGCCAAGTGTTATTCTCGGTTTGGATGCACGGTTATTTAATGCGGCAATTCAACCGAAGTATTTTGGTTCTTGGAAGAATGCATTGAATGCTGCAGGCATTAATCCTGATGAAGAATATGCGCGCTTTCGCAAGGAGCATGTTCCCGAATCACGTTGGACACCGGATGCGGTGTTACAGCGTATGAGTAAATTAACCGATACAGATCTTCCGCATATTTACAAAACGGAACTCTCTTTGTATTCTGCTGCACGTCGTGAATTCGGTTCGTGGGAAAAGGCTTTACGAGCTGCAGGGCGATATATTGATGATACTCAGCAGCGCAAAGAAAGTCTTATCACAGAAATTCGTCAAGCCTATAAAGAAGATAAACTTGAGGCTGTGTCGAAAAAAAGACGATTGCTGTATATGCGTGCATACCGTACGTTCGGCAATTGGAGAAAGGCATTACAAGCCGCAGGAATTTCAGATAAGGAATCGTAATGCGATTCCTTTTGATTGACTCGAACGCTATTGCGTATCAGTCGTATTATGCGTTCCAGGAGCTTCGTACCAAAAACGGTACTCCTGCGGGTGCGTTGTTTGGGTTTTCAAAAAAAGTTCTCAATCTTCTTAAACATGTAAAACCGGATCATGTGGTCGCAGTTTTTGATTCTCGCGGGAAAAAAGATCGCCATGATGTGTATGCAGAATATAAAGCGAATCGCAAACCGATGCCCGATGATATGGCCTCTCAAATGACACTTATTAAAAATTTTTTATCTCATATGAAAATAGCCGTGGTTGAGCGTGTTGGTTATGAAGCGGATGATTTGATCGGAAGTTTAGCAGAGAACATCAAAAAAACGTTAACAGATAGTGTCATTATTTACACTCCCGATAAAGATATGCTACAACTCATCGATACTCGTGTATCGGTTATTCGAAGTCTCAAAGATGATATTGAATATACGCCGGAGCAATTTTCACATGAATTTGACATGACGCCTGCTCAATTTATCGATTATTTGGCTATTATGGGAGATGCATCCGATAATATTCCCGGAGTAGCGGGAATCGGGCCAAAGGGTGCAAAAAAGTTGATCGATGAATTTACCGATATAGACAATCTTATTGCTCATATGGCTGAAATTAAAAATCCTCGAGTCAAAAAAATGATTGAAGACGGATTATCGATGCTCATGCTTTCGCGCCAGTTGGTGACCATTCATAGAGATATTGATGTTTCTGTTGACGCTGATCTTTCAATTTACCCGAGATTTGATCCAAAAGAAGTAAAAAACTTTTTCACGCAATTTGATTTTATGTCACTTTTGCGTCTTGTGCCCGATTCATCACCGGTAGTGATGGTGCCGCAAAACTCATTGTTTCCTCATGAGGATGAGGATGACGATATCGAGATCATTCCCGTGAACCCGCGGTCGTGTGCTGTGTGGCAGAATATGGATGCTCTTGATGTATGGGATGCAGATAATGATGTGACGATGTCTGAAAAAGAACTCATCGCACGATGTGCAGATCCGGAAAATACGATCGTGGTCTATGATGCTCGAGAGTTTTTAACGCGGTATCCTTTTTCACAGGCAAAGATTTACGATGTGAGACTGTGTGAGTATTGGCATGGGTATTCTACCGTAGCGGATAATAAAACGAATTTTTCTTTAAAATATAATGTTACTCGAGCGAAGGCGTTGTATAAGACATTTTCTGTATTCCACAAATTTTTAGCGGAACAAGGATTTTGGGATTTTGTGCGCGAAAAGGAATTTACTTTTATTCGTGTATTACACACAATGGAATCACATGGGATCGCCATTAATGAACAACTGCTTGCCGAGTATGAAACAGAGCTTACCGGTTTGTCAGAATTACATGAAGCCACGGTGTATCGTCTTTGCGGCGAGACATTTAATATCCGCTCTCCAAAGCAGATCGGCGAAGTTCTTTTTGATAAAATGAAGATCGAACCACCCGGAGGATTACGTAAGACAAAGACCGGTTTTTCGACAGATGAAGAGGTTTTGACCGCGGTCGCATCAGTTCATCCTGTCGGGGAGCATCTTCTTGAATACAGGAAATTACAAAAAATCGTATCTACGTATGTACTTCCCTATAAAGAGGTAATTCGAAAGGGTAGACTGCATACATCATTTGATTATTGCGGTACATCAACGGGAAGGTTGAGTTCTCAAAATCCGAATTTGCAGAATATTCCTATTCATGGTGAATGGGGTGATAAAATGCGCACATTATTCAAGGCTGCCGCGGGAAAACTTCTCATTTCGGCTGATTATTCGCAAATGGAGCTTCGTGTCCTCGCGCATTTTTCGAAGGATCCTGCTCTTATAGATGTGTTTGTACATGATCGTGATATACATGCCGAAACAGCAAAGCAATTGTTCGGTTCATCCGGTCCCGAAGAACGTTCGCACGCAAAAGCTATCAATTTCGGCATTGTATATGGGCAATCGGCATTTAGCTTGGCGGATCAATTGGGGATTGCACATCATGCAGCTCGCGATTATATCGCACGATATTTCGAACGTTTCAAAGGAGTGAAGGAATTTATCGAAGGTGTGAAAAAAAATGCGCGTGAAAAAGGTTACGTGACCGTGCTTTCGGGACGGCGACGATATGCCAACGGAATCACAAGCAATAACCGAATGGTTCGAGAATCGGCTGAAAGGATTGCGGTCAATACACCGATACAAGGGAGTGCGGCAGATATTATAAAAGCGGTCATGATCGAAATATATGAATTACTGAAAGATGCAAAAGATATTGCTATGATTCTACAAGTCCATGATGAATTATTATTTGAAGTTGATGCGGATAAAGTTGAGTATTATCTTCCGATCATTCGAAATGCAATGGAGCGTGTTCCCTACACACTTGCGGTGCCTATGAAAGTATCGGTTGCATACGGGGAAACCTGGAAGGATGCACACTGATATGCGGCTTATCGTCAGCCATGAGGGTATGGACTTTGATTCGCTGGCGGGGTGCTGTGCCGCGCTGAAATTGTATGGCGAAGGGGTAATAATAAGTATCGGGAAAAAGAGAAAAAATGTCGCATCATTTCTTAAGCTGTATTATAAACATTTTCATGTCGAGAATTTTTCGCCAAATTTTGATTATACTCTCGTTGACGAACTTGTTATTGTCGATACACGAAGAGCAGAGCGTTTGGGGCGAATGATTGAGATATTGAAACAAAAAAAACTTAAAACAATTGTATACGATCATCACCCGAGCGGTGATATTGACGCTGACGAAGTATTCGCAGAATCATTGGGGGCGGTCACAACGATTCTTGTGGAGCGATTATTGGAGAAAAATATCCCGATCAATCCGATAGAAGCAAATTTATTTCTTATGGGAATCTATGAAGATACAGGTGCGCTTCTTTTCCCGAATACGACCTATCGTGATATTCAATGCGTGGCGAATTTAGTAAAACTTGGTGGAAAACTTGATATAGTCGCATCATACATCAATCGCGAATTTGATGTATTGCAGAAAAAATTAGCGGAAAGTTTACAAAAAAATCTTGAAATATATCATATTCAAGAAGTTCCTGTGGCAATTACGTGGGCAGTGGAAGACGAAATTGTCGGAGGTATTGCGGATGTTGTGCATAAAATCATGAATACGGAAAATTTAAAAGCGGTTTTTGCCATAATCGGCATGGGGAAGAAGACTCACATTGTCGGGCGAACATCTGTTCACAATCTTAATGTGAATGAAATCATGATCCATTTCGGTGGAGGCGGACACATTAAAGCTGGTTCTGCGACAGTAAGTAATCAATCGGTTGATGAGACAAAAAAAGATTTACTCGCATTTTTGAGTGATTCGGTACAATCAGGCGTCGTTGCAATGGATATCATGTCGTGTCCGATTGTAACTGTGCGTGATAATGAAAAAGTTGAGGAAGTCGCACTGAAAATGTTGTATACTGAATTTATGATTTATCCGGTTGTAGATTGTAACGGAGTCGTTCAAGGATGGGTTGAAAGAAGTAAAGTATGCGCAAAAATTGATAAAGGTGAAATGAATATTCCCATGAAGGCGCTTATGAACCGCTCAATTGTTCAGGTTCCTGATATGATGCCCTTTGAAATGATACAAGAAACTTTTTTAGAGAGTGGATTGTCTATTGTACTGGTGCATGATTCTGGCGGGAACCCGATCGGTGTGATCACCTCGTCTGATATCATCAATATACTGCATGTGAGGTAGAAGATGTATTACGAATTGAAACGGTACAAATTCAGTTTTTATCGGATTCTCATAGTGGATGACGATAAAGAAATAGCTGAAGTTCTCAAACAGCTTATCGGTGGGCGTATTGTCGTCAATGGTGAAACAAAAGAACTTCAATCAACGACTGTCTATACATTTTCGGATGCTGTTCGTGAGATCAATGAACATTTTTATGACATTGTTTTATTGGATCTCAGTATTCCCTACCTCGAAACTGAACAACCAATGAAACGCTATGGTTTTGAAATTCTGGACCTTATCAAAAAAAATAATTCCAACACCGAGGTCGTCGTTATTACGGGAAGTACTGACCTGGATGATGCGGAAATGTCTGTTAAAAAAAATGCATTTTATTATCTTCAGAAACCTTTTCGAGCAACATTTATCACTACATTGTTACAGCGTATTATTTCTTTTCAAGAACACGCGGTCATGGCGATTAAAGACGGATTGACCAATCTCTATAATTATGGTTTTTTTCATGTTATGTTAGAAAAAGAGATCCAGGCACATATGACTTCTCCACATGAAAAGAGGCGGAAATTAAAAGAATTTTCCGTTATTACTATGGATATTGATGATTTTCGATATGTTAACAACAATTATAATCACGAGGCAGGAAATGCGGTTCTCGTTGGTGTCGCCAAGGTGCTTGAACGACGTTTTCGGCTTCGCACACAGGATGTAGTCGCTCGTACGGGTGGTGAAGAGTTTTCCGTGTTGTTGACCGATGCCGATAATGAGATCGCGATGCAACTTGCACAAAGACTTCGGGATCAAATACGACAAGAACGATTTATGTATGACGGGAAGGCACTCTCAATCACCATGACCATCGGAGTCGCAACATATCCGTCTCTCTATCTCGGTTCACCGGAATATATTTTCAAATTTGCTGATAATGCTCTTGTATACGGGAAAAAAAGAAATAAAGATTGTATTGTAACATACGATCAGTCAGGTGATTATATAATGTATAAGGAAAAGTGAGGTAGCCCGATGAAGCGTTATGTATTGATGGTTGTATTTGCTCTTATGTGTTGTCTAAGCGTATGGAGCGGAGAGATCAATGAAGAAAATTTTGAAGAGAATGCAAGAAAAGCGCAGGTTTCATTCATCGGGGAAAAAGAGGTTATTACTGAGGTCATTAATTCTGACGTCTTTATCTCTGATTCGAAAGTTGTACTTATGGCAACCATCAACGGTGACATATATCTGAGTAATTCGGTATTGACCTTACAAGAAAACGCACAGGTGAAAGGTATTATTTATGCTCAAAACTCACGTCTCGTATCTGCCGATCTTACCCTGAATGCCCCGTGGTTTGTCGTGGAAGACGATGATTCTCGGTTCACGTTATCGCCGACTGACGATGATAAACCGGTGAGACGTCAAAAAGTAACAGTGAAATATATTATAACATCTTTGCTGAATACGATATTTATGTGGGCGATCTTTCTCGCGCTCGTCTATGTGGTTTTTTATGTTGCGAGACGGCATTTATTCTTTTTCGAAAATGATATCACTCGATATTGGATAAAGTATATTGCATTTGCCATACCGGCGGTTTTTGCTGTGGTGATCACACTTGGGCTATTATCGGTGATGTGTGTGACAATTATACTGATACCAGTTTTTATTGCATTACTTGCATATACTACGGTTTCCGGTTTTGCATTTTTTCTTAGTTATTTCGGCATGAAGATCAAGCGGACATCAATTGATTCCTCATTAAGTTATTTGTATGGAGCACTTATGTTTTTAGGTGTACAGGTCATACGACTTATGTTCAATTGGGTAGGAGCAGCGTTTTTCACGGTTATTATTGATATCGCGAATTATATATTATTAACAATCTCGTTCACTTTTGGGGTGCGTTATTTCTTGTATCTTATCAGTAAGAAACGTAGAATACGTTTGGTAATAGGATCAGGCCAAAGCGAATAATAACAAGAATCCGTACGCTGTATGACATCAATAATTGTATACAATATTCGTGCTATGGACGTGTTATGTAATAGGAGGGATATGCAAATATGCGTCTTGTAGCGGTAGAAAAAATTATCCCCGGCATGCTTTTAGCAGAAGAAGTGATTCGTATGGATGGGAATGCTGTTGTCATTCATTATAAAAAAAATGAGATTCTCGATCAGAAAATGTGTGATGTATTGAAAAAATTGCACTTTGATTCGGTTATGATTCAGGATGAACGATTCCCACGCGTGATGCCTCCCTTGCTTTTGTCTGTTGAATTGCGTGAAACTTTATATGGGATATTGTCCGCACTTTTTAAGCAAATTGAAAAAAAACCCAAATCGGTCACACGTGACAGCTTTACAGCGTTTTATCCTCATATACGCGATATGGTATATGAATTTCGTGAGGTACGCGTATTTTCCCCCGTTGCATCACTGAAAAAACAAACAGAATTTATCGCTGATCATGCAGTCAACACCGCTATCTTAGCTGCCGGAATAGGAAAAAAACTTAAATTTTCTTCAGATATGCTTGAGAAAACGATATTTGCGGCACTCTTTCACGATGTCGGAATGCTTTTTTTACCTATGTCGCTGTACTCAGAAAGAAAAATATTAACGGAACATGAACGAATCGAAATTGCCCGACATACAGAATTGGGTTTTGAATTTCTGCAATCATTTAATTTATCAGGGATCGGCGCGTTAGCTGCATATACGGTATTACGGCATCACGAGCGTGGGGATGGGAGCGGTTATCCCGGTGGACGTATGCATACAGATATAAATAAGGCGACACAAGTATGCGGTATTGCTGATTATTATTGTGCACTTATCTCCGAGAGGCCGTATCGACACGCATACTCACGTTATGAAGCCTTACGAATGTTCATTGAACGGAATACTGCCTTTCCTCCTGAAATACGGGAAGCCTGTTTACACAGTGTTGTAGTGTTTCCCAACGGCAGTGAAGTTATTCTCAATACAAAAGAGCATGCTATTGTTCTCGCTCAGACAACAAATCAATATAAACCGATCGTAGGGATATTCGATTCCGGGGATAGTATCACTGAAGTTAACCTTAATACGGATGCAAGGAGGAGGATTGATGACTGTTCGATCTGATGTTACGTCATACGGTGCGCAGCTCATATCAATGTCGCGAAGCGCAACATTGAAAGATGTATACGATATAACTCTTATGCCGCAAGTTTTATTACCACATATATCTTCTTTTGAGGTCCATGCGGTCGTATATCCGTATTCACGCCAGGTTAATGCATCACATTTGATGTTTTTACCGTATGAAGAGTATACGCAAGATATTTTAAAGGGACACCAATCTGCATATGAAGAGATACCCGATTCGATGAATAAAGTGTTTGGGATTCTACTCGGGGTGATAATTACTCTTGTGTTCGTATTGTTTTATCCGAGCGGTTTGTTTTCAGTTGATTCAATTGTTTCAATATTCGGCGCGTATTTTATCGGGAAAGAGTTATGGCAAGAAATAGAGACTGCATTGGTACGTGTAACACGCAGTTTGCGACTTCGATTTACAGAACGCTATTTTCGATATCGTTTTGAAACGAATTCGACCATGGCTCATTATTCTTTTTTTGCAAAGAAACAACGATATGGCCACGTTCCGCTCATGGCAGAATGTATGGATTTTTCTCGACAAAGCAATTCTCAAACATTACGCATGCGTTTTGAATCTCCTTTGCGCTGTATGGAAGAAAAAGTGCATTTGTTTTCATTTCATATCAATCCGGAAGTGTATAAATCATTTCACAAAGAAGGTTTTTTGTTCGGGCTGAAAATAAGTCATAATTTTTCTTTTTTAGGGTATACAAAAAGCACCGAATGGTTCCAATCGATTCATAACGGAACGGTAGGGTGTCTCGATGGTGATATATGGATTCCTGATACGGTCTTTGAGCGAACAACGAAGACGTTCGGAAGGTTTAAATGGATACGGTCATTTCGTTTTATATCACGCAGACGAATAGTTGCACTTTTCGATTAGTTGAATATTGGATCCTTTGAGGGGGCTATTCTTTAACTTGACGCGAGGCGAATTATATCGTACTATTGTGCGGATTATAAGGAGGAAATAATGAACAAAGTTAAACGTGAAATTTTAAAATCAGAGGATGCTCGATTTCGCGAACGTCTTGAGTATTTACAACGTGATATGGAAGTTATAGACCAGACGATTTCACATGTAGAGGACGATTTGGATAAATTGGCAAAGCAATTCAAAGAGATCAAAACGCTCTTTTTGAAAAAAGATAAAGATGCACAGAAAAAGGGACTATTTTCAATAACCATGCCAAAAAAATAAGCTTCTTTTTGACAACAAGGATACTGAGCGCACGATAAAATAACGACCACTACGTCAGTTTGCCTTTGCATATTTGTGAGACGGCTGAGATTTTTTTTGTGATTGTATAAAAGTTACAGTGTTAACAGGATATCTTTGATAGATTTTTATATTAATCTTGAGATTCTACCGCGCATTAACGCGAACTATTGCATTTTAGTGTATCATATGTTATAGTACCATTGTTTTAAAAGTCGCAATGGTGTCGTGATACTTTAGTATTGATGATGTGGCTGTACCATCTTTCAAAAGGGTTATGTGAAAAAAAGATTATTTAAAGATGCGGTTATAATAACTGTTTCGGGAGAAATTCTTGAAACAGTGTATGGTGTAGTGTCTGAATTAGGTCAATTATTGAATATCATATCATATGATATGTGGTTGCGTGAACCGAAAAGTGACGTTTTGAATGCCGGAGTGTATTTCATCGAGAGTGACGTTCTCTGTCAAAATAATATAACTGCCTTGTTAAAGCATCTGAAAAAGCCGTTTTTTATTTTCTTGCCACTCAGTGACCTTCCGCAATGGAAAGGGTTGAATCATCAATATTTCAGCGGTTTATTATTGAATGAAGCATCAAAAGAGCATTATATCTCGGTCATTTCTCAAGGTCTTCGTTTCGACACATTGTCGCGTAATGATTCAAATTCGATTGTATCATATTTTAAGTGTTTTATGGAATTACCTCTTTTGGCAGTTTTAACGGAGATATCGACAGGTAAGATATTAGATGCAAACAATTCATTCTGCCGAACTACCGGTTATTTACGTGAGGATGTGTGCGGTAAAACCACATTAGAGTTAAATATGTGGGAGGACATAGAAGAACGAAATACATTTTATACATTATTACAAGAAAATGGTCATGTATCATCGTTTTATGCACTATTTAAAACAAAGAAATATGGATCATATCCCGTACTTTTGTCAAGCAGGATCATCTCATTCGGGGAGACGAGTGCCGCACTTACCGTATTGACCGATTACTCTGAAAGAAAGAAATCTGAAGATCGTATACAAGAACAACAATATGTTATTCAAACGATTTTGGAAAATACTCTTGCGGGATATTGGGATTGGAATATTCCCGAAGGTACCGAATATATGAGTCCGGCATTTAAGAAAATGTTCGGCTATGAAAACGATGAATTACCCGATATTCCCGAATCCTGGCAACGGCTTGTTCATCCTGAAGATATGCCCGGTGTCCTTCAAACATTTAATGAACATGTAGGCACCCATGGTAGAATTCCGTTTTACAATGAGGTACGCTATTATCATAAAAATGGCAGTATTCTTTGGATTATTTGTTCGGGACGGGTCATTGTGTGGGATCACAGCGGTAATCCTATACGAATGGTGGGTTGTCATGTTGATATCACCGACAGGAAGATGGCAGAAGAAAATCTCAGGATCAGCGAAGATTATAATAAAGTACTATTTAAGCGATCTGTTACTCCACTTGTTTTGATGGATGGTGAAACATACCGTTTTGTCGATTGTAATGAAGCTGCCGTACGCGTATACGGGTTTGCAAGTAAAGAGGACACTCTTGGAAAAACACCGTTAGATGTATCAGCCGAATACCAATATAATGGTGAACTTTCAAAAAGCGAAGCGCCTTTAAAGATCAAAGAAGCATTTGAATCAGGAGATCTTTTATTTGAGTGGAGACATCAACGGGGAGATGGTACGATTTGGGATGCTGAAGTACATCTTGTACGGTTTGATTACGGAGAAAGGAAAATGCTTCAATTCAGTTTGTTTGATATTACGGACAGAAAACAGGAAACGCAGCGTCTTCAACAAGCTCATGCTACCTATAGAGGTATTTTGGACAGTGTCAGCGAAGCAATATATATTCAAGATAAAGAAGGAATATTTTTAGATGTTAACAAAACAGTTGAAGATTTTTACGGATATAAAAAAGAGGACATTGTCGGGCAAGCTCCGTCTTTTTTATCTGCACCGGAGAAAAATAACTTTGCACACATAAGTGATTGTATCAAGAAAGCTTTTGAAGGAGAACCGCAACGGTTTGAGTTTTGGGGAATGCGTAAGGACGGATCGATCTTCCCTAAAGAAGTAAGCGTGAGTAAGGGAGATTATTTCGGGAAAGAAGTTATCGTAGCCGTCGCACGAGACATATCGGAGCGTAAACGGATTATGGATGAACTCGTTGCTCAGGAAAGAAAACTCAGAGAGGCAACGCGATTATTTGAAGCGCTCTTTGATGCGATCCCCGATGTGATCGGATTACAGGACCATGACCGTCATATTATACGTTACAATGCGGCAGGGTATGCTTTATTGGGATTGAGTCCCGAATCGGTAGAGGGAAAACGATGCTATGAACTTATGGGTAGGACAATTCCTTGCGAGTTATGTGCCACGGAAGAAGTATTTCGTGAAAAAAAACCTGCATTTGTAGAAAAATTTGTACCTGAAATGCATAAATGGTTTGAAGCGCGAAGTTATCCGTTGTTATCAGATGATGGAGAAATTCGAATGGTTGTCGAACATTTACGAGACATAACATTTCGGAAAAAAGCTGAAGAAGAAAAAACAAGATTGTATAATCAGTTACAGCAAACATCAAAAATGGAGGCTCTCGGAAGATTGGCGGGAGGCGTGGCGCATGATTTTAATAATCTTTTGACTGCTATCATAGGAAATGCGACTCTCGCGAGTCTTGCGCCATACGATTCTGAAAAATTACGAAAAAAATTGATCGATATCAAGCAAGCCGCCGAGAGTGCCGCTTCACTCACAAAACAGTTGCTTGCATTTTCACGGAAACAAATGATCGAACCGAAAATCATCTCTCTCAATGAATTGATTGAGCATACCATCCCATTATTAGATCGTTTGATAGGAGAAAATATCACTGTTTCGTATTCATATGATATGCGGCATTCTCTTGTAATTTTGGTTGACCCATCGCAATTTGAACAGATAATAATAAATTTGGTCGTGAATGCACGTGATGCAATGCCTATGGGGGGCACTATATCGATCACAACGTCACTGGCTGATTTGAGTAAGGAATATTACGCAGAACATACGTATATGAAACCGGGCAACTATTGTATGTTTTCAGTTAAGGATACGGGGATAGGGATATCGAAAGAAAATGTCAAACACCTTTTCGAACCTTTTTTTACGACAAAATCGATGGGAAGAGGTACCGGTCTGGGATTGGCAACCACATACGGTGCAGTGAAACAAGCGCAAGGGTTTATTGAAGTTTATTCTGAAGAGGGAAGCGGGACAGAATTCCAAGTCTATTTACCGCTCTCGGAAGGGCATCCAATTCCGTTTGTCAGAGAAGATGATGACGCGCATATGATCGGCGGCAACGAAGTCATCCTTTTAGTTGAAGATGAGCCTGCCGTGCGATCATTTGTGGAACATTTCCTGTCCAGTATAGGCTATACTGTATTATCGGCAGGTAATGCTGACCATGCACTTCATGAGGCGGAAAATTGGAACGGGCGAATCGATATGTTATTTACCGATGTCATCATGCCGGGAATGAATGGGAAAGAACTTGCACGGTATCTGCATCAGTCCATCGGTTTGAGTTGTGTGCTTTTTGCTTCAGGGTATACTAAAGATGTGATCGCGAATCAGGGAGTGATCGATGACGATGTGGAATTTATCAGTAAACCGTATTCACCCTTTAAGTTAGCGCAGAAGATACGGCAAATATTGGATGCCCGGACGCAAACGTCTTGAGAATAGCCATGTACTGCAGTATACTTATGTGTAAAGAACGCATAGGAGGAATTATGAAAAGATTAACCGTGGCGATAGGATGTATAGCGGTCTGCGCAACGATGCTTTGTGCGAACACGATAAAAATACGTGTAGTAAATTATCCGCCTCAATATTACCAAAATTCCGAGAAAGTGTGGACAGGATTGGATGTCGAATTAGCTCGTGCGGTCGTTGAAGACGCAGGATATACACCCGAATTTGTCGATTTACCGTGGAATAGAGCTCTTGTTTCAATAAAAGCAGGCGAGATAGATATAATGTGTAATCTTTCCAAAACGGAAGAACGCTCAGAATTTCTCCAATGGATCGGTCCCGAGAGGTATACACAAATGGTGTTGATCGTACGTAAGGGCGATAAAGGTCTTACGATCAATTCATTGGATCAAATGGTCATTGCATCACAGAAAACCGGTAAAAAAATAGCAATACAACAAAATGCCTATTATGGTGAAGACATGAAAAAAAGGTTAGAGACCGATAATGACTTTGCAAAAGTATTTGTACCCATACCCGAAGCAACACAATTTTTAGCGATGTTGCAAAAAAGTCGAATTTTAGGTTACATCGAAGAACGATCAAATATTGTCTATAAGATCGCACATGACGAACAATATAAAGATTTTTTTGTGCATCCATTCATTATTCATAAGGATCCTGTGTATTTTGGCGTATCAAAAATGGTACCACCTGAAGTGTATAATAATCTTGTACGATCATATAAAAAACTTGAAGGTAACGGCAAATTAGAAAAAATACGCAAGAAGTGGTAATTTCGATATACACTTGAATAAGGAGAACAGTATGATGTTTGTATGGTTTGTGTTATTAAGTATCGGTTGGGGAATATATTGGTATTTTTATGTGCGATCATGGGGGCAACCGTCTTTTCAATCTCTCGATACGCGCCAGAAGATAATTGTTATAGTATGTATTGTGGTGATTATCGGAGCTTCTGCGGGAATTGGCATGGGACCGGGGAAAAGATTACTTATTTCAATATTTTCAAAATGAGTGTTTTTGCACATTCTCCTCATTGTGCCGTCATTTGTGCAGAAGTTTTACGAACGTGTGATGCGGGAGATCTTATCGCGTCACGCATTCATTATCATGATTATAAAATCACATGCGATACGGTTGTCAATTCGTTGGTGGTGACGTTATGTGACAATGATCGAATCCATGTTCTCGGCGCAGGGAAGGCAGCGGCAACAATGGCCGCAGGACTGGAAAAAATATTCGGTGAAATGATCGAGGGTGGGATTGTTGCGACGAAATACGGACATGGCGCTTTGCTTAAAAAAATACGTATAATCGAAGCAGCACATCCGGTGCCGGATGTTGAAAGTGAACGTGCGGGTCGTGCGCTGGCGCAGTATGCACAATCACTTGGTGAAAATGATGTTGTATTATTTGTCGTATCTGGCGGTGCGTCAGCGTGTTGTGTATATCCATATCAGGATGAAATAAGTGGCACAGTTATTACGCTCGATGAAAAAATAACGCTCTCAAATCTCCTCTTGGCGAGTGGGGCATGTATCGATGAAGTCAATACTGTACGGAAACATTTTTCATCAATCAAAGCAGGGCGCATGGCTCAACTTCTTTATCCTGCACGAACTCTCACACTTATCATATCGGATGTCGCGGGGGATCGTCTTGACAC
The DNA here is from genome assembly GCA_964423645.1 of uncultured bacterium. GTDB lineage: Bacteria > Macinerneyibacteriota > Macinerneyibacteria > Macinerneyibacteriales > CAYRFE01 > CAYRFE01. The sequence goes on along the minus strand of CAYRFE010000021.1, from coordinate 39,964 downwards.
TATTGCTTCCGGAATGACGATGCCTGACACGACAACCTTTCTTGACGTCCACGAGATTTGTACACGGTATGCATTATATGAAAAATTACCTGGTTCCATATATACGTTTGTGACCGAATCGATTGAAAAAGGACTCCATGAAACGCCAAAACCGGGTGATGAAATTTTTAACACCGTTTTTACCGCCGTACTTGCTTCAAATAAATGTGCACTTCAGGCGGCGAAAACATCAGCAATGCGATTGGGATACCATGTTGAAATCGTTGATTCCTGTACGACGGGTGAAGCCTCTGAAAAAGGAAAGAGTGTGTATATACATATACGAGAGCGAACTGAAAATATATCTGAACCGTGGTGTTTTCTTTGGGGAGGTGAAACAACAGTGACCATTAAAGGGCAGGGAAAAGGCGGAAGAAATCAAGAAGCTGCGTTGGCATTCATACATGAAGCACGAAATGATGATAATATGTTAAAAGGTATACACGCATTGTTTTTGGCGACCGACGGTTCAGATGGACCGACCGATGCCGCAGGAGCTGTTGTTTCTGAAGTGGTCATGAGGCGCATATTTCATTCACATGAAAATCCGCGTATTTATCTTGATGACAATAATGCATATCCGTTTTTAGATAAATATGGCGCACTGTTACGAACCGGACCAACCGGAACGAATGTGTGTGATGTATGGGTGGTATTGTGTAACGCCCCGAATACGTGAGGTCATGAGAACGATCATGTGGTGACAGCATCGGTGTGGCGAGTTCATAGCGGCAAAAATGATTTACACGCTTTTCTCATAAGTCTCATTTTCACGCGAATGATGTACGCTTATGCGAAGTGTGTTTTTAAGGGATATGCGATTAAAAAACCTTGAGAAAGTCAAAAAATGGTAGTTTTGCAAAGGTCATTTTATTATCGTGTCGTATGATCATATACGGTTTGGTTGTTATTTTTCATGAATGGGATTCGTGGTGAGTAGAGAAGCGCCCTTCATCGAAGGGCGCTTTGTATAATTAGAATACTTTGTATGTGATCCCGGTTTGTAAAATGAAATCATACCCATTTTGTGAGTCATCATCGTTATCATAGCTGTCAGTTCTGGTCATCTGGGCATATTGGTACACGGTTCCTGTAGAGGCAAACATTCTGACATTAGGAGAAAAATAATAATCTACCCCGAGTTCTATCATTACCCCGAACATTTTCATGGTTAGTTCTCGCAAATCACCGTCAAAGCTTTCCATTTCACCGTCAAGAGTTTGATAGATCATTGCCGATGATGCTGTGAAAGAAGTGCGTTGTGTCGGGTAGTACCCCATTGTAAGCATGATATCGTGCATAAAGCCTGTAGTCGAAATGGTGTCAATTATTTCCTCCATCATTTCAATATCACGATTTTCTTTGACATATCTGCTTGAGTAGTCGAAAGATAGTTGCCACTTTTGTGATAAGGGATTTTCATATTCATAGTTTATCGACGCAAGGAAACCGGTTTGTGTTTCAATGGTTGAGTCGGATACCATATCATATTCTTCCTCAAGGATATTGGCATACATCGTTCTGAAATCGAAATGTACTCTCGATCCATTGAAGCGATTTGTCTGCGGCATATTGTGGAATACATCTGTATATGCTGCCATGCATGAGATGTCGGAAGTTACATTAGACTTGCCTTTAAAAAACAGATCGAATGCCTTTATATTGTCAACAAAATTATCGCGATAATCCAAAGAACGAAGATTCTTTCGTTGCGCAATGAGCGTGGCGAGATCTCTGATATCATCGGCACTTGGTGCGGTCTGTAATACCCCGTATTTTTGCATATCTTCATACATGAACAATGCTGTGCGTGCATATCCTACATTTTCCAATCTGCCCCATCCGAAGCCGAACGTGCCCTCAAGGCGATATTGACGCTGCATACGGTCATAATGTTCGGGATAGTATATTTTACGGAACGAGTATGTAGCGTCTGCACCGATAGAGACAAAATAATTTTTGGAAACATATAATGTCTCATAACGGTCTAATTCCAAACCTATCATGGTGTTTGCGACATCAGTATCAACAAAATCGTCATATTCGGCAAAGGTATTCTCATATTCATACAGAAGATTAAAACTCATATCTGAAATACGTTTTTGTGAATATCGGTAATATGAGTATGTCCCTTCGATATCTGAATTATAGAGCGTATTGACAGTATTACTAATAGCATGTGAGAGCAAATTGTTAAATTCTTGTGTTGTGTGGTTTGTGGAAAAATTACTCGAAAACTCAAGAGAAGTGCGGGTGTAATCAGGTGGTGTAAAAGACTTGAGATCGAAGTCGAAGGTATCGCTTTTTAGTGAACACGGGATCAGGATCATCAATGCCGTCAAAAAAACAATAAATTTCATATACTCCCCCTTTGGTGTATGCGATGATTCTATGTTAAAAAAAACTTTTTGTCAATGACTAGGGTAGTTTTGGATTTTAAAAAAAGGGGTACCCGTGAAAGTATCCCCTAAAGATTTAAAAGAGCTTGTAGCTGCAGGATGCTGTAAGATAAAAACGATGCTGTGCGTCATCAAGCGAATTATGAAAAATATTGCCGAAATAATTAAAGGTCACGTTTCTATCGAAGTAGGTGTACTCGTTACGTAACTCTGCCGACATAGTGCATTTTGGTGATATATAGTAGTTTATACCTATATTGCATTGTGCTTGATAGAATTTGACAAACGCTGTCGCAAACATACTTCTTTCAAAATAATCGACTGAGCTGTATTGTGCCATCAATGTGCCATAGTAGGATACACGCTGAACAGGGTAGTATGAGATTGTCGCCGAACAACGTATGCGGAATTCTTCCTGGAGTATTTCATTCAGCTCATTGATATCATATGCTTCTGCAGTGAGTGAGGCCTCTGCGCGAAGGGAGAGCTGTCCTTTTTGTGAAAAAGGATTTTCATACGCAAAATACATTCCGATTATTCCCTTTTGAGTCTCATGGTCGACTTCTTCAACGGTCGGATCATCATTCTGCGTACGTTTGTTGGTATACGAGGGGTCGATCATGAAATAGAGCTGCCATCCGTACAGACGTGATTGCTCTGTCAGATTGAAGAAGATATCGGTATACGCTGCAGTTTGATCGATAGTATGGGTGATATTTGTTTTAGCATTGAAAAAACCGTCAAATACTCTCATGGTATCCACAAAATGATTACGATAGTCAAAAAAACGGTTATTTTTTTGAGTGGTGATCAACGAACCCAACTCTTGTATATCATCACGGGTCGGAGGAGATGTAAGTATGCCGTATTTATGCATGTCCTCATACATGAAGAGGGCTGACCGGGCGTATCCGACGTCACGCATTCTGCCGACACCGAATGATATTGCCATACCTGCAGTATATTCACGTTCTAAAGTGTCATCCGTAAACACGTGTTTATTTTGGTACATCGAGTATGCCGCATAAGGTTTGTATTCGAAAAATAACAATGAACTTAGATATAGTTGCTCTGCGCGTGAACCCGTAAAGGCGAAACTATGCGTGACGGTATCATAGGCGGATGAAGAGTCTTCATCGAGCGATTGATCGCTCAGTTCGTACCGAAATGACAGATCGGTATCAAGTATATGATCCGCTGAATAGAAATAGTGAGAGTAGGTAAGCGTGATGGTCGGCATAGTTCCTGAATAGATAGAAGTTCTCTCATTTTCACCGAATCTCATGTCCGTAAAATTCCGTGAAGAGTAGAGTTGTGCAGATACATCAAGAGATGATCGCGAAAAGTCGGGTACTGAAAAAGACCTGAGATCGAAATCGAATGTGTCACTGTACGCATAAAGAAACAGAATCATAATCATAGATATACTCGCAAATCCTCGTTTCATAGAGCCCCCTTTTTTGCAGCGATTATTCTACTTGAGTACTTGTATTTTGTCAATGGTGTGTGTGGTATTTTTGATTTGACAAATACACTATGTCTGACTATAGTGTAGATGGAAGGACGCAAATACGAGAAGATATGGTTAATTATGCGTTAATATTGCATGAAAGAACGGTGAAGACGAATGAATAAGAAACGAACGGGCTCAATAGCGGCGATCATTGATATCGGATCGCATTCAATGAAGATGGTCATTGCGCAGGGTGCTGAGTCGGCCATGAATATCCTGGAAGACGTGTGGGTGCCGATCGCGGTAGGCACAGATACTTTTGAAAAGGGTGCGGTCAGTAATACGACCATAGCTGAGCTTGTCCATATTCTGATAGGGTTCAAATCTCTTGCCGAATCATATGAAGTAAAAAATACCACTGTTTTTGCGACAACCGGAATACGAGAGGCTTCGAATGCCGATATCATCATTGAACGAATTCGTAATGAAACCGGGCTTGAAGTACGCCCTCTGGATGCGATCGAGGAAGCATCCGTTTTATACAGCGGTTCTGAACGAATAATCGGAAATATTATAAGAGACAAAAAAAATGCCGCGTTGACGTTATCAATGGGTGGCGGGTCAACACAAACTATCATTCGTCGATTCGGGAAAGTCACTGCATCCGATGCTCATGCGTTGGGGACCATGAAAATGACGGAGTATTTGTCGCAACAACCTAAAATTATGCATGCGCTTTTTGAGCGGACCGCCCAGCGCTTTTTGACACCGCTGACCATTGTTACCGGTACTGTTCGAATAGGCTCGCTGACAATCATTAATGACGATATTCGCGGATATTTACAAAATAAGAAGATCAAAAAGACTCGCGATGCCGTCTATATATTCGATTATAATGATTTTACGGCATTGTCAACGGATGCCCTTAAAAATTATAATGATGGGGATAGCGATGTCAGTCAAACGTGTGTTGCGGCATTTTTAGCAGGCGGTGCGGTCATGAATTTATCACGTGCTGATAAAGTTGTTGTTCCTGATATTTCTCTTGCGATCGCATATTTGTCAACAATTCTTGTTGGCAGACATGGCGGATCGGTCTTGTACGAAAAAATAATCAAAAGTTCGGCACAATCATTATGTACAAAATACGGAAGCAACCTTGAACATACGCAACGTGTTGCAGGTTTTGCCGTTACACTGTTTGATGGACTTCGAGAAACATACGATCTCACAAAGAAAGACAGGATATATTTGGAAGTTGCGGCTATTTTGCATAATGTAGGGTATTTTATCAGCTCTCGCGATCATCATAAGCATACGGCGCATATTATCGAAAGTTCGGAAATCGCAGGTTTTTCGCAAAAAGATATGCGTATAATCGCTCAGATCGCACGTTATCATACGAAAAGTGTACCTAAGGACACCCATCCGGAGTTTATGCGTCTTGATGCCGCCGACAGGGTTACGGTTACACGTGTTACGTCATTTTTACGAATGGCTGATAAACTTGATACATTATCGAAACCTGTTGTTGAAAAGATACAATGTGAATTTAACGGTGAAAATACGTTCATCCTCCGTTTGACCATGAAAAAAAATGCATATGAAATGTTTGAAATGGTTGCTGCCGAAGTGAAAAAAAGTGCGGATATGTTTTCAGGTTATTTCGGACTTGAAATTGAAATTGAGAGGGCATAATGAATGAAACTCTGTACATACATCGTGATGTAAGTCTTTTAGCGTTCAATAAACGCGTGCTCGCTGAAGCGGAGCGGAGCAATAATCGCATACTCGATCGTTTAAAATTTATCGCTATTGTCGCGTCCAATACGGAAGAATTCTTTATGGTTCGAATGGCTGCACTCAATAAGCAAACGGAACGTACAGTGCACAATGAAGCGTTGTTACATGACCTTCGCATACAGTATAAAAACCTGGTGGAAAAACAGTATGCTATCTGTGCGTCTTTATTTGATGAATTGGCACAAGCAAGCATTCGAATTATATCTGATTATTATACTGCGGCTGAGTTTACCGAGCAGTTGGAGTCATATTTTTTACAAGATATTCTTCCCGTACTCACTCCGATTTCAATCGGTCCGACACACCCGTTCCCGCATTTGGTCTCCGGTCGGATATATCTTGCGGTGAGTCTCGCCGCGCTACCGGGCAGAAAGGACAAGATCGAAAAAACCTCGTTATCTTTTATAGAAGTTCCATCGCGTATATTCGGACGTTTTTTGATGCCCGAAGAAAATGTGTTTGTCCCGATCGAGTACCTTATCATGCGATTTATACCGGCTATTTATTCAGGATATACGGTTACCGGTGTAGTGCCGATACATGTCACTCGCGATGCGGATCTGCGCATAGAAGAAGAAAATGTGACGGATCTCATGTCCGAATTAGAAACAACGATCAAAAGAATGCATACCAGAAATGTCGTGCGTGCAATGTATACACAAACGTTACCTGATGCGATAAAGACGCTTCTGGTAAAAAAAACACACTTACGAACAGATGACATGTACAGTGTGCCCGGTTTATTATTACTTCAGGATTGTATGGAGTTGTATGCAACGATCGATCGTAATGATTTGAAGAATAAACCTACGAAACCATTGTATCCGGACGCTTGTGCGGTGAAAGATATCTTCAAACGTATCGCAGAGCGGTCGATCGTGCTTTATCATCCGTTCCATTCATACAAACCTGTCGTTGATCTGCTTGACGCCGCAGCCGATGACCCCTTTGTGTTGGCCATCAAACAAACGCTCTATCGAAGTAATGCGGATTCAGGTGTGATAAAAGCGTTGATTCGTGCCGCCGAGAATGGAAAGCACGTATCCGTGGTGGTTGAACTGACGGCACGATTTGATGAACAGCGCAATATCGAATGGGCAAAAAAACTTGAAGAGGCCGGTGCACATGTCGTGTATGGACTTGCAGGATTGAAAACACATGCCAAATGTCTTTTGATCATCAGAAAAGAAAAAAAAGGTATTGCCAAATATGTGCATATGGCAACAGGGAATTATAATGAACGGACTGCAGAATTATACGGCGATGTAAGCTTATTCACTTCAGACAGTGCATTCGGCGCAGACGCATCAATGCTTTTTAATTTACTGACGGGTTTTTCTTTTCCGACTGATTGGTTTGTCTGTAGTGTGGCACCGTTTACATTGCGCCGCTCCCTCATAAATTTAATACGACGAGAGAGCGGTTTTGCGGAAAAAGGAATGAATGCACATATCATTTTAAAGATGAATTCATTGGAGGATCAGGAGATCACTGATGAATTGTATAATGCTTCTCACGCTGGTGTGAGAATCGACCTGATCGTTCGCGGAATATGTATCTTGCGTCCCGGGTTACCGGGTGTAAGCGAAACGATCACCGTCAACAGTATTATCGGGTCATATCTGGAGCATGCACGAATATTTTATTTTCACAATGCGGGAAGTCCAGAATTGTATTGTGCAAGTGCAGACTGCATGACCAGGAACTTGGATCGGCGTGTCGAGTTGATGTTCCCCGTGACGGAAGTTGATTCAAAAGCTTTTCTCCTGGAAATTCTTACCTTACAAATGGCAGACAGCGAGAACCGTTGGAAACTCAATGCCGAGGGAGTATACAAGAAGGTTAAAAGTGATAAGAAGAATGACAGTTTTGTGACCATTGCAAAAATGGTACAATCAAAAGAAGCAAAAAGATCTACGATCAGAAATATTGTAGGAAAGAAAAAGGGAGGACGAATGTGAAAATATATCTTATTCGACATGCATCTGCGCTTGATCCGATACCCGGAAAAGATGATACTCTGCGGGATATTACCAAAGACGGGAAGAAGGATGCAAAAAAAACAGCTCTGGTTTTACGACGTATTGCAGGTCGACCGGATGCAATTATCGCAAGTCCGCTGACACGTGCGGTACAAACTGCACAAGTTATTGCAAAAGGAACGGGTTTCAAACGGGAAATTATGCTTTTTGACGGATTAAAACCTGATGCCGCACCTGATGAGATCGTTCAGTTTCTCAATTCCAATGAAGACTATGATAAAGTATTTATAGTGGGACATCAGCCGTTGCTGGGAAAGATATTGGCTCGAATCACCAATCACGGAAAAGACTTTGATATTGAGAAATGCGGAGTATACATTGTGACCTCGTGTGGGAATATTGGTCAAACTTATGCACATATTGATGCATATATAACTCCTTCCATTGTGCGAAAACTACTGTAAGCAGAGGCGGATGTATGAATATAGCATGTATCGATATCGGTTCGAATTCACTCCATATCATTGTCTATAAATTGCGTAAAGGAGATATTTCGGTCCTTGCGCGGTACGATAAAACATTACGTCTCGGTTCAAATGAAAATCAGACCCAAAAAAAGAATGGTATGTATATCAAAAACAGCGCGGTGCGAAAGATCGTCAAAATGGTGAAGGATTTTAAAATCATCGCTGATCTTTTTGAAGCGGAAATACGCGCTATCGCGACGAGTGCCATGCGTGAAGCGGTCAACGGGAAAGATATTGTGAAGATGATTGGTAAAGAGACCGGTATAACAGTTGATATTATTTCATCGGAGCAGGAAGGTCATTTTGCATACATAGGTGCGGTTTATTCACTTGAACTTGCACGGAAAGATGTAACGGTCATTGATATCGGCGGCGGTAGTATTCAAATGGCACGCGGAGTGGCAGGCATGCTTTCAGTAAGTACCGGATTTCCGTTAGGTGTCGTACGAATGAGCGAGCGATTTTTTGCCGACGGATATACCGAGCAAAAAGTGTCGGAGTTGAAAGAATATATCACCGAATTATTAACACCGTTCATTGAAAAATATCAAGGATCAATGGTAGTCGGAGTGTCAGGGACTTTTAAAAATCTTGCTCGTATCACAAATGAGCTTCCATTGAAAAGTGCACAGAACGGATTGATTATTTCACGGAAATCGCTTGAAACGTTAAAAAATGAATTCCCGGCGATGGTCTTAGAGAATACGTTGCCGCGTGGCTTGAACCCGACCCGAAAAGATACAATTTATGCGGGCATTATTATCGTTGATACACTGTTTGAGTTGCTTCACGTGAAAGAAATGACTGTCGCCACATTTGGTGTGAAAGCAGGAGCGGTGATCGATTTCAAAAATAAAAAACCGTTTGAGAAAAAGTGACCTGTAAAAGCGTATGTGTTGTTCATTGAAATTGCAATCAGGCTCTATACTCAAAGAGTTTTTATGCTATTTTCATCGCAATGGGTCAAATTCCCCGAAGCTTGCTTCGGCTTTACTATTATAATTTTGTTATTATTAGGGGCGAAGTTCCCACTATATTAGAAAATTTAAGCCCCCTCCCAAAGGCAATGGGCGGGGGTTTGGGGTGGGCGCACAACTACAGAATTATGTTTTCGATACGTAGTTTGGTTTTCATCAACAACATAACTTGAGAAAGATATTAGTGAGGATAATTCGGTATCAATAAGACGATAACATTTGTCCTTGATAAAAACATAACAAGTTGCTATATTTATGGGACTCAATAAAACAAGGAGGATGTTTGTATGAAAAAAACTCTTGTAGGTGTAGCCGTATTATTTTTTGTAGTAATGGGTATCGGATGTTCGAAATCAGTCACAAATCCGACTCCGCCGACGGTGCGGACGCCACAGATTATCTATACTGCCGATGTTACTAGTTATGAGATTTACAGCATGAACGCTGACGGAACAAATAAAGTAAACCTTACCAATGATGCCGGTGCGGCAGATACGAATCCGGCGTTTTCCTATGACGCTACGAAAATAGTGTATAATCATGAGGGATTTATCTATGTTATGAATGCGGATGGTACAAGTAAAACACAAGTGACTACTACCGCATATAGTGAAAATAAGCCTTTTTTATCACCTGATAAAACAAAAGTAGTGTTTGCGTCCAGTCATAGCGGAAATTATGAGATTTATATTGTAAATATCGACGGAACCGGTTTAGCAAATCTCTCCAATAATGCAGGGGCTGATACTGATCCGGTCATATCTCCGGACGGGACAAAAATTGTGTTTTCAAGTACACGAGGAGCATTGCCGCACGGAATTTATGTCATGAATATTGATGGCAGTAGTGTGACCCGTTTAACAGCCGATACCACCAATACACAGATGCCGTCGTATTCAAATGATGGTACCAAAATCGTCTACATTGATAACACTACTCAGTCGGATATTTATAGTATGAATGCGAATGGCACAGGCGTGACGAGAATAACCAATGATACTCACAGCGAGTATTTCCCCGTTCTATCCCCCGATATGACCAAAGTAGTGTATGAAAGCAGTGAATTTGGTGACAGTGAGATCTGTGTAGTGAATATCGACGGCACATCACGAATCAATGTTTCCAATAATTCGAGCGGCGACGATGGGAAACCGTGCTGGCGGTAGTTACAATATACCTGAAAGAAATCTCTGTTTTTTGTTTGTAATCATATGAAAGGAGTTATGTGATGAGGAACGTAACATGGTATTGTTTGTTGATAACATTTTTCGTAATACTCACGTCATGCGGAAAATCTTCTACGGCACCAAGCGATTTTTTCGGGAAGAAGTTGGAAGGAACGATCCTCTTTTCAAGTGATAAGAACGGAACTACAGATGTCTTTACTATGAATGCTGACGGATCGAAGTCGCGGCAACTAACAACTTCGCTTGCAGATGATTATTCTCCCTCATTTTCCGCAGACAAATCAAAAATTGCATTCATATCAACCCGTGATCTAGGTGGCAGCACTGAAGTGTACACAATGAATGCCGACGGTTCGGAGCAGATTGCTATAACAAATAATCTTGATGTTGATTATGAACCGGTATTTTCTCCGGCAGGCGGGCAAATCGTTTTTTCCGCTTATCGCAATATTGGAGTAACGATCAATCGGGATGTATATATCATGAACACATATGGTAATAATGAACGACGATTGACCACAGTTGATGAGATCGATATGCAACCTTCATTTAATTCTGACGGTACTCGTATTGTGTTTACATCCTACAGGGATGGTAATAATGAGATCTATACCATGAATCTTGTCGGTAGTTCTCTGGTACGTATTACCAACAATACTACCTCCGATGAAAGTCCGAAGTATTCCCCCGACGGGACAAGGTTTGTATTTGTGAGCGAGCGTAACGGAAATAAAGAGATTTACATCATGAATATTGACGGAAGCTATCAAACTCGTTTGACTAATAATACTGCTATAGATAAAACACCTTCTTTTTCTCCGGACGGATCAATGATTATTTTTATTAGTGATCGTGACGGTAATCAAGAGATCTATGTCATGAATATTGACGGAAGCAATCAAACACGAATTACCGATACAACGTATAATGAAGGGTTTCCGAGTTGGATATATTAAACCGAATATTTGAATTCCAAATATTCCGATAGAAGTGATGTCGGAATATATAAACGTCTTGTATGTGCAATGTATGTGATGGGATGTTCCTATTATCAGGAAATGAACTCCCGAGAGTTTTGTGAAATTCAAGATAGTCTTTTTTTGCTACATTCGAAACAGGAGTGTAGAGAACTTGGAGTGGGCATACAAACAGAGTATTATTTTTTGGGATATCCTGTAGCTATCTGTGGATAGTATAAACGCGGATCAATATACAATTGTGATATTGAATGGATATCGCTACTTGCAATCCAAATGATATGCAGGAGAATCTTGCGTGCTGATTAACTCAACATTACATTATCATTAGAGATATCGCCGGGTGTGAATGGTATAAACCGTTCAAAATTGTAAAGCACTCTTGTCATTGTTTCCGTTCTATGGTATAGTTTTCATGATGGAGGAATAAGGACAGGATATGGCAAAATTACTCGGCAGGATACTTCGTATCGAAGGACGTGTGCAAGGAGTCGGCTTTCGATATTTTACTCGTGATGCAGCGCGTAATAGTGGTGTATCGGGTTTTGTATGCAATAAAAACGATGGCTCCGTCTATGTGGAAGCTTACGGAGAATCAGTGAAACTTGATGATTTTATCACATATATCACAGAAAAAGGACGATGCGGAGTGGTGTTGAACGTTACTGTTGAAACCGTATCCTTTGATCCAAAGTATACTGATTTTGAAATTAAGCAGGATTATGAATATTGAAGCATTGATGAAAAAAGCCGACATTGATTACGATGCTCTCACGATTGCCGAAGTTCCGGCTCTTATTGAGCGACTTGCTGTGCCGCCTGAATTATATCATCAGGCTTTTCATTATATCGTGAATCGTATGCCACACCGAAAAGAAGTCTCTTCCTCCTCATTGTTGGATTATTATATTTTTGAGCTCAATAAATATCCTGTATTGAATGCTGAAGAAGAGCGTGAATTGTTCACCAGATTTGCTGAAAATCGTGACGAAAAGACACGAAGTATTCTTATTCGTTCAAATCTGCGTCTTGTCATCAATATCGCACGACGCTATATCAATAAAGATAATCAGTCGCTTCTTCAAGATTTGATTGAAGAGGGTAATATAGGTCTTATTCTTGGCGTAGAAAAGTTTGATATTGCAAAAAATGTACGTTTTTCTACCTATGCGACCTATTGGATAAAACATTATATTCAAGAATATTTGTATAAGAATTCTTCATCACTCAAATTCTCGGACCGTTTGTTCCACAAATATCTCAAATATAAAAAAATGACACGAGGGGAGAACGGCGTGTCCGTTGACGAAGAAACGATAAAAAAAGAGTTACAACTTGATTCATATACATTAAGTGTATTGGCGACACTATTTCATCGACCTTCGTTCAGCGAAGAAGAATATAATAATGTTATCAATGATTATTCACCTGAATCCGATACGGTCGATGATACATATACTCACATGATTCAAGAAGAGCTGTTTGCGCAATTAGCGGAAGCGATCGGTGAGCTTGACGAGCGAGAGCAAAAAGTGCTCATGTTGCGTTATGGGATGAATGAGGGGAATATATTACCGTTGAACGAGATAGGTGAAGCAATGCATATTTCGAAACAACGTGTTTCACAGATCGAGAAACGGGCATTGAGAAAGTTAGCAAAACTACTATCGACAACACAGGAGAGTGAGTGATCATGGATCATATTATTATTACGGGTGCATCTCGAGGGCTCGGCAAAGCGTTAGCAGAATCATGCAACGAAAAAAATACTGTTTTGCATCTCATATCACGCAATATTGATATCGGTACACTATTCCCGTCGGGAGCGATCGCCGAAGTGTATACGTATCAAGTTGATCTTTCTGACACGGATTACGATGTGCTTATGAAGGACATTCTTTCGAAGATAAAAAACCCGTCTTTTTTGGGATTCATCAATAATGCCGGGGTGCTTGATCCGATCGGACCGTTAGGGAAAGTTGATGCGGCCGCGTTGGCACGGATCATCACGGTGAATTGTACCGCACCATTACTTATGATCAATGCCTTTATGCGTATGTGCGAACATTTGACCTGTGAACGGAGAATAATCAATATCACGTCTGGAGCAGCGAAACGACCATATTACGGGTGGAGCGGTTATTGTGCATCGAAAGCGGCATTGAACATGATCTCTCAGGTCGCGTCCACCGAACAGCGCAATCAGTTCGGTGAGAATGGGGTCAAAGTGATGGCGATCGCACCGGGAATTTTGGATACCGACATGCAACGGAGTATTCGTAAGCAACCGCAAGAAACGTTTGCAGAGGTTGGCAAATTTATTGAGTATTACAAGGCGAACGCATTGCAATCGCCGGAAGTTGTGGCGAAGAAAATTAAAGATACTTTATTCGGTGCGTTTTTCCCGGACGGTGATGTATTGGATGTAAAAGATTTATAAACGCATACCGTTTAAAGGACGATATCATGACAAAAAGAAGTGAATCATCGAATACACCAAAACGTCCGCGTGTCGCCCTTGTATTGGGTGGGGGCGGTGCGTTAGGATTTGCCCATATCGGCGTATTAAGAGCTTTGGAAAAGCGAGGGATATTTCCCGATCTTATCGTGGGAACGAGTATAGGTGCAATTTTTGGGGGCATGTATTCCTGCGGAATAACTGTCGATGAATTGGATGATCTGGCGCATAACTTTGATTGGAAGATGTTTGCAAAGTTGTTTTTGCCTTCATTTTCTCGAACAGGGTTTATTAAAGGCGATAATATTCTTCGCCTTTTTCGTGAGTTTGTTGGAGACAATCGTATCGAAACATTGCCCAAAAAATTCGCCGCGGTAGCCTATGATATTAACAGGCAACAAGAGTGTGTCTTTACCAAGGGCGATCTTGCGTACGCGATGATGGCAAGCATGTCGATACCACTCATTTTTCCGCCTATTCGTTACGGGAAACGTGAGTTTGTCGATGGAGGAGTGGTCAATCCTTTACCGCTGGATGTTGCCAAATCATATCATCCTGAACATATAATCGCCGTGAATGTACTGAAGAAAAATCCCATGAAAAGCGACACTGCGTATATGGGAATCAACCCCGATGAATATGAAAAAGCATCCAGAAAAAAATTTCGACCGATTGAGAAACGCTTAGAATCCGTAATGTTGAATAAGAAAATATTTTCAAAAGAAAATAGAAAATATTGGCAGGAACAATTTTTTACGATGTATCAATTTTTTGATCCTTCGAAACCTGATAAAACAACGCTTACGATAGGGCAAATTCTCATACGGTTGTTTTATGCATCGCAATACTATATAACCATGTTAAAAAATGATCCTGACATTGATCTCCTGATAGAGCCTGATGTACATGATATTGATCTGTTCAGTTTTCATGAGGGGCATATACTGATCGGTCGTGCAGAACGGCTCACCGAAAAATTACTTGAAAAATCGCCGTTATCTGTTATGATACAGCAATAGAGGAGGTCACGATGAAGCTTTCGGAGATTTTGCATAAGGATGCAGTTTTTATAAAAAAAGAATCAATCACAAAAAGCGAAGCGCTTGATTTTCTCATATCAAAAATTGCAAAACTTACCAATAAAGATAAAAATGTTCTTTCAAATGCAGTTCATGAACGTGAAAGTAAAATTAGTACGGGGATAGGATTTGGTATTGCCGTTCCGCACGGTCGTATCAAAGGATGGGGCGCCACTACATTGGCGGTATTGAGTGTGCATCAGCCGATCAATTATGATGCACTTGATGGTGAACCGGTGTATATGGTGTTTATGTTCATTTCTGATGCGGATAATCCCTCCGAGCATGTGAACGTGCTTGCGAAATTGTCGTATGTCGTTTCGGAAGAAAACAATATGGATCGGTTGAAGAAAGCCATGAATTCCGATGAATTTATTCTTGCAGTGAAGAACATGGAACAAATTCTCAAATAGCGATGATACGCCGTCGTCTTGAACGTCTCCGATCAGTAGCAGCGCAACGAAGTCGATATTTTACGTTTGTATTTGAGAATTTTTATGATCCGCATAATGTGAGTGCGGCATTACGCAGTATTGACGGGTGCGGATTTCAGGATATATATATAATCATGGGAAAAAACTCTTTTCGTCTCAATAAAGATGTCACAAAAGGTGTGCACAAATGGATGAATGTTCGACAAGTTGAAAGTGT
The DNA here is from genome assembly GCA_964423645.1 of uncultured bacterium. Lineage (GTDB taxonomy): Bacteria > Macinerneyibacteriota > Macinerneyibacteria > Macinerneyibacteriales > CAYRFE01 > CAYRFE01. Next base: position 24,432 of record CAYRFE010000021.1, on the reverse strand, counting down.
ATGTGAATGTATTCAGAGCTTGAAAAATGAAGGGTATCGTGTCCTCATTGCCGAACCGCACCCGGATGAATTGCCGTTGAATAAGATGGAATTTCCTCAAAAAACCGCATTTATTTTTGGTCAAGAAGGAGAGGGTGTCTCTGAAGTGTCCCGAGAACTTGCCGACGGAGTGTTCTACATTCCGATGCGAGGGTTTTCGCAAAGTTTCAATGTGTCGGTGTCGGTCGCTATTACCGCGTATAGTGTTCGTGAATACGGAGAAAATAAATTAAAACCTGATGATTGGTTGTTGCCACCGCACGAGCGGGATGCATTGCTTACACGATGGATCGGGGATGAATCGTTACGTGAGGAATAGGTTCGATCATGATGTCGTATAGTGCGGCGGGGAACTGTTATCAGGCCATCAATGAAAAGGATTGTGAAAGAGATTCAACGAGTTGTTTTCAAACGGGAGCGATAAAGGGAATTATTTTTGAACAATAAGGAGCACAGATGCACAAAGTAGTCGTTTCTTATATGATGCCCGGGCCGGGGATAGCTATGCTTAGAAAACATGGTGACGTAATTGTGAACCCTGCCGAGAAAGCGTTTACAAAGGAAGATTTTCTCACACATTGTAAGGGAGCTTCGGCATTGGTGACCATGCTCTATGATACCATTGACAAAGATGTCATAGATGCGTGTGGAAGTTCGTTAAAGATTATTGCAAATTACGCCGCAGGATATAATAATATTGACACAGAATATGCGCGTTCAAAAAATATTGCGGTGAGTAATACTCCTGATGCGCTCACGAATGCAACTGCAGAAATTGCCTTTGCGTTGATGATTTCTGTGATGCGGCGCATAGTAGAAAGCGATCGATTTACACGCGACGGTAAGTTTATCGGATGGCGACCGTCACTTCTTTTAGGAGAAGAATTGGCGGGTAAAACGGTTGGAATATTGGGAATGGGGCGGATAGGACAATCATTTGCGAAAAAATGCCGTGCATTTGATATGCATATTATCTATCATAATCGTCATCGTCTTGCAGCGGATATCGAAGCGTTATATAATGCCGAGTATGTTGATTTTGAAGAATTGATCCGTAGGAGCGATGTCGTGTCAATTCACTTGCCGTTGTCACCCGAAACAAAGCATTTGTTCACTGCATCCACTTTTGCGCGTATGAAAGACGGTGTCTATATTGTCAATACCGGACGCGGCCCCGTCGTGAAAGAAGATGATCTCGCAGACGCACTTATTTCCGGAAAAGTTGCAGGTGCGGGTTTTGATGTGTATGAGTTTGAACCGAAAATTTACGAAAAGCTTTTACCCTTGAATAATGTCGTTTTGTTGCCTCATATCGGCAGTGCATCAACGTATGCACGCAGTAAAATGAGTGAGATGGCGGCCGAATCGGTACTCGCGGCGTTACATGGTGATACGATCCCGAGACGGGTGGTGTGAACCAAACTGTATGACCAATCTCAAGAAAATACATTATCGTGTTGTATGTGCAGTCATTACTAATGACGGGAGAGCGTTAGCTGTTCAGCGTAGTAAAAAGATGAAAATGCCTCTTTTATGGGAATTCCCGGGGGGGAAGGTGCATGATGGTGAATCAGACGAGTCAGCACTTATACGAGAAATTCATGAGGAGTTAGGGTGTACGATTCGTATTATTTCGCCTATGACAGCAGTATATCATGAATATTTGAAATTTTCGATAGATTTGATCCCGTTTCATGCCGAAATGCTTTCATCATCGGTAGTACTTTCCGAACATGTTGATCTCCATTGGTGCACTGCTCGTGAGCTTCGCGGCTTGGAGTGGTGTGAGGCGGATATCGGCATTTCCGAAGAAGCCGCTGCGTTACTTCAGTATGTTTGAGACAACCGAAGGCTTTATTCTGCATCGTACCGTTTTTCGCAATACTTCTTATGTGGTTGATGTGCTTACACGTCGATTCGGCCGAATGTCGTTTATGGTACGTGGCGCACGCGGTGAGAAAAGTCAATTTTTGGGAACGCTTGAATTTCTCAATAAAATTTCTCTGACATTTCGTAACAATGAGGCGGCAGAATTACAGACTCTGCGCTCTGCTGATGTCATCAACGATGCCTTTTTTCTTGCTGAATCATCAGAGAGTTATGAAATGGCAGGTGAAATGGTCAAGTTGATAAGAAAGATCGTCCCTGAGCGGGAGCCCCATGAAAATATTTATCATATCATTGATATGTTTTTGAAGGGAATGCGTGCGGGGAAAGGCCAAAAAGCGCTTATTTACTGTTTGATAAAACTTGCCGATGCACTGGGCTGGACATTGAGCATGAATCAAGAATGCAGGTGTGGCGATACGAGCGCATTGACATGGTTTGATGTGCAACATGGCTCGTTTTCATGTGATGATTGTAAGATCGGTGTATATGCAAGTGATCTATATGCATTTGTGAGAAGTATTGAGCAGGGTGATGCGCGAGAGTATACGATGTCAAATGATGAATTTGTCATCTATCACAAACTTTTATTGCAATACTTTGAGGTTCATACACGCTAATTTTATCTTTACAAGAAAATAAAAAAAGGTGACACTAATCATTAAACAGATAGATGTGAGGAGTATGTATGAAAATTTTAATCTAAATGGGTCAAATTCCCCGAAGCTTGCTTCGGCTTTGCTATTATAGTTTTGTTATTATAAGGGGTGTGGGGACGAAGTCCCCACTATATTAGAAAATAAGCCCCTCCCAAATTCAAAGGGAGGGGTTTGGGGTGGGCAAACAAATATAGTATTTTTTGGGGAGATACCCCGTAGCTTGCTGCGGGGTAGTTCATCGTATTTTTTATTTTGTTTTTATGACACACATTCGCAGGAGAAAAAGGAGAGCCAATGAAAACTTCGCTGTCGGATATGATAACGAGAGAAAGGGAATTTGCACAATTTTCCTATGATCACGGAGTGAAAAAAGCGTTTCTAACATATTTGAATGAGACATCAGTTATGTTTCGACCCAATCCTGTGCCGGGAAGAAGTATATACGAAAAATATCCGGATGAGTTGGCGGCAATGCTCAGATGGACTCCTGAATATGCCGATTGTGCACAATCGGGAGATATTGGGTATACATTCGGCCCGTGGCAATACAGCAAAAAGAAAGATGCATCTCCTGTAGCGTACGGTCATTACTTTACGGTATGGGAAAAAACAACAATCGGGTGGTTTATTTATATTGATGCGGGTATATCATATACTGATGGAAATGATTTAAGCGTTCCATGTATCACTGAGAGCAAGACATCAATCGGTGTGACAAGCAATATTGTTGATATTGAGGCATTTGAATCTGCTCTGGCCGTCTTGAGTTTTGAGAAAGGATATGAATCGTCTGTTGCTCATTTCGCTGCGAAGGACTCGGTTATTTTTCGTGAGGAGCATAAACCGATGACTAAAATTGAATTTTTATATAGTAAAGACGAAAGTATGCAGAGTGAAGAAATTACTCAATCAGGGATAAAAATAGCTCAATCAATGGATCTTTATGCGGTATACGGAAGTATAAAAACTGCAGGGAGTCATCTCGAAAAAGCTTCGTATATAAGAGTAGTAAAACGCAATGATGATGATTGGGAAATTGTCGCCGATGTACGATTGGAGTATCCGAATCAAAAGGAACAGTGAATTTTGCAAAGGTCTTGAAGAACGGTAATTATGATTTTCGGATATGATCGATCTTCTTTTCTGCGGCGTACTTTCTGCAAATAAAACCATCCTGTTTTAAAAATGAGAGGGCGTGTTTTTTATTGTTTCTAATGTCTTCAGACGATAAAAAAAGGCGCATGTTGCCATGCGCCTGAAAAAAATACATTTAAAAACGTATTATTTAATACGGTCTTTAATGATGGTTTCGAGAGTAGGTTCGCCGATTTCCTGAAGCTCATATCCTACGCGAACTGCAGGAAGGTCGATTTTGATAACGCGACGAAGATCAATCGGAGTAGCGATGATAACAAGTTCGGCACCGCTCTTTTTGATGGTCTCTTCAAGATCCTTCATTTGTTTTTCGCCGTAACCCATAGCAGGAAGAAGTATGCCGATGTCAGGATACTTTTCGAAAGTTGCCTGGATCGACTTAACAGCGAAATCACGAGGATCGATGAGTTCGCGTGCGCCGTATTTCATAGCAGCGACAACGCCTGCACCGTAGGTCATTTCACCATGGGTAAGGGTTGGGCCGTCTTCTACAACAAGTACGCGTTTGCCTTTTATTAAATGTCCGTTTTCTACGAAAATCGGAGATGCGCCGTCGACAACGATTGCATCCGGATTACATTCACGGATATTTTCGCGAACGATGTCGACACCTTCCATGTCAGCGGTATCGATTTTATTGATAACGATAACGTCTGCCATTCTGAGGTTGGTCTCACCCGGATGGTAGCTCACTTCGTGGCCTGCACGGTGAGGATCAGCGACAACGATAGCAAGATTCGGCTGATAGAACGGGAAGTCGTTGTTGCCGCCGTCCCATACGATAACGTCAGCTTCTTTTTCAGCTTCGCGAACGATAGCTTCATAATCAACGCCTGCGTAAATAACGCTACCCATTGCAATATGCGGCTCGTATTCTTCCATCTCTTCAATTGTACATTTGTGTTTTTTGAGATCGTCAAGTGTTGCAAAGCGTTGAACCTTCTGAGCAACGAGATCGCCGTAAGGCATCGGATGACGAATGGACACAACTTTTTTACCCATTGCTTTAAGTACGCGAATAACGCGACGTGTTGTCTGGCTCTTACCGCAACCTGTTCTGGTAGCGCATATAGAAATAACCGGTTTGGTGGACTTGATCATGGTGTTTTTTCCGCCCATAAGCATGAAATCAGCACCAAGAGCGTTTGCGATAGATGCTTTATGCATTACATATTCGTGACGAACATCAGAGTATGCAAATACAACGAGATCGATCTTTTTCTCTTTTATAAGTTTTTCCATATCCTTTTCGTCTTCGATAGGGATACCGGCGGGATACAGTTTACCTGCGAGTTCTGCAGGATACTTTCTACCCATGATGTCAGGGATCTGAGTAGCGGTAAAAACTACTACTTCGTAATCTTCGTTGTCGCGGAAGAATGTATTAAAATTGTGAAAATCTCTTCCGGCAGCACCGAGAATCAGCACTCTGCTTTTTGCCTTTGCCATGATAACCTCCTTTAATGTATAAAAACAATGAACCTATTGCCTTACACGCCGATAATAGTCTTTCTGAAATACCTTGTCAATAGCTATTTTTATGCTATTAAACGTGATTTTAGACGCTATTACCGCTGTATCGCCATAAAAACCATGATAAATCACTATATCGTGTTATTTCAGATAGTAATGCTCATAATCACGTATACATGAGTATGCGTGAGTATACGTTTGTATAGTATGAAATCGGATAAATTCGGGGAGTTAATATGGTTGACAAATATAAAAAAACACATATACTGTGTGAATGGAGAAAAAATCATCAGTTATTACCGTCGATCATCTCACGAAGCGCTACAAAGACATAGTGGCGGTGAATGACGTATCATTTGCGGTGCAACCCGGTGAAATTCTCGGTATATTAGGCCCGAACGGCAGCGGTAAGACCACAACGCTTAAGTCTATTTTAGGAATTGTGCATTACGATGAAGGGCACATCGAGATCAATGGGTTGGAGCATCGTAAAAATCGTGAATATCTGATGCGTCATGCGGGCGCAGTGCTTGAAGGTAATAGAAACGTGTATTGGTATCTGTCACCGCGTGAGAATCTTGAGTATTTTGCGGGTATAAAAGGGTTATCTGTGAAAATGATAAAAAGTCGTATGGATATGTTGTTATCAATGCTTGAACTCACTGATGTAGCTGAAAAGACCGTTCGTGAATTTTCACGCGGTATGCAACAGAAGGTTGCGATCGCATGTGCGTTTATCCATGATCCTACACTATTATTTCTCGATGAGCCTACGCTCGGGCTTGATGTCGAGACCACACGAGCAATTAAAGTATTGTTGAAAAAAGTTGTTGCTGAAGAGAAAAAGACGATCATTGTGACCTCACATGATATGCGCTTTATTGAGGATGTGTGCGACAGAGTATTGATCATCAATAAGGGGCGGATCATTTCACATGAGACCGTCGCGAGTTTAAAGAGCAGTTATGCATTGCGTACCATGAAAATCGTGACCGCATCCCCGTTGACAGAGGCGCAACAATACGCTCTTTCACAAGTTGATGCATGTAATATCGAATTGTTTGAAAACGGTCATCGCATTATAACGGGTCTGAAAAAACCGTCATTGATTTATGATCTTATCGATGTACTGCGACGTGAAAATTCAGTCATTCAATCAATTGACATTGAAGAAGATAATCTGGAAGATATTTTTGTGAATCTCATACATAGTGAGGAAGAAAAATGAGATACTTCGTGCTTTTGATCACCGAATTAAAAATGATGCTCTGGGGTATGAAGCGGTATTTTTTTAATACGATCTCGATGCTTGCGATCATGTTCTTTGTTTTTACGGGGCTTTTTTACGGTGTAAAAGCTCTTGCGGGTGCATCGGTGAATGCGCAGTCACTCGACGCGATGATCATCGGCTATGTGCTGTGGATGAGCGCAATGCTTGTGTTGCAGGATATCGGCAACATGATCCTGCAAGAATCACAGATGGGCACATTGGAACAATTATACTTATCGCCGATAAAGCCGAAATTCATTTTTATCGGGAAAATTTTGTCCAACCTTTTGTTTTATTTTGCGACCACTACCGTTATTTTGTTCTCAGAAATGCTGGTCACCGGCAGATACTTGAAAATTAATTTTGCGGTATTTTTTTTATGGTTATTTGTGTCGCTGATATCGTTGCTCGGTATAGGTTTTGCAATAGGCGGATTGGCGTTGATACACAAACGTATTCAGGCAATAAATTCAGTTTTGTCGTTTGGTCTGATCGGACTCATGATGTTGCCGGTCTATCCGCTCAACGGATTTTCATTTCTGCCGTTCATCGCAGGGGCATCGACGATAAATGCCATTATCGTCAAAGGGGCGACATTTCCGATAGAGTGGTATGCGTTTATCGTGTTGAACAGTCTTGCATATTTGGCGGCAGGGATGTTTTTGTTCGGTATCATTGAGAAAAAAGCACGGTCGATGAATAAATTAAGCCAGTATTGATGTAACGTCACAATGCGTTTTATCCGCAGATGTGCGCAGATTATCGCAGATAGATAAAGTCTTGTAGAGACGGGTTTCAAACCCGTCTCAAAAACAATTACCGAGACCTTTAGAAAATAACCATATTTTGAATTTGTGCCCACCCCAAACCCCTCCCGCATCTCGGTACGATTGCTTACGCAATCACTCGATGACCATCGGGAGGGGCTTATTTATTATTAGTGGGGACTTCGTCCCCACACCCCTTTAAAATAGTAAAATTATAAATTCTCCAAAGGCTTCTCACCGTTGGTCGTTCTCCGCCGGTTTCCCGATGATGAAATAGCCGTATACCCAGCCGGTGAGAGTCGTGGTCTTTATTTTATACCAATACGCTTCCATGGTGTCGATGACTTGTGTCGATTCACTCGCATCGAGTATTTCAAACGTGTCATCTTTTTTAAGATGCCCTACGACTGTGCCGTTCAGATCGGGTGATGTGCGGATGCGCACATTGTCGGCAAGACACACACCGAACTGATTAGGAGGAATAGTGGTGGAAAGGATTTTGCCGGATTTATCTATTTCTAACTCCTTTTTGAATATATATTTGTATTTATCAATGTCGTATTTTCCTGCCGGATAATAGGAGAAATATCGTTTTTTTACCACTAATGGTTGGTTGTATTTACGCAAATCAGCTGATTCTTGTAAAGCTTTCGGAAGTGCTTTTGAGTTAAAAATATAATCATTAAAATTAGTTAATGCAAAAATAATAATAGTTGTTCCATCGTTTTTTCCTATAAGTTTACGTAAAATTATCTCTTCTCGAATATAATCAGTTGGAACGTAAGAGCCAAGTTGTGTAGCTCCATGTGGCTGGTTAAATATAAAGTCATTTTCAGAAATCCAATAATCTACTCGTAGTCCATATCCTCCTGAATATACAAGACCTGAAATAGGATTGATATAAAAATGACTTCCTGGCCACCCGGGCCCCTCATCGATTCGTAAAAATAATCCCTGCCAGTTAGTTAAAGAACTCATTTCTTCAAGTGCATGTATATTATTATATATTCTTTTGTTGTTATGGTTGAAGATGTATATAAATCTGAATAGTACGTAATCAGAAGGATTTTTAGTTTGGTACCACTTCTCAATAATCGCATCAGCAAACACCGCATACATCGTTTTATCAGGTGAATAGAATTTTTCAGAAAAAGTGACCGGGTAGATCTCTTTCGTTTTTTTATGCCGCAGGGCGGGTTTGGATTCATGTGTAATTTCTTCGAAGTCGTTGAAGGTGACTTCTTCGGCAAAAACTGAAAGGGTCATCACCGGTATTATGAAGAAGCATAGAATGATATTTTTCATTATATTCACCTCGAAATGATACTACAATAAATGGTTGTTTTGTCAACGTTGTTTTCTCGAGGGTGCGCTACATTATGATTTTTGTAGAGACGGGTTTCAAACCCGTCTCAAAAAACAATCACCGTTGGTCGTTGTCTTGCGGTTTCCCGATGATAAAATAGCCGTATACCCAGCCGGTGAGAGTCGTGGTCTTTATTTTATACCAATACGCTTCCATGGTGTCGATGACTTGTGTCGATTCACTCGCATCGAGTATTTCAAACGTGTCATCTTTTTTAAGATGCCCTACGACTGTGCCGTTCAGATCGGGTGATGTGCGGATGCGCACATTGTCGGCAAGACACACCCCATACTGATCGGGAGGAGTAGAGGTGGAAAGGATTTTGCCGGATTTATCAATTTTTAACTCTTTTTTGAAAATATACTTGTATTTATCAATGTCGAATTTTCCTGTCGGATAATAGGAGAAATATCGTTTATGCAATATTGCTGGTTGGTTGTGTTTGTATGTTTCATTGATGTTTCCAAATATTTCCATTGCGTTGTTTTCATGCCATTTGGGTTGAATAATATAGTCGTTAACATTAGTTATTGGGAAAATAACTTTTGTAATTCCATTGTCACTTCCTACAAGTTTACGAATTACTACTTCTTCTCTAATAACATCAGTCTTAGTATATGCACCGGGTTCGGTAATTCCATACTCTTGATTGTATAAAAAATCATTTTCCGAAATCCAAAATTCTTTTCTAAGTCCATTTCCGCCTTTATACAATTCGCCCGATAACAAATCAACATAAAAATGAGTACCTGGCCATCCTGGTCCATTAGAAATGCGTATAAATTTTCCGTACCAATAGCTCCAGTCTGTCCACTCTCGAAGTGGTTTATTACAAACGATTTTCCTTTCATTGTTTCGATCATAAACGTACACAAATCTAAAAAATTTAAAATCGATAGGATTTTGTGTCTTGTACCATTTTTCAGCATTTGCATCAGCAAACACCGCATACATCGTTTTATCGGGCGAATAGAATTTTTCCGAAAAGGTGATCGGATAAATTTCTTTCGTTTTTTTATGCCGCAGGGCGGGTTTGGATTCATGTGTAATTTCTTCGAAGTCGTTGAAGGTGACTTCTTCGGCAAAAACTGAAAGGGTCATCACCGGTATTATGAAGAAGCATAGAATGATATTTTTCATTATATTCACCTCGAAATGATACTACAATAAATGGTTGTTTTGTCAACGTTGTTTTCTCGAGGGTGCGCTACATTATGATTTTTGTAGAGACGGGTTTCAAACCCGTCTCAAAAAACAATCACCGTTGGTCGTTGTCTTGCGGTTTCCCGATGATAAAATAGCCGTATACCCAGCCGGTGAGAGTCGTGGTCTTTATTTTATACCAATACGCTTCCATGGTGTCGATGACTTGTGTCGATTCACTCGCATCGAGTATTTCAAACGTGTCATCTTTTTTAAGATGCCCTACGACTGTGCCGTTCAGATCGGGTGATGTGCGGATGCGCACATTGTCGGCAAGACACACACCGAACTGATTAGGAGGAATAGTGGTGGAAAGGATTTTGCCGGATTTATCTATTTCTAACTCCTTTTTGAATATATATTTGTATTTATCAATGTCGAATTTTCCTGTCGGATAATAGGAGAAATATCTTTTAAGAACATAAATCGTTTTTTTATAGTTTGTTAAATCTCCTGATTCCCGGATTTCTTTGGGAAAACGATCATCGATTATAGAAAAGTCATTGAAATCGGTAAATGGGAAAAGTGTTATTTTAATACCGTCATTATCACCCTTAAGAGATTTAAGGATTATTTGAGATCTTATGAAATCGGTTGGATTAAATTCTCCCAAGCGAGTATCTCCGAAATCTTCAGTATAAATGATATCAGTATCTGACACCCAATATTCGACATGTCTGCTCCTGCCTCCATGGTAAAAAAAATTAGTTTTGGGGTCAAGGTAAATATTTGGGTATTCATACCATCCTTGTTTATCAAATTGAATATAATTTTTACACCAAGATTTGAAATATGTCATATAACTAATTTCACGATTGTAAAGCACTGCACGGTTACCATCTTTATCGAATACATAGATAAATTTTAGGCTGTATTTCATGAAGTGAATTGTAACAGTATATGGTATATCGGCAATAACTAGATACATCGTTTTATCAGGTGAATAGAATTTTTCAGAAAAAGTGACCGGGTAGATCTCTTTCGTTTTTTTATGCCGCAGGGCGGGTTTGGATTCATGTGTAATTTCTTCGAAGTCGTTGAAGGTGACTTCTTCGGCAAAAACTGAAAGGGTCATCACCGGTATTATGAAGAAGCATAGAATGATATTTTTCATTATATTCACCTCGAAATGATACTACAATAAATGGTTGTTTTGTCAACGTTGTTTTCTCGAGGGTGCGCTACATTATGATTTTTGTAGAGACGGGTTTCAAACCCGTCTCAAAAAACAATCACCGTTGGTCGTTGTCTTGCGGTTTCCCGATGATAAAATAGCCGTATACCCAGCCGGTGAGAGTCGTGGTCTTTATTTTATACCAATACGCTTCCATGGTGTCGATGACTTGTGTCGATTCACTCGCATCGAGTATTTCAAACGTGTCGTCTTTTTTCAAATGCCCTACGACTGTGCCGTTCAGATCGGGCGATGTGCGGATGCGCACATTGTCGGCAAGACACACACCGAACTGATCGGGAGGAATAGTGGTGGAAAGGATTTTGCCGGATTTAGAAACTTTAATAATTTTAGAAAATGTATGATTGTGTTTCTCAAGCACATCCTTTTTATCAGGGTAATGATTAAAATATCGTTTTTCTATCGTAACTGGTTTATTATATCTACGTAAATCACCGGTTTTTTGGATTGTTTCAGGAAAAGTATTGTTCACTATTTGGTGATCATAAAAGTCTGAAAAATTGAAAAGAAGTTCTTTTTTTCCATTATTTTTCCCAAGTAGATATTTTTTAAATATTTTAAAACGATAGAATTGAACACTTCTACCGGAACCATCGTCTGAATCTTTAAAATCCATATACCATATTTCAGAATCTGTTATCCAATAATCAATGATATTGTTGGAATAAGCGAGGCAACTTGGTCCACCTGAATACTCAAAACCATTTCGAAAATTAAAATAAATGTAATAACCGTAAAAACTGGAAAGCTTGATAATTATAAAGTCATTTCGCCAATATGCAAATTCTGAAAAAAAATCCCACGGGAATGTAAGTGGATTTTGATTTACAGCAATTCGATGATTGTTGTTATTGAAAACATAACAATATCTCAAATCTTCCTTATTTGAGCCAGCATTTGCAAAAACCGCATACATCGTTTTATCAGGTGAATAGAATTTTTCCGAAAAGGTGATCGGATAAATTTCTTTCGTTTTTTTATGCCGCAGGGCGGGTTTGGATTCATGTGTAATTTCTTCGAAGTCGTTGAAGGTGACTTCTTCGGCAAAAACAGCTACGCTCACAATCAAAAACCAGAGCGATATTAAGAAAATTGTTTTCATTGTTTCACCTCACCGCAAGCATACAACACATATGAAAATTGTCAATTACCTGTAAACATTTTCATAAGATATATTTCAAAAGAAGCGACGTAGTTTTTCACAATCTCCTTGAAAAAACCGTTTTTTCATGTAAACTTAGTGCGCATACAAAAACACGGGTTTTACCCGTAAAGGAGTGCTCATGGATATCTTATGTAAAGGATTAACGATTAGTAACGACAAACCGTTTGTGTTAATAGCGGGACCGTGTGTGATCGAGAGCGAGGCACTGGTCATGCAGGTTGCCGAAGAACTCGTAAAGATCACATCCGAGCTCAACATACCGTATATATTTAAAGCATCATATGATAAAGCCAATCGTTCTTCGGGAGATTCTTTCCGCGGACCCGGGATTCAGGAGGGTCTGCGAATTCTTGAAAAAGTCAAAGATACGTTTCATACACCGCTGCTTACCGATGTACATACATCCGAAGAGGCGAAGACCGCCGCCACAGTGGTCGATATTTTGCAAATCCCCGCTTTTTTGTGCCGACAAACAGATCTTGTAGAAGATGCGGCACGTACCGGTGCAATTGTCAATATCAAAAAGGGACAATTCCTTGCGCCGTGGGATATGGAGCATATCGTGAAAAAAGCGATCGATGCAGGTAATCCTCATGTGGCGATTACCGAGCGCGGTGCAAGTTTCGGTTATAATAATCTTATCACCGATATCCGTTCGCTGGTCATCATGCGTGAGTGGGGTTATCCGGTCATTTTTGATGCCACGCATTCGGTACAACAGCCGGGCGGGCTTGGAGGGAAAAGCGGCGGTAAAAGAGAGTTTGTATATCCGCTTGCAAAAGCGGCACTTACTGCGAAGATCGCAGGGATATTCACGGAAGTACATCCTGATCCCGATAACGGTAAATCAGATGGACCGAATATGCTCAGACTGTCCGATATGAGAACAATACTCACCAATTTGAAGCGTATCGACGATCTGATAAAAGAAATGGAATGATATGAAAGAATTTGCGCAAAAAGTTTTGGACGTTGAAATTGAAGCGTTAAAAAAGTTGTACGATAGAATTGACGATTCCTTTCTTAAGGCGATGGATATTCTCGTATCGACCAAAGGACGCGTGGTCGTCACAGGAATGGGTAAATCCGGATTGGTTGGGCGCAAGATATCAGCGACACTTGCCAGCACCGGGACTCCGTCGTTTTTTTTACATCCTGCCGAAGCCTCACATGGAGATCTGGGTATGGTCGGAAGAGACGATACGGTGATCGCCATATCAAATGGCGGTGAAACTCAAGAACTGATCAATATCCTGCCGGTACTCAAACGATTCGGTGTTGAAATAATCGCGATGACCGGTAAACCGAAATCGACCCTTGCACAATACAGTGATGTGGTGTTAGATATATCGGTCGAAAAAGAAGCATGTCCGTTGAATCTCGCTCCTACCGCATCGACGACCGTGACCCTTGTTCTCGGGGATATGCTTGCGGTGACGTTATTGAAAATGAAAAATTTCAAAGAAGAGGATTTCGCACAATTTCATCCGGGCGGTTCGCTGGGGAAACGGTTTATAAAGGTTGCGGATCTGATGTTAACCGGAGATGCAATTCCTTTTGTGATGACCGGTACAAGGCTTTTAGATGCGATCCCTTATATTTCCGAAAAAAAGAAGGGGATGGCTGTCGTCATTGACGGAGCCAAAAAACTTCTCGGTATTTTTACCGACGGCGATGCACGACGGATGATAGAGAAACAAATGAATGTAAATACATTGTGTATTGATGATGTTATGACAAAAATGCCGAAAACAATAACTGCCGACCGCATGGCGGAATTTGCTTTACGTCAAATCGAAGAATTCCAGATAACAAGTTTGGTCGTCGTCGATGAGAGGGATTCTGTCGTCGGGATTATCCATATCCATGATCTTTTGAAGGCGGGCATCGTATGAACGGATTGCGTGAAAAACTCGAGACGATCAAAATGGTACTGTTCGATGTGGACGGTGTATTAAGTGACGGACAAGTGTATATTGACAATAACGGCATTGAAACAAAATCATTTTACGTACGCGACGGTATCGGTATTCGAATGCTCGTAGAGCATGGTATCATTTGCGGGGTGATTACCGGTCGTTCATCACATGTGGTCACTGTTCGTATGAATGAATTGGGAATGCAAGAGATCCATCAGGGCGTGAAAAATAAATTGAAGGTTTTTCATGATATCATCGCTCGCCGTCATCTCAGCGCCGACGAATGTATTTTCGTGGGGGATGATGTGCCTGATATAGAGGTTTTTAAAGAAGCGGGTATTGCCGTAGCCCCGGGGGATGCCGATTGTGCGGCTAAAAAATATGCGGATCTGGTCATGACCGCACCCGGAGGACGAGGAGCTGTTCGTGAGTTGACCGATATGATCATGAATGCACACGGATGGGAGTTGTTTGTACCGTGATAATGACATTGAAACATACTGCAAACAAAGTATCGTTTTTTCGAAGTAAGCCGCTTCCGGCAGTGGGAGCCTCCCACAAATTTTAGTATACATAACACACATTAGGTTGAAAATTATTCACGTTAATATATCAGGAGGAATTGTATGAGTGAAGAAAACAAAAAAGATCTGTATCATGAACTGCCTAAATATTACGGCGGTAAAGACGCTGAAAAAAAATGGCAAGAGTACTGGGCGAAGGAAGGCATCTACCGTTTTGATCCTTTGAGTCATAAACCGGTCTATTCGGTTGATACTCCGCCGCCTACCGTGTCAGGAAGTTTACATGTCGGTCATGTTTTTTCATATACTCAGGCGGAGATAATCATCCGTTATAAACGTATGCAAGGGTTCAATATATTTTATCCGTTCGGATTTGATGACAACGGATTACCGACGGAGCGTTTGGTTGAGAAAGAACTTGGCATATCGGGTGGTCGTATGCCACGGGAAGAATTTATTGCAAAATGTCTTGAAGTTGCCGAAAAATATGAAGCGCAATTTAAAGAGTTGTGGCAAAGTCTTGGGTTTTCCACAGAATGGGCGCAAATCTATTCATCTATTGATGATCGCGCACGCCGTGTTTCGCAACGCTCGTTCATTGACCTGTATAAAAAGGGTTATGTGGTGAAAAAAGCAATGCCGACGTTGTATTGTCCGGTATGTAATACTGCCGTCGCGCAAGCAGAGACCGAGGATAAAGAGATAGGATCACAATTCGTTGATCTTGAATTTACAGTCGAGACCGGTGAAAAGCTTATTATCGCTACCACACGACCGGAATTGATACCGGCTTTGGTCTCGGTTTTTGTACATCCTGATGATGAACGATATACGCATCTCGTAGGAAAAAAGATCAAACCACCGATGTTTGATCTCGAAGTGATGATTCGTACCGATGAGAAAGTTGCGAAAGACAAAGGAACCGGCGCTGTAATGTGCTGTACATTCGGCGATACGACTGATATTGAATGGTATCATCAACATCATCTTGAATTACGACAGATATTTGACCAATACGGCAGAATGAATGACCTTGCCGGACCGTATAAAGGATTGAAGATCAAACAAGCTCGTGAGCAGATAAAAAAGGATCTTGAAGAAAAAGGTTTTATGAAAGCCAAAAAAGATATTGTGCATCCGGTGAATGTCCATGAACGGTGCGGGAACGAAATGGAATTTGTCGTCACCGAACAATGGTTTATCAAAATCCTTGACTATAAAGATGAACTTATTAAGATCGCGGATGATATTCAATGGCGTCCTGCCTTCATGAAAGAACGTTATGTGCATTGGGTAAAAAATCTGAAATGGGATTGGTGTATATCTCGGCAACGCTATTTCGGAGTACCGTTCCCGCTGTGGTATTGCAAAGATTGTGGCGAGGTCATGCTTGCCGATGATAAAGAACTGCCGGTGAACCCGCTTTCATATTCTCCCGATCGTGCGTGCATATGCGGGTGTAAAGAATTTATTCCCGAACACAACGTACTTGATACATGGGCGACCTCGTCGGTCACGCCGCAGATCAATGGTAAATGGGGCGAATCTGATGACAGAATGGATAGTATTTTTCCCTACAGTATGCGTCCTCAGGCACACGATATAATCCGGACGTGGGCGTTTTACACGATCGTAAAATCGTATTATCATCATGCAAAAGCTCCTTGGAATACCGTAATGATCTCCGGACACAGCAAAGATCCGAAGGGTGATAAGATCTCGAAATCAAAAGGAAATGCAGGTGTCACTCCGCAGAAATTACTCGAACAATTTGGCGCTGACCCTGTTCGCTATTGGGCGGCCGGATCACGCTTAGGTATGGATACCATCATGTCCGAGGAAGTCATGAAAGACGGACAACGATTGGTGACCAAATTATGGAATGCATCAAAGTTTGTCATAATGAGTCTTGAAGGATATCAAAAAGGTATGAACGGCTCCAAAAATCTTTTGGATGAATGGATATTAAGCAGACTTCATACGGTGATCGAGATCGCGACAAAATACATGGATGAGTACGAATACGGCTTGGCGCTCAATAGTATACAGGATTTTTTCTGGAGAGACCTTTGTGATAATTATATCGAGTTAAGCAAGGGAAAGATCAAAGAAGGCACCGATGCTGAGCGTATCGGAAGTCAGGAAACCTTGTACACTGTCCTGCTGAGCATTCTGAAAATGTTCGCTCCTTTTATTCCGCATATAACTGAAGAGATATATCATTTGTATTTTCGGGAATTTGAACACAGCATATCGATCCATACGGATATTTGGCCGCGAGAAGAAGTGTTCTTTACTGCGAATGAAAATGTTCTTGTGAAAGGTGACGGGGTGTTGAAATTTGTTGAAATGGTACGTAAAGCAAAGTCCGAAGCTAAATTATCATTGATGCATCCGATTGAAATGCTGACCTATATGATTCCGACTGAAATTGATGTCGAATTGAAAAAAGTATTTCCTCAGATAGCATATTTATTGAAGATACAAGGAACGGGCACCCAGGATAACCCCGAGTATTCATCTCAGAACGAAGATAATACCATGCATATCGGGATCAAATGGGGCGTCTTACCCCCGAAAGCATAAGTGTCTATGAAAAAAAGAGGTGTGCTGTTTTTTATATGTATAACATTGATAGGGATCGTCACGGGCATGAATTCGACGTATGACGGATTATGTGATGCGTATACAGTTTCCCCGACCAATCGTGAAATGATTCGTTTATTTTTGTCAACTGCGACTCCGGAAGAACGTGAACTGCTTTTATTGGTCAACAAAAATACAGGGGTGACAATATCGTATGTTTCTTCTGATTTAGTTTCGATTCCCTCAGATATACCACAAATGAGCCGGGGGATGAAGCTTCGCACTATTCTTTTGCCGGATTTGCGTGATATGTTGAAGGAAGCAAAAAATGCCGGTGTCACATTGCGTGTGTTGTCTGCATATAGAAGTTATGAACGGCAAAAAGCGATCTATGAACGTATGATCGCCCAGTACGGAAAAGAATATGCGGTGACCGTATCGGCACCACCGGGGCATTCTCAACATCAACTTGGTGTCGCAATCGATTTTAATAGTCTTGAACAGGAATTCGGTGAGAGTAAAGAAGGAAAATGGCTTGCGGCATATGCATTCCGTTTCGGATTCTCTTTATCGTATCCGCAAGGACAAGAAATGTATACGGGATATATTTATGAACCCTGGCATTATCGATATGTCGGGAAAAAGGCGGCGGCCCTCATCTTTACGGTATTCGACAATAATCAAGAAAAATTCTTACGATTTTGCAGAGAATATTTTTCTTTACCCGAAGATGTGCAACAGAATAACAACTGAGGCGTATTGAAAATAAAGGAGGGGGATTATGAAATATAAAGGACTCGAAACGTATAAAGGCGTATTTACCGAATACACCGAATTACGTGTACAAGAAAACCGTTTGATCAGTGCAGCGATGGTGAACGGTGATATTATGCGCAATACGCGCAGTGCGACAAGCGGCGCATCAGCTCGCGTATTCAAGGACGGGTTATGGGGATTTGCCTCACATCCTGTCATTTCAGATGAAACGTTAAAAGCGGTAATCACAACTGCCACCGAAAACGCGCGTTTTCTGGGTAGCAAGGTCGGGAAGGGCGGTCATACGCTTCCGAGTACTTTTCATGCGCATGATGTCACTTTTGAAACCAAAAAGAAGCCGATGAACCAAAAAGATCTATTGGATTTTATCAAAGCACTCGATACATATATTAATGAAAAATATCCTAAACTCGGTTCACGTACTTTATCCATCAATTGTCTTGATATGGAAAAAACACTGCTTACGTCTCACGGGGCTGATGCATTTTCGTGTATTCCGCGAGCGTTGGTCGGTATGTCGTTAACAGTTCAAGCCGGAAACGATGTCGTCGATTTATACAAAACATACGGCGGACGTGGACAGTTTGAAGATGTATTTACCACACCGGATGCATTGTACGAGTCGATCGATAAACATTATGAACAATTGATGAATAAAGCCGAGGGTGTGTACCCGAAAGCCGGATACCATGATGTTATATTTCACTCGGACCTCGCAGGTATACTTGCTCATGAGGCAATAGGACACACCACTGAAGCCGATCTGGTGTTGGGTGGTTCTATCGCTGCCGACCGTATGAATAAGGAAGTTGCCAGTCCTTTGGTCACCCTGGTTGATTTTGCGCATACGGCTCTCGGGAAAACCTGTCCTGTTCCCCTTTATGTTGACGATGAAGGTACGGAAGGGAAGGATGTGACCATTATAGACAAAGGAATACTCCGTTCGTATATGCATAACAAAGAATCGGCGGCACATTTTGAGGTTGCCCCAACAGGGAATGCACGAGCATACCAA
Source organism: uncultured bacterium (assembly GCA_964423645.1). Lineage (GTDB taxonomy): Bacteria > Macinerneyibacteriota > Macinerneyibacteria > Macinerneyibacteriales > CAYRFE01 > CAYRFE01. Next base: position 5,432 of record CAYRFE010000021.1, on the reverse strand, counting down.
TTTTCCGATGAACCGCTCATTCGTATGCGTAATACCGCGATATTACCGGGACAAAGCAAAATCGACGAAATGATCGCATCGATCGAAAACGGGTATTATTTTATGAAACCAAGCAACGGACAAGCCGACTCGACAAGTGAATTCATGTTCGGTGTCTGTCTCGGGTATGAGATACACAACGGGAAACTTGGTAAAGGCCTACGCGATACTACCATTTCCGGAGTTGCATTTGATATGCTAAAAACTATTACGATGGTCTCTGACGATATGACATGGTCTGCAGCAGGTATGTGCGGTAAAAAACAACCTATTCCTGTCGGTATGGGTGGACCTGCCATAAAATGTAAGATCAATGTAGGGGGGCGTTAGTTATGAACAGACATGAAATGGCTCAGTATTGTCTTGATACATTAAAAAAGAACGGTGCCGATAAAGCACAATGCAGTATCACGGAAACAGCAAAACATGAATTAAATATTGATGCCGGTGCAATGAGCCTTTTTCGGACCACATTTAATACAATAGTATCCTTGTTGGTGATTAAAGACGGGAAAAAGGGTACGCTTGCCATCAATAAAACAGACAAAGATGCATTGAACAATGCGATCGTTGCGGTAATGGAATTAGCACAGTCATCCAATGCTGATGACGCAAACGATATCGCCGATGTGAAAGTATGCAAACAATTTACAGCCGGAGATGACAAACCGCAATTGGATCGTATGTATGAACGGTTTCAGGAATTCTTGGCATATAATCAGGCGACCTATCCGTTCACAAATCTTGAGCAATCAATTTTCGATTTTACGAAAACGGAAAATGTTTTCATGAATTCTCACGGTGTTGATTTTACGGTGACCGACGGTATCTACAATTTTAATGCGATGTTTACGTCAAAGGATGGCGAAAAAATGTCATCATTTAACGGAACGGGTGCGTCACATCGAACACTCGACATTCCTTTGAAGGAATGGGGAGCTGCCGACCGACTTTTAAAAGAATCCGCAGAACAGATCACGACACAGTCGTTTGCGGATAAATTCGTCGGCGATGTCATTATCACGCCGTTTGCACTCGGTGATTTCATTGGCGCATTAGCCGGTGTTGCACTTGATGACTTTTCACTTATCACCAAAACATCACCGTATATGGAAAAACTTAATCAGAAAATTGCGTCTGACGTATTTACGTTGCATTCTCGTCCGGTATCCGGTGAGATCGAGGACGGTTACTACTATACCGGTGATGGTTTTGAAGCACAAAACATGACAATAATTGATAAAGGTGTACTGAAATCATATCTTCTCGGTCTGTACGGTGCTAAAAAGACCGGACGTGCTCGTTCCGTGAACGTAGGTGGCGCATTTGTTGTTGATCCGGGGCATGAGTCATTTGAAACATTGGTGAAATCGGTCAAACGCGGAATAATTTTAGGACGTTTTTCAGGAGGGAATCCGAATGACAACGGTGATTTTTCCGGTGTTGCAAAAAACAGTTATTACATCGAGAACGGGAAAATCCAATTCCCTATCACCGAGACAATGATCGCAGGAAATGTCATTGAAATGATGTTGAAAATACGTTCGATCTCTGCTGAACGTATTAATTTCGGTTCAGCTATATTTCCGTGGGTTGTCGCCGAGGGTATTACTATTTCAGGAAAATAACATAGTCATCGACGTCATGATCTTGGTAGAGACATGGAAAATCCATGTCTCTTTTCTTTTACGGCATACACGGTGTGAACGAGCGTGAATATTTCGAGACATTATCGAAATTAAAAATAACCGATCTGTTGCTACTCTCAAAAAAGGTGTGTGGACACCATATTGTGGCGATGAATGTGCCGAATTGAGCGAAATCGAAGCCCCAGACGGCTATAATTTCAAAAAATAGTCATTCCGCGAAGCGTGGTTTTGTACGATTATTCTTGAAATTTGTTATGATAACGGGTATCGTTACTGCCGCCACAATATATATAACGGAGGTCATCTATGTTCACAAAAGCTATTGTAAAACGACCATGCAAAGCAATCACGGAAGGTATCACGTCCGCACCGCATCTCGGGAAGCCGAATTACGATCGTGCGCTTCGCCAACATGATTCATACATCGCAACACTTGAAAAATGTGGTGTACACGTCACCATTCTCGAGGCGGATGAACAGTATCCGGATTCATGTTTTATCGAAGATACTGCGGTTCTCATGCCCGGCGCAGCTGTCGTCAGCAATCCCGGAGCACTCGCACGTAACGGTGAAAAGGAAGCGGTGGCAAGGGCATTACAACAGTTTTATAAAGAAAAAGAGATTCATGCCATACACGCGCCGGGGTTGTTAGATGGCGGCGATATTATGCTTGCCGACGGATGTTTTTATATCGGATTGTCGGATCGTACCGATCTTGAAGGCGCCGCCCAGCTTTCGGCGATTGTTCGTCGTCAAGGATATGACACACTTAATGTTGAATTATTTACCATGCTTCACCTGAAAACCGGCGTGAATTATTTGGGTGATTCTACCATGCTTGTTACGGGAGAATTTGTGAATAATCCGATTTTCGATCGCTATAAGAAAATAATTGTACCCGATGAAGAAAGTTATGCGGCAAATTGTCTCTTGGTCAATGAGTATGTGATCGTTCCGGAAGGTTTCCCTAAAACCCTTCGCGCCGTACAAGATGCCGGATTTGCAACACTTCTGACCGATACCTCTGAATACCGAAAACTTGATGGCGGATTGAGCTGTTTATCGCTGAGATTCTAAAATAATGGTGAAAGGTTAGAAGCAATTTTACCCTTATGGTAATTATCTGTCATAGTATATCCCGTACATTGATACGGGATTTCTATTTTTTAAAATTTAATCTAAATGGGTCAAATTCCCCGAAGCTTGCTTCGGCTTTGTTATAATAGTTTTGTTTTTATAAGGGGTGTGGGGGCGATGTCCCCGCTATATAACAATTTAAACCCCTCGCGATTTTCACGGGAGGGGTTTGGGGTGGGCACAAATTCAAAAATGGTAGTTTTGCAAAGGTCTTAATACAGTGTTTTTTGGGGAGATACCCCGCAGCTTGTTGAGGAGTATCTCATTCGACTTGGGTCAAATTCCCCGAAGCTTGCTTCGGCTTCACTATTATAATTTTGTTATTATTAGGGGTGTGGGGACGTAGTCCCCATAATATTAGAAATTAAGCCCCTCCCAAAAAGAAAAGGGAGGGGTTTGGGGTGGGCGAACAAATATAGTATTTTTTGGGGTAGATACCCTGCAGTTTGTTGCGGGGTATCTCATTCGACTTGGGTCAAATTAACCGACCTGTGCTTCTGATTCAGAAATGAAAGAGGCGTAGTGATTTGTAGGGTTATCACCAATTAAACCCGCATAAAAATATCATCGCAAACAAAATGTGAAAAGTTCGAGGTCAGCATACACAGATAGTAGTATTTTTTGGAGATATCCCGCAGGTAGGCGAGTTATTATAAATAAAGTATTAATTAACACAAAGCGATCACTCAAATTAACAAAAAATTATTTTTTGTGATTTACTATGACGTAAAAAGGAGAGAGGTATGGAAAAGCTAAGAATTCTTTTTATATGTGTCCACAATTCTGCACGCAGTCAGATGGCTGAAGCATTTATGAAACATTATGCCGGGGATTTCTGTGAAGTTTTAAGCGCGGGTTTAGAAGCAGGTACGTTAAATCCCCATGTTATCGAGGTAATGAAGGAGAAAAAAATTGATATTTCACAGAATAAGACACAGACGGTATTTGATCTTGTGAAACAAAATACAATGTTTTCGTATGTTGTGACAGTATGTGATCGTGAAGCACATGAAAAGTGCCCGATTTTCCCCGGGATCGCTGTGCGGTTACATTGGCCGTTTCCGGATCCATCGGAATTTACCGGGTCATTTCACGAGATATGTGAACAGACTCGTTTGGTACGCGATATGATCGAAGCGAAGATCAAATTATTTGTTGAAAATTTGCGCCACGGAGAGAGTATTCATGGTGAATAACGATTAAGCAGCATCGTGGTGCTTACGCTATAAAGCAGCAGATTGCATTATTATGACGGTAGATATATCTCTATAATGACGTTTTAGGGGTAAAATTTGTTTTATCGTTGAGATATTGGCGTAAAAAGGCGATCTTTTTTTATATTGCACCAGAGAATATTCGCTGAATGAAATCGAAATATTCTTGATATCTGCCTTTTTATCCGATGATACACACAACTTTTCGAGGGTAAACATTCTGCTTCACGGTGACTCGCAGTACAAAGTAACCAAGATCGTAGGTGTTTTTGTGTTGTCGATTTGATGAATGCACTCATGAGGAGCGATCCTGCCTTACTTTTTGTCTTGACACAAAAAGCCGTTATGTGTCATTCCCGTCCCCGTTTTCACGAGGATAAATTCCAACGGGAATCCAGTAGTATTATAAAGCCACCTGGATTATCGGGTCAAGCCTGATAATGACACCTAATTTTTTACGATAATTTTCTATTGTCGTTTTCTTTCTCCCTCATTTTTGTAAAGAGGGGGAAGCGCCTAACCGCGAGTGGGAGCGAGATATCTGCAGATACTCAGGTTCGCAGATAATATTTTTGTTTATTGCGTATTCCAATATATCTGCTACACTCTTCGCGATTCAAAATTACGGGTAAAATCCTATCGTGGGAGACGAAAAGTCGGATTATGCAAATTCGGGAGGTTGGAATGCAAAAAGCGTATTTTTATGTAGCTATGGCTCTTGTATTGTTTGTTATGGCGTCTTGCGGTAGTGACTCAAGCTCTCCGACAGAACCAAACCCGCCGACGGCAGCAGAATTATGCGCTACCGGATGGACACAGTTTGAATCTGATAATTTCACTGGTGCGGCAACATCTTTTCAAAATGCGATAAACACAGACAGTAATTACTGCGAGGCTTATATCGGCTTGGCTATAACTCGCATACGTCAGGATAACTTTACTGATGCTAAAACGCAGCTCACAACTGCCAAGACAAAATCACCCACAACGAACCAATCGATAGCCATATCGCTTGGTTTATCATTTGTGTATGTGAAGGAAAATAATGCAACAGGAATCATTACGGAATTAAGCGGGAAAATAACCGGTACCGATACCTTTGATATCGGATACGGCACGGGAATAGATGCCGTGGATATTCATAATCTGTTGTGTGAGGCGTATATCATGAACCGCACGCTTGGTACGGAAGGCGGTTCGGCCATGAACGCGCTTGATGCGTGGGGGCAAGTCAAGAAAGCACTTGCGCTGGACGGCACTGATGCAAAAGCCCTGCAAATGCAGGCCTATTTGAGGGGGACACGATGAGAATAGTAAAGTCTTTTGCTGCTTCGATAGTATTGATGCTTTTGTTAATAGGAAATGCCAACGCAGGTGATTTACAGGAGTGGGC
>CAYRFE010000020.1:0-66813 GCA_964423645.1 uncultured bacterium | reverse complement strand
GCTAAATTATTTTATTGTCTTTTCTTACTGGTTATTTCATGTCGTTTAAGGGATTTTCTATTACTTACAGGTTTTAAGGGGCGTGGGGACGAAGTCCCCGCTATTAAATGCATGAAGCCCCTTCCGAATTCAACGGAAGGGGTTTGGGGATGGCACAAATCTAAATTATGGTAGTTTTCCTAAGGTTTTAAATGTGAAAATTTGTATTTCGCAATATTTTTTATCGGCAAATATTTCAGGATTTTGTAATGCTTGATCAAGTATGCGTGTTAAACAGTATTACATCGCCGACAATTTCTCGCGAGAACGTTTAATCCAGAAATAACCGCATCTGCGTATAAGTATATGCCAAATGTAGTGTATATACCCCGGGAAAAGATGTTTATCATCGCAGTACGAAATAATGTCGTACAAAAAAACTTCTAGTGCATGTTCAATCTTTTTTAATGATTGTTTAGTTTTTAAACCTTCATCAAACAAACGTAAGGTAAAGTGTTCGATATCGTAGGCGGAAAGACCGGGATTTGTGCGCGATAAATCATGAAGACGATTCTGAAAATGCGACTCAGGTATCGAACCATGCATAGTGATCTTACCGAAAAACTCATTGATCAATATTTCATAAATAGCGGATTTGTCATTATGATTTTGAAGAATACTTTCAAGAGCGAAAAATGTGCGCTCCCCGCGTTCATCTTTTTCTCCCAAAATACCCTTCACATACAATCCTGCGGCCAGCAAAAAGTGAGTGTATTGCCACAACTGAGTTTTTTCTACAAGTTCGGAATAGGTTTTACATTCGTTGGCGGCAACAAGGAACTCCGTTTCCTTGGCATTAAATGAACAATTTTCAGGATAGCGTAGGTGCACTTTTTTTTCAGGATGCATACACAATGCGGCAAATGCGTTATAATCGATCAAAAATGACGAAAGCTGTAGACAATATGAACGAAAACTTTTCGGAAGTGTTGACGGCGGTAACGTTTCTTTTTTTGAAATTACAGAAAACATCCCATCGAGCCACAATGCAATCGAAAATAACGCTTCTTCACCTGTAAGAGCGATAGTACCTGCAATTACTTCTGCATGAACCAATTCTCCATGAAAAAAATAAACCACACCTTCTTTTCCTCGAGAAGTTACAATTATCTTTCCGGATTTTTCCGGTACCACTGCCTGAAGCAATTCTATAAAACCGAAATATGACAAATACCCTTTCATGATTATCACCTCGCTATCGGAGTATGTCATCGCAATGTGTTTTTGGTGTAAAGAACGCTTTAACAATACGAGAAATTTGATAACTCGTTAGCACGAGAGGAGGCGAAATAAAAATATTTTTCAAAAATGTGCATACACAAATTTGTTATATAGTGGGGACTTCGTCCCCACACCCCTATTTATGAAAAATTGGAAAATGAAAAAAATCGAATTTCGCGAAGGTCTCCTACCGTAATTCTTTGTATGTAGAGACGTGTCTTAAACACGTCTTCTTTATAGTTGCTTCACGGTAAATGTGTTTATCAGCAATAGCCAAATATTTCGTTTACATGTTTTTCTTTATCAAATCCGTGATATTTCGTGTGCCGTCTTTGGGTATACGATAATATGCATCACGTGCCATACTCGCAAAAACACCGTCTTCCAGCATATCGGTGAGCCATTCGGACATATGGGGAAGTTTGTGCCGTATTGGCGTGCCGGCGTGGAATTCTTGTAACCAACGAAGGTTTTCTGTCTCATGCGGGCCGACAGGCGGTGTGCATAGAAAAGGGATGCCAAGCCCTGCAAAAAAGACCAACTCGCTCGGTTTTGTAATCAAAATATCTGTTGTTCGAAGTGTGTTATTGAAAAGGTCAAAAAACTGCATTGCTTCAGTGTGATGAATAATCGTAATCGTTCTTCCGATACACTCGGTTAAGCCATTGCGTGCAATAGCAGCAAGAAACTTCTTTACTATGATCGGGTTTATTCCCGCTGATAAATGAAGGTGAAATATCCCGTCTCTTAAGGAATGTTTTAACCCTTGAAGTATCGGATCGATCAACTCTACTTGAGCACCTGCACCCCCGACAGCAAACATCAGCGTGACAACCTGTTTATTCGCTTCAGGTTTGAATGCAAGCGGTGTGGCGTGTAATTCCGGCAGTATTCTATTATGGTGATCCAGACGCGCGATTCGAGCGCGTGTATCAGATGTGAGAATTTCATGTTTCTCGGCAGAGCCGATATTCTCAACGGGTAATGGAAAGCCGGTAATAGTAATTCGCTCGCGATCAACACCGTAGGCTACAAGTCGGCGGTATGCTTTATCACAGGGGGCACAAAAGTGAATGGTAGACTTTTTTGCATTCTTCGGTACCCACACGCGATTGATATCGGTATCACAAATGACCAGATAGTTTTTTTCAGCAGCTTTATGGGTATCAAGTGCTGCGGCGGTCGCATAAAAGGTATTGACCGTATGTGCCGATTTGTCGCTGCAAAACTCTACAAGAGAATGAGACAGACCTCTGTTTTTAATACAATGTTCAAGATACAACACGGCAGGCGTCGGTGTTGATAAATTACGTCGCGGATAGTAGGGAGGTATGTGTTCCATTTTGTCGAGTAGTTGCGCCAATATCGGGCCGATTACAGGGATTTTTCCCATTACCGACATGGTATAATAGGCATTTTTAAATTCATCCCATAATCGTTGTTCCTGTTTGGTGTGATGTTCACTTCCTTCAATGAAAAGCTCTTCTTGTATAAAACGGTGTAATGCGTGAGCGGCACGCAAATGCCCCAATCCCATATGGGCGCTACTCACAACAATTCTCTTTTTTGCAGACATCAGATATAATCCTCGGCATTAATAACAGCATTATCCGGTACTGTCATTCCTCGAGCCACAACTACGATACCATTCATGATATGAAACGGAGCATCGTCATCATTTCTCACATTGATATATTCTTTCAAACTGCCGATGATCGTAACATTTTTACCAATGACAGCATTTTTGTCGATAATTGCCCGTTTTATGATAGTGTTTTCACCTATTCCGTAATGGGTGTTTTTGTCTTCATTGATGTTTGAAGAATACTCATCATAGTAGATGTCGTTGCCGAGAACCAGCGTTTCTTCAAGGTCGCAATTCGTATCAATAAAGGAACGGACGCCTATGACACATTTGCGAATTTTTGATTCTTTGATGATCGATCCGTCTGAAATAAGTGCCTGATCGACGGTACTTGAAAATACTTTTGCAGGAGGAAGATGACGAGGGTGTGTATAAATCGGCATTGCCGCATCATAAAATGAAAACGGAGGTGTTTCTTCGGTGAGCAGCAGGTTTGTCTCAAAATACGATGCGATCGTGCCGATATCTTCCCAGTAACCGTCGAATAAGTAGGCATGGATTGTGTGTGTCTTGATCGCTTCGGGAAAAATGCCTTTGCCAAAATCCTTGGCATCTGATTCCTTCAGTAATTTTAAAAGCACTTGTTTGTTAAAAATATATAATCCCATCGATCCAACAAAATCCTTGCCTTCATGCAACGGGTCAGGATTTCGCAACGATTCAACCGTGACGGGATCGCCGGGTTTTTCGAAAAAATCAGTGATCTTATTGTCCTTATCCATTTTCATGATACCGAATCGCTCAACGTCTTTCTGTGCTACACGAAGGCAAGATACGGTAACATCAGCGTGAGTAGCGATATGATATTCAAGCATTTCTTGTAGATCCATTCGGAATAATTGATCGCCGGAAAGTATAAACACATAATCAGCGTCAAGATTCTCAATGTAACGTATGCTTTGGCGGACTGCGTCGGCGGTGCCTTGCGCGTAATCAAAGTTTGTAGGTGTTTGTTCGGCTGCCAGAATTTCGACGAATTTTCCCCCGAATGCATCAAAGCGATACGTACGCGTGATGTGACGATTTAATCCTGCGCTTAAAAATTGCGTGAGAATATAGATCTTTCCTATTCCCGAATTGATGCAGTTGCTGATGGGGATATCGATAAGACGATATTCGCCGCCGACCGAGATCGCGGGTTTTGACCTGAATAAAGTCAATGGGAATAATCGTGTTCCGCGTCCGCCGCCGAGGATAAGTGCCGCTGTGCGTTCATTTAATTGTTTGGTGATGCTTACCATAGTTACGTCCTTTCTGAAATTACGGTTCGATTGCCGATATGCAGGCGTCTTCCGCGCCATATAACCGTTGCGGTTAGAAATGATCCGATGAACACAATGAGCTGGAGCAGGTATTTTGCCATTACTGCAGCCGGGTATGTAAGGATGACACGAAGAGATTTCCTGTCGTGCGAGTTGACAATGAACAACACAAGATATTCACACAAGAGTAAAAATGCAAGCCCGGCTATTGCGAGCGTACTGCCGTGATGTGTGTCTGCTAATAGTAGTGCGATAAAAAAAAGAGGATTTGTGAATATTTCAAATCCGTAAAGAACATTAAGATTGCGGCGCAATAATGCCCACCGCGACAAGCGAGCATAGACGTTTTTTAATTGTGTCTTCTCATTTATATTGGTAATCCATGCGTAATTGGTAACAACGTGAAAACCGTCGTTTTTAAATGTATCGCCAAGGACATAATCCTCTGCGAGGAAAGAGCGAAAATAATCAAATCCGCCATAATGTGAGATAAGCGTATGCATGTCAATGAGCATTGATTTGCCGGTAATAACAGGTTTTTTAAACAATGCCCATGCAATGATCGTAGCGCCGGACACAAAAAGATTGATATAGGAATTCTCAACAATACTGCCGAAACTTTTGTTGCCGGCACCGAGGATCGGTGAAAAAATGATCTTCGCTCCTGTTGTTTGTGCACCGTGTACCATTCTCGTGAGTGTATCGGGTGCTACTCTCACATTTGAGTCGGTGATCCACACGTAGTCTCCTGTGACACTTTCAGCACAGTGGTGCAGTGTGTCGATTTTGGGGTTGCCGACTTTTTCGGCACCTGTGGCGACGATAGAAGTTTTTATGGCAGAGAATTCCGATGCAATTGCTTGAAGTCGCTCAACACATGGATCCGTACGTTCATCAATTCCGAAGACAATATCATATGACGGGTAATCGAGAGTATAAAAAGAACGAATATTGTCATCGAATCCTTCATCAATGTTTTTTACGGGTTTTACCAAAGTTACGTGCGGGTGCGAAGAAACGGTTGTTTTTTTTGAAAAACGCGTGATACATACTGCAATAGTGCATGCAGCAGTGAAGAGTAACGCAAATCCTGCCATTCCGTATATAAGATACATGATCGATGTTGTCACCTTGCACCTCCGTTTGCTGACAATACTCTACCGCAGGAGTTCGATTAATCTGGTAATATTCGGTTAATACTGTGTTAATTGTGTAAAAATCACCATGAAATTTCATACATACTTCGCCTTGAATTAACAATAGGCACGTATAGTAGTGGTGAGGAGGGTTATGGAAATAGCAGTTATATCGGATTTGCATATAAGCAGGGACAATGCTGACGGTTTTTTGCACGATGAGTCGGCATTCTTAGAATTTCTTATGCGCCTTGAGAATAATTTTGAAAAGATAATCCTCCTGGGTGACATATTCGATACATTGACCGGCACTGATTTTCGTAACCCCAAAAAAGAGTTTTGGCAGGCTGTCGCAGCATATCCCTATGTCGGCAGTCGATTATTGAGTGACCAATACGTATATGTGTACGGTAATCATGATATGGCTGCTCAGGTAACGGTCAACGCGCTCGAGGAGTATAGTATTCAAAAGGACGGATTGCGCATATTGTTTACTCACGGACATCAATATGATTGGGTTGCAACACGCGCACGGGGTAGTGTTGATTTTTTAATTTGGTTGGGTGGTTATATCAAGCGCTTAGGGTTAAAAAGTTTATATGATATTCTTTCCTTTATTGACGAATATATCGGCGGAACCGGCGCATCACCCGAATCGTGTATGTTTACGCAATGGGCACTCCGCCTTGCTGAGCAGCGAGGATATGATTTTGTTGTGACCGGACATACTCACCGCATCTCGTCTTTTCATAATAAAAATACGGTATATCTTAATAGCGGCACTTGTTCAAACGGTGCATTCCAATTCTGTACTATTAATACCAAGCAAAACTCCTATACGTATCACACAGAACCTTTCTGACCCCCACCCCCTCTGTTTCCTGCATTCACTGTCACACCAACGGTGAGTGCAGGCACCTCCAATACTACCTGCGGGAAATAATTAACACAAAATTAACACTTAGCACATTGAAAATTAATGTATAATTCATACAATGTTAACGGAGCGAAGAAAAAGGAGATGGTATGTTTAAATCACTGTTGTCAGATTTGTTTCCTCAAGATGCACCGTTAAAGCTTCTTATTCAGCATGCCGATATTTTGGATGAACTCGGTAAAAAATTATTTCCTCTTACTGAGAAATATTTACACGGTGAGGATATTACAGAAATGGTGCAGTATATCTGTGCCCGTGAATCGGAAGCAGATGAGATCAAGTTTAAACTTCGAAACTCGCTCAAAAAATCGGTGAAATTACCTTTCACGATAAAGAGTGTTTTAGACTATTTGCACAATCAAGATGATTTGATCGATGCGATAGAAGACATCGCCGTTAAAATGAGCTTAAATAAAATCGACGGATTGGATGAGCATATTCAACAAAAACTTCTTGAAATGGTACGGCAAGTAGAGCGATCAGTCGATTTATTGCAGGATATGGTTCGTGACTTACGTAAAATTATTGATTCTTCTTTCGCAGCGCAAGTAATTCAGGAAGAAGAGCGTGATTACAAGGAAATAGATATGATCGAGAACAATGTTGATGAATTATCACTTGAAATCGGCAAATGGATATATTCAAAAAAGAAGGAATTGAATCCGTTGGATCTGATATATTTCAGAGAAATGGTGCTGATTTTAGGACATATGACCGACACAGCAGAAAACTCGGCTGAAATTTTACGCGCGTTTTTAAAATAACAGAAAGGTGACAGCATGAGCCCGGAAACTATATTATTATTAGCGGCATTTATCGCATTTATCATGGCAATGTCAATAGGCGCAAATGATGTGGCAAATTCAATGGCGACGGCAGTAGGTGCAAAAGCGATTACGATTAAACAGGCAGTCATTATTGCCGGAATTTTGGAGTTTGGCGGTGCATATCTTTTCGGGAAAAATGTAACCGATACGATAAAATCAGGAATATTCAATGTCAACCTTATTCAGGACAACCGAATGTTTATCGCAGGAGCTTTCGCGGCGATTACGGCAGCCGCAATTTGGGTGTTCATCGCGACATTTTTTTCGATGCCCGTCTCGACAAGTCACTCGATCGTAGGTGCTATGGCAGGTTTTGCGATCGTTGCATTCGGATGGGAAACTATCAAATGGTCAAAAATATTATTTATTGTCGCAAGCTGGATTATCTCGCCGATCTTAGGGGGATTGATCGCGTACGGTATTTTCAAATTATTATCATATTTGATCCTCCATCGAGATTCGCCCTTTGCAGCGGCAAAAAAAGTGGGACCAATACTTGTCGGTACCACGGTGTTTACGATTGGAGTATTGTTCTTTACCAGTATTTATAAAAAATTATCTCCTGTTACATTTATCGGACTATCGTTGGCAATCGGTATTATTGCCGGATTGGGAGCAATGTTTATATTACGTCGGATCAAGACAGGTCTTGATGAATTTTTCAGTGTTGAACAGATATTTAAACGTTTACAAGTATTCACTTCCTGTTATGTATCGTTTGCACATGGTGCGAATGATGTGGCGAATGCTATAGGACCGCTTGCCGCTATTTACGCGATTGTCAAAATGGGGACACTTAGCTCAAAGGCGGAGATCCCGTCATCTTTAATGATACTTGGTGGTGCAGGCATAGCTATGGGAGTTTTCCTTTTAGGAAGTCGTGTTATGAAAACCATCGGAACAAATATTACCGAGATCAATAATACTCGCGGTTTTGCTATTGACCTTGGTACCGCAACAACCGTAATGGCCGCATCGTCCTTGGGTGTGCCGGTGTCATCAACGCATACGGTGGTCGGCGCTGTTGTCGGTGTGGGGTATGCGCGAGGTATTGAGGCGGTCAATTTGGGCGTGTTGAAACAAATAGTATTATCGTGGGTTATCACCGTACCGATCGCGGGAATTACCTCAGCCTTATTGTATTATGTATTTCGATTACTTATTCAGTAGCAGGGGGGTATTTATACGATGCACACTTCGTGTGCATCGTATCTTGTTTGTCTATGGTTTTTTCAGTTGATTTTTTTTTGTTTTTGTGTATGGTTAGAGCCGAGGGGCTATAGCGCAGCTGGGAGCGCGCTTGACTGGCAGTCAAGAGGTCACGGGTTCGACCCCCGTTAGCTCCATTTCTTTTATACCAAAAAATCTCATCACATGACTACACAAATTCTTCAATTCATGATATAGTCATTACCGTAAGAACAGGGAGGATAACCATGGATTTTATGAGAGGTTTTGCAAGTGATAATAATGCGGGAGCACATACGAAAATTATTGAGGCAGTAATGCATGTGAATCACGATCATGTGATCGGCTATGGCGATGATCCCGTCACTGCACATGCCGTGACGTTATTAAAAAAGGAATTCGGCGAGCATACAGAACCGTATTTCGTGTTTAACGGTACGGCCGCAAATGTATTATCGCTGTTATCGATCATGAAACCGTACCATGCGGTCGTATGTTCGGAATTGGCACATATCAATGTCGATGAATGCGGTGCGCCTGAACACATTACGGGCAATAAGATAATTGCAGTGCCTCATACGAACGGTAAAGTCACTATTGATCGTATTGAGCCGTTGTTGCACGCCGTCGGTGTGGAGCATCACGCACAGCCGAAAGTTATTTCTATTTCGCAAACCACAGAAGTCGGAACGGTCTATACACCCAAGGAATTACGAGCGCTCGCAGACTTTGCGCATTCGCACGACATGTATCTGCATGTTGACGGTGCGCGTTTTTGTAATGCGGCGGCTGCGCTCAATTGTTCATTACGTGCGCTCTCCGGCGATGTCGGGGTGGATGTGCTCTCGTTCGGAGGGACCAAGAACGGGTTGATGTTTGGCGAAGCGGTGGTTTTTTTCAATCCGAAACTGGCTGAAGGCTTCAAATATACACGAAAGCAAAACATGCAGCTTATGTCCAAAATGCGATATGTATCAGCGCAATTTGAGGCTTATTTGACAGATGAACTCTGGCGTACGACCGCACTTCATGCGAATAATGCCGCGAGACGGCTTGCAGAAAAACTGTCAACCGTTCCAGGCGTTACGATTACACAACCGGTTGAGGCAAACGGTGTTTTTGCGATCGTACCGGAGCATGTGATCGAATCACTGCGGAACAAATACTTTTTTTATACCTGGGATGAGTCACGACACGAAGTGCGATTTATGGCATCATTTGACACGACCGACGATGATATTAACGGCTTTGTAACATATTTGTCTCAATTGCTAAAAGCATGACAAGGATTGAAACAAAAGTGTGCTGTTCATTGTCAGATAGAGTAGCACCGAAAGGGAGGGATGTATGAGAAAACAGATCTTTATTTTTTGCGGGATCATTGTCATGATGTTTTTAATGGTATCATGTGTACCCGGGGACGGTAAAAATACGGCATCAAATCCTGCAGGGTTTTTCTGGGGAATATGGCACGGATGGATCGCTCCGATATCCTTGATCGTCGGGATATTCAATAAGTCGATTCGCGTGTATGAAGTTCATAACACAGGATGGTGGTATGATCTGGGATTTTATATGGCAGTTATCGGCGGTTTTTTTCAATTACGCTTGTTAAGAAGGAAAAAGAAATAGTCATCGTATGAAGGTGCAAGCAATTGCACCTTTTCTTTTTTTGTATCTATACTTCTCGACAAAGTTTATCTTTGTGCGTATACTCTCCCGACGGAGATAATAATGAAAAAAATAGTGCTCATCGATAACTATGATTCGTTTACTTACAATCTGTATCAGCTCATCGCGCAACATTTTAACGGACACATTGACGTGGTGAGAAATGATGAATGTGCAGTTGAGTATATTGAACGGTACGACGGGATTATAATTTCTCCGGGACCGAAGCGACCGAGCGATGCAGGTATTTCCAAAGCTGTTATTGAGCGATTTTTTAACACCAGACCTATACTCGGCGTGTGCCTTGGATTGCAGGCAATGAATGAAGTATTCGGAGGTGCAACGGTGAGAGCGCCGTTTCCTGTTCACGGCAAGACATCTCCAATAGTTGCTGACACTTCTTCGCGTTTATTTCAAGGAATTGCCTCTCGATTTTCTGTTGCACGCTACCATTCGCTTATTATTGAACAGTCTGCAGAAAGTTTATTACGAATTACCGCGTATACGGAATCGGATCACATACCGATGGCGGCAGAGCTGAAAGAGTATCCCTGCATGGGGGTTCAGTTTCATCCGGAATCGTTCATGTGCGAATACGGACATGAAATAACACGGAACTTTTTGCGGTTTGTATGAGATTACGAGCAGTCTCGTATACACAATCAGTATTGCCTTGGCAAGAACCGTGCGATGTTTTTTCCGCTTATGCACATCACAATTATGCGGTGCTGTTGACGGGAAAAGGACCTGCAGAGAGTGCTCGATTCTCGTTGATAGGAATAGATCCGCATTCGATTATCAGGCATAACGGAGAAGAAATGACCATAACAACATCGGTCTCGGAAATGACGGAGCATTGCACATTATGGGATTGTATTACCGATATAAGTATGATCTTTACCGCGCTCAATATGCCGATAGCTGATGCGCATTTCGGAGCGGTTGGCTTTCTTTCCTACGACGCATTAACAACGATTGAGTCAACCGAATTGCGTTCACGAGAATCATATTCATTGCCGTTGTGTATGGCGGTCATCTACAACAGGTATCATGTTTTTGATCATAAGGAAAAGCAACACTATTCCGTTGATGTGTCGTATTCTATTGATTCGCATATCAAAAGCGTAACTGTGTTTTCCTCCGAAAACCCTGCGATAGGCGCATTTTTTGCCGAGTGCAACAGACATGACTATTGTGCAAACGTTGAACGTGTGAAAGAGTATATTCTCGACGGCGATGTGTATGAGGTGAGTCTTTCACAACGGTTTTCGGCGTCATTTCACGGGGATCCTTATGGGTTATTTCGTTCTTTATTTGATAAAAATCCCGCGCCGTATTCAGCATTTATGACGTGGGATGATACTGCCCTTGTCTGCAATTCACCCGAACTGTTTGTTCGAATAGAGGGCAATGCAATAGAGACACGCCCCATAAAGGGTACGATCGGGCGAGGAAATACTGCTGAAGAAGATATGATCATGAAAGAACGACTGCTTGCATCCGAAAAAGATCAAGCTGAACTGTATATGATCGTAGACCTTTTGCGTAACGACTTGGGGAAAGTATGTGATGTGGGAAGTGTTGTAGTAAATTATCCCAAACGTTGTGAAACATATGAAACGGTGCATCACTTGGTCGCATCGGTGAGCGGCACGCTTCACGTTCCGTACGGTGAAGCTTTGAAGGCTGTGTTTCCGGGTGGTTCCATAACGGGGTGTCCCAAGATCCGTAGTACGGAGATAATCGATGAACTGGAGACGTTTAAACGACATCTTTACACCGGCTCGATTTTTGTGTTGAATCATCACTTTTGTTCTGCAAATATTGCGATCCGCACCGGAATAATTCAACACGATACATTATTTCTCAATAGCGGCGGTGCGGTGACGATAGATTCCGACCCTCATGCAGAATATGATGAGATCATCCAGAAAATCAAAAATTTTTTTGCCGCGGCAGGTGCTGATGATCTGGCGTAACGGTACGATAATTGATGAAACCGTTGATTTCAGCCGATATGACACCGGTTGTTTTACCACAGGAAGAGTCGTCAACGGTCGTATATGGTTGCACAATGAACATGAGAAACGCTTGCGATTGGCCTGTGCTGAGCTTGGGATTGTTTTTCCTGCATATGATCTCACTCAGGCAGTCTATTCATTGATTGAAAAGAACGGTTTGAGTTCTGCGCGATTTCGCAGTACTATTGCCGATAATTCACGCATGATCGATTCCTATTGCTCGACTGCGCCTCTTCCGTTGTCACGACATGCAATCCGTTTGAAAAGTGTCTTGATACATGAACTCGCACAACGATGCATAAAAACCATTGATCGAACCGATTATCACTATTATGCTGACATTGCCACACGCGAAAATGTTGATGATATGTTGCTGTATGACGAAAGCGGCAATGTGCTTGAGACAGGTATTGCAAATATATTTTTTATTTTCGGTAAAAAGATCATTACGCCACCTTCGAGATTGCCGTTGTTTCCCGGGTTGGTACGCGAAGCGCTATTGCAGAATCATTTTGATTCGTATCGTATTTTTGAACAACACGTATCACGAACAGAAGTGATCGCCGCTGACGCTGTATTCATAACCAACGCTGTACGCGGTATTGAACCGGTGGCGTTTATTGATGACCATCATTTCCCGACTGAGCCGGTGACTGCATTCAAGCGGATTGCAGATGATATGATCGGATTTGAAAAAGGATAAGGGTAAGGTTATATGGTTCATTAACCATAGTGTAGGGTCAGGGCATTGCCTTGTCTCTGCATGTCATAGAAATTCACGTAATATTTACCTTGAAAACATACGAAATTTCGTTTACTCTTCGGGTGAGCACTATGAAAGAATATATTCGTTCTCTACTTACCCGTTGGTGTGACACACTTGAAGCAGACACCCCGTTTGTTGATGCTGTACGCTATGTTGTCGACTCTGATGCAAAGCATGTGCGGTCGGTGTGCGTGCTGTCACTTTTAAAAGGATTTAACCAACAACCGAACGATAAAATTGAACGATTGATACTATCCATTGAGCTGGTGCATGCGTCATCGCTGATACTTGATGATCTGCCGTGTATGGACAATGCATCAATGCGTCGCGGAAAAATTACCCATCATCGCGTGTTCGGGGATGCACAAACGATTCTCGTCGCGTTTTTTTTATTAAACGAAGCCTTTCGCGCAGTAGCCGATGATGCTTTTCTTGCTACACTTCTTGCCGATATTATGGGGCATAAAGGGTTGATCATGGGGCAATTTCTTGATCTATACGGCGATAAACGAACCCATGACGCAATTACTCGCATTCATTCGATGAAAACATCACCGTTGTTCACCTATGCTTTGGCGGGCGCTGCTCATTGTGCGGGTGCAGATGACGATTTTATTGCTTCAATGCAAAAAGCAGCATATCATATCGGTATCGCCTTTCAATTGTGGGATGATTATCTTGATGCCTACGGAACGGCAGACGTCACGGGAAAAGATACCGGTTTGGACACACAAAAATATACACATCAACATGATAAAGATTCATTGCTTGCTGCTTTTGAAAATGAATTCACAACAGTTATGAGCTATATGAAGTATCCCCAGTGTGCATCATTAACAGAAGTTTTTGAATCATTACGCCAGAGGGTGCGTTGATGGAATATCGTTTTTTATCTGATACATTGATGCCAGAGCAATTACGAGCAATGTCGCATGATGAGCTTGTCATTTTAGCAACGGAAATCCGTGATTGTATCATCAGGGTTGTTCATGAGAATGGCGGTCATATAGGTCCTTCGCTTGGGGTAGTGGAATTAACTCTTGCATTACATTCGGTGTTCAATACACCGCGCGATAAGATCATTTGGGATGTAGGCCATCAAGCATATGCACACAAATTGGTCACAGGGAGATTTGGTTCGTTTCAAACATTGCGCACACAAGGCGGATTATCCGGTTTTCTCAAACGGAATGAATCAGTATATGATGTGTTTGATGCAGGACACGCATCGACGTCTATTTCCGCAGCAGCAGGGTTTGCAGTTTCTCGCGATCTGCAAGGTGATGACTATCATATTGCAGCGATTATAGGTGACGGTTCGCTCACAGGAGGACTTGCCTACGAAGGTTTAAGTTTGATAGGCTCTCAGAAACGAAATGTAACCATTATTTTTAACGATAATAAGATGTCCATCGATCATAATGTCGGAGCACTCTCAAAATATTTTAATAGAGTCATTACCGATAAATTTTATTGGCAGATGAAAGGTGAAGTTCAAAAAATCCTTGAAGGTTTTAAAAAAGGATCGGAGATGATTTCTTTTGCACAACGTGTCGAAGAATCCCTCAAAAACATTGTCATTAACGGGGCATTTTTTGATGAGTTGGGATTTTACTATATCGGACCTGTAGACGGACATGATTTAAAGCAATTAAAAGATATACTGAAAAAAGTCAAGGAAATCAAAGGCCCTACGGTCGTGCATGTTCTGACGCAAAAAGGCAAAGGGTTTCCCGAAGCAGAGGCCGATCCTGAAAAATATCATGGTATTTCACCTAAAAACTCATATAAAGGACATATTAGTTATACCGAGTTGTTTTCTGAAACGCTTTCGTCATGTATTAACGAAGATGATCGTATTGTTGCCATTACTGCTGCGATGCCGTCCGGCACAGGTCTCCACACAATAAAGGAATCATATCCCAATAATTATTTAGATGTTGGAATCGCAGAAGAAGGCGCAGTGGTCACTGCTTCAGCGATGGCACTCAGCGGTTATAAGCCGGTCATTGCGATCTATTCAACATTTCTCCAACGCGCCTTTGATCAAATAATTCATGATGTTGCACTCCAACATGCGCCGGTCCGTTTTTTTATAGATCGCGCCGGATTAGTTGGAGAGGATGGTCCTACACATCACGGAGTTTTTGATATCGCCTTTTTACGAATGATCCCGGGTATGGTGTTGATGGAAGCAAAGGACAGTGAAGAGTTTCAGGCAATGATTCGTTTTGCGTGTGCCTATGATGAAGGTCCGATAGCACTTCGTTATCAGCGGGGTGAGGCTGTTGTGCCGTTTGTGCATCAATCTGTGCCTCTTGTTCGAGGCAAATCTGAAATTCTGTTAAAAGGCAAAAAAGTTGTCATATATGCATACGGGCGAATGGTATTTGAGGCGTATACGGCCGCTGAGAAACTCAAAGAAAAAGGCATTGCTCCAACTGTGGTAAATCTTCGTTTTGTAAAACCGCTTGATGAGGAATGTATTCTTTCATGTGCAAAGCGTGCGGTAATTGTAATCACCTGCGAGTACGGTTCTCGTATCGGCGGTGTCGGAGAAGCGATCGCATCCTTATTGGCGAGTCACGATATTCACCCAGCCCATATACGACATATCGGAATCGCTGACGAATTTATTGAGCATGGGCGCCAAGCTGAATTAATGTACCAATGCGGTCTTACCGCAGAAACAATCTATTCTGCCGTAGTATCATGCCTCGATTAGATAATGAATTGGTCACTCGCGGTCTGTCTGAATCGCGTACTCGTGCACAGCGTGATATTCACGCCGGACTTATACGTGTCAATGGGACTGTCCAAACAAAACCATCATTTTCGGTAATCTCTTCCGATACTATACTTTGTGAAACAACTGTATGCCCATTTGTCAGTATCGCAGCGTTGAAATTACTTCACGTTTTGGAATCGGTCTCATTATCCTGTGAAGGTGCATTGTGTCTTGATATTGGTTCATCAACAGGTGGGTTTACTCAAATATTACTTAAAAAGGGAGCGGCGCACGTGACTGCAGTTGATGTCGGGCATATGCAGATGCATTCATCGTTGCGTGACAATCCCGCCATTTTATTATATGAAGACACCGATGTACGTACATTTTTAAACCATACCAACGTATTATACGATATTATCACTGTCGATGTATCATTTATATCAATAACGTCAATAATCCCGATCGTGGCGGGGCGAGCGAAAAATTATGTGTTTTTGATCAAACCGCAATTTGAGACTCCCCCCGATGCCAAAAACAAACGAGGAGTGGTCACTGATCCCGAAACTCATATTGATGTTTTGAATCGTTGTTGTGAGGTTGTGCAGAACAGCGGCCTTTTTATCGTATTATTATCTGCCTCACGGATCATCGGCGGAAGTGGGAATAAAGAGTATTTTATTGTAGCGGGACATAAAAATACAGGTTACAATGTTGCTGAAATACTTTCGAAAGAGGTTCGTCGCAATGAAGATTTTTTTGTGTATAAACCCGAATAAAGCACGTGAAGTCGCTTGTGTTGCCGAAATTACAGATTGGTGCAGAGAGCATTTACACATTACGGATTCTGTTGAGGAAGCTGATGCAATAATCACTCTTGGCGGTGACGGTACGCTGATCTATGCGATGGGGATGTACGGGACGCGCTATACGTATGCAGGAATTAATGTCGGGCATCTGGGGTTTTTAACCACTGCCGAGCGGGATACGTATCGCACGGTGTGCAATGATATTTTTATTCACGGGAACTATTGCGAAGAGAAATTGTTTTATCTGACGTATGCATATCACGGAGGTGTCGGTACTGCGATAAACGATGTTGTCATTAAGGGGGAGTCTATCAGCAAAGCAGTTCATCTGGATGTTACTGTCAACGGACAGCTCTTGTACCGTCATGTCGGCGACGGTATCATCGCATCTACACCCGCAGGGTCTACCGCATATAATTTATCGGTTGGCGGTTGTATTATGCATCCTTCTACAAAAGCTTTTATTCTCAATAACATCGCACCGCATCTACTGAGTGTTCGTCCCTTAATATTAAATGAGCATGATGAATTACAGATTTGCCCGGTAAGCGAAGGTGCGCGTCTGATTGTTGACGGGAAGGACTCAATACCGTTCCACAAACCCATAACATTGCACTTATCAAAAGACAGTAACCGTCTTATGCGTCCGAAAAATTGGCATTTTTATGAATTATTGCGTAACAAGATGTCGTGGGGACAGCGAAACGGAAATAATTCATGATCGAACGTTTATATATGAAAAATTTTGCTATTGCCGATGAATTGACGATTCAATTCACGCAAGGCTTCAATGTGATTACAGGAGAGACGGGAGCGGGAAAATCAATTATTCTCAATGCGATCGCGATGATCATGGGAGATCGTGCGGAAAATACGCTTATTCGCACCGGAGAAGAAGAAGCGCTTATTGAAGCGGTTTTCTCAAACTATGACGATTCGCTGCAGGCGGTTCTTAACGATAAGGGCTTGACTTCCGACGAGATCATTATAATAAAACGAATTATAAAACGAAACGGCAAAAACTCGGTATTTATAAACGGCTCACAAACGACACTGAGTGTGTTGCGTGAACTTATGGAGCTTCTCATCGATTTAAATAATCAGAACGATCATCAACGGCTTATGCATACAGAGGAGCATTTTCGTTTTCTTGATGCATTCGGCGACTATAAACAGGAATTACTCGGCTATACCGAAGCATTTATCGCATACCGCGATTTGGTACAATCGTTTGAACGGTTTCGTTCAAACGAAAAAGAACTGATGCGTCGGCTTGACACATTGCGATTTGAATATACCGAAATTACGTCGGCGGCACTTCAACCTCGTGAAGACGAACTTCTGGGTGAAGAACTGACGATGCTTGAAAATGCGAAAGACTTGATTACCGCAGCGAAATCGATTTCCTTTATCATCAATGAAGATGAAACATTTGCCGAAATCACTGCTCAGCTTACCCAGCATGTCAAAACATTACGTGGATTTAGTGCGGACTTAGGTGCCGGAGCTGTAGCAATAGAAGACGCATTGGTGCAATTATCAGACGGGGCGCGTCAGGTTGAGCAAAACATTGACGCACTGGATCTGGATGAAGAGCGTCGTGTATGGGTGAATGAGCGCCTGGCGCTTTTGGAAAAACTCAAAAGAAAATACGGAGACACTATAGATGAAGTTCGAGCGTATGCCGTAAAAGTGGGTAAAGAGGTTCAGGAGATAGAGGCGATGAGTTTTGATAGCCTTGCGATCCAGAAGACAATTGAAGACAAAAAACAAGCACTAATACTTGTTGCCGCACAGCTTGATAATGCCCGCAGTACAACAGCACAGCATTTTAAACAGTTGATCGAATCGGAGCTTGCACAATTAGGTATGGAAAAGGCGCTATTTAGTGTGAGGTTTTTACCGTGTCAGACTGGAATTGATGTTGGAGAAGCAATTATGAATACGTCCGGTCCACACGAACCGGTCTTTTATATTGCCACAAACCCGGGAGAAGGAGAATATCCTTTTAATTCGATCGCGTCCGGAGGAGAACTGTCACGAGTGTTGTTTGCGATTAAAACCGTTACGGGAAGAAAATATAATCTGGGAACGTTGATATTTGATGAGATTGATTCCGGAATCGGAGGGGATACTGCACGTAAACTGGGGTTGAAGTTGAAAAACTTAGCGTCGGATGCGCAGATAATTATCATCACGCATCAACCGCAGATTGCTTCTTTGGCGGACACACATCACTATGTTGAAAAAGTTGAGTCTGAAGGCAGGACAGTGTCACGGGTACGCATGTTGCATTCTCACGAACATGTTGAGGAAGTTGCTCGGATGATAGGCGGAAATGTCATAACCGAATTAACCCGAAAAACAGCGGAGGAATTGTGTTCAAAGTGATGAAAAAAATTATACAATGTCGTGTGAATCGTTATTTGTTGCTTTTCATGATTTTGTTTGAAGTATTGCCGATATCTGCGCAACTCAACAAGGTGCGGACAGATGTGGATATCGAATCGGAGAACAAAGAAAATCAAATAATTTCAACCGGTGTGCCCGGGTTGGAATCAGAGACGGTTTATTACTTATGGGGAGTTGATATCCCATGGTTCTCTCCTGATTTTTCTTTCAATAAACGTTTGTTTAAGAAAATCCTTGGAGAGGATACTATTGAAAGTCAGACGGATACTCCTACCAAACAAATGGGATTGCTTCCTGATTTGCAGTTGGGAAAGGACTCGAGAATATTGATAACCGGAAGAAAATCAGTGAAAATATCGTATTCCTACAAACATTTTCCGTTTGTTACGGTGGATAATTTTCAAGATAGCTCGCAATCCGGCAGAGGTGCTCAAAAATTTGATTCGAAGTTTGATATAAAACAAGAAATGCAGGTTAAAGTTGAGGGGCAAATTAATAATAGGATTTTTATCAGTGTTGATTATGATGATACGCTTGATGAAAAAAATCGACAAAATATCAATTTATTATATAAAGGCACTGAAGATGAAATTTTGCAAACTGCAGAAATTGGTAATATCACATTAGCTTTACCGAACACGGAGTTTATTTCGTTCAGTAAAAAACTTTTCGGCGTGCGTACATATTCTAAGTTCGGACCGTTGAAACATTATATGATTTTGAGTAAACAAGAAGGCGAGACCGCATCATCCTCATTTTCAGGTTCGACGATGATTGATCAACGTGATATAATCGATTTGGGCTTTGCAAAGAACTTTTTTTCCGTGAAGTTAGGAATGCCAACGGTTACATTGCCTTTAAAAAATGTGCATGTGTATGTTGATAATCTAAATCCGTATGATAACGAAAATTGTGACAAAGAGATCACTTATAACGACGTCACGTATTATTTTTATGAATCAACACGTGAAACGGATTTTTTTATAGATCTTACTACCGGGATAATTGACATGAGGAGCTCGGATTGGCAATCAGGAATCTTAGTGATTGAATTTGAAGATGCGAACGGTGTCAAATATGGTTTGCTGCAAGATGGCCTGGAACCGTTGTTTTTGTGGGATAAAAATCTTAAAACGTCAGTTTATCAGATGAAAAATAAATATTATACAGGGTTGCAAAACATAGACTTAAGTAATTTTAAAGTGAAGATTCTGCGAGAAAATAAAGATGAAAATATATTGATTGGCTCAACCTATATAAATTATGTCAATATTTTTAATTTAAGTTCCAGCCCCGACGGAAGCATTTCGCCTCAATTAATTGATATCGCTACAGGAGTAATTACTTTCCCGCAGGACTTTCCGTTTGATTTGCTTTTATACCCTACAGGTACACTGATCCCTGAGTTGAGCGGTTTGACGGAAGATGAACTGCGAGGGCTTTCAAATACTACTGCGTACCAAATAAGTGGTCAAAAGACCAAATATTCATTACGATTTGAGTATAAATCTCCTCTTACCGAGTATAAACTTAATGCGTTTGATATTATTGAGAACACAGAGCGAGTAACGGTGGACGGTCGTCCGCTTGTTCGTGGCACGCATTATAGGATAGATTATTTAACCGGTGTGGTCACTATTCTTGACCCGAGTCAAATCAATGTAAATTCAAATGTTCAAATAACATTTGAATATCACCCTTTTTTCGCCGCTCAATCGAAAACATTGTTTGGGACACGTGTCGAATATGATTTCAGAGATGAGGATCGATATAAGATCGGAGTTACCTATATATCAGAGTCTGCTCCCGAAAATAAAGACGACGAAGTTCCGCGTTTCGGAGAGGAGCCATTCAGCAACTCGGTATATGGGGTTAATGCCCTTGCAACGTTAGATGATTCTTTCCTTCAGGGGCTCAAAATGAAGTTGAGAGCGGAGTTTGCTCGTAGTGAAGTAAATCCTAATACATCAGGAAAAGTTCTTATCGACGATATGGAAGGAAGTGAAGTAATTCGTTCTCTTTCGACAAGCAGGTCCGCATGGTTTGTTGCGTCATTGCCTTCAACCGAATCCTTCGATCAGAGTAATCGGTATGATTTGATTAATATCGATATCCCTGAAGCTGAGGTTCCTTTGTGTTTTTTTGTCAATTCAACCGTTGTCAACAATGTCATACGACCGAATTTTGGCACGTCTTCGCGTCAAACATTAGTGTTTCAGAAAATGCCTAATGACAGCAGTAAAGTTTTTTCTTTTGCACAACGAATATCAAAATTCGGCGAAGATTTTTCAAAATATAAATATTTGGAGATATGGTACAAGATCGATTCTACCGTTCTGGAAGGGGAAACAATTACTCTGGAATTGGGCGGTATAAGTGAAGATGCAGACGGTGACGGAAATTGGGACAATGAAGATGACGGGGACGGGTTGTTGGAAGACGATGAAGATGACGGGTATGATTTTGATATCAATGGTATTGCTATAAAATATGGTGCAGGAAATAATGAGATTGATAATGAAGATTCAAATGGAGATGGCCAGCTCAAATGGGATGAGAACTCAGGTATGCAAGTTCGTACGACGATACAATTGGCCAGTGAAGATGCAACAAGTCATAACGGTTGGATCATTAAAAAGATACCATTATCTGATTTTTCAGGGCCGGAGAATGTTTTATCATCTGTGCAATTTTTACGAGTTTACGGAACCGGTTTCTCATCCGGGGGATCAATGCGCATCGCGAAAATTGATCTAGTGGGAACTGCATGGGAGGCAGACGAAGAGACAATTACAGAGGGAAATGTTTTAACAGTTTCAACGATTGATAATATTTCCTCACCCGACTATGTACCATTGCATAATGAGACGGATAAAGAGACCAGTGCAATCAAAAAAGATGTTTCCGTCGAATTAAACTTTCTTATGGATAATAACTATACGATCATTGAGCCTCGTGAAGGGTTTTGCACGAAAGAATATGGAGCTCCTCGTGATTTGACAAAATATAAAACATTTCGTGTGTATTATTTTCCTAAAAATCATCCAATTACCCCGCCGTATTCACCCGTACCGTATCGTTTTATCGTTCGCTTGATGACGACGTCCACGGATTATTATGAGTTTTCGCAATTGGTGTATCCTGACGAGACAGGGTGGAAATACATTGATATTTCGATTCAGAATCTTAGTGAATTTGAGGTAGGGAAACCCTCGTTACAATCAATCTATCGTATGCAGATCGGTGTTTCCAGTTATGAAGACAAACCATATCGAGGAATTATTTATGTGAATGATGTATTATTGATGGATGCTGATACGTTGGTAGGTGATGCGGGAAGTTTTGAATTTTCAACATCATTTAAAGAGTATGGTTCTTTATCATATTTTTTTACGCAACGAGATGGAACATATTCGCTTATTGGTGAAAACCCCCGGAATATCGACACAAAAACGCAGACGGTTTCGATGCGTTTCGATCCGGGGAGACTTTTATTTGGGCAAACCGTGAGCACTGCAACATCAGCTTCGGTCAGTTCAAGTATCACAACAAATAATAATGATCTATTCACAACGTCAATCGTGAGTTCGGGAGAGAATAAAAGCGATCGTCTTATGCTGAATACAACATTCAATATACAGAATTATCCTGTCATATCGTATTCGTATAATTTTTCAAAGAATGTCAATTCGATGATTGCAGATCCGAATGAAAGCTTGACCCAAGCACAAAATGTTCGCCTGGATTACGCGGTGCCAGTTGTCAAAGCGCTGTTTCTTACCGTAACCCCTTCTCGGGTATCTTTTTCGTTCAATGAACGGCGAAATAAATCAACGTATGCGGTATTAGTGAAAAACAATGTCTCAACAGTATCAAATGATTGGAACGCAGATATGGCATGGACTCTTATTGAAAATCTCCAATTGTCTGGAAGATACGCGTTGCAAGAACAGTGGGATGATATTAAAGATGTGTTTACTTCACAAAGACTTAATACAACAGTATCCGGCTCATATTCGAAGGACTTGCATAAGATGGTAACCTTACGATCAAATTATTCAAATATCACCTCAGCAAATTGGGATTTACGTACAGCAGAATCCCAAAATACATATTATTCTTATCGTGTAAACGGAACACGAAATTATAGCAGCGGACTGAGTATCAAACTGATTGAACTTCTTGATGTTATTCCCGGTATTACGAAAAATTTTGATATCAATGTTGATTATTCAAACGGATTGACTCATAGCTATGAAAATGTTGAAAAAAAGCCGGATATTAATTTTTATTTGGGATTATATAGCTCGTATGAAGATGATTTTACCCCCAAATTGAAATCAGACACCGATCGGTATGCGTTATCTCATACAACTACGATTCTTGATAGAATTTCGACACGCCTCCAGTATAGTTTTTCGGAAACTCAATCACAAGGTGTGTCAGGGATTTCTATCGTAGAGTCACGTGAGTGGCCGAGTGGTAGTATTAGTGTTTCGGATTGGAATGGAGTTCCGCTGTTTGAATTATTACAACAGATGATGAGTGTTCAATCGATTAGCATAAATTATCGACAGACAGAATCATTCAATAAAACATCTACGGAAATAAAAACAATTTCAAAAACACCCTCAATGAATTGGAATATCACATGGAAAAATAATTTACGAACCGATTTAATGTATTCTTTAAGTAGTTCAGAACGCTTGAAAAATAGGGCAAAATCTGATAAAGAACAGAAAACACAGGCCTCGATTCACGCCGAGTATACTGTGCAATTGAAGAAAAAAATGACGTCTTTTTTAAGTAACGATGAACGTGAAGTTAATACATCAATGAAGTTAACGGGAGATATACGTTATACTGACTCAAAAACGGATAATGCGTATTCCATGAGATCATCAAATTTCCAGGGAGTTCTTGGGGGAACGTATAATTTCTCTGATGAAATGCGCTTAAATGCCGGTTTAACATTTACAAAATTCAGAACCAATGTGATTACACAAAGTTATAACGAATACAAACTGGAGGTGGGATTTGAAGTTCTATTCTAGTAGTATCGTATGTTTATTGTTCGTGTTTTCTTTACTGAATGCATCATTTCGTGTGGAAGAAGGACAAGTTCCACCGCAACAAAATAGATTTTCCGATATCATAGTTCCTTTTGGTGATATTCCGCCTGTTCCTCAATACGTCATTGCTTATGCAGAGCAGATACAAAATGGTCCTTATTTCGGTATATCTGATTATTCTGTAAAATTTTTTCTTTTCCATGACGCGACTTTTTTATATTTGAATATTGATATTACCGATAACAAGCAAATACGCTTTGACGGTAAAAAAGGTGACTATATGAGTATCCGCGTTTACAGGTTTCAGGGTGAAGAGTGTGAGATTAAATTAGGATATCAGAATGTTAGTGATGATAATCCGGATGGTGTCGTCATTCAATGTGAGTACGCTGCTGATGTGACACGCTATAGGTTGAAAATCCCCGTGAGTACAATCTCACTCATGCATACTGCACCATTGTATTTTGAATGCTATGCTTTAGATGATGATGGTGTGAACAGAAAAACTGCGCGCATACATGCATTACCGGCGGCATTATATTCTGATCGCAAAACAGCAATACCAATAATAACCAAACCGATCTATTTTTCTCATAGAGAGCCGTGTGTTTTTTGGGGGGAGTATTACGGTGAACCATCCTTGCTTCAGCTTGAGTACGGAGACGAGCGAGTGCGATTTACGAAAGAATTATCCGGGAAAGGATCATTTGTTGTCTATTGGGATTCGATTCCTGTCTTAGAGGGCGAGCAGACGTTTAATTTTCATATCGGTGAATATTCATACGCTCGGCGGGTGGAACGCTATATTCTTGGTGATAAGCAAATACCGCTTCGCTCAATCCGTGACAAAAACCTTAATGCAGTCATTGAAACGTTACATCATGAAAAAATTCCTTCATCTCGAGATGACTCATATCTTACTTTTATTAAACAATCTCCCGGCAAAGTGTACACCATTATTTTATGTTCTCGCTATAGCGATGTTGCAGAAATAGCACAAGAATTACATACTGAAAAGGATAAGAATATCGGATATGTTGTCGTTGACCCCTCACCGACGATTTTTGAAATACTGCATATGCGTGATTTTATTTACTCGGATGTAGTTGAAGATACCGATAACGATTTGCATATAGTTCTTTGTCGTGATACTGCACAGTGGCTTGAATATTTCGGGGCATATTTTCGAAAAAAACCGCTTTTTATATCGGTTGTAGACCCTGAAATATCGCTATTACGAAATGTTACTGCGGACATGATACGGTATCATACCGTACGTTTATATGCTCATTCAAATAACTTTCAAGCACAAAGCTATCCTTCCTATATGCCGTTCGTTCGCGTCCAAGCGCTCTCATTCAGAGACTATTACCATGCACTTGTATTAGCACCAAAACAAGAAAGTCACGTATACCATTTTACACAAAATGACATGAAATATCATCGTTCTGGAGATGTTGTGATATACGAACGCATAGATGCGACTCGTCAACCCTTTTCTTTCTCTTTGAAAACGAATACTATGGTACCGGTCATTACTACCCATAACATACGAATGTTTCACTATAAAACCGGGAACTCCGCGCTATTGATGCTCAACGGACTCGAAGCGAAAGTGATACCCAATTCAATTAACTATTTTTATTTTCATACGAAGAATAATGAGTGGACCGTGTATAATTCCAATTTACCAGTCGCTCCGATATTCAGTGAAATATTTGACCGACGCGTTATGTTGCATACTAATTCTGAGCTTTCACCATTATGGATAAACTATTATAAACGCATTCCTTCACATGAGGGAGACGCAATTGTTTGTTATAATGCGACGGTACCCGAGTCTCTTGCACAGCAATTTCACATTATTCATGACGCACATGGTTTTCGCGCCTCAAATGGAGAATATATTAAATACTCGCAACGATTTATTGCTGTTTTTAAAAATGATACTAAATTGTTGTTATTTTTCAATACATGGAAACCGGAATATTTTGAATATCCGTATAACTATGTTATTTTTTCGAAAAAGGATGGGATTGAACGTATCGGGTGGGCGTGGCAACCGTGAAGGCACTTGTTCAACGTGTCTCATCAGCCTCGGTCACTGTTGATGACCACATAACCGGCAGTATTAGTAACGGTTTTTTAGTGTTGCTCGGAATCGGCAAAAGTGACACGATCTCCGATATGAAGTATTGCGCCGAGAAAATAATGAATCTTCGTGTGTGTGAAGATTCAAACGGCAAAATGAATGAATCATTATTATCAAGCGGCGGTAATCTATTAGTTGTTTCGCAATTTACTTTATATGCGGATATTCGAAAGGGGAATCGTCCCTCCTTTACTCATGCCGCATTACCTGAGGATGCACGACTTTTATATGACGATTTTTGTGAATATGTTCGTTCAAAAGGATTTCCAAACTTACAAACCGGTGTATTTGCTGCACATATGCGCGTCGCTTCGGTAAATGACGGCCCGGTCACCATTCTTATTGAAAGTCCCGGAGTTACGGTGTGATTGTACTTGGATCCGCCTCACCTCGTCGCAAAGAACTTTTTGAAAAACTTGGGATTCCTTTTGTTGTTGCGGTTGTTGATGTGGATGAGTCGATCGACGATACCGTACCGTTCCCTCATGCTGCGCAAACCGTTGCGATGAGAAAAGTAAAAGCAGCACGTTTGGCATATCCCAATCCGCGAGATTGTGTTATTACCGCAGACACCATTGTTATAATCGATTCGGCAATTGTTGGCAAACCCGTTGATTATGAGGATGCGTATCGAATACTATCGATACTTTCAGGGCGCCGACATTCGGTAATTACAGGTGTATGTATCGATTATGATCACACACTTCATGTATTTTCGGAAGAAACACGGGTTCATTTTTCAGTTCTGTCGAAAAAAGATATCACTGAATATTTGATGAAAAATGATTATAGTGATAAGGCAGGTGCGTATGGTATCCAGGGAAACGCACGCTTTTTTGTGGAAAAGATAATCGGAGATTACTATAATGTGGTCGGGTTTCCTATGAATCGTTTTTTACGAGAATTTCGAACTGTGTTTGGAAAGGATGTAACCGAATTATGAACGATCGCTTTACGGTATTTACTGTTCTCAGAGAGTGGGAACGGTCTTCGTTATTTCTTGATAGTATTACCGAAAGGGCGAATCTGTCGCATTTTGCGTTTCGTCTTGTAAAAGGTGTTGTTGAGAAGAAAATGTATCTTGATCACGCAATACAGCAATTTGTATCGCGAAAACCTTCTGATGATGTAAGAATTATTCTTCGTATCGCGTTTTATGAGTTGTTGTTCAATACATCTGCACAACCCTACGCAACGGTTCATGAAGCGGTCAATCTGACATCTGCCATTGAACCTTCCGGTAAAGGATTTGTCAATGCAGTTTTGCGCTCTTTTTTACGTGCCGACAAAGTAGTGGAGATCCCGCAAGATCCGATACAGCGCTTATCAGTTGAATTTTCATATCCGTGTTGGATAATTGAATTATTTTTAACGTATTATTCGTATGATGATACCCGAATGTTGTTGCAGTATAATGAAGATGCAGATTATTGTGATATTCGGGTAAACACCAAAAAAATTGATGTTCACTCATATTGTTTGCTTTTGGAAACCGCTGAAATTGCGTATGAACGAGATGATACAGTGCCGTTCCATGTACGATTGTTTCATACGGGGAATATTCAAAAATTACCGGGATTTCACGAAGGATATTTTTATGTTCAGGATATTGCCGCTCAATCAATATGTGCGCTTGCACTTCCGCTGCGAGGATCATTGCTTGATGTCGGTAGTGCTCCGGGAGGAAAAATCTCGTATTTTTCTCATGAAAATCCTTCCCGTTATCCACTTTATGCGCTGGATTCTTCATCTCGTCGTATTCGCAGGTTACATGAAAATCTTCATCGACTTGGCGTTGATGATGTCACTACCATTGAATCTGATTTTCTTTCATATAAACCGGACACGCTTTTTACGCATATTTTTATTGATGCACCATGCTCCGGATTAGGCGTCCTTCACGGCAAGGCTGATATTAAATATCGTCTACAAGAGAAAGATATCGAATCATTGAGATCGCTGCAGTTGGGAATGTTGATTCATGCAGCCGGGATGCTTGCGCCAGACGGAGAAATAATCTATAGCACGTGTACACTCAACAGGTATGAGAACCAAGAAACTATCAAAGAATTTCTAAAAGCGAAAGAAGATTATCATTGTCTGCCGCTTTCCGAAAAAAATTGTTTGCGCTCAAGCGAGACGGATGGTATAGTTTCTGAGGGGATATGGTTTGAACCATTTCCACCCCGGCATCGAATGGCGGGTATGTTTGCGGTAAAAATGAAGAGGTGAACGTGATAGAAAAGAAAATTTCCGCGTCAATTCTTAATGCCGATTTTTATTCTCTTGGTGACGAGGTCACTGAAATTTTACCTCTGATTGATGAATTACATTTTGATGTGATGGATGGGGTGTTTGTTGAGAATATTTCAATGGGATTGCCGGTAATCGATTCCTTGCGTACGCGATTTTCCGACAAAGTTTTTGATGTGCATCTCATGATCAGTAATCCCGATTTTTATTGGGATAAATTTTGCAATGCAGGAAGTGACATTCTGGTTTTTCATTACGAGGCCACACCGCATAGCTTTATTCTTCTTAAAAACATTCGTGAAAAAGGAAAGAAGGCGGGGATTGCACTGACTCCGGCCACAGACGTTCTAGTGCTTGAACCGATCAAGGAATTTATTGATCGGATACTGATAATGACGGTAGAACCGGGATTCGGAGGACAAAAATTTATATCTTCTATGTGTCGCAAGATTGAAAAAACACGAAAAATGTTCGGAGATACTATTGATATAGAAGTGGATGGGGGTATTAACGGTGAAACGCTCGGTGATGCAATGCATGCCGGTGCAAATGTTTTTGTGGTGGGTTCATATATTTTTTCTGCATCAGATAAAGCAGAACGAATACATGAATTAAAAAAACATTTTTAGGAGGAAGTATGATAGCCGATCTTGAAGGTTTGTATTCGCACAATGCGAAGAATTTGAAAAAATCAGTGATCAGAGAGCTGTTGAAATTAACTAATAAACCGGGGATTATTTCTTTTGCAGGCGGATTACCTGCACCGGAAACCTTTCCGGTCAATGACGTAAAAGCTATTGTTGCAGAAATGCTTGATGAAGAGGGTACCAAGGCCTTACAGTACGGTGCTACCGAAGGTGAAACGGTACTCAAAGAAGAAATAATTAAATTTATGGAAAAAGACGGTATAGAAGGATTGAGCCCTGACAATATTCTTATCATGACCGCATCTCAACAAGCGCTTGATATGGTTTGTAAAGTGTTTATTAATCCTAATGATCCCGTTGTATTAGAATTACCGTCGTATCTTGGAATGATCAGTGCCATGAGAAGTTATAATGCACGAATGATCGGTATAAATGCAGCCGATGACGGAATGGAAATGGATAAACTGGAAGCAGAACTCAAACGTCTCGCAGATATGCGTGAACGTGTAAAGTTTGTGTATGTGATTCCTGATTTTCAAAATCCTGCCGGGATCACCATGAGCCTTGAAAAGCGGAAAAAATTGGTTGAAATGGCAGTAAAATATCAATTCATCATCATTGAGGATTCTCCTTACCGTAATCTTCGTTATGAGGGCACTGCAGTTCCGTCAATTTACTCGCTTGATAAGGAAGGCCATACCGTCGGATTGTATACTTTTTCAAAAATATTTGCTCCGGGATTGCGTTTGGGGTGGGTTATCGGCCCTGCAGAAATTATTAATAAATTTGTTGTTGCGCGTCAGGCTATGGATTTATGCACCCCGCCATTTACTCAAAAAATTACGTCTCGTTATATGAAAAAAGGTATGATATATGATCGAATTCAAAAGAATGTGGATCTGTATCGTGTGAAAAAAGATGCAATGCTCAGTGCGCTTGAAAAATACATGCCAAAACATCCCGACGTATCCTGGACAAAGCCTGAAGGAGGCATGTTCTTGTGGATACGATTGCCGGAATTTATTAATACGGAAGAGATGTTTTATAAAGCAATAGAGAATAATGTCGCCTATGTTGTTGGAAGTGCATTTTACAGTAATGACGGGGGACACAATACGATGAGGATGAATTTTTCTTATCCGACACTTGAGCAGATTGAAGAGGGTGTTAAACGTCTCAGTCGTGTAATTGAAGACGTTATTAGCCAGTATGAGAAGAAATAAAAGCGTTGACATGAAAAAAAAACATTGTATAATGTGTGAAACATCAGGAAAGGGGAGTTCTCTATGAAGAAATATGTTCTCTATACGGTTGCGGTAGCCTTCTTGTTTCTTACATTCGGCTGTGCTTCCGGAAGCAATGCAATCCTTGATAAAGCTGCGGTTACCAGTGCAAACACGAAAATTAATGAAATTCAAAAGTATGTCGCAACCTATAAGTTGCGTTTTGGTGAGTTACCTCCTCCGAGCACAGAAAAACCCTTGTTGGTTTCATTAGAGGGTATTATGCCTCAGACCAAAAAGGCGGAGTTTTTGCCGACGATTGAGGCTGTTGAAGCGAAAAATATTGATGAGGCATTCTCGAAATTGTATGAAGCCGTCGAGGACCCGAATAATACCGAGAATAAGATTGACAAACGGAATGAAGCGGTAATTGAAAAACTTAAAGAAACGAATAGAAAACGCTATGATGAGATCTATGCGGTAGCAAAAAAACGCATTGACGATCTTTTGCAAGAAGAAAAAAAGAATAAAAGTCGTGATAAAACAACACAAATCAAGAATCTTGAGCCTTCGTATGATGAGCTCTATGTTTTGTTGAGCGAGTCTGAAGTTGATGCCATTAAAGCACTTCTTATTGATAAAGTGACCATGGCAAAGATCAAAAAGACGGCTATGAGCGTATATAAGAAGATACAACCTCCGTTCAATACTGATGTAAAGCATGGCGGATGGTCTGATCCGAAGTGGATTATTGAGATGCCAAGTATTGATGCGATTGTTGCAACCAAAGTCGAGCAGTATAAAAAGGCGAATAATGATCGTGAGCCGAACGCATCACTCATGAAGAAGTTCCAGGATGAAGCGAAGGTGTATGCTGAAGTGAACAAAGTTGGATATCTGATTTGGATGGCGAATGACAGTAAAAATACTCTGGTTTACGCAAAGGTAAAATAAGGTGTAGGTATGGGGAAAACACAACGGGTTTTCCCCATCTATTGTGACACAAAATTGATGAGGAATAGTTCATGGATGCAGTAATGAGTCGTCAAGAACGAGAGCGAAGCCTTGTACATCTAATCCATCAAGAATATAGTAAAGATCGTAAAGAAGAGCAACTTTATAATCGTTTTTGCCGTTGGGTAAAAAAAGTAATGGGGCACAAAGAAGTGCTTCCGGGGATCGGTGTTGACGGTTATTTGGAAGATGATACATCTATACGTATTTATGAAAAAATAAAAGCAAAAGAGATCAGTATTGTTGAAAATAAAAATCTAATTGTTGCAACAGGTGGTGTGGTAAATGCGAGTGTGCGGGCAAATACATTATATGTTGCCGGTACGATCAATGGTAATGTTGCTGCAAAATATGTCTTCATTAAAGGAAAAGTTGTCGGCGATATCAATGCGGAATATCTTGAGATATTTCCACGAGGGTATACCGAGGGAAAAGTTGAAACATCGAATCTGTATATTCATAAAAAAGCCAGTTTAAACGGGGATTGTCACATACACTAATACCTACTACCTAAAATTTGAAACGGAGGGGTTGCTATGGCTGTGGATACTACGTTAGTACGGAATATTGCTCTTGCCGGACACAGCGGAACAGGGAAAACAAGTGTTGCAGAGGCTCTGTTGTTTCTTAATAAAAACATCACAAAAATGGGTAAAACCGCTGACGGGAACACGGTATCTGATTATACTCCTGAAGAAATTAAACGTCAGATTTCAATTAATACAACCGTATTGTCTTTTGATTGGCAAAAAACAAAATTTACGATACTTGACCTGCCGGGATACAGCGATTTTATCGCAGAAACGTTAAGTGGAATGTACGCGGCTGACCATATTATTACGACAATTTCAGCGGCTGCGGGTATACAAGTTGGTACAGAGCGTGTGTGGGAAGAGTTAGAGGATATGCATAAACGTGTTGTTGTTTTTATCAATAAACTTGATCGTGAGAATACGGATTTTTATCAAACATACCATGACTTGTTGGAAAAAATGCATCACCCTCGTCCTGTTGCAGTTCAACTGCCGATAGGTAATCAACTGCAATTTAAGGGTGTGATCGATATATTGAAGAAAAAGGCATATGAATTTGAAAAAGATGGAACAGCCAAAGAAATTCCGATACCCGGAGATATGTCGTCTAAGGTTGAAGAATTTCGCGCAAATCTCGTTGAAGCAATTGCAGAAGAAGATGAAGCGTTAATGGAAAAAGTTTTAAACGGAGAAGAATTAACGGATGAAGAGATGCTTACCGGGCTGCGTGTCGGGCTTAATAATGGGGATGTGGCTCCGGTTTTGATCGGCTCAGCGGAAACATTAGTGGGAATAAGCACTTTGATGCAATTTGCCGCAGAGTATCTGCCGCCTCCAAATGCGATTTCCGGCTATTCCGTCGTCGAGGGTGAGAAAGAAACACAAATACCGATGGATTCACTCAAACCGTTCATGGCGAAAGTATTTAAAACAGTTGTCGATCCGTTTACCGGGAAAATGAGCTTTTTTAAGATTGTTTCCGGAACAATTAAAGCAGGAGATTCAATTGTGTTGGCCGGTGATGGAAAGACTGAACGTGTTTCTCATTTATATCAAACATTAGGGAAGAAACTGATTGATGTGCCTGAGCTAAGCGCAGGTATGATAGGAGTAATTTCCAAAGTAGAATCGATCAAAACAGGGCATACACTTGCGGCCCATGACGGTGCAGAAGTAAAATTCATTCATCCGCTCGAACCGGTCTATTCACTTGCAATGCATGCGGTATCATCATCAGATCAAGACAAAATGAGCACAGGATTGCATAAGTTGATGGAAGAAGATCCGTCAATACACAGCGATAGAAACGCAGATACTGCAGAATTTGTTCTTTCCGGCATGGGTGATATTCAACTTGAGATCATGGTTGAGCGAATGAAGTCGCGTTTCGGTGTTGAAGTTTCCACGAGTGTTCCGCGTATCGCATATCGTGAAACGTTAACGAAGCCGTCCAAAGCTCAAGGAAAATATAAAAAACAGTCGGGAGGACGCGGACAATACGGTGACGTGCATGTTGAATTCGCACCGTTGCCTCGTGGCGAGGGCTTTGTTTTTGAAGACAAAATTGTCGGAGGTGTTGTGCCGGGAAAATATGTGCCTGCTGTTGAAAAAGGCATTCGTGAAACGATGACGAAAGGTGTTGTCGCGGGGTATCCGTTTGTTGATTTTAAGGCTGCGCTTGTTTTTGGAAGCTATCATGATGTTGACTCATCAGAAATGGCATTTAAAATAGCAGCATCAATGTCATTTAAAGAGGCAGTGAAAACTGCCGGACCGGTGATTTTAGAGCCGGTATTGAAAGTTGAAATAATCGTTCCAGATGAGTCGATGGGTGATATTATGGGAGATATTAACTCTCGTCGCGGAAGGATAAACGGTATGGAGTCCATAGGACGAGGTAAACAACTGATTAAAGCTGAAGTTCCGGCATCAGAGATGCAAAAATATCTCATTGAGTTGCGTTCAAAAACGGGTGGACGGGGTAAATTCCGTACAGAATTTCTCCGTTATGATATCGCACCACACGAAATCATGGAAAAAGTTGTTGCCGAAGGTAAGAAGCATCTTACTGATGATTCTGAAGATTAAGAAAGGATTGATTATGAAAAAGTTTATCATTTCGTTCATTCTGATTTGTAGTTCAGTGTTCGCATTACATGCATTGACATTGGGAGAAGTCCTTGATAAGGCTTCTATCGAGTCAACCGGTTTTACCGCAAAAATAAAAGTTGAAAATGTTACACCGGATGAAAAAAAGTTTATCATGAATATGACACTTTTTGTAAAAGGCCAGAAAACTCGCACTGACTTGACTTATACACAATCTTCTATGCCTGATGTGAAAATGTTTCAGCAAATGAAAATGCTCGGCTTGGATCAAATGAGTATCGTGTCTGTTCTTTCAGGGGATAAATATAATGCGACCTTCATTTTCCCGCGTAATGAAGCCTACATTGAACAAAGTGTTAAAAAGAATACCCCTGAGGCAGAACAACTTGGCTCATTTGATGAAGCATTTGACAATGTGATTGAAAAAGTTGGGGAAGAAGATTTTTACGGTATCAAATGTGATAAATATAAAAAAATCCTCGACAATAAAGAGGCAAAATCGTATAAAGAGATATTCATATTCATCAATCCTTCGAATAAAACATATGCAGGGCAAATTTCAATACCTACAGCCGGTGGAAAGACTATAATCGTGTTTAGCGGTTATGAATTTACCGTAAATGAAACGGTGTTTACTGTTCCTTCCGGGTACACCAAGTTTGCCGATCAGAACGCTATGATTATGGAAATTATGAAAGATATGCAAGGCGGTTGATTACATCCACGACATAGTCGATGATTTTTAAGCGGGCAATAGAGCCCGCTTTTTTTATACTGTGATTTTCAAACGGAAACAGGATTTTTGCTTTACAATCCGGGTATTTATGGTATACTTTCTTCACGAGAAATATTGTATAAATTATTACTAAGATAGTAGTTACGAAAAAGGAGGAGATTTTTTTGACAGAGTATAATGCGGATAGTATAAAGGTACTGGAAGGGCTTGAGGGGGTTCGAAAGCGCCCCGCAATGTATATCGGAAGTACCGGTGCGATGGGATTACATCATCTTGTTTATGAGGTTGTTGATAATAGTATTGATGAGGCGCTAGCAGGTCATTGTCATGAGATAAAAGTTGTTATTGGTGAGAATAACTCCATCACTGTCGCCGATGACGGACGTGGTTTTCCTGTTGATATGCATCCGGTGTATAAAGACAAATCCGGTCTTGAAGTTGCAATGACAATGTTGCATGCGGGTGGTAAATTTGATAAGTCCTCGTATAAAGTGTCAGGGGGATTACATGGCGTGGGTGTATCATGCGTCAATGCGCTCTCTGAGGCACTTGATGTAACCGTGCGACGTAACGGGAAAATTTATACACAGAAATATTCCCGAGGCAAAGCTATAACAAAGCTTGAGATGGTAGGAACGACGGAGGAGACGGGCACAACCACCTATTTTTTGCCCGATAGGGAAATATTTGAGGTCACTGAATACAATTATGATACTTTGGCAAAGCGTTTACGAGAACTTGCCTTTCTCAATGCAGGCATTCGAATAACGTTTGAAGATGAGCGGTCCGGTAAAGTTTCTACGTATAAATATGACGGTGGGATTTCCTCATTCGCGAAATTCTTGAATAAGGGACAGGAAGAATTGTTTGCAAATCCCATTGCTATTATTGAACAACGAGATAATATTTGGGTTGAAATAGCTGTTCAGTATAATAATTCCTATAATGAGACTTTGTTTTCATATGTCAATAATATTAATACTGTTGAAGGTGGAACCCATGTCTCGGGATTTCGGGCTGCGTTGACAAAAGTTATTAATGATTACGGCGTCACAAACAAGATGTTCAAAGATAAAGAGATGCGCCTACAAGGTGATGATGTGCGTGAAGGGCTTACCGCAATTATATCGGTAAAAGTGCCTGAACCGCAATTTGAGGGACAAACGAAAACAAAATTGGGGAACGGTGAGGTTAAGGGTATTGTTGAGTCGGTATTTACCGAAAAACTTGCGCTGTTTTTTGAAGAAAATCCTGCGGTCGCACGAAAAATAGTTCAAAAAGCAGTTGATGCGTTTCTCGCCAGGAATGCGGCCCGTAAGGCTAAGGAATTGGCTCGTCGCAAGACCATACTCGATTCTACGTCATTGCCGGGAAAACTTGCCGATTGTGCAGAAAAAGACCCTGCATTATCGGAAGTGTTTATTGTTGAGGGTGATTCGGCGGGTGGTTCTGCAAAACAAGGGCGAGAACGACGTTTTCAAGCCATACTTCCGCTTAAAGGTAAAATTTTGAATGTATTTAAAGCGGCTGATTTGAAAATATTGAAAAACGATGAAATCAAAGCTCTTATCACTGCTATGGGTGTGGGATTTGGTGCCAGTTTTGAACCGGAACGGCTTCGATATCATAAGATTATCATCATGACAGATGCCGATGTAGATGGAGCTCATATTCGGACATTGATACTCACATTTTTTTATAAAATGTTTCCTTCTTTGATCGAATCGGGATATGTCTATATTGCACAACCGCCTTTATACAAAATCGCAAAAGGGAAACAGCACCGATATATTCAGACTGAAAAAGAATTGAGTCAATTTCTGATAGACAATATTCAAGAAAACGCAGTCATAAAAGTGAAGAAAAATAAGTTTGAGAAACAAACTTTGGCTCAGCTGTTAACACTTATCACTGATGTAGAAGAATATGTTTTGAAAATGAGCACAAAAGGAATTACGATTCAAGACTATGAAGAGATGAAACAAATCGGATTTCCGAAATATAAGGTTTTTTATGCATTCTCGGAGGATATCATTTTTGCTAAGGATGATAAGGAATTACGTTCTATTATCGAAAAAGCAAAGCAAAATTATCTCATTGAGATGAATAAAGAGCGGCAAGAACCGCTTCTTATTGATTCATTAGATGATGAAGAAGTAGTTGAAGTGTGGGATATTCATGAGTTATCAAATTTAAAAAAGATTGAAGAGAAATTAACTTTATTTGGATTTACTTTGAATGATTATGAAGTGGTAAGTCTTGAACCTATCGCTGAAGTATGTGTTGAGAATAACTGCACAAAAGTCTTCACTCTGAAAGAGCTTTTCCGCACAGTCAAAGAATTGGGGCAGTCAGGGTACTCATTACAACGCTATAAAGGTCTCGGAGAGATGAATCCTGAACAATTGTGGGAGACAACCATGAATCCTGAGACACGAATGCTTTTACGTGTGACGATGGAGGATGCGGTCAAAGTTGCCGAGACGTTTGCAATACTTATGGGTGACGAAGTGCTTCCGAGGCGTGAGTTTATACAGCGTAATGCGTTGTTTGTTAAAAATCTTGATATATAAAGGATAGTGACGAATATGTATATTGATAAAGAAAATGTTCGTGATGTAAATATTGAAGAAGAAGTGCGTCAATCATACCTTGATTATGCAATGAGCACAATCATGGGGCGTGCATTACCTGATGTTCGTGACGGATTAAAGCCGGTTCAACGTCGTATTTTATACGGTATGAGTGAGCTTGGGTTGCGATATAATCGTTCATATCGTAAATGCGCGAAGGTTGTCGGTGAGGTAATGGGTAATTTTCATCCTCATGGTGATCAGGCAATTTATGATGCATTGGTACGTATGGCGCAACCGTTCACCTATATTGCACCGCTTCTGGACGGCCAAGGGAATTTCGGATCCATAGATGGTGATCCGCCTGCGGCACAGCGTTATACCGAAGTGCGAATGGCTCGTCTTGCCGATTATATTTTGGCAGATCTTGATAAAGAGACCGTTGATTTTCGCCCAAACTATGATGAGTCGACGAAAGAACCCACCGTTATGCCGTCAATGGTCCCTAATCTGCTATTGAACGGTGCTGCAGGTATTGCAGTGGGTATGGCTACCGAAATTCCCTCACACAATCTTAATGAGCTTATTGAAGCGGTTATCTTTCTTATTGATAATCCTGATGCAGGCATCGCTGATTTGATACAGATTATCCCGGGTCCGGATTTCCCGCTTGCGGGTGTTATTGTCGGTCGTACAGGTATTTATGATGCCTATACAACCGGTAAGGGGAAAATTATTATTCGAGGGACGATCAAAAAAGAATTAAATAAAAAGGGTAAAGCGGCACTTGTCATTACAGAAATTCCGTATAAAGAAAATAAAACTCGATTAATTGAGAATATTGCAAATTTGATAAAAGATGGAAAGCTTGAAGGTATTCGTGATCTTCGCGACGAGACCAATAAAGAGGGCATTCGAATCGTTTTGGAACTCAAGAATGTTGATGATATTGAATCAGAAGTAATAATGAACAATTTATTTAAGTTTACCAGTATGCAAACCAGCTACTCTATGAATTTTCTCGCATTAGTTAAAGGTATCCCCAAAGTTATGAATCTCAAGCAGATTCTTGGACATTTTATAGAACACAGAAAAGAAGTTGTCGTAAGACGAACACGGTATTTGTTGCGCAAAGCAGAAGAACGGGCGCATATTTTGGAAGGATTGCGTATCGCTTTAGCAAACATTGATGAAGTTATTGCAATCATTAAAAAGTCAAAAGATGTTGAAACCGCTCGGTCGGGACTGATGAAAGCGTTCTTGTTATCGTACATTCAAGCGCAGGCGATTCTCGATATGCGTTTGCAAAAACTCACGAGTCTTGAAGTTGAGAAACTTGAAGAAGAATATAAAGAATTGTTG
Organism: uncultured bacterium; assembly: GCA_964423645.1. Taxonomy (GTDB): domain Bacteria; phylum Macinerneyibacteriota; class Macinerneyibacteria; order Macinerneyibacteriales; family CAYRFE01; genus CAYRFE01. The sequence goes on along the minus strand of CAYRFE010000020.1, from coordinate 28,477 downwards.
AAAATGATTACGTATTATAAGAGCATACTCAGTAGCGAAAAGCTTGTATTCGAAATAATTAAAACAGAATTGTCTGAATTACAGAAACTTTTCCCGACTCCTCGAAGAGCAACAATCGTTGATGAGATGAAGGATATTAATAAACTCGATCTGATTCAAGAAGAAGACATGGTAATTACGATTACCCACCGAGGCTTCATTAAGCGTGTGCCTGAATCAATATATCGTACACAACGTCGCGGGGGAAAAGGTTTATCGGCACTTACCACGATCGAAGAGGATTTTGTTGAAAAATTGTTTATTGCGTCAACGCATGATACGTTATTGATGTTCACCGATAGAGGCCGAGTGTTTGCATTGAGTACTCTTGACGTTCCGGAAAAGAGCAGAACAGCACGAGGGCAATCTCTTGTTAACTTGTTACCTCTCGAGAAAAATGAGCGTATTTGTGATTACAGTACTATTAAAAATTTCGAAGCGGATGAATATCTTGTTTTTACTACATCAAAAGGAATGGTAAAGAAGACTCATCTTTCAGAGTTTGCTCGTATCAATCGTCGTGGTTTGATTGCTGTAGTTGTGCGTGATACCGATGCACTCGTATCAGTTGTGCGTTTATCACCGGATAAGACTATAATGATTTTTACACAACACGCGTATGCAATACGTATCAAAGAAAAAGACATCAAATTACAAGGCAGAACAACGATGGGAGTGAAGGGAATTAAACTTGGCACTGAGGATTGTGTCATCGCAGTTGAGAATGCACTTGATCATGAGAATTTATTGTTTATTTCAGAATACGGATATAGTAAACGCACCGTAGTTGAAGATTTCAAAGAACAAGGTAGAGCCGGAAAAGGTCTTATTGCGATGAGGGTCAATGAAAAGACAGGAAAACTGATCAGTGCAATGATAGTGAATGACAGCGATGATATCTTTGGTATAACCGAACATGGACAGATGGTACGTGTGCAAGTTCAGGAAATGAAAGTTCAAAGCCGCAATACCATTGGAGTTCGTTTCATACGCCTTAATGAAGGTGACCGATTGAAAGATGTATCACGGGTTTATATAGAAGAATAAAGAGTTCGTTTTGATACCGGTCTTTATTCTTGTGAATAAAGACCGGTAATTCTAAAAGCAACAGTCATCAAATTGAAACGATTAATGATTTAAAAGCGAGTATTGAAATAATTAGCGAAACTCTACAGTATAAAGAAAAAATAATATGAAGATTTTTCTAAATCAAAAGGGGCGGAAAACCGCCCCAGAGTGTTGTTAGGAATTATGAATTTTCGCGAGCTTTTGCGCGATCGATCTTGATCGGGCGGCCGCCGAAATCTTTTCCGTTAAGCACTTCGATAGCTTTGTTTACGCCTTCTTCAGTTTCAAAAGATACAAAACCGAAACCTTTAGAACGATTTGTCTCTTTGTCTCTGATGATACGTACATCAATAACAGTACCTGCTTCGCTGAAAAACTCCTTCATTTCCTCTTCAGATGTCCGATACGGAAGATTGCCCACGTAGACTTTGAATTCCATACAAAAAAACCTCCTCAACAAAAGACCTACACCACACCAGTAGCCACACAGAACATCGATAACTTTAGCAGATGCTCCGAATATGTCAAGGGGAAAATGAGAGATATGTAAAGAATATGCGAAATATATTTCAGATACACTCTTTCAAATTATAATAAATGGATTATTTTTATTTCGGTTTTAGCTATTGCTATGTAAAAACGGTTGACAGGCACACGGTTATTGAGTATTATGTCGTGCACGGGAGGTTCCCTATGTACCGTTTGCTGATTACGATAGTGTGCGTGTTGAGTGTGGTGGTCATTTCGTGTAAGAAAGAAACCCCCATTACGCAAGGACTTAATGATATATCGTATTATGCGATATATGAAGAGGTCGCTCGTACAGTATTGATACATCCTCAAGCGACAGATGCAGGAATCTTGTATTTAACTGAGGAAGTTTGTGCGAAGTTCAAAACGACTGCAGAGGAATTTCGTTCATACGGTAGTGAGTTATATGCCCGTGACAAGGAAGGTTATGTCGTGCGGACGCGAGAAATAATGCAGCGCCTGCACAGTGCCGAATAAGAGTAGGCACTCCCTGCCCCGCACAAATAGATGCGGGTGCTTTATACCCGAAGGGAGGTTGTACGTATGAGAATGTATGAAGGTGTCATCCTTACTAAATCGACGATCGATTCGGAAAAGCGTGACGTCATGCTTCAGAAACTTGAGACCGTTATTGCTGAAAATAATGGAAAAATTCTCAAAAAAGACGAATGGGGAAAGAAAAAACTCACGTACCTTATCAATAAGGAATCTGAGGCCCATTACGTGTATATGGAGTTTCTGGCTGACGAAGCTATTCTGAAAGAACTGAAACGTCAGATGCGGATAAACGATGCTTTTCTGCGCCATATGTTCATTAAAAAGGAAGACTGATTATGGCAGTTAACTTTAATAAAGTGATCATAGCAGGAAATTTAACCCGTGATCCGGAACCACGCACCACGCAGAGTGGAAAAACGGTTGTTCGTTTTTCGATTGCGGTGAATGATTTCGGTTCACAGGAAGCTTCTTTTTTTACGGTTGTTGCATGGGAGAAACTTGCGGATGTATGCCAGCAATATCTCACGAAGGGTAAACCGGTGCTTGTTGAAGGACGTTTGCAGTCTCGTTCATTTACCAATCAAACCGGTGAAAAACGTACCAGTTTTGAAATTGTTGCGCAGAATATTCAGTTCTTAGGGACCGGAGAACGTCGCGAAGGTTCTGTAACGCCGTTAGAAGCGCAAAAACGCATTGAATCGGTTTCTGATGATGTATATAGCCCGACGGATGTGCCGTTTGGCGATACATCGAAACAAAGTGACGACGATATCCCATTTTAGGGTTGAGGAGGATGTATGAGCGAAAAAAGAGACAGTAAACCACGCCGTCCGGGTAAACCAGAGTTTAACCGCCGGAGAAAATATTGTAAGATTTGTAAGGGTGATGTTAAGGTCAAAGATATCAATTATAAGAACATTGATCTCTTGAAAGAATTTCTTTCTGACCGCGGTAAAATATCATCACGTCAAAGGACCGGTGTTTGTGCAAAACATCAACGTATATTTGCACGTGAAGTTAAAAGAGCACGTATGATCGCATTATTACCGTTTAAAGTAGAGTATTTCCGTTCAGCGCAGAGAGACGAACGCGATCGTCGTGAGGAAAGAAGGGATCACAGATGAAAGTCATTTTAAAACAGAATGTGCCGAATCTTGGTGAGACCGGCGATGTTGTAAAAGTGAAAGACGGATATGCACGCAATTTCCTTGTTCCTTCAGGATTAGCAAGTGTGTATACCGATGGCGCACAAAGAATGTTGGACAACATTCAGAATATGCAAAATCGAAAAATTTTACGTAAAGAAAAGCAGTATCAGGAACTCTTAGATCAAGTAAAAGGGAAAAATTTTACTGTATCTATGAAGGCAGGCGAAAACGGTAAGCTTTTTGGTACAGTTACCCTTCAAACGATTACCGAAACATTGACCGCAGCGGGAATTTCTATCGATAAAAAGTATTTGGTAATGAAACATCATATCAATAAACTTGGTGAATACACCGTTGTGTGTAAGTTTACAAAGGGTTTTGAGGTTCCGTTTACCGTGACCGTCGAGAACGAACGTAACGCGTAAGAGGTTCATGTGGATCCGTTGCGTTCCGCAGTAACAAGCGCTGTTTATGATCTTGAAGCTGAGAGCGCCCTTATTGGGGCGCTTCTCATTAATAATACAATTATTCCGGATGCAGTTGAATTATTGGGTGAAGATTATTTAGTGTTTTTCAAAAAAGAACATCAGGTTCTTTATTGGGGTATTCTGGAACTTTTTAAACGCGGTCAAACCGCTGTCGATGCCATAGTTCTGTATGATTTTCTCAAACAACAGCCGATTACTGTATATGACAGAACTGCAAAATCTGATGGTAATGTTGCTGATATTTGTGGGGGATTTGAGTTTATTCGTGCAGTATTTGAACAATCATCTGAATTAATCAATTATGAAGAATATATTCGAATAGTTAAAAATAAATCTCTTTTACGTCGCTTGTTAAATGTTTTGAGCGGTATTTATCAGGAGACATTGCAGTCGACGGCGGATATTGAAATGTTGCTTGAACAGGCGGAACGAAAAATATTTGATGTTGTGCATGAACGGAGTGTCACAAGTTTTGTGAAATTACCGTCTATTATTCATGAACAAGTGAGTTATATTGAAGAAATAAAACAACATGGTCGTTCAAAGGACGCCATCATAACCGGATATCGCGATCTGGATTCGATTATAGGAGGATTTCGTCCCGGTCAGCTTATTGTGCTTGCGGCTCGCCCATCTGTGGGGAAAACAGCTTTTGCACTCAATATAGCACGTAATGTTGCAATGGAGTCAGATAAAGCAGTGGCTGTTTTCAGTCTTGAAATGTCAAAAGATGAATTGGGGCAACGTTTTATATTCATGGAAGCAGGTGTAAAAGGCAACCAAGTAATGCAAGGATTTATTTCTCAGGCACAACTTGCAAGTATTCATGATGCCGGTCAGCGACTCGACAACTTACCTATTTTTATTGATGATTCAGCCGGGACCACACCGCTTCAAATTCGTGCAAAAATGCGTCGCCTGTTGTCTCGTGCAGACTCTGACATTAAATTAGTTATCATTGACTACTTACAATTGATGAATATAAAAGAGTTTACTGCTTCAATGAATGAACGCGTCACGATAATATCCCGCTCGTTAAAAGAAATTGCAAAAGAATTTAAAGTTCCTGTTATTGCATTGTCTCAGCTTTCACGTGCGGTGGAACAACGAGAATCGAAAAAGCCTCAATTATCGGATCTTCGTGAGTCGGGAGCGATAGAGCAGGATGCCGATATGGTTATGTTTTTATATCGTGAAGCATATTATAATAAAGAGAAAGCTGACGATAATACAACGGACGTTATTCTTGCTAAAAATCGTAACGGACCAACCGGTGAAGTGAAACTCTTTTTTGAACGAGATTGCGGACGATTTAAAAGCTTTTCTTTCGAAAAGGATTGACCTATGTACTTTCGCAGCATCACGTACGCAACTGTTCTGAAAGCAGTAAGAAAATTGGTGTATGATGCTAATTTTATACTACCCGAAGATGTTCTTACCGCACTGACTACGACTACGCATACTGTACATGGTCGTGAGAGACGTATAATGGATGCAATTATTCATAACGCCGAAATTGCAAAAACCGACGAATTGCCGGTATGCCAAGACACAGGCATCGGTGTGTTTTTTGTTGAGCTGGGTTCAAATGTGTTGATAGAAAATGGAACCCTGTCCGATGCACTTAATTGTGCGGTTCGAGAGGTCTATACAGAGTTTTCATTGCGCGCATCAGTCGTCTCTGATCCGATCAAACGACAAAATACCACAGATAATACACCGGTAATCATACACATAACTATGATTTCCGGAGATGATCTGAAAATATCTTTTTTGCCGAAGGGGGCAGGGAGTGAAAATGTCAGTGCGTTGAAAATGTTTCCTCCAACCATCGAGAGAAAAGATATTATCGGTTTTGTCTGTGATACAGTTAAGAATGCAGGACCGAATCCGTGTCCGCCGGTACTGATCGGCGTGGGACTTGGCGGGACGTTTGAATATGCGCCGTTACTGGCAAAAAGGGCGCTGTTGCGACCTATCGGACAACGTCATCCGGAAAATGAAATTGCTTCTCTTGAGGATGATATTTTAAAGGCAGTGAATGAAACCGGTGTCGGAATTCAGGGACTTGGAGGAAGTGTGACGGCATTGGATGTCTTTGTAGAGACATTTGCATGCCATATCGCAAGTTTCCCCATCGCCGTGAATATCAATTGCCATGCAGCACGTCATGCATCGGTGACATTATGATTCATTTAAAACTTCCTGTAACAAAAGATACCCTTGCTTCACTTCATGCAGGGGATGAAGTAACCCTTACCGGCACCCTTTATACTGCTCGCGATGCCGCGCACAAACGAATCTTTGAGTTACTCGCCGAAAAAAAACAGTTGCCGATTGAAATAAACGGTGCTGTCATATTTTACGCAGGACCCACTCCTCCAAAAGTCGGTTCGTTGACGTGTGCAATTGGCCCAACAACTGCAACACGGATGGATCCGTATACTCCAATTTTTCTCGAACAAGGGATGATCGCCTGCATCGGAAAAGGTAAACGAGCGACATATGTGAAGGAGGCATTGATACGTCATCAAGCCGTATATTTTATTTCTATCGGGGGTATCGCGGCATATTTATCACAAAAGATCGAATCAATACGCCTGATTGCATTTGAAGATCTTGGCGCTGAAGCGATATATGAATTAAAAGTGAAGGATTTTCCGTGTATTGTCGGTATTGATTGTCGTGGGAATGACGTATATGAACAAAAGGATAGTCCGAAATAATCTCAAGCATGTGTTAAGCGACCTGTTCTTCAATGCATATATCCCGATCCAATCCCGTGTAAATCCGAAGAGATGTAAATATGCTTTTATGAAACGTATCAATATAGTAAATCGGATATGAGAGAGTAGAACTCCTTTTCTTACGTTCATTTATTGCGCTGAGACCTGTGCGACCCCACTTCTTTTTAGAGAATAAAGATTATTTGGAAAATTTGATTTATGTAAAAGTCTTATATCGCAACAAAAATTTGTTTCTACACGATCAAGAATTATGTAATTGATCCTATGTGTTAGGCTATTGATAAAAAGAAAAGCGACGCATGTGCGCCGCTTTCAAGGAGGCAGTCACGAAAACAGATCGGAGGAGCTATTGTACCAGGTCTACCATCGAGGATTGCACCTTTGTCGAGCCTTTGACTTCACGAGCGCTTTTGTCATATGAAACAGCTTTATCAACAGATTGCATCTCATCCTTTTTCGTGTTCAAGGATTGTTCTTTCAACGTACGCTGAGAATCTTGAGGTAACTCATTCGTTGGTTTTGTCGGAGCCGCAGGTTTGGAATAAACCTGATTTGTTTTATTGATTGAATTTACTTCCATATAATACCCCCTATATCTATTTTTTATACGGCCATAATGTTGTATTGTCAAGCCCCGAATTATATTAAGCGGGTGTTCGAGATACAAAAAAATGTTTTGAAATTGACATGTTATGAAAGTACGTGTAAGGTAATAACGACTAAGCAAGATAAGGATATTTTGGCGTTATGATTAATAGAGCACAATGAAATTAATAAGGAGGGATGAGGTTTATGAAGTATCTCAAGACGTATCCTGAAAAATGTATCGCATGTGGAACCTGTATGAGTGTATGTTCAACTACTTTTTTCAAAAAAGATGAGCCTGAACTGTCATGTATTCGAATTAATGTCAATGAAAGTAAAAAAATTGATATTGTCGTGTGTAATCAGTCTTGCAAAAAATGTGTTGATGAGTGCCCGACCGGGGCATTAACTGTCAATGCCAAGGGTGTTGTCATGTTTAATAAAAACACGTGCGTGGGATGTCTTGCATGTGTTGCGGCTTGCCCGATCAATGCAATGATGTGGAAAAAAGGCGATAAATTTCCGTTTAAGTGCATTGCGTGCGGAGCATGTGCTCGTCAATGTCCGACAAAAGCAATCGAAATTGTAGAGGAGTGATAGATATGGCAAAAATTAATGAAATATTAAAAACCCATAAATTACTTGCTGAATACTCATATGAGAAACGCCCGACAATCAAGGGTTATAATATGAGAACGTTATATGTCAATGTCGGCGATAAGAAAATTGTCGAAAAAACGGTTTCGCAAGAGATGAAGAAAAAATTTATCGGCGGTAAAGGATTCGGACTCAAACTATTATGGGATGCGACAAAACCGACCACAAAATGGAACGATCCTGAAAATGAGATCAATATGGCAGTCGGCCCTATCGGGGGGACTACTAATTACCCCGGTTCAGGCAAATCGTTGGTTGTTACCATTTCTCCGCAGACTGATATCCCAATAGATTCGAACGTCGGCGGTTTTTTTGGTCCGTTTGTGAAATTTTCCGGTTTTGATGCCCTGGAGTTACAGGGAAAGGCTGATAAAGACGTGATTGTCTTTATTGATGGTGACAATGGTAAGATATATATGATGGAAGCCGCAGATGAGCATAAAAACAGTCATATTCTCGGAGAAGAACTTATTGATATGTTTGCTGAGAACGAGGAAGAAAAACCGTATGTTTCAACCGTGACGACCGGTGCAGCTGCAGAACACGCACTTATTGCAATGCTTAATTATTCACTGTATGATCGTAAACGTAAATGTGTACGTTTTAAACAAGCGGGTCGCGGAGGAATCGGGCGTGTATTCCGCGATAAAAAAATTCTGGCGCTTGTGGTAAAATATTCCGGAACACGGGCGGATTCCAATAATCCGGTTGATCTTGGGAAAATACAGGAAACCGGTTTGAAACTGCATAATGAGATCATTAAAAATGACGATAAACAATGTAACATGCGTGTTATCGGTACCGCTCATCTTAATGAGATCATGAATGAGTTCGATCTTTTACCGGTTAAGAATTTTAAATTCGGGAATCATAAAGATGCCGGAAAAATTCATTCTAAGTTGTTTATCGACAACTTTATGTCACCGAATAAAGCAGACGGTTGTTGGTACGGCTGTACTATGGCATGTGCAAAAGTTGCTGAGAATTTTGAATTACGTACCGGTCCGTATAAGGGTTCAAAAGTCCCGGTTGACGGTCCTGAATACGAGACTGTAGGCGGATGCGGATCGAATATCTGTGTATTTGACCCTGCAGGTATTATTGAAATCAACTTCTATTGTGACACGTATGGTATTGACACTATTTCGTTTGGTACTTCAACGGCTTTTGCAATGGAATGTTTTGAATACGGTATACTCAATAAAGAACGTACCGGTGGGCTTGATCTGACTTGGGGTAATTTTGAATCTGTTATGGAACTGCTGCATCAGATGGCTCGCGGCGAAGGTTTTGGTGTAGTCGTCGGTCAAGGCGTAAAGAAAATGAAAGAACATTTTGCCGCGCATTTCGGTGCCGACAAAAAATTCCTTGATGATATCGGAATGGAAAATAAAGGTCTTGAGTATTCGCAATATGTTTCCAAAGAATCGCTTGCACAGCAGGGTGGTTATGCATTCACGAATAAAGGACCTCAGCATGATGAGGCGTGGTTGATCTTTATGGACATGGTGCGTAATCAGATACCTACATTCGAAAAGAAAGCTGAAGCCTTGCACTATTTTCCGATGTTCAGAACGTGGTTCGGATTGCAGGGTTTGTGCAAACTTCCATGGAATGATATTGAACCTGAAGACAATGCACAAACAGCCGAACCTGCAAAAGTGCCGGAACATGTTCAGAACTATTGCGACATTTATGAAGCGATTACCGGTGAACCGTTGTCGAAAGAGGAATTGATACTTCAATCGGAAAGAGTGTATAATTTTCAACGTATTTTAAATATTCGACTCGGGAAAGGTCTTCGTGAACACGACTACTCTCCGTATCGTGCGATGGGTCCTGTTACTGTCGAAGAATATGAATCACGCCAAGAGCGTTATGATAAGCAACTTCTTGAAAAAGTTGGTGTCGATCCGAAGGGTAAAACATCTGAGGAGAAAGTAGCGATCATGCGTAAATTCCGTGAAGATCAATACGAACAGCTTAAAGATGCGGTATATGCGCGCCGCGGATGGACGAAAAACGGTGTGCCGACGATCGAACACTTGAAAAAAATCGGGATGGATCTTCCTGAGTTAATCGAAGTTGTGAAGAAACATCTCTAATTGTAATTTTTGCTATAATTTAAAAAGGGAGGCGTATGCCTCCCTTTTTTGTTTTTGGTGTTAAGACCTTTGCAAAATTCAAAATTTCCAATTTTGCTATATTTTCTATATAGGGGTGAGGAAGTCCCTATTATATTAGAAATTAAGCCCCTCCCAACGTTAAAGGGAGATGTTTGGGGAGGGCACTCAAATATAATGTTTTGGGGACATCCGTAGCTTGTTGCGGGGTAATTCATATTTATTCATATTCCAGATTATTTCGATTGTATTTGACCGTCAGGTTATTTCTGCGTATAATCTGACTTGATCGTTGGGAGGAAATAATGAAAAACAAGAACATGCGTATAATATTTTTTCTTCTATTAGTGTTATATTTACATGTTTACATGGCTTTTGCTTGGACAGTTTCCCCGCAAGAGTATAAGTTTATCGATCATACCGGAGAAATTACGTATGATATCGGTGTTTACTCTGATTATAGTGGCCCCCAAAAAATAAGTCATGGAATGTTTGGCGACTATATAATTAATCCTACGGGAGATTTTACAATCGAGCAGTTAGATCTGTCAATAAAAGGATTTATAAAGCAGTTAATTTTAGAGGTTAACAATGAAAATTTTGTAACTCTTTTGGCAAGTATGCTTAAAAAAGATGTTGAGCATTTTGATAGCATACCAAAAGAAGAATGGATTATCGTTTTTAATAAGCTTTTAGATAAAAAGGATCTAATTGATTACATAGGAGGAGGACGCGGGAGAAAATTTGTTATTGCAGATACCGTGGTCGTGAAATTGAATGAAATCAAGAATAAGAAAGAACTTGAGCAACATGATAGAAATAATTTACGTAGTTTAAATAAATATGTTATTCAAAGTGTATTTTCGCCAATAATGAAACATAAAATGTTACAATCGCAGGATAAAAGATATGAAATTGGTGCCATAAGTGAATTTTCAGATGGCCTTGCGCATGCGGGGTGTTATGATACAAGAGAAAAAGTGTATGGTACTGTTATCATAGATATAAAAGCTAATATGGTTATTTATCCTGAACCAGATGTTTTATATGGAAAATTTTCCCATGGGATGTTCCAAAAAATTGTAAAAGATAATAGGTGTTTTGTCACAATTAAAAATGATATTGTTAGCATACCAACAGGTCTTGATTTTAATGATGGATGCGCATCTTTTCGCCAGAAAGATAAGGAAGGTTACATAAATGTATTAGGAAATGTTATATTAGAACCTAAATTTACGATGTTGGGTAAGTTTAAAGAGGGCGTTGCATGTGTAATTGATGGTATAATTGATATAAATGGGGATTATTTATATGGTCCTACAAGATATTACAATTTTTACTCAGCATTTAGCGAGGGATTAGTTGTAGTTCAAGACAAAAAAACGAATCTTTATGGATATATGGATAAAAAAGGAAATCTTAGAATTCCTTGTATTTTCCATGAAGCTCTTTCTTTTAGTGAAGGATGTGCAGTTGTTAAAGATAAAAGAGGCTATTATTTCATAAATCATAGAGGCACTAATATTTTTAATAAATATTTCAAAGTTGCATATAGTTTTTCGGAGGGGCATGCTTTAGTTTTGGAGTTGTGAAGAGCTTATTGATATGCTAGCATTTCGCGTTTTTGAGTGATTGAAATTAACTTTTTATTATCAAGGCAATCCTGATGTTGATATTTATGGATTTGATTCACGTAAAAAGTTTTTGTAATAAAAATGAACACCTATTCATTTTATTCTTGACGATTCAAAAATTCGTGCTATATTTGCGTTGGAAAAGAATGAACAGTCATTCATTATAGGCAAGGAGGTACGAATGGCACGAAGTAAGAGTGATACAAAAAAAAAGGCAATTCTTGCCGCGGCGACAGAATTGTTTGCTGAAAAGGGATATTATTATACTAATGTCAAGGAAATTGCCGACCGGGCAGGTTTGAGCGTTGGTTCCGTCTATAACTATTTTAAAAACAAAGATGATGTTCTTGTATGTCTTTTTATGGACTTTTTTGACACTATGATTACCGATGTTGAATTACTTATGACTCAGGATATGAATCCCTTAGAAAAATATCAAAAGGGGATTGAGATTGTCGTTGAACATTTAAGCAGAAATATGGATATGGCACATGTATTTCTTGTAGAACTTCATCAATCTCCTATAGCAGTATTATATCTTGACCCTGTGGTCAAAAAGAAACATTTGGAGTTCGTACGAATTCTACTGGCTGATGCAGAAGCAAACAATTTGATAAAACCTGATATAGACCCTGAAATTGTAACACTTATTTCAAACGGCATTATCGAAGAGTTTACATTTGACTGGGTGCAAAAAAAATATTCAAAAGAAGAATTATTACGTAAAATAGATGTAGCGTGTCGTTATTCTATTTATGGTATAGCCACCATGGAGGAGTGATCATAATGAAAAGAATAAGCAGTTTTGTCGTCAAATATCCTAAAAATATTATTGCGGTAACAATCGCGATAACATTATTTTTGGGCTTCTTTATTTCTCATGTTTATTTTGATAATGAAGTTTCGCATATCGTACCTAAAAAACATCCGACAAATGTATTTGACAAAGAATCCGTAAGCATATTCGGTTCCTCGGATTATGTGCTCATCGAGCTTATTTCCAAAGACCCGAACGGTGTGTTCAATTATGCTACGCTTCGCCGAATTGATGCGATGTCACGCATTCTCGAACAGTATGAATATGTCGATAAGGTTGAATCTCTGGCTTTATCAAAAAACATAACCGGCACAAAAGATTCCATGAGTGTCGGGCCGTTGTGGGAAGAAGGCACACTGGCCGATGATCCTGCGTTGATCGCACAGATAAAAACAGATGCGATGTCCAACAAACTGTTCCGTCGTTCGATCGTTTCCGATGATGCCACGACTGCCGGTATCGTTATTAAAATGAAAAAAAGCGAGATCGAAACAATCGATATTGCGGCTATAAAAAAAGAATTCGATGCATATATGCCATCTGTGATCGAGGCAATGAAGAATGCGCCGTTGTTCGAGAAAATGACATGGAAGAATGGTAACAAAACAGCTGTATTTATATTTAATACGCAAAATAGTGATGACCTATCGCAGTTTATCGCCGATAATGGTTTTGTAAGTAATAAATTTTATGACGGTACCTTTACCGACGACAAAAAAGTAACGATGCGATTTTCTTTCAATGAAAAATATTTCAGCGGCGCCCTTGCAGATAAAGTAATTCATGATGTCGAAAAAGTGATCCGAGAGATACGAGGCGATGAAGAAGTATTTTATTCAGGGGAAAGCGTCGTGAATGGTCAGCTCGGTACCTATATCGTCGGCGACTTGAAATTACTTGTGCCGGTGGTTATTTTTGTTGTGGCTATATTTCTTTACTTTGCATTCAGAACAGGACGAGGGATCGTATTTCCTCTTATGTCCGTGTTGATATCAAGCGTTTGTACCATGGGGCTTATGGGCCTTATGAATATTCCTATCAATCAGGTGTCGGTTATCATCCCCGTGCTGCTTATCGGCGTAGGAAGCTCATACGGAATACACATACTCAATAATTATTATGAAAAGATCATGTTCACCGAAGATAAAGCGAAGTTGATCGATGAGATCATTACCGTTGTCGGGCGCGGCGTTATCATGGCCGGTTTGACCACAGTAGCCGGATTCGGTTCGTTTGTGACCTCCGACATTCCTCATATGAAATATTTCGGCTTGTTCACGGCGCTCGGGATCTTTACGGCGCTGTGTCTGAACATTGTGTTCGTTACAGCTGTCCTTCTTCTTTTACCGAAACCGAAACACATTCGGGATGAGTATTTACATCATCATAAAGAAGAAGACCACAGCGGATTCAATCTGTTTTTGAAACGTCTTGCCGAATCGGTGAGTAAAACACGAACCTTAACGATGGTTGTATCGGTGATCGTGATCGCGATCTCGTTATGGGGTATGAAAAAACTTATAGTTGACACGAACACCGTTGAATTTTTCGGCAAAAAAAGCATGGTTCGCCGGGCTGATACCGCGATCAATGAAAAATTCGGCGGTACAAATGTTATGCGTATCGTGATCGACGGTTTGTCGCCCGATATCATGAAAGAACCGACAACGCTAAAAAAGATCGAAAACATCCAACGTTTTGCAGAACAGCAGCAATATGTCGGCAAAACGATGTCGTTTGTGGATTCCGTCAAACTCATGAATAAAGCGATGAACGAAAATAAAGAGGAATTCTATACGATCCCGGACAATAAAGATCTCATCAGTCAATATCTCTTCCTGTATTCATCGTCCGGCGATCCGAATGATTTCAATGATGTCGTAGACTTTGATTATCGTAAGGCAAATATTGTTGTTCAAATGACCATCGGAAGTACATCAAAGATCAGCACGATCGTTAAGACCATCGAAGAATTCGCCCGCAAAGAATTTAATGACACAGCTGATTTCGATACTACGGAAGCTGTTCGACTTTTAAAACAAGCTCATTTGCATGCTTATGTGGAAGCTGTTGAAAGTTATGATCCTGCGATCGTAAACGAGACGCTGAACGGATTAAAAGCCGATAAAGATATTATGAAAAGAAATGATCTTGCGCAGATCGTTAATGACTATTCCGCCAAAATTAACGAAGAAATAAAAAACAAATCGACATCGTTGAGTTTCAACTCAATTGAAATTGTGAATGCTATCGACGGTATTCTTTACGGAGAATTGAATAACGCGGCAGGCACAAACGCCATCGTACGTCCTGCAGGTGTGGCTGTGTTGTATGTCGCGGTCAGTAAATTGATCATTGATACCCAGATCAGCAGTATTATTTCTTCCATCATCATCGTGCTTTTAATCAATACATTGATATTCCGGTCCATCGGCGCAGGATTGACAAGCATATTCCCGCTGTCATTCACGATACTCGTGAATTTCGGCATCATGGGATATACAGGCACGTCGCTCAATATGGCCACTTCGATCATTGCGGCGATCGCTATCGGTATCGGTGTGGACTATGCAATTCATTTCCTTAACAGATTCTTATTTGAATATAACGCTCAACCCGATGGTGACTGGGTGAAGACCATGACACGTACGATGATGACCTCGGGACGCGCTATTATCTACAACATGTTATCCGTCATGTTCGGGTTCCTGGTGCTGTGCCTTTCGAATTTTCCGTTGCTTCGCAATACCGGATGGTTGTTGGCGCTCACGATGATCGTGTCGGGCATCGGCGCTCTGACAATATTGCCGGTATTTTTGGTCGTGTTCAAACCTAAATTTGTTAAAACGGTCAAATCCGTTGAATAAGGAGGAAACTATGAAAAAGACAGTTCTTTCGATCGTTATGGTGGCCTTTGTTGTGTCATTGGCGTATTCGATCACCGGATATGATGTCATGAAAAATGCAGATGCGCGGTATAAAGGCGATGACGGTGTATCAAAGATAAAAATGGTCATCACCAATTCAAAGCAGCAGACACGTAACCGTGAGATCGTGCTCTGGAGCAAGAAGGTCGATAAAGTAAAAGATCTTACGAATACCTTCATTTACTTTATTCAGCCGGCCGATGTTAAAGATACGACGTTCTTAGTTCAGGAGCAGGGCGGTAGCATTGACGACAATCAATGGATATTTTTACCTGCCACAAGAAAAGTGCGTAAGATTTCATCATCCGAGAAAGATAAATCGTTTATGGGTACCGACCTTTCCTACGATGATATGAGCGACAGGGTACTTGATGATTATACGTATGAACTTGTAAAAGAGAGCGATATGGTCAATGGGCAGGATTGCTACGTCGTAAAAAGCGTGAAGAAAAAAGATGCGGTGTATGCCAGCTCGGTAGCATGGATCAATAAATCCAATTGGTGTATCGTCAAAGCATATATGTATGACAAGAAGAATCCGTCAAAAATCCAAAAAGTGCTTATGGTAAGCGATCTCAAACAGATACAGAACATCTGGACACCCGGTAAAACGGTTATGTATACCATGAAACCGAGTTTCACCGAAGGCGCCGATCTTGAAAAGAATTTTGAGAGCAAGACAATTCTGACCCTTTCATCGGTGAAGTATAATATCGGCCTTGATAACAGTTTATTTACCCAAGGCAATATGGAACGTCCGAAACCGTATACACAGTATATTCAATAAAGAGCGTGAGCAATTATGAGAAAATTATTGATGATAATATGTGCCGCAGTATTTGCTGCGGCCGTTTATGCGCAAGACGAACAACTAATTGATGAAACAACCGTTACGCCCGTTGAACCGAAGCTGACATTTCAAGGATTTGTGAAGGCTGAAACAGCTGTGTCCGTAGATCAGCTACGTGAGAGTGAGTATCTTAAAGTAGACATGTGGTTCTCGTTAGTAGCCAAGCATTCGGTCAATAATTATTCATTCTACGTGGACGTGAGCGGCCGTTATGATGCTCTCAACAAACGTGACGGTAAGATCGACCTGCGCGAAGCATACATTACTGCCGATTATGGAAAATTTATCTTTCAGGCCGGAAAACAATGGATCGCCTGGGGGCGTGCCGATGAGATCAATCCCGTTGATATGATCAATCCGGAGAATTATTCCGAGATCATCATTCCATCCAAAGATGAACGTAAGATCCGTGTGCCATCGGTTAAAGCGACATGGAAAATGAGCGATACATTCGATCTTACCGGTGTGTTCGTGCCGGTGTTTACCAAACCGATATTGCCTGAAAACGCCCATTGGCAGAACAATTCATACCGTATGGTACAAGATATCAAAAATTATTATATAACCGAAGGTATCGCCGTCCAGGACCTTGAATACTGGGAACTTGAAGATTATGTTGCCGCCCATGTTATGGAAGACGTGCCTGGTGATCAGGTAAACCGTACTCAGCTGGGCTTTCGTTTGAACGGCTCTGTCGCCGATACCGACTTTTCTCTGTATTATTATGAGGGATATTGGACCGATCTGACAAGTCCGGCCGTACGGGTGACCAATCTGCATCAACCGCTTTCCGGGTTGACATCATTACCGCTAGTGCCGGAAACGTTTGAAATGCAGTATCCGTGGTTCACGATGCTCGGTCTGGATTGGGAACGTACGATAGGTGCGTTCGGGCTTCGTATGGAAGGGGCATACTATTTCGGGCGTGAACTAGCGTTTGATACGAATGTCATTCAAGAAGCCGATTCAATGCCGGATATGATCGCATTGTTGAACGCCTACAATGCGGAAGAAGGTTCCCGGAAGACAGATGTTGTCAAAGCTGTGATCGGTATCGATCGATTCTGGGGAAATTTTTATATCAATGCGCAATACATCGTTGATTATATCGTTGATTATACGGAACTCATCGGTAACGATCAATATGAAGACTCGCTGACCTTTAAAATGAGCGATAAGTTCATGGAGGAAAAGCTTGTACCGGAGATAAAATTTTTCTATGAGATAACTGAAAATGACCTTTATTGCTCACCGGGTCTGGAATATGAAGTGACTGACGGTGTGAAGGTCTATGCCGCTGCAGATATTTTTACCGGTAATATAAAAGGCAACATCGGTCAATACCAGAATGCCGATCAAGTGCGTTTTTCAATAAAGTATAATTTCTAAAAGATCGTTACTATCGTGGGGCACGAAAATTTGTGCCCCTTTATTTTTTTAATTCTTTATAACGGAAACAGTCCACAATGTGATCGTTCACCATGCCTGCCGCCTGCATGAATGCATAACAAATGGTTGTGCCAACAAATTTGAAACCACGCGCAATGAGATCTTTACTCATTGCATCTGATTCTAATGAACGTGTCGGAAAAGTGTCCGTTGAATGTAACGTGTTATGGATAGTTTTCCCTTCGCTAAATTGCCATATGTACGCATCGAACGAGCCGAATTCTTTTTGTATCGCACAAAACGCTCGCGCATTTGTGATTGCAGCATTGATCTTTGCTTTATTACGAATGATTCCAGCGTTGTTCAATAATTCCTCGATCTTCTTTTCTGAATACTGTGCAACAACGGCAGGTTCAAAATTATCAAATGCAGCACGAAAATTATCACGTTTCTTCAGGATGGTATACCAACTCAAACCGGCCTGCATACCGTCAAGAATGATATATTCAAACCACTTTTGATCGTCATGAACAGGCACGCCCCATTCATAGTCGTGATACGTACGATACAGGTCGTCTTTTTCAGACCAAGGGCAACGTGTTTTCATACACACTCCTTATATGTTGTAATGACCTGTTCAGTATGACGATGCATTATGCTGATGTCAAGATTCTTATTTGATGTAATACACACTGTATCGAGTGGTATGGATTATATTAAGTTCTTGACAGATGAAGAAACTCTCGGTACTATAGGTCCACGAGGAGATTATGGAAAGCGAACCGTCCCGATGTAGTCATATGGTAATGCACGTCACAGGAGGAGCCTGTACGTGGAATTACTGATAATATTTTTACTCATTTGTTGTAATGGTTTTTTTGCGTTATCGGAAATTGCATTAGTCTCAGTCAAACGAACTCGTATTGAGCAACGGGCGCACAATAATGATAAAGCTGCGCGTAAACTTTTAACCCTCTTGGATAATCCGAAACGTTTTTTATCGGCAATACAAATCGGTATAACTCTTATCGGCATTTTTAACGGTGCATTCAGCGGTATGGCTCTTGTTGAGGATGTGAAGCCACTCGTAGAGTCGGTGTGGTTTCTGAGATCAATCGCACATGGTGTCTCATTGGGTATTATCGTTGGGGGTATTACGTATTTTTCAATCGTCGTCGGCGAATTATTCCCAAAATCAATTGCAATGAAAAGTGCAGAGAAGATATCTATTGCCATCACACCGTTCATGATTGTTTTTACCAGAATAATGTACCCACTGGTGGCCATATTGTCTTTTTCAACCACAATTCTTACAAAATTATTTGGAATTCAAGAGTCGAATGACGATGATATGACAGAAGATGAATTACGCTACCTTATTAAAACAGCAGGCAAGTCGGGAATACTTGAGCGTGAGGAAAGTCAGATTCACCAAAATGTGTTTGTATTTTCCGAACAACGTGCAAAAAATATTATGACACACCGGAATGATCTTGAGTGGTTGGATTTGAATGCTCCGATTGAAGACATTATCGCACAGGTAAAAGAAAGTTTTTATTCGAAATTTCCGGTTGGCGAAGGCAGTATTGACAATATCAAAGGGATAGTCATGAGTCGTGAAGTACTTCACCATTGCAGAACTCGTGGATTCAAAATTTCATCCATCATCCGAGAGCCGGTGTATGTACATGAAAATATGCTCGCGATGGATATACTTCAGCTTTTTAAACGGCATAAACAGTATGTCGGTATCGTTGTAGATGAGATAGGAACATTTGAAGGTATGGTCACATTGCATGATATTACCGAAACCATACTGGGAGATTTACCTGATCATGATGATGAAGATGATCCTGAGTTTATAATTCGTGATGACGGTTCATATTTAGTGAGCGGGAGTATTACGATACATCAGTTCAATGCAAATATCGGGTTCGAAGTGGTTGAAGAAAAACCTGATGCGTATACGACTCTTGCCGGTTTTATTATCGCTCATTTGGAGGATATACCGCCCACAGGGTATTTATTCATTTTTAATTCTCATCAGTTTGAGATCGTAGACCTTGACGGACGACGAATCGATAAAATATTAGTAACTGCAATCGAAAGTGATTTCGAATAAGGTCAACACGCGATACTTTCCGGTCATTAAAATCAAAAAAAATGTATTATTTGCTCAATTTTACATAAAAAATACTTGAAAAATTAACGATTGTTGCTATGATAAAAAGGCAAGTAGTTATGAAATACGAACCGTAATCTAAAAGGAGGAATCATGAGTGAAGTAAACAGCGTGTCAAAAGTGGAAGCGATGATAGCTATTCTTACCGAAGCGAAAGATCATGCAGAGAAATTTGATAAGGGAAACAAATCAGCCGGAACACGTCTTCGCACATCCATGCAATCTGCAAAAGCAATGGCACAAGAAATCAGAACATTTGTTACTGAAGTAAAAAATAAATAGTTCACAGGGGGAGATTCTTCTCCCCCTCACATTTTTATTCCGGAATTAAATTGATGATCAGTAACTATTAATCTTGTGTTTACAAGAAAGTTAAAAGTGGATATACTCAGTGTACAAAGGGGGACTTATTCGTATGAGGTGTGTGATTACCGGATTGATAGTGATAAACTTAATAGTAGTAAGTGTTTTTTCCGAACCTATAAAAGTTGTTTATTTCAATGATTTCGCCCCATTCAGTTGGGATGATAAGGGAGAAGTTCACGGACTTTTCAAAGATATCGCACAAGAGATTTTTTCAAAACGCTTAGGCTTAACGGTTGAGAATAAGGCGTATCCTTGGGAGCGTGCGCAGCGGATGGTTATAGATGGGACAGCAGATGTAATGATTACGACGAAAACAAATGAACGAATGGAATATGCGATACCAGGCAGTATGAATATTTTTGTACTTAATGTTGTTGCGGTTACCTATGAGGGACACCCGAATTTAGAAGAAATGAAAAAATTTAAAATAATTAGTGAATTCAAAGCATTTATCGTGTCTGATTATATCGGTAACGGCTGGGGGAAAACTGCATTGAAGGATTTGAATGTACGTATGTTCCCTGATGTACGATCATGTTTGCGTATACTTGCGGAAAAGAATGCGGATGTTCATTTTACCTCACCGCAGATCGTACGATATTTTTCTTCGCAATACATATTTAAATCGAAATTATCGGTTTTACCTGCAGTGTATGATCAATTAGAATTTTTTGTGTTTATTGGAAAGAAGTCACGATATGTTAATGATATTTATCGGGTCAATGACGCGATAGGACGCATGTATAAAGACGGAACCATGAAGTCGATATACCAACGATATTGAGTTGTCTCGTGTATGCATGATATTCCGCACACACACAATCCGTATTATACGTTTCGCAAATATTTAGCGGAAAAATTTCATACGAAGGTTTTTAGAATTTCAATTGACGGTTTTCAAGGCTGTAAGGGCGAGTGTATTTTTTGCGAACAACATTTTTATCATCAACCAACTCAGACTCTTGAAGATCAAATGCAAAAACTCATCTCATATTTTACCAGACGTTATCGTGCGAGATTATTTTACTTGTATCTACAAAAAGGTACAAATACCGATCGTCCGATTGTTCAATTGAAGGCATATTATGACCGCGTGCTTGCGTTACACGAATTTTCCGGTTTTATTATCGGTACACGGCCTGATTGTATCAATGAACAGGTCATAGAACTTGTCCAAAGCTATACTTCAATGTATGATGTGTGGATTGAATATGGATTACAGAGCAGTCACAATCGAACACTTGCGTATATTAGACGTAATCATACGTATGAGGATTTTTTACATGCGATTGAATTAACCTGCCCAACCAATATTAAAGTTACTGTTCATTTAATACTTGGATTACCGGGGGAATCTGAATCTGATCTTATTGAAACGGTTCGAAAAGTGTCTGCATTACCGATACACGGAGTAAAGTTTCACCACATGTATATTCTTGAGAATACTCCGCTTGCAGAAATTTACCGTCACGGTGAGTATGCACCTCTTTCGTATGAACAGTATAAATGCTTGATTGTTAGCGCGTTACGTCATCTGCGATCTGACGTTATCGTACATAGGATAATGGGCGATGACACAACCGGTAAATTGATCGCTCCGAAATGGGCTATGAATAAAGAGGAAATTATTTATGATATCAAGCACACAATGATCAGTCAGGGTTGGTCGCAAGGAGATCTCTTGTCGTAATTGAGTACATGTTATTTCTTGTCAGATTAAATACACCGCTACCTTCTCAACGTTTATTCATTCGACAGTTTGCCGTTGAAAAAGTATAAGATTGTCATTGACAATTTTATAGCCAAGGCTATAATTTATTCAGGAGGGAAACATTATATGAAAAACCTTACCTCTATGACCAAAAGCTTAGAAGATTACCTTGAAACTGTTTTTCTGATTGCATCAGAAAAAAAAATCGTTCGCGTGAAGGATATGACCGAAATCATGCAGGTAAAGACCTCATCAGTTATAAAAGCAATGAAGATTCTTGTTGATGCAGGCTTTATTCAACATGAAAAATACGGATATATAGAGCTTACGAGTATCGGGCATGCTGAAGGCAAAAAAATTTACCAAAAACATCAAATGTTACGTCGTTTTCTTGTTGAAATTCTTCATGTATCCAACGACATCGCCGAGCAGGATGCATGTGCAATTGAGCATTGCTTGAGTGATGAAACATACCAAAAACTGATAGTATTTATGAATGAAAGCAGATGAGTCTAATGACGGTCGCAGAATTGATTCCCGGAGATTCTTTTCGTGTTGTTGCGGTGACACTTTCGGGAGAGACGGGCAAACGTCTTGTTGAAATGGGTTTTTGTCAAGGGGTTGAGGGCATTGTCGTGCGACGAGCACCGCTGGGGGATCCGATTCAGGTTGAGATTTTAGGATATCAAGTTTCACTGCGAGTATCCGAGGCAAAAGGTATTATTGCTGAAAAAGGTGCGTGAATTATGCAAGAACGTCGTCGTCATCGCGGTAGAAAAGATTGTGAAAAAATAATTACCGTCGGTATTGCCGGTAATCCGAATGCGGGTAAGACGACTATATTTAATGCTATAACCGGGGCACATCAAAAAGTGGGCAACTATCCCGGTGTCACTGTTGAAAAAAAAGAGGGTTTGCGAATATTCAACGGTCATACTCTTCATATATTTGATTTGCCCGGTACCTATAGTCTTACCGCATACTCGATGGATGAAATTGTAGCCCGAGATTTTCTCATTAATGAATGCCCCGATATCATCATAAATATTATTGATTCAACAAATATTGAAAGAAATTTATATCTTACTCTACAATTGCAGGAATTAGGTGTGCCGATTGTTGCAGCACTTAATATGACCGATGAAGCTGAGGAAAAAGGAATCACCATTGATGCTCAACAATTGTCGAAAATTATCGGGATACCAATAGTACGTACGTCCGGAAGAAATGAAACAGGTATTGATGAATTACTCAAACTGACGGTTTCTACAGTGATGTCACAGGAACGGGAGGGTGAGCCGATATTTCTTACCAACTATGGGTTTGAGATTGAAAAAGAGATCACAAAAGTAGCGGCAATACTTCATACTGACGAAAGATTTGTAGCACGTTATTCATTACATTGGTTTGCAGTTAAGTTGCTTGAAAAAGATCCCCGCGCTCACGAGATTGTCAAAGAGCATTCGCACACTGACGCGGTAAAAAAACAAATACAAGAATCAATACACTGGCTTGAAAAACATTTCGGGCGTGATATGGAACTTGTTGTTTCCGAGCAACGATACGGGTATATCCGTGGTGCGATTATGGAGACAGTAAAAAAACCGCCGCGTAAACTTACGACCACTGATAAGACAGATCGTTGGTTGCTCAACAGGGCACTGGGATTGCCTTTGTTTTTTGTTATTGTATGGATGATTTTTCAAATTACATTCGTAGTGGGTGCCTATCCGATGCAGTGGATGGAATCGTTGTTTGAATGGCTTGGAGGAATAGTATCTGCAAATCTTGCACAAGGATTTTGGCAATCACTTATTGTTGACGGCATCGTAGGCGGCGTAGGCGGTATGCTTGTCTTTTTGCCGAATATAGTTCTTTTGTTTTTGGGAATTGCATTACTGGAAGATTCGGGGTATATGGCACGCGCAGCCTTTATCATGGATAAGATTTTACATCGCTTCGGATTACACGGGCAATCTTTTATACCATTAATGGCAGGATTCGGATGTACAGTTCCCGCAATTCTGGCAACACGTATTCTAAAAAGTCCTAAAGACAGGATTATCACGATATTGGTTGCCCCGTTGATAAGTTGTGGTGCACGACTTCCGGTTTATGCATTATTTATCGGCGCATTTTTCCCGAAACAAATGTCGGGAAATGTTTTATTTGTTCTCTATGCATTGGGTATTATGATGGCATTAATTATGGCCCTTGTTTTTAGAAAAATGTTATTTAAAGGGGAATCAAGCCCTTTTGTAATGGAATTACCGCCGTATCGTATACCGACACTAAACGGTGTTTGGTGGCATATATGGAGTAAAACCAAGTCATATTTGAAAAAGGCAGGGACAATAATTCTCGCGGCATCGTTGATTATTTGGATTATTACAACTTTTCCGTCGCCGCACATCAGCGATGATGTGTATACGAAAGAAGGCGCAATATATCGGCAATCATTATCACGCGATATCATCAGAAATGAAATGACAATCGGAAGCGATATAATCACCGATGAGACAATTGACAAGGAGATAAATTCTCGCGTGGCACATTATGTGGAAATGCGAAAAAAGCATGATATGATTCAAGCAAGTATTGCAGGTCGTATCGGACATTTTATTGAACCTGTATTGCGACCGTTGGGGTTTGACTGGAAGATTGGGATTGCATTGGTGACGGGTATCGCGGCAAAAGAAATTGTCGTATCAACATTGGGTATTTTATATCGGACATCTGACGATGCGGAAAAAAACGTAAGTTTGCGAGGCGCATTACAAAAAGATCCTCAGTTTGATCCCTTAAAAGCATTTGTGCTTATGGTGTTTGTGTTGTTATATGTGCCTTGTTTATCGGCACTTGCGGTCGTTCGTTCTGAGCTTCGTTCCTGGAAATGGGCGGGTTTTGTACTGACCTATACAATCGTTTTGGCGTGGTTGATGAGTTTTGCGGTGTATCGTATCGGATTATTATTTGGCGCATAAAATAAATCGTAACAGTGTTTTTTGCAGATAACTTCTTTATCAACGATTTATAAGATTATTTTAATCTCAATGGGTCAAATTCCCCGAAGCTTGCTTCGGACTTACTTTTATAGTTTTGTTACTATAAGGGGTGTGGGGATGAAGTCTTCATTATTCTTTTGAGATTTTCACACAATTCAGTCATAAAAGCCTTAGAAAGACGCAAAAGCAGAAAGACAATTCTGCACCAATGAGACAATCAACGCTATTGCACAACTTTTATTACCAATCTGAATCGTATAGTATCAAAAGCACAATCGGTGTTTTTCTATAAAAAACAACACCACGAAGGTAATAAATTATACTGATGAGAAATTATTTTTTGTACATTGATATTTTACGTAAAACGGGCTATAGTGTAATAAATAGGAGGTACTATGCGAGTTGTGATTATACTGTTCATTATTTTTTTAAATGTTCGGGGTATTTTTGCGGAGAAAATTGATTTTCAAGAGGTTCAGGCAAAAGGATTGAGTGTCATATATCAAGGTGATATTGTCGCTGCATTTGAGGCGGCCGTGATAGATGCGAAGCGAAACGCGCTGGAAAGTGCCCTCGGGGTATATATTTCTTCCGAGACTATTGTTCAAAATTATCAATTATTTACCGATACAATCCTTACTCGAACCGAAGGGTACGTTGTCGGTTGGAAAGAAGTCAGTCGTTATATTGACGGGGATATCATGGAAGTTCTGGTAACAGTGTCGGTGCGATCGGGTGTTTTAGCAAAAGACTTTGATGCAGTGCGATCGTTGTTAAAAGCGAAAAATCCGTATGTTCTTGTTATTGTCAGAGAAAAATTCGGGAAGAATACATTTACGGGCAAATGGGAGAACAATACTCTTTCTCAGGCAGAAGCGACATTGCGTGACATGCTTTTGAAAAATGAAGTAATTGTCAAAGATCCTGCCGCTGCGAATGATATGAGAAAGGCAATTGCATCGCTTTATGACGGAAAGTATGAAACTATTATTTCAATAGCGAAAAAGGCAGGTGCAAATCTTATTATATTCGGTGATGTTGTCGCAGAAAATGCGGGGAAACTTCCGATTGAAGGCTCATCACTATTCTCGTACCAATGTGATATTACCTTACGAGCGATTGAGACAGATACAGGGAGGATCATTGCGAGTGTCTCAGAACATGCAGCAAAACCCCATGTTTCGGATACTGCGGGTATGAAAGTCGTTACAGTGATGGCGACTGAAAAAGCAGGAACGAACCTGATCACTGATTGTGTAAATTGGTGGAAGGACAGTCTTTCAGGGCAAGGATATCGTATTGAAATGCAGATCGAGACCGAAAAATATGAACACGCAGAAGAATTTTTGCGTGCAGTGAAGTATATGGTACGGGGGATCTCTTCTGTGGAGTTACGTTCCTTCGAGAAGGGGCTTGCACGCACAGAGGTGCGTTTTATGGGGCCGGCAACTCTTTTGCTTTCTGAAATCCGTGCCAAAAAAATACCGATTCCGTTTCGTGTGCTTGCGACAGGAGAGACAGCTCTCACCTTACAACTTATCAAATAATCGATTGCAGGGAAGGATCAGTATGCGCAAATTTGAAATCTTAACAATTGTAGCGGGTGCGGTACTGGTTGTTTTACAGCTTTTTCTTTTCGGGGTTTATGGAATTGCTTCGGTAGCGGGAATTGCCACATGTTCAGGATTGGCATTTGTCTTGATGATGACACAGTTACAGCATAAGGGATATCGTATTCCCGCAATTATACGAGGCATACGTATCCTCATCATGACTACTATTGTGACGGTTGCAATCGTTTTTACCGGATTTGTTGTTGTGAATCTTCCGAAAGAATCTTCTTTTACAGATACGCTTCGTGTCGCATCGCCGGAAATTCTCACACCGCCGCGATATTCTCAATTTATGAAAATTCTGTCACAATCTGATTTGCCGCAGCTTACCGATGAACAACAAAGAGCATTGAATGAGCTGGATTATACAAAAGCAAATCTTGTACAATATCTTTCTCGCACGAACGCGTTTCGTGATGTGCTTTTCGATTTTTTATCGGTCACGCCTATAGAATTACCCGGTGCACAACGAGCCTTGATTGAAACACAGACTGCGGAATATACGGTGCTTATTACTGCCGCAAAAGCGGAAGCAACGGCGATTCGTTGGTTGTATGCACTTGGAGAATCGCGAAAAGCAAATGAAAAATACGTACGTTTATGGAAGTCTATCGCAATGATGTGCAGAGGTAAAAATTCAATTATTCACACGGTGTATACTATTGCAATGGCAGATATTGCGATCAATGCACTTGAGAATGAGCGAATCCCGACGTCGCTTCCCAAAGATACGGTTCTTGTCTCAATGGATTATGTAACCAAAACGTTATCTCATGCACTCAATGACAGTTTGATCTTGGAATATGAAATGCTTTCGCGGATTCTTCGTGATATACCGCAACATATTCCGTATATCGGACCACAAGGCTTGCCCATGATATATGCACTCAATACTGATATTGTCACCCTATGGCCCTTTTATGACAGTAACAAAACCCGTCGTATTCTGCATGAATATTACACTGATTTGGTTGCTTTGAATGATCTCGCCTATTTTCAGACTGCGGATAAGTTGTTGCGACTGAGTGATAATTACAGGAAAACTGTTTTCGCTCGTAAATGGAATAATATTACCGGTAAAGCCTTATTAGCACGTATCGGTATAGAATATCATTCGGTTTTTATGCAAAAAGATGCATTATTGGGAAGATTAGCAGTAGTTTCAATGGTATTGACTGAAACAAAATTCGAAGAAAATAAACTTCCCAAGGATCCTTTAACAGGGAAAAGTTATCGGGTGCATTCCTCACGCGGTATGATCGCTGTTATATCGGAATTTTCAGAAAATAATAACGAGCGAATTGTGTTTGCGTGGGAGAAGTAATTCAACGAAAATACATCTTGTCTTCGAAATAACACATCTCATCCTCACTTTAGTACATGTTGTTCTATTTATGCAATGGAATCCTTATTCATGCGTATACTCTGAGTAGGAGAAAAACGCAAGATCATCACTCTGATTGTGATAGGGTATGGTGGTCTTGTTCACCTTGATTTATGAATAGAGTGACGTATACTTATAGTATCAGTCAGAAAAATATGAGGAGGGTATATGAGAAGGTTGTGGTTATTATTGGGTATTTCGTGTGTTTTTGTCTTTTTTTTATGGTCAGGTCAGTTAGACCCGAGGCTTTCGAAAATTAAGTCTGATTATTCTAAGAATTCACAAGTAGCACTTACAAACTTACTTGAAATGAATTCTGTTGAATCAAAGGCTGATATTGTACGAACAGCAGGAAATGAAGTGACAATACATTCAACATTGTCGGTTTCTTCTACAGCAACATTGGATTTATTGGGTATTAAATATACTAAGATTACCGATACGATTGTTACCGCGCATATTCCTATCTCAGCTCTTGCAACGCTTGAAGAAGAGAAATCAATCGGCTACGTGCAGATGGCGTATATGAATGAACCTCATAATGATATCGCTATCGTAAAAATGAATACCGATGATATGCATACTGCCGGATATTACGGGGAAGATGTATTAGTCGGTATAATCGACAGCGGAATTGATTACACGCATCAAGCTTTTAAACCCAAACATTCCCAGAGTTACGTAATATGTATATTGAGAGTGTTCAAAAGAGCTG